>DASXAO010000160.1:0-21702 GCA_036406675.1 Burkholderiales bacterium
TGATCTCGGTGATCAATCGGATCTACAAGGCGTGCGGGCTCAATGACCTGGAGCAGCTCGAGAACGCCCCCGAGTACGTGCCCAACACCGTAGTCACTCCGGAGCTGGTCGAGCAGTTCCTCAAAAGAAAAGAAAAGGCGACCGCTTGAGCGCAGTCCTTACCGATTCCCAACCCCGGACCGGCGCCTGGCGCGAGCTGTGGCTGATCACCACCGGCCATGCGCTCACGCACTGGTATCCGGCGACGTTCTACCTGCTGCTTCCGCTGATCGGCAACGAGCTTGGCCTCACGTACAGCCAGATCGGCCTCATCATGACCTGCCAGTACATCGCCGCGGCCGTCGCCAACATCCCGGGCGGCGTGGTGGTGGACACCGTGGGCAGGAAGGGCCTGCTCATGGCAGTGTCGCTCTTCTGGGTCGGGTTCCCGTACCTTCTGATCGGCTTCACGCACGGCTACCTCATGCTGCTCATGTGCGTCTCGCTGGTCGGGTTCGGCAACAGCATCTGGCACCCGACCGCCATCCCGACCCTCGCGCAGCGCTATCCGGACCGCAAGGGGCTGGTGCTTTCGCTGCACGGCATGGGCGGAAACGTCGGCGACGCGATCGCCCCGATCGTCATCGGCGCGGCGCTCGCAGTGTTCACCTGGCGCGAGGTGGTCGTGATGAACGTGCTGCCGGGCCTCGTGGTGGCGCTCCTCATGCTCGTGTTCCTGGGCTCGATGCGCCTCGGCGGAAAGAAAGCCGCGCACGAAGCGCAGACCCTCGCGCAGTACTGGAGCGGAGTGCGGCAGCTCTTTCGCAACCGCGCGCTCATCCTGCTCTCGACCGGCTCGACCTTCCGCTCCATGACGCAGTCGGCGCTGCTCACCTTCCTGCCCGTGTACCTCGCGCGCGAGATGGGCTATTCCTCGTTCGTGGTGGGCACGTGCCTGTTCGCGCTGCAGGTGGCGGGGTTCGCCGCCGCGCCCATCGCCGGCCACCTTTCCGACCGCATGGGCCGGCGCAGCATCGTCATGGGAAGCATGGCGACGACCGCAGTGGTGCTCCTCGCGATGGCGTTCTCCGGCGGCTCGGCGCTCTTCGTCGCGCTGGTCGCGGTGCTCGGCTTCTTCCTCTACGCCATCCGCCCGGTGATCCAGGCCTGGCTGCTGGAGGCGACCCCGAAGAACCTGGGCGGCTCGAGCATCGGCATCCTCTTCGGCGCGCAGGCGATCGGCGCCGCGGTCGGCCCCTTCCTCGCCGGCATGGTGGCCGACCGGCAAGGGCTCATCTCGAGCTTCTACTTCCTCGCGGTGACGATCGTGATCGCGAACCTCTTCGTCGTCTTCATTCCGAAGGTCGCTACCACACCCGAAGCCTGAGCTGCAGCGCGAGCGCGGTGCCGTTCTTCGGATGCGGCGCCAGGATGAGATTGGCGCCGAAGTGGCCGTACTCGGCGGAGAGCGCCGGCAGGATGACGGGAAACCAGCCGCCGTTGTTGGTGTTGGAGTAGCCGTCGATGGCCCCGAACGCGAAGCCGGCGCGCACGCTCACGCCCTCCGTAGTCCGGCCCCACGGACGCCAATGGTAGGCGACGTAGTGGCTGCGTTCGTCATTGCTGTTTAGGAAGGTCCCGGCGAGGAATCCGTGCGCCGGGGCGACGAACACGCCGACCCCGACCCCGTAGTTGTCCTGCCGGAAGTCGGCGTCGCTGAAGTGATAGGAAAAGAAGCCGGGATCGAGCCACACCTGGACGGAGTTGTCCTGCGCGAGCGCGGCGTACGGAGACAGGGCGAGGAGGCATGCAAGGGCGGCTCGAAGCACGAGGTTCTTGTTCTCCACTTGACCACTTGGTACCGAATGGTACGGAAGTACGGCAAGCTTGCCACAGGCATCGATACTGTATATAAATACAGCTAAGCTGATACAGCCATGGCGGCTTTGGACCACATGCTGGACCCCACACTGGACCACATTCTCGAGCGGCACCCAGTCTGGCGCGGCGGACGGCTCTCTGCCAGTGCATCTGCCACGCCCACCGGCTTCGAAGCGCTCGACCGCGAGCTTCCCGGCGGCGGCTGGCCCGCCGGCGCGCTGACCGAGCTTTTCGCTGCTCGCGCCGGCATCGGCGAGCTGCAGCTCCTGCTGCCGGCGCTCGCCGCGCTTTCGTGGGCCGGCAAGCGCATCGTCTGGCTCGCGCCCCCGCACCTGCCGTACGCGCCTGCGCTCGCCGCCGGCGGCATCGACCTTACGCAGCTCGCGCTGGTGCATGCGCCAGGGCGCCGCGACGCGCTCTGGGCGGCGGAACAGGTGCTGCGCTCCGCGAGCTGCCATGCGCTCGTCGCCTGGCTGCCGCGCGCGCGCTACGACGAATTGCGGCGTCTCGCGGTCGCCGCCGAATCGAGCTGCGCCTGGGTCGTGCTGTTCCGGCCTCCCGAGGCCGCGCGGGCTGCCTCGCCTGCCGCCTTGCGCATGTCGCTGGAACCCGCGTCGAATGAGCTTTCGGTTCGCATCCTCAAGCGCCGCGGCGCCCCGGCCGCCGCCGCGCTCGCGTTGCCGGTGGAAAGGCCGGTTCATGCTCTGGGTCGCGCTTCACTTCCCCCCGCCCGCTCGGGGCAGGCTCGAGGCGATCGGCGCCTGGGCGTGCCAGTTCACGCCTAAGGTCTCGCTCGAGCCGCCGCAGGCGCTGCTGCTCGAAGTCGAGGGCAGCCTGCGGCTTTTCGGCGGGCTGGCGTCGCTGAAAAGCAGGTTGCATTCCGGCATCGCGGACATGGGCCTGCGCGCCACGCTCGCCGCCGCGGCCACCCCGCGCGCGGCGCTCTGGATTGCCCACGGCAATTGCGCAAGCCTCGGCGAGGTGCCGCTCGAGACGATATGCCAGGGCGAGACCCGGCTTTTCCTCCAGAGCGTCGGCATCCATTCCGTGGCCGAGCTCGTGCGGCTGCCGCGGGAAGGCCTGGCGCAGCGCTGCGGCCAGCCGTTCCTGGACGAGCTCGACCGGGCGCTCGGCAGCGTGCCGGAGCCGCGTGCCTTCTTCGAGCCGCCGCCTCGCTTCGGTGCTCGGCTCGAGCTCCCCGCGCCGGTGGTCCATGCCGAGGGGCTCGCGTTTGCGGCGCGGCGGCTCCTGGTGCAGCTCGAAGGTCTCCTTGCCGCGCGCCAGGCGGGCATCCGGCGGTTCACGCTGGTCCTGCTGGGCGAAGAAGCCGAGGCGCGCGTCGACATCGGCCTCGCGTCGCCGGCGCGCGACGCCGGGCGCTTCACGCGTCTCTTGCAGGAGAAATTGTCCGCGCTCCAGATCGTGCGCCCGGTCGAGGCGATCCGCGTCGAAGCCGAGGACTTCGTTCAGCTCGGCGAATTCACGGCCGGGATGTTCGGCGACGCAGCCGCCGAGGCCGAGGACTGGGCGCGCCTGGTCGAGCGCCTGCGCACCCGCCTGGGACACGACGCCGTGTGCGGCCTCGCCACGCACCCGGATCACCGGCCCGAGCACGCGTGGCGCCGCGTGGAGCCCGGCGAGTGGGATCCGCGTGAATATCGCCAGCCGGGGCCGCGGCCTTTATGGCTGTTAGAGCCGAAAAAAATAAAAGAAGGGGAATTCACCGCGCTCGCCGGTCCGGAGCGGATCGAGTCGGGCTGGTGGGACGGCGACGAGGCGAGCCGCGATTACTTCGTCGCGCGCCTGCCCGGCGGGGCGCTCGCCTGGATCTACCGCGAAGCCAGTCCCAGCACGACCCATTGGTTCCTGCATGGCTTTTTTGCCTGAATACGCAGAGCTGCACTGCCTGTCCAACTTCAGCTTCCTGCGCGGCGCCTCGCGCCCTGAAGAGCTGGTCGAGCGCGCCGCGGCGCTCGGCTACCGCGCGCTCGCGATCACCGACGAATGTTCGCTCGCCGGCGCGGTGCGCGCGCACCAGGCGGCGAAGGCGTGCGGTCTCAAGCTGATCCTCGGGACCGAAATCAGCGTCGAAAAGAGCAAGCTCGTCCTCCTGGCGACCGACCGTGGCTCGTACGGAAAAATCTCTTCGCTGATCACGCTCGGCCGGCGCCGCAGCAAGAAGGGAAAGTATTCGCTCTCGCGCGGCGATGTCGAGGCGCTTGCCGGCAGCGGCACGCTCGTGCTTCTGATTTCCGATCGAGAAGAGCAAGCGAAATGGGCGGCAAGGCATTTTCCCGGCAACGCCTGGATCGGCGCCGAGCTGCACTGCGGGCCGAACGATCACGCGAAGCTCGCCGCGCTGAAAGAGCTGTCGGCGAAAAGCGGCCTGCCGCTCGCCGCCGCGGGCGACGTGCACATGCACTTGCGCTCGCGCCGGCGCCTGCAGGACGTGCTCACCGCGGTGCGGCTCGGCAAGCCCGTAGCGCAGTGCGGCCAGGCGCTCCATCCGAACGGCGAGCGCCACCTGCGCCTGCGCCTGCGCCTCGCCCGGCTCTACCCGCCGGAGCTCCTCGCCGAAACCGTGGCCATTGCCGAGCGCTGTCGCTTTTCGCTCGATTCTTTGAAGTACGAATACCCCAGCGAGCTGGTGCCGCCAGGCTCTACGCCCGCCGCGTGGCTCCAAAAGTTGACCGAGGACGGATTGCGCCGGCGCTTCCCGCAGGGCGTGCCGCCGAAGGTCGCCGATCTTGTGGAGCACGAGCTTCGCCTGGTGGCCGAGCTCGGCTACGAGCCCTTCTTCCTCACCGTGCACGACGTGGTGCGCTTCGCGCGCAGCCGCGGCATCCTGTGCCAGGGGCGCGGCTCGGCCGCGAACTCGGTGGTGTGCTATGCGCTCGGCATCACCGAGGTCGACCCGGCGCGCATGAACATGCTGTTCGAGCGCTTCGTCTCGCGCGAGCGCAACGAGCCGCCGGACATCGACGTCGACTTCGAGCACCAGCGCCGCGAGGAAGTGATCCAGTACGTCTACGGAAAATACGGCCGCGAGCGCGCCGCGCTGGCCGCCACCGTGATCTGCTACCGTCCTAGAAGCGCGGTGCGCGACGCCGGAAAGGCCCTGGGCTTGCCTGCGGAGGAAGTCGAGCGCCTTGCCAAAGGCTTTGCTTTCTGGGACGCGAAAATTCCGCCCGGAAACCCGGCGCTCGAGGTGGCCGCCGCGCTGGTCGGGTTCCCGCGCCATCTGTCGCAGCATGTCGGCGGCTTCGTGATCTCGCGCGGGCCGCTCGCCGAGCTGGTCCCGATCGAGAACGCCGCCATGCCCGAGCGCACCGTGATCCAGTGGGACAAGGACGACCTCGAGGCGCTCGGCCTCTTGAAGGTCGACGTGCTGGCGCTGGGGATGCTTTCCGCCATCCGCCGCGGTTTGGAAATGGTTGGAAAACAAATGCAGGAAATCCCGGCAGAAGATCCCGCCGTGTACGCGATGATCCAGAAGGCCGACACCATCGGCGTGTTCCAGATCGAGTCGCGCGCGCAGATGAGCATGCTGCCGCGCCTGAAGCCCGCGAGCTACTACGACCTCGTGATCGAGGTGGCGATCGTGCGGCCGGGGCCGATCCAGGGCGGCATGGTGCACCCGTACCTGCGGCGCCGGCGTGGCCTTGAGCCCGTGGTTTACCCGAGTCCACAAGTCCAAAAAGTCCTGGAAAGGACCTTGGGCGTGCCGATCTTCCAGGAGCAGGTGATGGAGCTCGCCATGGTCGCGGCCGGGTTCACGCCGGGGGAGGCCGACCAGCTGCGCCGCTCGATGGCGGCGTGGAGAAGGTCGGGCAGCCTCGACCGGTTCGAGGAGAAGCTGAAGCGCGGCATGCGCGAGAACGGCTACGGCGCCGAATTCGCCGAGTCGATCTATCGCCAGATCCTCGGCTTCGGCGAGTACGGCTTCCCGGAATCGCATTCCGCGAGCTTCGCGCTGCTCGTCTACGTCTCCTCGTGGCTGAAGCTCCATCACCCGGCCGCGTTCTGCGCGGCGCTGCTCAACAGCCAGCCGATGGGCTTCTACGCGCCCGCCCAGCTGGTGCAGGACGCGCGCCGCCACGGCGTCGAGGTGCGGCCGCCGGACGTGAACGCGAGCGACTGGGACTGCACGCTCGAGGCGGGCGCGCTGCGCCTTGGGCTGCGCATGGTGGGCGGATTGTCCGAGGCCGAGGGCCGCCGCCTCGCTCAGGCGAGGCCTTATCGATCCATTCACGAGCTGAGTTTGAACAAAAAGGATCTGCGCTGCCTCGCCTCCGCGGGCGCGCTGCGCTCGCTCGCCGGTCACCGCCGCCTCGCGCACTGGGCCGCGGCGGGCGCGGCGCGGCGCGCGCCGCTCGATGCGCCGGCGGCCGAGCGAGCGCCGCAGCTTGCCGCTCCGCGCGAAGGCGAGGACATCGTCGCCGACTACGCGAGCCTCGGCCTCACGCTCGGCCGCCACCCACTAGCTTTGATCAGAAACCATCTGAAGAGCAGGCGCGTGCTCTCTTCCGAGGAAATTCAAAAACTGCCGCACGGAAGCGCGGCGCGAACGGCGGGGCTGGTGACCTGCCGCCAGCGGCCGGACACGGCGAGCGGGGTGATTTTTGTCACGCTGGAGGACGAGACCGGCAACGTCAACGTGGTGGTCTGGCGGCGCTTGAGCGAGCGCCAGAAGGGCGAGCTGCTGGGCGCGCGCCTGCTTGCCGTGCAGGGGGTGATCGAGCGCGACGGCGACGTTGTGCATTTGGTGGCACGCCGCCTGCTTGATTACAGCGTGCTCCTCGGACCGCTCACAGCGCCTTCGCGCGACTTCCACTAAGATGGCTCAGTGAAGAGCCCGGGCGACATCCTCGGCCTGATCGAAGCCCGCCGTTCGCGCCGGCCGGCGCGGGACCTCCCGTTCCTGGACGCGCTCTTCAGGCAGCTCAAATCCTGTCCTGGGAGGGAAGCGGACCGGACCGAAGACCAGATCTGGAGCGTGTGGATGGACCACCCGCACGCCGCCGCTGCCCGGGTCCTCGACCTCGCTACCCGCGACATCGCGGCGCGGCGCTACGACATCGCCGAGACCCGCCTGACCCTGCTGCTGCGCCGGGCGCCGGATTTCGCCGAGGCCTGGCACAAGCGCGCCACGCTTTATTACGTTCTCGGACGCGACCAGGAGTGCCTGGAGGACATCGCCCGCACGCTCGAGCTCGAGCCCCGGCATTTCGCCGCCATGATGCATTTTGGCGAAATCCTCCTCGGCGGGGGCGCGCCGCTCGAGGCGCGCTTCGCCTTCTACGCCGCGCTGACGGTCCATCCGCACCTCCCCCGGGCGCGGGCGGCCCTGGCTGACAAAGCCTGACCGGCGGCTGCCGGACAGCCAAAAGCCCCGCCCATATAATGGGTTCATGACTCAGGATGCGCGCACGGTAAAGGTCTCGAAGGACCTCGAGGACCTGATTCCGACGTACCTCGCCAACCGCAACAAGGAGCTCGACGTGCTGCGCCAGGCGCTCGCCGGCGGCGACTTCGAGCAGATGCGCCAGATCGGGCACCGCATGCGCGGCGTCGGCGTTTCCTACGGCTTCGACGACGTGACCACGCTGGGCAAGCTGATCGAAGAGGGCGCCAAGACAGGCGACAAGGCCGGACTGGAGAAGCACGTCGCCGAATACGGCGAATACCTCTCGAACCTGCACATCACGTATGAGTGATCTCGCCGCCACCGGCCAGGATGTCGCGCCGCAGGCGGCGTTCCGCGTCCTGGTGGTCGACGATGATCCGGATATGGCTGCGCTGCTCGCCGCGACGGTGGAAGCCGAGGGCATGGAAGCCGAAATGGTGAACAACGGCGCCGCGGTGAGCGCCTCGGTGGCCGCGGCCCCGCCCGATCTCGTCCTGCTCGACGTTCTCCTTCCCGGAGCGTGCGGCTTCGAGATCTGCCGCCGGCTGAAGTCCGATCCGCTGACCGCGCTCATCCCGGTGGTGCTCGTGACCGGGCTCGAGGACCGCGAAAGCCGGCTACAGGGCATCCAGGCCGGCGCCGACGATTTTCTCCATAAGCCGGTCCGCCGCGAGGAGCTGCTGGCGCGGGTGAAGACCCTGCGGCGCCTGCACGAGACGCGACGCGAGCTCGAGGCGCGGCGCCTCGCGGCCGAGGTGGAGCACAAAGAGGCGCTTCACAAGGCGCTCTCGCGCTATGTGTCGCCGCGCCTCACCGACCGCATCATCGGCGTGGCGGGCAGCGCCGCGCCGTTCCGCACCGAGGCCGAGCGCGCCGACGTGGTGGTCCTGTTCGCCGACCTGCGCGGCTTCAGCCGGATCACCGAGACCATCGGCGTGCACAACGTCGTCGACATGCTGAACGAGTACTTCTCGGTTCTCACCGAGGCCGCCTACCAGCATGAGGGCACGATCTTCAACATGGCGGGCGACAGCCTGCTCGTCGGCTTCAACGTTCCGTTCGCCCAGGCCGACGCGCCCGCCCGCGCGTGGCGCACCGCGATGGACATGGTGTCGCGCTTTGCGCCGGTGTCCGCGGACTGGCGCGCGCGCTTCGGCGTCGAGACCGGGGTCGGCATCGGCCTGTGCCGCGGCGAGGCGATCATCGGCAACATCGGCTCGCCGCACTTCATGAGCTACACCATCATCGGCGATACGGTGAACACGGCGGCGCGCCTGATGCAGATGGCGCAGGCCGACGAGGTGCTGGTCGCGGAGACGCTGTTCGAGTCGATCCGGCCGCTCGTCCCGGCCGGACGCGCGCAGGCACGCGGGGCGGTGGCGCTGCGCGGCAAGTCCGAAGCCGTCGGGGTGTACTCGATCACGCTCTAGCGATGCGCGTCCTCATCATCGACGACGACGAGGACCTGCACACGCTCCTCACGCACTACGTGACGTCGCAGTGGCCGAACGCCGAAGTCGACCATTACGACCCCAAGGTGCAGGCGATTCCCGGGCCTGATTTCCCGCTCGGAGGCTACGACGTCCTGGTCCTCGACTACATGCTCGGACGCGAGGACGGCGATGGCCTCGAGTGGCTCGCCCAGTTCAAGAGCCGCCCCGGGTGCCCGAAGATCCTGTTCCTGACCGGCGCCGGCAACGAGGTGATCGCCGTCAAGGCGATGAAGGCAGGCGCCGACGACTACCAGCGCAAGCAGGAGCTGACGCGCGAGCGGTTCATCACGTCGCTGCGCGACCTCACGAGCGACGCCGCCCAGAAGACGCTCACCCCCGAGCTGGCGGCGCGCCTCGAGGGACAGAGCATCGGCGCGCAGGTCAAGATCCCCGGCATCCGGGTGCTCCACCTCATCGGCGAAGGCGGCATGTCGCGCGTGTACCTCGCCTCGCGCGAGCGCGACGACGAGCCGCTGGTGGTGAAGATCCTGCGCAACGAGGTGACCGCCGACCGCAAGGCGTTGCAGCGCTTCATCGAGGAGTACGCGCTGGTCGAGCGCATCCAGAGCCGGCACGTGGCGCGCGTCGTCACGCACGGCACATCCGGCGAGCACGCCTACCTGGTGATGGAGTTCTTCGACGGCGGTGATCTCATGAAGCGGCTCGGCGGCAAGGCCCTGGCGCCGGCCGAATGCCTGCGGCTTTTCCGCGAGCTGATGATCGCGCTCGGCGACATCCACGAGAAAGGCATCCTGCACCGCGACCTGAAGCCCCAGAACCTGATGTTCCGCGCCGACGGCAGCCTGGCGGTGGTCGATTTCGGCATCGCGAAGCACATCGATGCGGCCGACATGACCGGGCAGGGGGAGATTCTGGGGACGCCGCGCTACATGAGCCCCGAGCAGGTCCAGGGCAAGGCGCTGGACCTCAGGACCGACATCTACAGCGCCGGCGTGCTGCTCTTCCAGATGCTGACGGGCCGCCACCTCTTCGAAGGCAACTCGGCGGTCGAGGTGGCGCTGCACCACCTCAACACGCCGCCGCAGGCGCTGCCCGACGAGCTGGCGAAGTATCAAAGGCTGCTCGACAAGCTGCTCGAGAAAGACCGCGACGCGCGCTTTCGCAACGCCGACGAGGTGCTCGGCTTCATCCGGCGCAAGCTGGAGGCCGAGTCCGGGCCGGACATTACCCAGCCGCGCTCGCAACCCCGCTCGCAGCCGCGTTCCCAGCCTCGCTCGCAGCCGCGCCGCCCGGCGAGCTAGGGCAGCTTTTGACGCCAGGGTAGCTTCTGAACCTAGGGTAGCTTCTTCCAGATTTCCCGCAGCTGCTCGGGCAAGTCCTTGGGCGAGAAGGGCTTGGAGATGGTCGCGGCCGCACCGAGCTTCATCAGCTGGTCCAGGTCGCGCTGCGAGGCCTTGGCGGTAATGAATACGACCGGCAGCGCCTGGGTCTCGGGCCGGGCCTGCATCAGCTTGAAGAGCGCCGGGCCGTCGAGCTTCGGCATCATCCAGTCGAGCATCACCAGGTCGGGCTTGAAGCTGTTGATGGCGTCGATCGCCATGGTCGGATCGCCGACGATGTGGACCGTCATCTTGCCGAGGCGCTCGAGCGACATGCGCACGATGCGCTGGATGTCCTCGTCGTCCTCGACGTAGCAGATGCGGTTGAGCGGCCGGTCTGGCATCGCAGCATTTTTACCACGAAAGCCCCCGGGTTTCCCCGGGACAGCCGGCAAAACAGGACTAGAACGCGCGGCCGTTGCGGATGACGCCCACCGCGACGCCTTCGATGACGAGCGGCTCGCTCCTCAGGTCGACCTCGATCGGCTCGAAGTCGGGGTTCTCGGGGACGAGCTGCACCGCGTGGCCGCGGCGCCGGAAGCGCTTCACGGTCACCTCGTCGGCGAGCCGGGCGACCACTACCTGGCCGGTACGCGCCTCCTGCGTGCGATGCACCGCGAGCAGGTCCCCATCGAGGATGCCCGCGTCTCGCATCGACATGCCGCGCACGCGCAGCAGGTAGTCGGCGCGCGGCGTGAAGAGGTTGGGGTCGACCTGGTAGCGCTCCTGGACGTGCTCCTGCGCGAGGATCGGGCTGCCGGCGGCGACCCGGCCGATCACCGGGAGCTCGAGCAGGCGGCCGGCGCGGCTCGCGGGCCGGCCATCGCGCACGCGGATGCCGCGCGAGGCGCCCGAGGAGATCTCGATCGCCCCTTTTTTCTCCAGCGCGCGCAGGTGCTGCTCGGCCGCGTTCACCGAGCGAAAGCCCATGCGCTCGGCGATCTCGGCGCGGGTCGGCGGAAACCCCGACACCTCGGTGAGCTCGCGGATCAGCTTGAGGATCTCGGACTGCCGGTCGGTCAACGCGTCCATGCGGGTTCTCTCACCTGTTTTAACAAACACTGGAATTATATCCAGTATCGGAAGCCCCGCAAGCGTGTCGGATCGTGCAAAAGCTCGTCAGTCGAAAGGTTTGACCTCTCGGCGCCGGACCGCGGCAGCTACAGTGCGGGCGTGAATTCCGCCCACATCTGGACGCGTGGAGGCGCCTTCGTGCGCCGCCTGAAGCCCGGGTTCCGGCGCTTCGCGGCGCGGACCGGCACGCGCGTGCGGGTCGAGGACTGGAAGCAGGGCGGCATCGGCCTGCGCCGCCGCGTGCTCATCACCGCCGTCGCGTTTCTCTGGGCGGTGGTGGCGCTCACCGGGTACCTCATCAGCCGCGGCCAGCACAGCCTGATCGAGTTCCAGGCCGTCCAGCTCGCGGAGATCGTCACGCGGCAGTCCGCCAGCTCGCGCTCGGTCTATGCCGAGCACGTGGTCGGCAAGCTGATGCGCGACGGGGTGGGGGTCGCATCCGAGCACTATCGCGACGAACGCGGCAACGTTCCGCTGCCGGCGCAGTTCCTCAAGCTCGTGGGCGAGCGCATCAACGTCGACAGCAGCGGGCTCTACCGCTACCGGCCGGTGAGCAAGTGGAATCTCGCCGAGAATCAGGGGCTCGCGGACGATTTCCAGCGCTGGGCCTGGGCGCAGCTCGAGGCGCAGGACCGGCCGGCGCCCGCGTCGGCGATCGCGTGGGAGCCGGTATGGCGCATCGAGACCCTCCAGGGCGTGAGCACGCTGCGCTACATGCGGGCCGACCCGGCGGTCAGCCAGGCCTGCGTGAACTGCCACAACGCTCTCGAATCGCGGCCGCAGACGGTGGCGAACCGGGGGCGCGCCGGCGTGCCGGTCGGCAAGGTCTTCGAGCTCAACCGGCTGATGGGCGCGATCGAGGTGCAAGTGCCGCTCGACCGCGTGGCGGCGATGGCGCGCGACCACAGCCACACGGCGCTGCTCAGCGTGCTGCTGCTCGCGCTGGGCGGGATGCTATGCATCGGCTATTTCGTCTACGCGGACGTGTCGCGGGCCCGCGCGCTCAACCACGAGCTTGCCTGGCAGGCGAGCCATGACCCCCTTACCGGCCTCATCAACCGCCGCCACTTCGAGCGCAAGCTGAGCCAGGCGCTCGAGGACGCGCAGCTCGAGGCGAGCCGCCACGCGCTCATGTTCCTCGACCTCGACCAGTTCAAGGTGGTGAACGATACGAGCGGCCATACCGCGGGCGACGAGCTGCTGCGCCAGCTCGGCGCGATGCTCAAATCGCAGCTCCGCGCCAACGACACGCTCGGGCGCCTCGGCGGAGACGAGTTCGGCGTGCTGGTGGCGCATTGCGACCTGCCCAAGGCCCGCGAAATCGCCGAGAAGCTGCGCCAGGTGGTCGCCGGCTTCCGCTTCAGCTGGGGCAACCGCCTGTTCGAGACCGGCGTCAGCATCGGCCTGGTGCCGATCGACGGCCAGAGCAAGAGCGTCGCGCAGCTCATGAGCGCGGCCGACGTCGCCTGCTACGCGGCGAAGGAGGGCGGCCGCAACCGCATCCACGTCCTCAAGGCGAGCGACGGCGAGCTCGGGCGGCGCACCAGCGACCTCGAGTGGGGTGCGCGCATCGGCGACGCCCTGCGCGAGGAGCGCATCTTCGTCGAGGTGCAGAAGGCGGTCGCGCTGCGCCCGGAGCTCGCGGTGACGGAGTACCGCGAGGCGCTGCTGCGCATGCACGATCGCGACAACACCCAGGTGCCCACGAGCATGCTCATCCAGGCCGCCGAGCGCTACAACCTGATGCCGGGGCGCATCGACCGGTTCGTGGTGCGCACGGTGTGCCGCCTGATCGGCTCGGGCGCGCTGCTCGCCGACGCACGGCGCATCGTCGCCCTCAATCTCTCCGGCACCTCGCTCGGCGACGAGGACTTCCTGCGCTTCGTGCGCGAAGAGATCGTTGCCGCCCGCATTGCGCCGCAAGTGCTGTGCTTCGAGGTGACCGAGACCGCGGCGATCAACAACCTCGCGCACGCCATCCGCTTCATGAACACTCTGCGCGCGCTCGGTTGCCGCTTCGCGCTGGACGATTTCGGCTCGGGCGTAAGCTCGTTCGGCTACCTCAAGAACCTGCCGGTGGACTTCCTCAAGATCGACGGCGAGTTCGTGCGCAACATCGCCAACGATTCCGTCGACCGCGCCATGGTCACCGCCATCTGCGGCGTCGGCCGCGCCATGGGCATCCCCACCGTGGCCGAGTGGGTCGAGACCGACGCGGTGCTGCGGGTAGTGCGCGAGCTCGGCGTCGACTACGCGCAGGGCTACCGGGTCTCGGCCCCGGAGCGCATTCCGGGGCACGGCCCGTCAGGGAAATAGGTTTCTAAAGAAGGGTTTCCAAAGATGCCGCGGGACCCGGGCTGGGCAGGCCGGCCTTCTAGTGGCAATATATACAGTATGCGCAAGATCGTCCATCTGGACATGGACGCGTTTTACGCCTCGGTCGAGGCGCGCGACGAGCCGCGGCTGCGCGGCAAGCCCGTAGCGGTGGGCGGAAGCCCGGAGGGGCGGGGCGTGGTGGCGGCGGCGAGCTACGAGGCGCGCGCGTTCGGGGTGCGCTCGGCGATGCCCATGGCGCGCGCGCTGCGCCTGTGCCCCGAGCTCGTCATCGTGCGGCCGGACTTCACGAAGTACCACGAGGTCTCGTCGCAGGTGATGGCCATCCTGCGCTCGTGCAGCGACCTGGTCGAGCCGCTTTCTCTCGACGAGGCGTACCTCGACGTCACCGAGAACCGCTGGGGCATCGCCTACGGCAGCCTGGTGGCGAAGGAGCTCAAGCGCCGCATCTACGAGGAGACGCGCTGCACCGCCTCGGCCGGCGTCGCGCCGAACAAGTTCCTCGCCAAGATCGCGTCGGGCTGGCGCAAGCCCGACGGGCTCACCGTCATTTCGCCCGAGCGGGTGGAGGAGTTTCTGCAGGCTTTGCCGGTCGACGCCCTGTGGGGGGTGGGGCCGGTGACGGCGAAAAAACTGCACGCGCTGGGGCTCAAGCGCGTGGTGGACATCAGAAACTACAATCTTGAAGAACTCCGGCTTCACCTGGGGAGCCTAGCCGATTGGCTGCGCCAGCTTTCCTACGGCGACGACCCGCGCCCGGTCGTCGCGCACCGGGCGGCGAAGTCGGCGAGCAGCGAGACCACGTACGCGCAGGACCTGCAGGACCTGGACGAGATCCGGACCGAGGTTGCGCGCCTCGCGCGCGAGACCGCCGAGTGGCTCGAGAAGAAGCACCTCGCCGGGCGCACGGTGACGATCAAGGTCCGCTACGCGGACTTCACCACGGTGACGCGCAGCCACACGCTGTCGCGGCCCACCTGTGACGCCGACGTGATCTCGTCGTGGGCCGCGGAGCTTCTTCACCGCACGCAGGCGGGACGGCGCCCGGTGCGCCTCCTCGGCGCGCGCGTGAACGGGCTGGTCGAGCACGGCGCTCTGTAAGCTCGCACCGCTGTAAGCTCGCAAATATGTGCGGGCGATACGGGCGGTTCAGCCGCAAGGAGCGCATCGAGGGGGTGCTGGGCCAACCCATCGTGGGCGGCGAGGAGCTCGCCGCGCGCTATAACGTCTGTCCCGGCCTGCCGGACTGGATCCTCCGCCAGTCCTACCGCACACGCGAGCTGCGCTTCGAGCAATTCCTTTGGGGCCTGCTGCCTTCCTGGACCAAGAATCCGAAATCGGCGCGGCGGCCGATCAACGCGCGCGCCGAGACGGTGGCCGAGCGGCCCATGTTCCGCGACCTGCTGAGCCACCGCCGCTGCGTCGTGCCGATCGACGGCTACTACGAGTGGCGCACCACCTCGAGCGGCAAGGTGCCGTTCTGGTTCAGCCTGAAAAGCGGGGAGCCGTTCTTCCTCGCGGGCCTCTGGGATCGCTGGCACGGCGGCAAGCCCGACGCGGTCGCGAGCTACATCCTGATGACCACCGAGCCGAACGCGCTCGCGGCCAAGGTGCACGACCGCATGCCCGTGCTGCTTCACGCCGGCGACGTGCCGCGCTGGCTCGATCCGACGCTCACCGAGGCGGAGCAGGTGGCGGACCTGCTCGGCCCCTATCCCGCCGGCGAGATGCAGATCCGACCGGTGTCGAAGCGCGTGAGCAATCCCGACAGCGAGGGCCCGCAGCTGATCCAGACGGACGACTCGACTCCCGAGCTCTGGTCGTAGTTACAATGCCCGCAACAATGCCCGCCGCATGCTGATCCAGTCGCTGCTGGACACCGACCTGTACAAGTTCACCATGATGCAGGTGGTGCTGCACCACTTTCCGGGCGCGCAGGTCGAATACAAGTTCAAGTGCCGCACGCCCGGGGTCGACCTGCGCCCGCACCTCGAGGACATGAAGGCCGAGTTCACGAACCTGTGCAAGCTGCGGTTCCGCGAGGACGAGCTCGCCTACCTGCGCGGCTGGCGCTTCATGAAGTCCGACTTCGTCGATTTCCTGGGCCTGTTCAAGTTCAACGAGAAGTACCTGAGCGCGGGCTACGGCGAGAAGCCTGGCGAGATCGACATCACCATCCGGGGCCCGTGGCTGCACACCATCCTCTACGAGATCCCGGTGCTTGCGATCGTGTCGGAGGTGTACTTCCGGCGTACGCAGCCGCGGCCGAATCTGGACGAAGGCCGCAGGCGGCTCGCGGCCAAGATCGAGCTCGTGCGCAAGGCGGAGTCCTCGCTCGAGCTCAGGATTTCCGACTTCGGCACGCGGCGGCGCTTCTCCGGCGCCTGGCAGGAGGAGGTGCTGCAGACCCTCAAGCGCGAGGTGCCCGAATATTTCGCCGGCACCTCGAACGTGCTCTTCGCGATGCGCAACAACCTCACGCCGCTCGGCACCATGGCCCACGAATACATGCAGGCGTGCCAGGCGCTGGGGCCGCGGCTGCGCGACTCGCAGGTGTTCGCCTTCGACAAGTGGGCGCAGGAATACCGCGGCGACCTCGGCATCGCGCTCACCGACACCTACGGCTTCAACGCCTTCCTGCGCGACTTCGACATGTACTTCTGCAAGCTCTTCGACGGCGTGCGGCACGACTCCGCCGACCCGTTCGACTGGGGCGAGCGCATGATTGAGCACTACCGCCGGAACCGCGTCGATCCCAAGAGCAAGCAGCTCATCTTCTCCGACCAGCTCTCGTTCCCGCTCGCGATCGAGATCGCGCGCCGCTTCGAGGGCCGCGCGCGCATCTCGTTCGGCATCGGCACCAACCTCACGAACGACCTCGGCTACGAGCCGATCAACATCGTGCTCAAGATGACCGAGTGCAACGGGCAGCCGGTGGCCAAGGTCTCGGACGCGCCCGGCAAGACCATCAGCAAGGACGCCGGCTACCTCTCGTACCTGCGCCAGGTCTTCGGGCTCGATCCCGCGCAGAAACTCTGAAACAGCCGATCTGACGCCCTTTTCCCGCACCGCCGCCGGAGTGCTCGCCGCCGTATTTGCGTTCATCCTGCTCGGCCGCGGCCTGGGCGACAGCTACACGGTGTTCCTGCTGCCGCTCGAGCGCGACTTCGGCTGGACGCGCTCGCAGGTGGCGAGCGTCTATTCGATCTATCTGCTGGTGCACGGCGGCACCGCCACGCTCGCGGGGCTGGTGTTCGACCGGCTGGGCCCGCGCTGGGTCTACGGCGTGGGAACGGCGCTTCTCGGCGCGGCGTTCTGGGCCGCGGGCTCGGTGAGCGGCCTGTGGCAGTTCTACCTGTGCATCGGCGTGCTGGTGGGGCTGGGGGCGAGCCTGAACGGCATGGTGCCGGGCTCGGCGCTGCTTTCGCGCTGGTACCGCACGCGCCTCTCGACGGCGATCGGGATCGCGTTCTCGGCGACCGGCGTCGGCGCCGTCTTCCTCGTGCCGCTCGCGCAGTCGCTCATCGGTGAATTCGGCTGGCGCAGCGCCTACCGCATCCTCGGCATCGCGCTCATCGCGCTCCTGCCCGTGGTGCTCTTCCTGCCCTGGAAGCGCCTTGCCGCCGGCAGCGCTGCGTATCACCGCGAAACCCGGCGGAAAAAGGAGGGCGAAGGCTGGACTTTCCGTGCCGCGTTCCGCACCCCGGTGTTCTGGGGGCTCGCCGCGATCTTCTTCTTCACCTCGGCGTCGATGTTTTCCGTGCTGGTGCAGCTCGTCGCTTTCTTCATCGATGCGGGCTTCACCCCCATCAGCGCCGCAAGCGCCTATGGCTTCCTCGGCCTGCTCTCGGCCGCGAGCGTGATGGCGAGCGGGGTGGTCTCCGACCGCTTCGGCTACCGCCAGACCGTGAGCGTGAGCTTCGCCGGCACCGCGGCCGGAATGGCAGTCCTCCTCGCGATGACCTACCAGCCTTCAGCGACGCTGCTCGTCGTCTTCGTGGTGCTGTTCGGCCTGTGCATGGGAACGCGCGGGCCGATCATCTCCTCGCTCGCGGCGCGCTACTTCGCGGGGCCGCAGGTGGCGACGATCTACGGCGGCATCTACTCCGCGAACGCCGTCGGCGCCGCGGCCGGCGCACTGACGGGCGGCGTGCTGCACGACCTGACCGACGGCTACCGCGCCGGGCTCGCGATCGCGCTCGTGTTCATCGCGCTCGCCGCGCTGCCGTTCTGGGTCGTGCGCGACCTCAGGAATTTTCGCTGATCGCGCGCAGGCGCTCCTCGCGCTCGCGCAGCGTGCAGCCGCGCAGGTCGGCGGCGCCCTTCTCGGTCACGATCACCGCCGCTTCGCTGCGCGGAGTCGCGACCGGGCCCGAAAGCTTCCTGACGATCCGATTCGACGGCAGGCAGATGAGCGCGGCGCCGCCCGGCGATTGGTTCGCAGCGCGGATGAAGTCGAGCGCGCCGCCCACCGCGCCGACGTAGCTGCCGCGCGCAAGCTCCGCGTTGACCTGGCCGGTGAGGTCGACCTCGACGGCCGAGTTGATGGCGACGAGGCGCTCGAGCTTCGCCAGCACCGCGGCGCCATGGGTGTAGTCGGACGAGTGCAGCCGGACCTGGGGATTCTCGCGCGCCCAGTCGAACAGTTCCTGCGTGCCCATCAGGCAGCCGCCGCGGATCTCGCCGGTCAGCGCGCCTTTCGCGTGCAGCGCGGCGACGCCGTCCGGGATCAGGCCGGAATGAAAGCGCAGTCCGCGCCGCTCCCCCAGCACGTCGAGCACGGCGTTCGGCAGGTTGCCGATGCCGCATTCGATCACCGCGCGGTCCGGAATGTACTCGGCGGCGTTGCGCGCGATCGCGGACTCGATCTCCGCGGAGCGGTAGGGCACATAGACGGGTGCGCGCGAGCTCTCGATGACGAGCGCGAAGTCCTTTCTCCGGAGCAGCAGCTCGGTATGGGTCCAGGGCACGCGCTCGTTCACCTCGCCGATGACCGCGCGCGCGGCCCGCAGCGCCGGCGCGAGGTACTCGACGCCGAGGCCGAGGCTGTACTCGCCGCGGGCGTTCGGCGGCGACACCTGCACCAGCACGACGTCGGCGCGGATCTTCCCATCCCGGATGAGGGCGCCAAGTTGGGAGTAGGGAGTGGGATAGATTTCCAGCACGCCCGCGTCGCCCAGCGCGCGGTTCGTCCCGGTGCCGCAGTACGACGCGAAGCGCAGGTGGTCGGCGTGCTCGGGCTTCACCAGTCCGGAGTAGCTCGCGCCGAGGAACACGCGCGCTCCGGAGAACGACTCGCGTTGGGCGACGAAGAGCTCGACCAGCGTCTGCGGTTCGGCGCAGGCCTGCCCCCACATCACGCCGTCGCCGGGACGGATGACCCTCGCGAGCTCCACCATCGGCGCGATGCTATGACAGAATGGCCGGGTCCATCATGCGGCTGCAGAACAAGATCGCCGTCGTCATCGGCGCCGGGCAGGGGCCGGGCGAAGGGCTCGGCAATGGCCGCGCCGTCACCATGCGCTTCGTCCAGGAAGGCGCGGCGGTCCTCGCAGTCGACCGCGACCTTGCATCGGCGAAAGAAACCGCCAGGCTTGCCGGCGGCGACTGCGTCGCCTTCGAGGCCGACGTCACAAAGGAAGCGATGCTCGCCGCGGCGATCCGCGCGGCGCGGGAACGCTGGGGGCGGCTCGACATCCTGCACTACAACGTGGGGCTCTCGCTTGCCGGCGGCGACGCTTCGCCGCTCGAGATCACCGAGGAGGCCTTCGACCGGATCAGCGCGATCAACCTGCGCGGCTGCGTCATGGCCTGCAAGCACGCGCTCCCCATCATGCGCGCGCAGCGCTCCGGCGTGATCATCACCATCTCGTCGGTGGCCGCCTGGGAGGTCTATCCGACCGTCGCCTACAAGGCGACCAAGGCGGCGATGATCGCCTACACGCAGCAAATCGCGATCCAGAACGCCGAGCACGGCGTGCGCGCCAACGCCATCCTCCCCGGCCTCATGGACACGCCGATGGCGGTCGACACCCGCGCGCGCGTAAGCGGGAAGACCCGCGCCGAGGTCGCGGCGATGCGCGATGCCAAGGTGCCGCTGCGAAAAAAAATGGGCACCGCCTGGGACGTGGCGAACGCGGCGCTGTTCCTCGCCTCGGACGAGGCGAGCTTCATCACCGGCGTGGCGCTGCCGGTGGACGGCGGCGCCCTGGTGAAGATCGGAGTATCGGGATGACCGCCGACGACAGGACCCTCGACCTCATCCTGCGCAACGCGCGCAGCTACGGCGATTTCGAGGACAAGCCGGTTCCCGACGAGCTGCTGCGCGCGGCGCACGACCTGATGAAATGGGGCCCGACCACGGCCAACAGCCAGCCGATGCGGGTGCTCTACCTGAAGTCCCACGAGTCGCGCGAGAAGCTGCGGCCCGCGCTGTCGCCGACGAACGCCGCCAAGACCATGAAGGCGCCGCTGGTGGCGATCGTGGCCTACGACACCCGTTTCTGGGAGCACCTGCCGCGGCTCTTCCACAACCCCGACGCGATCAACTGGTACAACAAGCCTCCGATCGCGGAGATCCATGGCTTCCGCAACGGCAGCCTGCAGGGCGCCTACCTGATCCTCGCGCTGCGCGCGGTCGGCCTCGACTGCGGCGCGATGTCCGGGTTCGACAACGCCAAGGTCGACGCCGCGTTCTTCCCCGACGGCCGGCTGAAATCGAACTTCCTCATCAACATCGGCTACGGCATCGGCACCAAGCTGCCGCCGCGCAACCCGCGCTTCGGCTTCGACGAGACCTGCCGCTTTTTGTAAGCGGCTTTGCCGTTAGTTCTTTGTAGCCAGCGCGTCGGACCTTGTTCAGGTCTGTGAAGAGTTCCCTGCTCGAATTGACGAATCGGGGGTAGGTTGTCTGTTCGCCCCGGGGAGGCGAATCGATGCTGAGGATCCTGGTCGTTGACGACGACCGCAACATGCGCGAGTTGTTGTCGCTGCATCTCAAACATGCCGGCTACGAGATCCAGACTGCCGAAGACGGGATCGCGGCCGGCTATGCCGTGCTCTACCAGCAGCCCGACCTCATCATCTGCGATGTCATCATGCCGCACATGAACGGCCTTGAATTCGTGGCGGCATTGCGCGCCGATCCGGTGCAGCAGAACATTCCGGTCATCTTCCTGACCACCGCCGCCGAAGCCGAAGCGCGGGGGAGAGAGCTCGGCGCGGTCGGCTTTCTCCGCAAGCCGGTGCGCGCCGACGCGCTGCTCTCGTTCATCGCCGAAAAGGTCCAGGGCGGGCTGGTTCCCCTGCGCTGAGTTTTCATCGCCGCAGCGCAACAATTTGCGGGCCGCGAAAGCACCTCTTATCAGCGCGTCCTGACGTGTGCGGTATTTCTTACCGCAATTCTCCGGCCGACCGTTATCGTGCGGGCTTGCTCGGGGCTCGGGGGACGCCATGAAAACCAACAAGACCATCGAAGCTGCCATCCTGCTCTCGCAAATGGACACGGTCGAGATCGAGAAGATCGGCGCGACGACCGGCGTCAAGCTGAGCCTCGACCCGGCGCGCTCGAACAGCAATTTCCGCGTCTTCCGCGGCTGCTGCGGCGCGAACGGCGACATCGCCGAAGTCGAATGCCGCACCACGCGCGTCAAAGGCGCGGCGCAGGGCACCCTGATCTACGTCGCCCTCAACGAAGCGCAGGCGCCGACCGGAGGCGAAGTGGTTGCCCGGCTCGGCAAGCCGCAGAGCATCCAGCACGCCACTGGCTCGTCCATCTACGCCTACGACATTCCCGGCGGCGAGCTCAGGTTCGCCGTCAAGGCCGGATCGCGCGAAGCAGTTCTCTCGATCGCCATCGAGAAGACAGCTTCCGCCAAACCGGCACCAAGCCGTCCCGCGCAGTGGGGCAGCGCCGACCTGATGCCAGTCAGCTCCTAGGCAGTTCAAAAAGCCGATTTACATCCTGTCGAGGCCCTCGTCGTCGTAGGACGCCGGGTCGGAGATCGGCTCGATGTGAACGAGCACGCCTGAGTTGGGAACGAGCGAGCGGATGCGCTCTTCGATCTCTTCGGACAGCTGGTGCGCGCGCTGCACGCTCCACTCGTCGGGGACGAGGAGGTGGAAGGAGATGAAGCGCCGTGAGCCGGCCTGGCGGGTGCGGAAGGCGTGGAACTTGACGGCGTAGCGCCGGGCG
>DASXAO010000161.1:0-8043 GCA_036406675.1 Burkholderiales bacterium
AGCTCGCCGTTGAGGCTGCCGTCCGCGTCGTGACCGATCTCGCCTCCCGGCGGGCTCTTCGTCTCGCGGGTGATGTTCCAGCGCTCGAGCGCCGCGGAGTTGACGATGAACTCGTGCCCGCCGCGCACCAGCACCACCGGATTGCCGGGCGCGGCACGGTCGAGCTCGGTGCGGTGAGGCAGCCGCTTCTCCCGGAGCTGCGCCTCGTGCCAGTCCGAGTTGGAAACGATGAGCTCGCCGGGCGGCGCGCCTTTCGCGCGCGCCTCGACCGCGGCGAGCAGCTCCGCCACCGAGCGCGCCTTCGAGAGATCCACGCCGGGCCCGCCGCCGGCGTTGTGCAGGTGACCATCGATCAGGCCCGGGATGACGGCGCGGCCCTTCAGGTCGATCTGCTTGGTGCTCGGCCCGGCGGCCGCGCGAACCGCGTCGTTCGCGCCAACGGCAATGAACCGCTCGCCGCGGATCGCGACCGCCTGAACCATGGAGAACCTGCCGTCGACGGTGATGATCCTGCCGTTGTAGAGCACGAGATCCGCTGTCTGCGCGCTCTGCGGCGCGGGACTCGTGCTGCAACCCGCGCCGATGCATGCCGCCAGTACGATCGAGCTGCGCCGAAGCTTCATTGCCGCTCCTCTCCCATTGTCCGTTCGCGAAGTGTCGCAGATGCGTTTGGCTTCTGCATAGGCGCGGCACGGCGCTTGCTCGCGCCCACGATACCCATCCCTTCAGGAGCGAGCAATGAAAGCGACCGTTCTTCTTGCTGCGTTTGCCTGCGCGGTTCTCGGCTTCTCCGCGCCGTCTTCAGCCCAGTCGAGCTCCGATCGGCCGGCGGATTCGGCAACGGCTCCGTCCTCTCCCGCCAGCGCGTCCGCATCTTCGGGCAAGGATCGAAGCTCGGCGGGCGCCTCCGCCGATCGAGATCGAAAATCGGCCAGCTTCACGCACGGCGAATCGAAGCGCTGCGAGAGCCTCTCGGGCGCCGAGAAGGAGCAATGCGACAAGGAAGAGGCGACCAAGACCCAGGGACCCGCCGCCCAGGAAGCGTCCAAACCGGACGGCAAGAAGGACTAGCGGAAAAGGCCGGCGAGGCCCGGGGTCACGCGGCCGCCAGCTCGGCGACCACGCGGCGCACGTCGCCGGGCAGGAACGGCTTCTCGATGACGGGGCGGCCGCTCGCGGCGGCGAAATCGCGCAGCGCGGAAGTGAGCGTGTCGCCGGTCACGAAGGCCACGCGGGCGGCGCGCTCGGGCCAGCGCTGCTCGATCTGCTGATACAGCGCGCGCCCGTCGACGTCGGGCATCCGGATGTCGGTGAGGATGACGTCGTAGCGCTCCCTCGCGAGGCGCTCCAGCGCTTCGCGTCCGGAGCTCGCGGTGACCACGCGGTGGCGCGCCTCGGTGAGGATCTGGTTCAGGGCTTCGCGGATCTCGGCTTCGTCGTCGACCACGAGGATGCGGCAGCGCAGAGCGCTCGGTGCGCCCTGCGGGCCGGCTGCGGCGCTGTCCGGCGCGACCGAGCCGACCGGCAGGACGATGCGGAAGATGGCGCCGCCGTCCGGCGGGCAGTCGACGCTGAGCGTGCCGCCGTGCGCCTCGACGATGCCGAGGCTCACCGCGAGCCCCACGCCGGTGCCGACGCCGATCGGCTTGGTGGTGAAGTACGGCTCGAACACGCGCTTGCGCAGCTCCGCAGGGATGCCCGGCCCGCTGTCGGCGACGGTGATGCAGACCGCTTCGAGGTCCGCGTCGTGTCGCGTGCTCACGTGGATCCGGCGCGTTCCCGGGTGGTCCTGGAGCGCGTGCTGCGCGTTGATGATGAGGTTGAGCAGGACCTGATGGAGCTGGTCCGCGTCGGCGTGGATCGGCGGCACGGCCTCGAGGTCGAGCTCCACTTCGATGCCGCTGGTGCGCACGGCATAGGCGGTGATGTCGAGCGCCGCGCTCACCACGTCGTTGATCGTGACGCGGCCGCGCTCGGGCCGCTGCTGCCGGGCCATGGCGAGGAAGGTGCGCACGATGCGCGCGCAGCGGTCGGCGGCAGCGCGGATCTTCACTGCCGCGGCGCGCGTCGCCGGATCGCCCTGCTCCTCGAGCATGACCGCCCGGGCCACCACCACCGAGAGCGGGTTATTGAGCTCATGCGCGACCCCGGCTAGGAGCGAGCCGAGCGCGGCGAGCTTCTCGCGCTGGTACAGAGCCTCGCGCTGCCGCGTGAGCTCCTCCGCCGAGCGCTTCTCGTCGGTGATGTCGCGCGCGATCGTCAGGACGTGCGGCGTGCCTTGGTACTGCATCGGGATGGCGTGCACCTCGATCTCGCGGGTCGCGCCGTCCTGGCGGGTCTCGGTGATCTCGGTGCGGACTGGCTGCGCCGTGTCGATGCACCGCAGGACGTCGGATCGATAGGAAGGGCCTGCGGGCTGGCCCGCGCTCGAAGCGAAGCGCTCTTCCTCCGAATACCGGTACATCCGGCACAGCGCCCGATTGGCGTCGACCATCTCGGCGGCGGCGTTCCACAGAGCGAGGCCGTCGATAGACGCGTTGAAAATCGAGCGGTACTCCTCGGCGCTCATCTCGAGCGCCTGCTGCACCCGCGCGCGCTCGGCGATGTCCTGCTGCAGCCGGGTCTGGGTCTCGGCGACGCGGATCGCCATGGCATCGAAGGCGCGGCTCAGGCGCCCGAGCTCGTCTTCGCCGCCGAGGTCGCTGCGCGCCGAGAGGTCGCCGGCGGCGAGCTCTTCGGCCGCGCGCACGAGGCGCGCGGTGCGGCGGGTGAGGAGAAAATGGACCACCAGCCACATGGCGAGGGCGAGCGCGGTCAGCCAGAGCGCCGAGTAGAGCGATTGCTGCAGCACCTGCGCGCGCGCCTCCGCCTTGGCGCGCTTGAGATCGTAGGCGAGGAGCAGGCTGCCGGTGCGGGAGGGCCGCAGCTGCTCGCCCTCGCGGCCCATGAGGATCCCGGCGTAGCTGAGCAGCGCGTCGTCGCCCAGGTCGTGGACCACCCGGGCATGGCGCTCGCGGACCGCGCGCGCGGCCTCGCCGGCGTCGAACTCGGCCACGGCCCGGGCGATCTCGCGGCCCAGCCAGGCGCGCCGCGTCGTGGCGATGACCATGCCCTGGTCGTCGGTCAGGCAGACGTACAGGTAATCGTGGTTGTGCGCCAGCACCGCGATCTCGTGCTGCGCGATCGCCTGCTCGCCCTTGAGCAGCAGGTATTCCAGCGTGCTCTGCAGGCGCGACATCTCCTGCGCCAGGCGCTTGCGGCTCTCCTGCTCCGCGGCGCGCTCGGCGCGCGGCACGTGGTACAGGAAGTTGAACGCGCTCAGCGTGGCCGCAAACCCGAGCAGGATGAGCGGCACGGTGAGCCTGAGCGACGCCGGAACGCGCAGCGTCACGGCGGCAGGTTGCCGAGCGGCCCGGGGGCCAGCACGCTTTCAATCGGCAGCTCTTCGCGCAGCAGCTTCGCCTCCAGCATCAGCGCCATCAGCCGGCGTCCGGTCGCCGCCAGCCCGGGCGCGGTTCCGCCCAGCATTTCCAGGTTTTCGGCGCGCGACGGGATGCGCAGGCCGCGCAGCGCCGAGAGGAACTGCTCGCCGCTCGTCTGCTGCCGGATTCCCATGCGGTGCGCGGCGTCCTTCGGCTCGAGCTTCATGTACTCGAGCGCGGCGAACCAGCCCGAGAGCAGCGCGCGGACCGCCTTGGGCTGCTTCTCGAGCACGCTGGCGCGCACCGCGACCAGGTCGACGATCTCGCCCGGGATCTGGGTGCTGTCGAACAGCGTCGTGGCGCCGGCCCGCAGGAGCTGCACCCGGTACGGATCGAAGGTGACCGCGCCGTCGATCTGGCCCTTCTCGAACGCGCCCGGCTGCTCGTTCGACTCCAGGTGCACGACCTTGACGTCGGCCGCGTGCATTCCGTTCAGCGCCAGCGCGCGGCTCAGCACGAACGCGCCCAGCGCGCCGCTCTCCACCGCCACCGGCCTGCCCCTGAGATCCTGCATCGAGCGCATGCCGCGGCGGCCGACGACCGCGTCGGCGCCGTGGGATACGTCCACCACCAGGATGGCGCGCGGCTGCAGCCCGTCCACGGCGAGGCTGAAGAGCTCGTCCAGGCTGATCACCATGCCGTCGATCGCCTGGTTGCGGTAGGCGCGCAGCACCTCGCTCGCCGACGGATATTCCACCAGCTGCACGGCGCTGAGGTCGAGATGGCCGAGCTCGCGCGCGAGGTACAGCGGCTCGCTGCCGATCCAGACGTTGGTGCCGATGCGCAGCGCCGGCTCGGGCTCGCGCATGCAGCCGGAAAGCGCCGCCAGCAGCGCGGCGCAGGTCAGAAGCCGCAATGCCCTTCTCGCCATCGTTTTCATCGGTGACTCACTCTCCGCTCGGGATGAAGATGTAGCCCTCGTTGCGTATCGTCCTGATGTAGCGGGGATGCGCCGGGTCGGGCTCGATTTTCTTTCGCACCCGCATCACGCGCAGGTCGACGCTGCGGTCGAACGGCTCCCAGTCGCGGCGCGACAGGTTCAGGATGCGCTCGCGCGAAAGCGTCCGGTTGGGATGCTCGGCGAGCGCTTTCAGCAGGTCGAACTCGAGCGGCGACACGGCGACGTCCGAGCCTGCTGCGTCGGTGAGCCGGTGCGCCGCGAGATCGAGCACGCAGCGTCCCATCCGCACGCGCCCGGAGCCCAGGTCGCCGCGCCCGGCCGGAGAAGTCCGGCGCAGCACGCTCTTCACGCGCGCGAGCAGCTCGCGCGGGTCGAACGGCTTCGCGATGTAGTCGTCCGCGCCCATCTCGAGGCCCACTACGCGGTCCACCACCGCGCTCGCCGAGGTCAGCATGACGATGGCGATGCCCGGGTAGCGCTCGCGCAGGTGCCGCGCCAGCGACAGGCCGTCTTCCCCGGGCATGTGGACGTCCACGAGCGCGAGATCGATGCCGCGCGCGGCGGCGCTCGAGCGCGCGGCGACCGCGTTCTCGGCGCCGAGCGCCGCGTAGCCCTGGGCGGCGAAGTATTCCACCAGGACCTCGCGCACCTCGGCCTCGTCGTCCACGATCAGAAGGGTGGCCTCTCGCTTCACGCGCCTCCCAGCAGCGCGCGGGCGATGACGTAAGCGAGCGCCACCGCCCCGCACAGCTTGAAAAAATAGGACAGCCGCCGGGCGCTGACGACGAGCGAGCGTCCGATCGTTTCGCGCGGCTCCGGAGGCAGGTCGAAGCTGACCCGCGCTACCTCGCGTAATTCGGTTTCGGTGATCCGATTCATCGTCCCCGTATCAAAGCGCGACCGTCACGAGCAGGAACGTCGCCGGAATGGAGGTCATGCCCTTGCTCGAGCTCCGGTTCTGCGCGCTGAACAGGTCTTCCAGCTGCTTCTGCAAATAGGCCGTGCGCCCGCTCTTCTCCGCCGCTTCGAAGGCGTTCATGGCGGGCCCGTAGTAGCTCTTGAACCGGCCGAGGAACTCGACCGGCGTGCCGGGAAAGTTGAAGGTAAACGTCTCGCGCGCGAAGGACAGGTTCCCGGCAGGAACTCCGGCGCCGACGAAGCGCTCGGTGACGGCGCTCTCGACGCCCCAGGTCATCGGGCTGACGAAGCCTTCCGGCGGCGGCGGCGTGAAGGCCGAGCTGATCTTCAGCGTCTGGGCGACGAACGTCGGATCGTTGGGGATCCAGTTGCCCATGACGATGCGTCCCCCGGGGCGGACGACGCGGACCATCTCTTTCGCCACGTCGAACGGCTTGGACCCGAACATCGCGCCGAAGATGCTTACGAGCAGGTCGAAGCTGCGGTCCGGCACTCCCCGCAGGTCGGCGGCATCGCCCTCCCGGAACCTGCAATTGGCGAGCCCCAGCTCCCTTGCGCGCTTGTTGCCGGCGGCGACGAGGTTGGTCGCGATGTCGATGCCCAGCACGTCGGCGCCGCGCCTCGCCGCCGGGATCGCGGTAGTTCCGTCGCCGCATCCGAGGTCGAGCACCTCGAGGCCCTGCGTAATGCCGAGCTTGCCGACCAGCGCCTCCCCGCTATCGCGCATGGTCTCCGCGATGCGCGTGAAGTCGCCCTTTTCCCATAGTGCCTTGTTCGGATTCATGTGGTAGTCCTCAGATCAGAAGAGTCACGAGCACGACCGCCACGGCGGCGAGCGCCGCGGCGATCTTCGATTCGAGCCGGGTCGGATAAATCAGCTTGGTCGTGTGCATGGCTCAGCTCATGAGGAAGTTGTCGGAATGCAGCGATGCCACGTCGACGTTGTCGAGCGTCATGTGCGCGCCGCCGCCTAGATCGATCACCGCGTTGCCGTCGACGTCGCTGGCGTGCGCCAGCACCCAGGCGAAGTCCTGCGCGCCGGCGATGCCCCGGAGGTCGATCACGTCCTGCGACCCGCCGCCGGCGGCGAAGCCCTGGATCACGGTGTCGTTGCCCGGCGCGGCCTGGAAAGTATCGTGGCCCCCGTTGCCGATCAGGACGTCGTCGCCCGGGCCGCCGATCAGCACGTCGTCGCCGGCGCTGCCGATGATGACGTCGTCGCCTTCGCCGCCGTCGAGCACGAGGCCGATCGACCCGGGAGCGACGTCGGAGGCCTGGATCACGTCGTCGCCGGCGCCGCCGACGATGTGCAGCTTGTCCAGCGCACCTTCGGCGCCCGTGACGTTCACTTGCGCGGCGAGGCCGAGCACCGAGATGCCGGCAACATCGCCGGCGAGCACGATCACGTCGTCGCCGCCGGTGGCATTGACCGTGACGTTGTCCTGCGCGCCGTCGCCGCCGCCGCCCGCCTGCGCGAGATTCACGTCGACTTCGGTAACGTCGGTCCCGGAAAGGTCGTTCACCGCGATGTTGTCGGCGCCGCCGAGGGCGTTGAAGGCGATGCGCTCGACGTCGTTCAGGTCCATCGTGATTCCGGCCACGTCGCGGGTGAAGAGCGCGCGCGAGCCGTTCGCCGAGATGTCGATCGTCTCGGCGATATTGGCGCCGTTGAAGAGCATCGTGTCCACGCCGCCCTGGCCTTCGAGCGTGTCGCTGCCGTCCCCCGGGTTCCAGACGAAGCTGTCGTTCCCCTGGCTGCCGATCATGAGATCGGCTCCCGTGCCGCCGACCACCGTGAGCTGCACCACGTCGGCCGCGAGGCCGGAGGCGTCGAATACGTCGTTGCCGCCGCCGAGGTTCACCTGCAGTGAGTCGAGCGTTCCCTCCGCGCCGGTGAGGTTCACATCCGCCGGCAGGCCGGTGACCGACGCTGCGCCAGCCGCACCCGTGACGACCACGTGGTCGGCGCCGCTGGTGCCGTTGGCCGCGACCTGGTCGGCCGCGCCGTCTCCGTCGCCGGCAAAGTCGCCCAGGTCGACGTGGACCTGCTTGACGTCCGTGCCGGTCAGGTCGCCGACGTTAATGTTGTCGGCGCTGCCGAGGGCGCGGATGTTCACGTTCTCGATGCCATGCAGGTCCATCGTGACGGAAGCGACATTGCGCGTGAGCAGCGCGTGCGAGCCGTTGGCCGAGAGCACCATGTTCTCGGCTGCATTGGAGCCGTTGAACTGCAGCGTGTCGTTGCCGGAGTCGCCTTCGACTACGTCGCTGCCGTCGCCCGGATCCCACTGGAACGTGTCGTCGCCGGCACCGAGCTGCGCGATATCGTTGCCGCGGTTGCCATCGACGAAGTCGTTGCCGGTGCCGCCCAGCAGCGTGTCGTCGCCATCGCCGCCGAGGATGGTGTCGTTACCCGCGCCGCCGTCGATCGTAAGATGCGTGAACGTCGCGATGCCGTTTTGGCCGGCGATAGTATCGTTGCCGGCACCGCCTTCGACGAGCAGCTGCTCAACGTTGGTGATGCTGACTGGCTGACCGCCCGCGGCAAACACCGCGATGCTGTTCGCGCTGTCGCGCGCGATGCCGATGATGTCGTCGCCTCCGGTGCCGTTGGCGGTGACGCTGTCGTTGCCCGTGCCGCCGTCGATGGCGAAACGGTCGCCTGCGCCCTGGTTGTCGACGAAGACCTGCGCGCCGCCCAGGCTCTCGATGACTGCCGGGCCGGGCTGCACGTTGAAGGCG
>DASXAO010000162.1:0-5215 GCA_036406675.1 Burkholderiales bacterium
TCGCGGGTGCCCGAGCTCGCGCGCGTGGTCTACCACAACAAGCTCGGCACGCAGCTCGAGCGGGTGGAGCGCATCCAGCTGCTGAGCGGCCGGATCGCCCGCGACCTGAAGATCGATCCGACGCTCGCCGAGCGCGCAGCGTGGCTCGCCAAGGCCGACCTCTTGACCGGGATGGTCGGGGAATTCCCGGAGCTGCAGGGCGTAATGGGGCGCTACTACGCGTTGCACGACGGCGAGCCGCGCGAGGTGGCGGACGCCATCGAGGCGCACTACCGGCCGCGCTTTGCCGGCGACCGGCTGCCGGAGCATCCGGTGTCGTGCGCCGTCGCGCTCGCCGACAAGCTCGACAGCTTGAGCGGCCTCTTCGGCATCGGCCAGGTCCCGACCGGCGACAAGGACCCGTTCGGGCTGCGCCGCGCCGCGCTCGGCGTCATCCGCATCCTGGTCGAACGAGAGCTAGGCCTCTCGCTGTCTGATCTGGTCAACGCAGCCTATGCGGAATTCAAGGGAAAGCCGGGAGTCGGAGACGCGCACGCCGAAGTCGAGATGTTTATCTTCGAGCGCGCTCGCGGCTACTTCCTTGAGCGCGACTACACCATCAATGAAGTGGAATCCGTCCTGTGCCTTAACCCGGTCCGCCTGGATCTCGTCCCGAGACAGTTGGACGCCGTGCGCGCCTTTTCACGCCTGCCGGAAGCCGAGAGCCTCGCCGCCGCCAACAAGCGGATCGGAAACATATTGAAGCAGGCTAAGGCGGTGCCGGCCGACTTCGATGCTGGATTGATGGTGCTGCCCGAGGAAAAAAGCCTGGCTTCAGCGTTCGGCAAGCTTCGTCCCGGTGTTGACAAGGCGTACAGCTCGCTCGATTACACTGGCGCGCTCAAGGCGCTCGCCGCGCTCAAGGCGCCGGTGGACGCGTTTTTCGACAAGGTGATGGTGATGGACAAGGACGCCCGGGTGCGCGATAACCGTATCGGCTTCCTCGGCACCCTGCACGGCACCATGAACCGCATCGCCGATCTGTCCAAGCTCGCGAAATGAAGCTGGTCATCCTCGATCGCGACGGGACGATCAACTACGACAGCGACGGCTTCATCAAGTCGCCGAACGAATTGCGCCCGATCGAGGGCAGCCTCGAGGCCATCGCGCGCCTCGCGCAGGCGGGCTACCGCATCGTCGTCGCCACCAACCAGTCGGGGATCGCGCGCGGATTTTTCGACACCGCGACCCTGGTCGCCATCCACGACACGCTGCAGCGCGCCGCGATGCAGGCGGGCGGGCGCATCGACGCGTTTTTCTTTTGCCCCCACGCGGCCGATTCGGCCTGCGCCTGCCGCAAGCCGCAGCCCGGAATGCTGCTCGAGGTGGCGCGGCGCTTCAACATCTCGCTCAAGGACACCTACATGGTGGGCGACGCGCACCGCGATGTCGCCGCCGCGTCGGCCGCAGGCGCGAAGCCGGTGCTCGTGCTCACCGGCCGCGGCCGCAAGACCCGGGAAGAAGGCAACCTGCCCCCCGGCACCGAGGTGTTCGAGAACCTGGCGGCGTTCGCCGAGCACCTGGCTCCGTGACGCTCGCGCGCTCGATCCTGTTCGCCGTCGCGCTGGTCGTGGTCACGCCGCCATATGCCCTGCTCGCGCTGGCGACGTTTCCCCTGCCGCCGATGCTGCGCTACCGGGTCATCTCCGGGTGGTCGCGCGTGGTGCTGTTCCTGGCGCGGCGCCTTCTCGGCATCCGCTGGAAGGTCGAAGGCCACGAGCACCTTCCGGCCTGCCCGGCGGTGATCCTGTCGAAGCACCAGTCTGCCTGGGAGACGCTCGCGTTCCAGCACATCTTCCCGCCGCAGGTGCACGTCCTCAAGCGCGAGCTTCTCTGGATCCCGTTTTTCGGCTGGGGCCTCGCGCTGATGAGCCCGATCGCCATCAATCGCTCGCGCGGATCCGCCGCGCTGCGCAGCATCGCCCGGCGGGGCCGAGAGCGCCTGGAGCAGGGCTTCTGGGTGGTGGTGTTCCCCGAGGGCACGCGCGTGGCGCCCGGGGAGCGGCGCACCTACCAGCTGGGCGGCGCCTGGCTCGCCGCGGCGAGCGGCGCGCCGATCGTGCCGGTGGCGCACAACGCGGGCCGGGTGTGGCCGCGCAACGCCTTCATCAAGCATCCGGGCATCGTGACCGTGCGCATCGGTCCGCCGATCGAGAGCGCGAACCGCGATCCCAAGGTCCTCAACGCAATGGCAGAGCAATGGATAGAAGAGCAACAGAAGGTGCTTTCCTGATCGACCTCGGCGGACGCTGCCTCGAATACCGCTTCGTGCGCCGCCGCCGCCGCACCATCGGCATCACCATCGACGCCAACGGGTTGTCCGTGGCCGCGCCCATGCGGGCGCCGTGGCGCGAGATCGAGGCATTCCTCCGGCAGAAGGAGCGCTGGATCCAGCGCAAGCTGGACGAATGGGCGCGCCTGCCGCGCCCCGCGATCGTGCGCGGGCACAGCGGGGAGTCGCTGCCGCTCTTCGGCTCGCCCGTCACCCTCGAAGTGCAGACCGGAAGGCGGCGTGCCGTGCACCACCATAGGCAGAGGCTGCTGGTGACGGCGCCTTCGGCGCAGCGCGTGGCGAAGGTGCTGATCGGCTGGCTGAAGACCCAGGCGCTCGACACCCTGACGCCGCGCGCCGCGCACTACGCCGCGCATCTCGACGTCGCGCCGCCGCTCGTCGGGCTCTCCAACGCGCGCACCCAGTGGGGCGTGTGCACCGAGGACGGCACCATTCGCCTGTCCTGGCGGCTCGTGCATCTCGAGCCCGCCCTTGCGGACTACGTGGTGGCGCACGAGGTCGCGCACCTCGTCGAGCTCAATCACTCCAAGCGCTTCTGGAGTCTTCTCGCCAGGCTTTATCCCGACTGGCGGCGCGCCCGGCACCAGCTCGAGCTCGCCGGCGCTTCCCTTCCCATCATCCAAGGAACCTCATGAGAATCCTGCACACGATGCTGCGCGTCGGCGACCTGCAGCGCTCCGTCAAGTTCTACACCGAAGTCCTCGGCATGAAGCTCCTGCGCACGACCGACCGGCCGGAGCAGAAGTATTCGCTCGCCTTCGTCGGCTACGACACGGAGGACCGCACCGCGGTGCTCGAGCTCACCTACAACTACGGCGTGGGCCGCTACGACCTCGGCGGCGCCTTCGGCCACGTCGCCGTCGGCGTGCCCGATGTCGCGGGAGCCTGCGAGCGCGTGCGCAAGAGCGGCGGCAAAGTCACGCGCGAGGCCGGTCCGGTCAAGGGCGGCACCTCGGTCATCGCCTTCGTAGAAGACCCGGACGGCTACAAGATCGAGTTCATCGAGACGAGCGGGCGCGGCTAGCGCGAGCGCGCGCAGCGCCGTCAGGCCGAGCGCGGCCGATACAGGGCGGCGTGCTCGAGCTTGTACTCTTCGAGCGGGCCGGCGCGGACCTCGGACATCACGAGCTGGCCTGGCTGCTTGAGGTACGCGTAGGCGAGCAGCAGCCGAGGCGAATCGCCGCCCTCGACTTCCAACACCTCGCGACGGTACCCGTCGGGTCGCGATACGCCTTCCAGCCTGTCCATTGCGGCAAGCGTCGCGTCGTCGGCCCGGAAAACCTCGCCCGAGACGCGCACGCCCGTTCCAGGGGTGTTGACGAGCCACGGCACGTGGCGGTCTCCCACCAAGTACAACGGATACGCGGCGCAGGTTCTGAAGGAGCCAGTTACCCTGACTCCGCGATTTGTGGCGAAGTTGGGAAACCCTTCCTTCAACGTGCCAAAGACGAATACCAGGTGTTCCGGGCCGAATTGATCAGGCATCTCTGGTCGCCTGCCGCCTGCGCCTTCTTCCGCTCAAGTACCGCTGCGCCGCCGCCGGGTCGATCAGCGGATAGAGGTCGAAATGAGCCGGAATGATCTCGGCCCAGGCATTCAGAAGCGCGTGCAGCTCCTCGTTCGAGCGCACATCGAATAGAGCGACCGCTCCGCGCCCGGCGCGCGCGTGGACGAACCGGCATTGCTTCGACTCGAGCATCGGATCGATCCAGCGCCAGAATTTCTTCCGGCTATTCGCCACCGCGGACGGACGTTCCGGGCGCGGGCTACTGATGACCAGGAAGAGCACTCAGCCATCCGCCCGGAGGAAGCGGAGATTGATCGCCAGCCGCGGACCCGGTCCGTGCGCAGCCGCAAAGAGAAGGCCCGCCATGAACGTGAAGTGATCGACGAAAAAGCCGAATTCCGTCTGGTTTCCGCTCCAATGCGATGGACCGTGAAAGGCGAAGGCGAGGAAAACGACATAAGCCGCCGCCAGCAACGCGGCTTCAGCGAAGAAAGCTCCGGTCAGCAGGCAAACGGTCAGCGCCAACTCGAACAGCGCGGCCAGCCAGGCAAGAAGCTTCGGAACAGGGAAGCCGGCTCCCGCGATATAAGCCGCCGTGCTGTCGATATCCATCACCTTGAAAGCCAGCGCCATGAGGAAAACCGCAGCGAAAACGAAGCGTCCTACCAGGATGGCCGCAGTTGCCCACGCCGGGGTTTGTGAATCGGTCGTCATGGCAATTCCTCTTTTATCGCATCGGTCAACCAAACACCGCTAGGCTCGCCGAGCACGGACATAGGCTCCCAACATCGCGGCCGGTAGCGGGATGATGAAGTTCCAGACGGCCATCCACGCCGGGTACGAGCTCGCCGCCGGGGTGGCATACGTGACCAGCACGAAGACAAGGCTGATCGTACCGGCAATCAGGCCGTGGGTCCCAAGGCGGGTCGACGCTAGCGATGCCGCGGCGTAACCGCCTGCAGCGTTGCACAGAAACCCGACCGCTTGCCCGATAACGATTTGCTCGGTGGAATAGAAAAGTTCGCTGTAAGCCTCCTGGAGCGGCACGCCGCGCCACAAGAGAATCCACAAAGCCACGTTGGTCACCAGGGTGCCGAAGAACGCTGTGGCCGCGATGGCTACCGCACCGCCCAGCAAAGCAGCGGGCCAGTTGAGCCAACGGCGCGAAGGTGGCATCTCGCTAGCTTGAGCGCTTGGTAGGGGCACGGGGGCTATGTATCAGCGTAGGCGGCTGAAGGCGTCGGTCAACAATGATGGGATGGACTCCTCCCGCTCTTTCAACGGCATCGGTGTGCCAAGCTGAGATCGGGTCATTTCAGCTAAGTCCAGAGGGGAGGAGTCGACATGAATGCTACTACCGTTGCGATTGATCTTGC
>DASXAO010000163.1:0-12901 GCA_036406675.1 Burkholderiales bacterium
TCGCTCATCGGCACCTTCGGCGTCATGTACCTCGCCGGGTTCTCGATCAACAACCTCACCCTGATGGCGCTCACCATCGCCACCGGCTTCGTGGTCGACGACGCCATCGTGATGATCGAGAACATCGCGCGCCACATCGAGCAGGGCGAGCCGCCGATGCAGGCCGCGCTCAAAGGGGCGGGCGAGATCGGCTTCACCATCATCTCGCTCACCATCTCGCTCATCGCAGTGCTGATCCCGCTGCTCTTCATGGGCGAGGTGGTCGGGCGCCTGTTCCGCGAGTTCTCGATCACCCTGGCGGTCGCGATCCTGATCTCGGCGTTCGTCTCGCTGACGCTGACGCCGATGATGGCGGCACGCCTGCTCCGGCACGAAAGAAAGAAGGAATCGGACTGGTTCGAGCGCCTGATCGCTCGGTACGGCCGTGCGCTCGAATGGGTCCTCGACCGGCAGACCGCCACGCTTTGGGTCGCCCTCGGCACGCTGGCGCTCACGGCGCTGCTCTACCTCCTCGTGCCGAAGGGCTTCTTCCCGTTGCAGGACACCGGGGTGCTGCAGGCGATCTCCGAGGCGCCGCAGACGGTGTCGTTCGGCTCGATGGCCGAGCGCCAGCAGGCGCTCGCCCGCGCGCTGCTCGCCGATCCCGAGGTGGAGAGCCTGTCCTCTTTCATCGGCGTCGACGGCGCCAACCCGACGCTCAATACCGGGCGGATGCTGATCAACCTCAAGCCGCACTCGCAGCGCGGCCATCTCGTCGATGCGATGGCCCGGCTGCAGGCGCGCGCCGCCGAGGTCGAGGGCATCACGCTGTACCTGCAGCCGGTGCAGGACCTCACCATCGAGGATCGCGTGAGCCGCACGCAGTACCAGTTCACGCTCGAGGCGCCGAGCGGCGCCGAGCTTTCGCAGTGGACCCACCAGCTGGTCTCGCGGCTCTCCGAGCTGCCGCAACTCGCCGACGTGGCGAGCGACCTCCAGGACCAGGGGCTGCAGGCGTTCGTCGACATCGACCGCGACTCGGCGGCGCGGCTGGGCGTCACGCCCGCGGCGATCGACAACGCGCTCTACAACGCCTACGGCCAGCGCCTGATCTCGACCATCTTCACGCAGTCGAGCCAGTATCGCGTGGTGCTCGAGGTCAAGCCCGAATTCGGCCACGGCCCGGCCGCGCTCCAGGAGCTTTACGTTCCCTCGACCAACCCGACCCCGCAGGGCGTCCCTGCCCAGGTGCCGCTCGCCTCGGTCGCCAGGGTGATCGAGCAGCCCGCCTCGCTCTCGATCAACCACATCGGCCAGTTCCCGGCCGCCACCATCTCGTTCAACCTCGCCCCGGGGGTCGCGCTGGGCCAGGCGGTGCGCGCGATCGAGGACGCCCAGCGCGAGCTCGGCGTGCCGCCCAGCGTGCGCACCGGGTTCCAGGGCGCCGCGCTCGCGTTCCGCGCGTCGCTCTCCAACACCTTGTGGCTGATCCTCGCCGCGATTGTCACCATGTACATCGTGCTGGGCGTGCTCTACGAGAGCTACATCCACCCGGTGACGATCCTTTCCACGCTGCCCTCGGCCGGCGTGGGCGCGCTCCTCGCGCTGCTGATCGCGCGCCACGACCTCGGCGTGGTCGGCATCATCGGCATCGTGCTCCTGATCGGCATCGTCAAGAAGAACGCCATCATGATGATCGACTTCGCGCTCGACGCCGAAAGGAACGAGGGCAAGAGCCCGCGCGAAGCGATCACCCAGGCTTGCCTGCTGCGCTTTCGCCCGATCCTCATGACCACGCTGTCGGCGCTGTTCGCCGCGCTGCCGCTCATGCTCGGCGGCGGCGTGGGCTCGGAGCTGCGCAACCCGCTCGGCCTCACCATGGTCGGCGGCCTCATCGTGAGCCAGATGCTCACGCTCTTCACCACGCCGGTGATTTATCTGTGGTTTGACCGGTTGGCGAGGCGCCGGGCATGAACCTGTCCCAGCCCTTCGTCGAGCGCCCGGTCGCCACGACGCTGCTGACGATCGGGCTCGCGCTATCGGGGCTGGTCGCCTTTAGGCTGCTGCCGGTCTCGCCGCTGCCGCAGGTCGACTTTCCGACCATCTCGGTCAGCGCCAACCTGCCGGGCGCGAGCCCGGAGGTCATGGCGGCGACCGTCGCCACGCCGCTCGAGCGCGCGCTCGGGCGCATCGCGGGCGTGACCGAGATCACCTCGTCGTCCTCGCTCGGGTCCACGCGCGTGACGCTGCAATTCGAGCTCTCGCGCGACATCGACGGCGCGGCGCGCGACGTGCAGGCGGCGATCAACGCCGCGCGCGGCACGCTGCCGACGAGCCTCCCGGACAACCCGACCTACCGCAAGGTGAACCCGGCCGACGCGCCGATCATGATCCTCGGGCTCACCTCCGACACCTACACGCAGGGGCAGATGTACGACGCCGCCTCGACCATCATCGCGCAGAAGCTCTCGCAGGTGAGCGGGGTCGGCCAGGTGACGGTCGGCGGCGGCGCGCTGCCCGCGGTGCGCGTCGAGCTCGACCCGGAAGCCGTGAGCAAGTACGGCATCGCGTTTTCCGACGTGCGGGCCGCGATCAACGCCACCAACGTGAACCGCCCCAAGGGCGCGCTCGATTCGGGCGACCGCCACTGGCAGATCTACTCGAACGACCAGGCCAAGCGGGCGGCCGACTATGCCCCGATCATCGTAAGCTACCGCAACGGCGCGGCGGTGCGGCTCGCGGACATCGCCGAGGTGGTCGATTCGGTCCAGGACCTGCGCACCGCGGGCTCGGCCAACGGGCGCCCGGCGGTGTTCGTGATCCTCAATCGCCAGCCCGGCGCCAACATCATCGACACCACCGACCGCGTGCGCGAACTGCTGCCGCTCTTGCGCGCGTCGATTCCGGGCGCGATCAACCTCGAAGTGATGATGGAGCGCACCACGACCATCCGGGCGTCGCTGCGCGAGGTCGAGGTCGCGCTGGCGATCGCCATCGGCCTGGTGATCGTGGTGGTCCTCGTGTTCCTGCGCAACCTGCGCGCCACGCTGATTCCGGCGGTGGCGGTGCCGGTCTCGCTGATCGGCAGCTTCGGCGTCATGTACCTGGCGGGCTTCAGCATCAACAACCTGTCGCTGATGGCGCTCACCATCGCCACCGGCTTCGTGGTGGACGACGCGGTCGTGGTGCTGGAGAACGTGTCGCGCCACATCGAGGAAGGGATGCCGCCGATGCAGGCGGCGCTGCGCGGAACGCGCGAGGTCGGCTTCACGGTGCTGTCGATGAGCCTGTCGCTCATCGCCGTGTTCATTCCCATCCTCCTGATGGGCGGCATCGTCGGGCGCCTGTTCCGCGAGTTCTCCGTCACCCTTGCGGTGGCGATCCTGGTGTCGCTCCTCATCTCGATCACCACCACGCCGATGATGTGCGCCCGCCTATTGAGGTCCAGAAATTCAAGGGAAAGCCAAGGGCGCGGGGGTCGGTGGTTCGACGTGATGCTCTCCGGCTACCGCGTAAGCCTGGGGTGGTCGCTGCGCCACCCGCTGCTCATCCTGCTCGTCCTCGCGGCGACCGTCGGGCTCAACGTCTACCTGTACGCCAAGGTGCAGAAAGGCTTCTTCCCGCAGCAGGACACCGGGCGCCTGGTCGGCTTCATCCGCGCCGACCAGGGCATCTCGTTCCAGGCCATGCGCGCCAAGCTCGCCGCGTTCGTCGACATCGTGAAGAGCGATCCCGCGGTCGACAACGTGATTGCCTTCACCGGCGGCGGCGCGAGGAACCGCGGCTCGATGTTCATCGCGCTGAAGCCGCTTGCCGAGCGCGGCGTGCCGGCCGCCCAGGTGATCGCCCGGCTGCGCACCAAGCTGGCGAAGGAGCCGGGCGCGCAGCTGTTCCTCAACCCCGTGCAGGACATCCGGGTCGGCGGGCGGCTCTCCGACGCGACCTACCAGTTCACGCTGCAGGCCGACGATCTCGCGGACCTGCGCCGCTGGACGCCGCGCCTCGAGGCCGAGGTGCGGCGCCTGCCCGAGCTCGCCGACGTGAACACCGACCAGGAGGCGCGCGGCCTGCAGACCACGCTCGTGCTCGACCGCGAAAGCGCTGCCCGCCTGGGCATCAACACGAACCAGATCGATTCCGCGCTCAACCTGGCTTTCGGACAGTCCGTGGTGTCGACCATCTACTCGGAGCTCAACCAGTACCGCGTGGTGCTCGAGGCCGCGCCGCGCTACTGGCAGAGTCCCGACGGGCTGAAAGCGATCTGGCTGCTGTCGCCCACCAAGGGGCTGGTTCCGCTCTCGGCGCTCGCCCACTGGGAGACCACCACCACGGCGCTGTCGGTGAACCATCAGAGCCAGTTCGTCGCGACCACGCTGTCGTTCAACCTGCCGCCCAACGTGTCGCTGTCGCAGGCGACCGACGCCGTGCAGCAGGCCATGGTGAGGATCGGCATGCCCGCCACCATCCACGGCAGCTTCCAGGGCACGGCGCGCGCCTTCCAGCAGTCGCTCGCGAGCGTGCCGTGGCTGATCCTCGCCGCGCTCGTCGCCGTCTACATCGTGCTCGGCATCCTCTACGAGAGCGTGGTGCACCCGGTCACGATCCTCTCCACGCTGCCCTCGGCCGGCGTCGGCGCGCTGCTCGCGCTGATGGCCTTCGGCAAGGACTTCAGCATCATCGCCCTGATCGGCGTGATCCTGCTGATCGGCATCGTGAAGAAGAACGCGATCATGATGATCGACTTCGCGCTCGACATCGAGCGCCGCCAGGGCAGGCCGCCGGAGGAGGCGATCTTCGAGGCCTGCCTGCTGCGCTTCCGGCCGATCATGATGACCACGATGGCGGCGCTGCTCGGCGCGGTGCCGCTCGCCATCGGCTTCGGCTACGGGGCGGAGCTGCGCCAGCCGCTCGGCATCTCGATCATCGGCGGGCTGGTCCTTTCCCAGCTCCTCACGCTGTACACCACGCCGGTGGTCTATCTCGCTCTGGATCGCCTGCGCCTGCGATTCCTGAGGAACCGTGCGGCACAGGACCCGGCATGAAGGCCTGGCCGACGATTCTTCTTGCGATTGTCGCCGGCTGCACCATGGGGCCTGACTACCGGCGCCCGGAGACGCCGGCCGTCGAAGCCTTCAGCGAGACCCCGGAGCCGTGGAAGGTCGCCCAGCCGCGCGACGACATCGCGCGCGGGAACTGGTGGGAGGTCTTCGGCGACCCGCAGCTGAACGACCTGATCACGAAGATCGACGTCTCCAACCAGACGCTCGCGGCGTCGGAGGCGCAGTTCCGGCAGACGCTCGCCGCGCTCGGCATCTCGCGCGCGGCCCTCTTTCCGACGCTCGATGCCAACGCCACCGTGGTGCGCAGCCACTCTCCCGGCAGCACGCTCGGCGGCACCACCGCCGGCCGCACCGTGACCAGCTACGGCGGGCGATTCACCGCGCAATGGGAAATCGACCTGTGGGGCCGGGTGCGCCGGAGCGTCGAGTCCGCCGAGGCCGCGGCGCGCGCGAGCTCCGCCGACGTCGGCGCGGCGCGCCTTTCGCTCCAGGCGCAGCTCGCGACGAGCTACTTCCAGCTGCGCTCCCTCGATGCCCAGGCGAGGCTCCTCGACGACACCGTCGGCGCGCTGCGCAAGTCGCTCGAGCTGACCGAGAACCGCTATCGCGCCGGCGTCGTCGCGCGCTCCGACGTGGTGCAGGCCGATGCGCAGCTCAAGAGCACGCTGGTACAGACCATCGACCTCGGCGTGCAGCGCGCTCAGCTCGAGCACGCGATCGCCGTGCTGACGGGCGTGCCGCCGGCGCAGCTCAGAATCTCAAGATCCGATTCTTTCGAAACCGAAGTGCCGATCGTTCCGCCCGGAGTGCCCTCGGCGCTGCTCGAGCGCCGTCCCGACGTCGCGGCCGCGGAGCGGCGGGTGCACGCATCGAACGCGCAGATCGGCGTGGCGAAGGCGGCCTACTTTCCGCAGATCACGCTCACCGGCGTCTACGGAGCCACCAGCCCCGACGTCTCGCTTTTCTTCGTCGGGGCGAGCCGAACCTGGTCGATCGGCCCGAGCATCGCGCAGTCGATCTTCGACGCCGGGCTGCGCCGCTCGCAGACCGAGCAGGCGATCGCGGCTTACGACGCGACCGTGGCGAACTACCGCCAGGTCACGCTGACGGCGTTCCAGGAAGTCGAGGACAATCTCGCCGCGCTGCGCATCCTGGAGGAGGAGGCGCGCTCAGAGGCGGACGCCGTGGAGGCGGCGCGCCTGTCGCTGTCGCTGGTGCTCAACCAGTACAAGGCGGGAACCGTGAGCTTCCTCAACGTGGTGACGGCGCAAACGGCGCTGCTCAACGAGGAGCGCAACGCGGTGGGCATCCAGGTGCGGCGCCTCGCCGCGGTGGTCGCGCTCATCAAGGCGCTCGGCGGCGGCTGGCACGAAGGCTAGGCGAAAGCTCGCGGTCAGCATCGCGAAAACGGATTGGCCCATGATCCGTCCACCATGAAATCAATTTTTCTCGCTGCTCTGATGATCGGGATGGTGAGCGCCCAGGCGCAGCATCGCGAGTTTTCGCGGGAGCGTTTCCACACTTCGCACTGGGTATACGACGATCGATTCCACCACAACCACTATTACCCGGCGCTCGGCTACTCGGTGGCCGTGCTGCCGCCGGGCAACGTGGCGGTCAGCTTCCGCGGCGGCCGCTTCTGGTTCCATTCCGGCGTGTGGTACCAGCAGGCGGGCCCGGGCTATGTGGTGGTCAGGCCGCCCGTCGGGATCGCGGTCCAGGTGCTGCCGCCCGGGTATACGACGGTCTGGGTCGGCGGCTTCCCTTACTACTACGCGAACGACGTTTATTACAGCACCGCGCCCGCAGGCGGCTACGTCGTCGCCAATCCGCCCGTCGAGGAAGCCGCCGCGCCGGGACCGGTGGTGCCGGGGCCGCAGGCGGCGGCGCCGCAGCAGCCTCAGGCTGCGAACTGGTATTACTGCGAATCGTCGAAGAACTACTACCCCTACGTCACCGAGTGCAAGGAGGGCTGGCGCCAGGTGCCGGCGACGCCGCCTCAGAAATAGGAGAAAAAGGGGTCGGAGGAATTTTCCTGTAACACGTTAGCGTTGCGTCCTAGGTGTTACAGGAAAATTCCTCTGACCCCTTTTTCAGGCGAGCGGCAATTCGATCTGCACGATCAGTCCGCCGCCGTCGCGGTTCCGCGCACGGATGCTTCCGCCGTGCGCGAGCACCGCGCGCTGCGCGATGGCGAGGCCCAGACCGAATCCCTTCGCGGTGTCGCCGCTGATGCGATAGAACGGCTCGAACACTCGCTCCAGCTCCCCCGGCGGTATGCCGGGTCCGCGATCCGAGACCACGAACACCGCGCGCGTCCCCGCCATGTGCAGGTCGAGCTCGACCGCGGTGCCGGAGGCGGTGTACTTCACCGCGTTGCGCGTCACGTTCTCGATCGCGCGATGCAGCAGCTCGCTGTCGCCGCGCACCAGGAGCCTGTCGACCGAGCGGAGCTCGAGCTCGCGGTTGCCCGCCTGCGCCTCGAAGCGCGCATCCTCGGCGACGTCGGCGACCAGGTCGGCGAGGTCGAGCGTCTCGAAGCTCGCCGCGGGCGCGCCGCTTTCCAGGCGGGCGAGCGTCAGCGCTTCGCCGACCAGATCGTCCAGGCGCGACGCCTCGCGCTCGATGCGCTCGAGCGAGGTGTCGAGCTTGTCCGGGTTCTGGCGCGCGAGGCCGATCGCCGCCTGCAGCCGCGCGAGCGGCGAGCGCAGCTCGTGCGACACGTCGTGCATGAGGCGCCGTTGCGCCGCCACCAGGCCCTGCAGCTGCTCCGCCATCCGGTCGAAGTCGTCGCCGAGGTCGGCGATCTCGTCGCGGCGGCCTTGCATGAGCGGCCGCGCCCGTGTCTCCAGGCGTCCCTCGGCGGCCGCGCCGAACGCCCAGCGCAGCGCCCGGATGGGCCGCGACAGGTACCACGCAAGGAGGCCGCTCACTGCGAAGCTCGCGATGCCGACGATCAGCGCGAGCTCCCACGGCGGGGGCGGAGGCGGCGGACGCCGCGGCCGGCGCGGCTCGCCTTCGAGCGGGGTGAAAAGCAGATAGCGCTCGCCGCCGGCGGCAGCCACTTCGCGGGCCGCGCGCGGACCTTCTTCGGAAGCCGCGAGCTCGCGCGCGCGCGCGAGGGCGCTCGCGGGAACGGGACGATCGAGCAGATCCCGGCCCTGCGCGTCGACGGCGAGGAGCGAAAAGCGCTGCGTGCGGCGCGTTTCCTTCAGCCATTCGCGCAGCGCTTCGACCCCGCCGTGGCGCAACGTGGCGGAGGCAAGCTCGCCCGCGAGCATCGCGCCCGGCCCCTGCGCAAGCTCGGGCTCGACCGCGCCGAGGGGATGATGCTGCAGCCACACCGCGGTGCCGGTAACGGCCGCGGCCGCGAGCGCGGTGAGCCAGAAGGCGAAGAAGATCTTCCAGAACAGGCGCCCCATCGCTAGTCCCGCGCGAGGTGATAGCCCTGGCCGCGCACGGTGCGGATCAGCACCGCCGCGTCGCCGAGCTTGTGCCGGATGCTGCTCAGGTGCACGTCCACGCTGCGCTCGAAGCGGGCGAGCGGCCGGCCGAGCGCCTGCTCCGAAAGGTCTTTCTTGCTGACGACGCGGCCGGCGTTGCGCATCAGGACTTCGAGCAGGTTGAACTCCATGCTGGTGAGCTCGATCGGCCGGCCCTGCCATTCGACGCGCCGCTTCTCCGGCCACAGCGCGAGGCCGCTGACGGTGAGCGGTCCGCCGTTCTCCGCGTGCGGCTGCATGCGCCGCAGGATCGCGCGCAGCCGCGCCGCGAGCTCCCGCGGCGTGCACGGCTTTGCCACGTAGTCGTCGGCGCCGAGCTCGAGGCCGATGATGCGGTCCACGTCGTCGCCGCGCGCGGTCAGCATGATGACAGGCACCCGGCTTGCCTGCCGGATGCGGCGCAGCGCCTCGACGCCGTCGATGCGCGGCATCATTACGTCGAGCACCACGATCTGGTAGGCGCCCCCCGCCGCGAGGCGCGCGGCGCTCTCGCCGTCGTGCACCGCGGTCACGGCGAAGCCTTCCCGCTCGAGGTATTCCGCGAGCATGTCGGAGAGCTCGATGTCGTCGTCCGCGAGGAGAACCGCCGTCGTCACGGCGCGATGATACTAAGCGGTCACCAAACTGGTTACCCCGGTCAGCGCCTCTTTACCCAGATTTACCGCCAGCTTACGCACCTTTGGAGGCCGCGGGACGAAACTGCGCAGGGGCGCACCGGCCCGCCGATCAGGGAACGATCCATGCGTGAGCACATCAAGGCCTTCCTGCTGGCAAGCAGCCTCGCCTTCGGCATTCCCGCCGACCTCACCGAATCGCAGCGCGATCAGATCTTCGGCATCCTGCACGGCCTCCTCGAGGCCGAGGCGAACGCGCACTCCGAGCTGACCTCCATGCGCGCCGAAACCCTGCGCCGCGTGGCGGCGGTGCTCACGCCGGCGCAGCGCGAGAAGCTCGCTCTGTTTCGCCTGCATTAAACGGCAACAAACGCATTACGCGACTTTACCTGGGCTGACCGCGCTTTACCCGCGCGCCGCCGAAGCTTGCCGCCGGGCAATCCAGCTCACCATCGAAAGGCATCGATCATGCTCAAGAGGCTCGTGGTTGCAGCATCGCTCGCGCTCGGCGCGTCCGGAGCGTACGCGCAGCGCGCGCAGGAAGCCGGCTGGTACGGCGGGCTCGACGTCGGCGCCAGCCATCTCTCCGGAATCAACACCGACTCGCTCGACTCGTTCGACAAGAGCGACACCGCCTTCGACGTCAATCTCGGCTATCGGCTGAACCGCAACTTCGCGCTCGAGGGCGCCTACACCGACCTCGGCAAGTTCCATTTCGGCTCGGCGGCGGCGGGCGACGGCGACGTGAAGCCGCACGCGCTCTCGCTTTCGGCGGTCGGCATCCTGCCGCTGCAGTCGAACTTCTCGCTCTACGGCAAGGCCGGCCTCGCCCACACCGAGACCAAGTCCGGCGGAGCCCTCGATGCGTCCGACTCGAAGGACGGGCTGCTCGCCGGCGCGGGGGTGATGTACGACTTCAACCGCAACGTCTACGCCAAGGCCGGCTGGGACCGCTTCGACGACGTCGGCAACGACGCCACCGGCAAGGGGCACGCCGATCTTTATTCGCTGGGAGTGGGTTATCGTTTCTGAAACCGTGGAAAAGCCGGGCCCTAAGTCCGCCCGGTTTTCCCTAGCTTTCTTTCGACCAAGCGAACGAAGAACGCGGCGCCGTAGGGGAGCGCGGCGTCGTTGAAGTCGTAGCCCGGGTTGTGGACCTCGCAGGCGCCTTCGCCGTCGCCGTTGCCGATGTTGATGTAGCAGCCCGGCACTTCCGCGAGCATGTACGAGAAGTCCTCCGACGCCATGATGAGCGGCGGGTCGCGCCGCACCTTGTCCGCGCCGACGAGCTCGGCGCAGATCCCGGCGGCGAACTCGGCCGCGGCGGGGTCGTTGATCAGCGGCGGGAAGATCGGGCGGAAATCGGTCTTCGCGCCCGCGCCGAAGCCGGCCGCCACGCCCTGCGCGATGCGCGCGAGGTTGCGGCCGATCATCTCCATCACCTCGGTTGAAAACGCCCGCACGGTGCCCGAGAGGCGCGCGCTCTGCGGGATCACGTTGTAGGCGTCGCCCGCATGGATCTGCGTCACGGAGACCACCGCGGTCTCGATGGGGCGCAGGTTTCTCGACACGATGCTCTGGATCGCGGTCGCGATGTGCGCCGCCGCGAGCACCGGATCGATCCCCGACTCCGGCCGCGCGCCGTGCGCGCCGCGGCCGGCGACGTCGATGTCGAAGAAGGCGCCGCCCGCCATCATCGCCCCGGCGCGCACCGCGAAGCGCCCGAGCCCCATGCCGGGGCGGTTGTGCATGCCGAAAAGCGCCTCGCACGGGAAGCGGCGGAACAGGCCGTCCTCGACCATCGCCTTGGCGCCGCCGATACCCTCCTCGGCCGGCTGGAAGATGAAATGCACCGTGCCGTCGAAGCCGCGCGTGCGCGCGAGGTGCTGCGCCGCGCCCAGCAGCATCGCGGTGTGGCCGTCGTGCCCGCAGGCGTGCATCACGCCGTCGTGGCGCGAGCGGTGAGCGAACGTGTTCGCCTCGTGGATCGGCAGCGCGTCCATGTCCGCGCGCAGCCCCACGCTTTTTCCCGATTTTCCATTCTTGAGAACACCCACTACGCCTGTCTTGCCGATTCCCCGGTGCACCTCGATGCCGAAAGACTCGAGCCGCGCCGCGACCAGGTCCGAGGTGCGCTTCTCCTGGAAGCCGAGCTCGGGATGCGCGTGGATGTCGCGCCGCCACTCGCGCATCTCGTGGTGCAGCTTTTCAGGGATGAACATCTTCGGAAAACCAGTCGTCGGGCAATTCGGTTCCGATCTTCGTCTGCCGCGCCTTGGCGAGCACCGCGGCGCCGGCGGCGGCAAACTGCAGGCCGGTGCCGACGTTGTTGGCGAAGCAGGTGATCTCGGAGTCCTCGCGCCGTCCCGGCGCCTTGCCGTCGAGGAGGTCGCCCAGGTCGGGGTAGCTGTGCGCGGGATCCTTCCACCAGCCCTCGTTGCTCTCCTTCCTCACGTTGGGCGTGCCGGGCAGCGCGTTGCTGATCTGCTTCGCCTGCTGGCGGTTGTGCAGCAAGGTGCGGTCGCAGCGGGCGAGCACCTCGCCGTCGATCTCCTGCAGCTTGATGCAGCCGATGTGCATGCCCGGCCGGAGCCATTTCGGCTCGATCACGCGCACCATGGACGAGGTTGCGGCGAGGACGACATCGGCGCCGTCCACGCACGCTTCGGCCGAGTCCACGGTTGTTACGTTTTTGAATTGAGCGGCAAAGGCGGCGCGACTTTCCGCCCTGGGGCTGAAGACGCGCACCTCCCTGAAACGCCGGACCGCGCGCGCGGCCATGAGCTGCGCGCCGGCCTGCCAGCCGGTGCCGATGAGGGCGAGGGTCGAGACGTTCTCGCGCGCGAGGTGCTTGAGCGCGAGCCCGCTCGCCGCGCCGACGCGCAGGCGCTGCATCACGCCGTCCGGGAACATCGCGAGCAGCGCGCCGGTCTCGGTGCTGAAGAGCAGCACCAGGCCCACCCAGCGGCCCTTGCCGTCGCCTCCCGGGGCGAGCGGCTGCTTCACCCGGCGCGGCTTTCCGGCCACCAGCGGGTGGGTCACGACGTCGGAGTTGATGCGCAGCGCCTGGATCTTGCGCGCCGGCCAGGTGCCGCCCATGTGCTTGAAGCCGTAGTAGCCGCCGGGATGCGCCGTCGGCGAGATGTTGTCCACGCGCGGCGAGAGCAGGGTCCGGCCGTTCGCGTAGTCCCGGTACATCGGCTCCAGCGCGGCCATGCACTCCTCGATGCTGAGGAGCCGCGCGACCTCGTCGTTCGTCAGGACGAGCATTGAAGCTGGCGCTCGCGCGCGTGGACGAGGGCGGTAATCGCCTGGTTCACCGGCGCCGAGGCGCCGACGTCGCGGCCGACGCGTGGAATGGAGCCGTTGATCACGTCGATCTCGCTCCGTCGCCCGGCCATCAGGTCGAGCAGGACCGAGGGGCGCGCGCCCGGGATCTTGGACGCGAACTCGCGCGTGTAGGCGACCGGGTCGTCGAAGCCCAATCGCACGCCTTTCTTGCGCGCAACGCTGAAGGCCTCGGTGGCGCAAGCCGCGGAGACGCCCGCCATGTCCGGATCGGCCATGACTTCGCCGACGGTCTGCCCGGTGACCGCGCACGGCCCGGACACGGAGCAGTTGCAGATCAGCTTCTCCCACACCAGCTGGTCGATGTCGTCGAACACCTTGACGCGGAAGCCGGCGCTCTTCCAGGTGTCTTCGACTTTCTTCAGTCGCTCGGTAATCGGGCCGCCGAACTCGCCCA
>DASXAO010000164.1:0-2852 GCA_036406675.1 Burkholderiales bacterium
GTTCCTCAAGCAGAACCCGAAGGACAAGCTGGTGTTCCACGGCCTCAACGCCGGCTTCACCTTCGAGGCGCTGCTCATCGCCGCGGACGCGTTCAAGCGCGCGAAGACCACCGACCCCAAGGCGCTCGCCGACGCCATCCGCCAGACCAACATCACGGAAAAGATGACGCTCGGCGGACCGATCAAATTCAACGAGAAAGGCCAGGTCGAGGGGATCGGCTCGGCCTGCGTGCAGAACCGCAACCTGATACCGACCGTGGTGCTGCCGGCCAACGCGGCGACGGCGAAGCCGATCTTCCCGGTGCCCGATTACAGGAAAACCTAGCCCAAAAAAGGGGTCAGAGGAATTTTCCTGTAACACTTTCGGCCCACGCGTACGCGGGGCAATGTGTTACAGGAAAATTCCTCTGACCCCTTTTTGATATGGCGCCCGAGCTCGTCCTGAACGTGGTGATCGCCGGCGTCCTCACGGGGCTGGTCTACGGCCTGATGGCGCTCGGCCTGTCGGTGATCTTCGGCGTGGTGCGGGTGGTGAACTTCGCCCACGGCGAGATGATGACGGTCGCGATGTACGCCGCGACCGCGCTCTTCGCCGCGTTCAAGCTGGACCCGTTCCTCGCGGTGCTGCCGGTGGCGGCGGTGTTCTTCGTCCTCGGCTATGCGCTGCAGGCGGGAATCATCAACCCGTTCATCACGCGGCCCGAGCATTCGCAATTCATGCTTCTCGTGGCGGTAGCCATCATCCTGGTAAACGCGCTGCTCATCGTCTTCGGCCCGGACGCGAGGAACGTGCAGGTCGACTACCAGCTCGAGTCCTACGAGCTCGGCAAGCTGCTGATCGACAAGGCCCGCGTCTTCGCAGCATGCCTCGCCGTCCTGGCCGCGGCTGCCCTGTTCGCCTTTTTCAAATTTACCCTCACTGGAAAAGCCATTCGCGCCTGCGCCGACAACTATCTCGGCGCCCGGGTGGTCGGCCTCAACGTGAAGCACCTGTACGCGCTCACCTTCGGCGTGGGATCGGCCTGCGTCGCCGTGGCGGGCTGCGCGCTGGTGCTGCTCGTCGACGTGACGCCCGGGCTCGGCCCGTACTACACGCTGCTCGCCTTCGTCATCGTGATCGTCGGCGGCCTGGGCTCGATGGGCGGAGCGCTCCTCGGCGGCGTGCTGATCGGCGTCTCCGAAGCGGTGGCGGGCCTCTTCATCGCGCCCTCGGCGAAGAGCATGTTCAGCTTCGGCCTGCTGATCCTCGTGCTGCTGCTGCGTCCCCAGGGACTGCTCGGGAAGCGCGCTTGAGCCGCAGCCACGTCGCGCTCGCGGTGCTCCTCGCGGCCTTGGCCGCCCTCCCCGTGTTCGCCGGTGCGTACGCGCTCTCGGTCGCGACGCTGATCCTGTACTTCGCCTACACCGGCCAGGCGTGGAACGTGATGATGGGGTTCGCCGGCCAGCTCTCGCTCGGCCATTCGCTCTACGTCGGCGTCGGCGCCTACGCCGCCGGTGCGATCTTCTTCCACTACGGCATCGGCCCGTGGGCCGGCCTGTGGGTGGCGGTCCTGCTCTGCGTGGCCCTCGGCGTCGCGATCGGCTTTCTCGCCTTCCGCTTCGGCATCTCGGGCGTGTATTTCGCGCTCCTCACCATCGCCTTCGCCGAGTTCACGCGCATCGGCTTCGACCATCTCGACTGGGTCGGCGGCCCCGGCGGGATGTTCCTGCGCGTGGCGCAGCGCGACACCTGGGACATCGCCAATTTCCGCGGCCCGCCGCTCATGTACTACTACTCGATCCTGGCGCTCGCCTCTCTCGCGTTCGTTCTTTGCCATTTCCTGCTGAAGACGAAAGCCGGCTATTACTGGCAGGCGATCCGCGAGAACGAGGAAGCGGCGCAGGCCCTGGGGATCAACACTTTCCGCTGGAAGGTGTACGCGGTGGCACTCTCCTCGGCGATGACCGCTGTGGCGGGCGTGTTCTTCGCCTTCTACTACAACAACCTCTTCCCCGAGCAGATCTTCAACATCAGCCGCTCGATCGAGATCATCCTCGGGCCGATCATCGGCGGCCTGGGCACCCTCTTCGGCCCGATCCTCGGCGCGGCGGTGCTCACGCTCCTCTCCGACGGCATCACCGAGCTGCTCGCCGCGCTGGGCTGGGAAATTCCGGGCGTGAAGCAGGTGTTCTACGGCGCGGTGCTGCTCGTCGTGGTCATGTTCCTTCCTCATGGCATCTGGCCCGCGGTGGCGCGGAAACTGAAGCTCGATGCTTGAAGTCAAGAACGTCTCGAAGTCCTTCCGCGGGCTGCGCGCGGTGCGCGACGCATCGTTCACCGTGCCCGAGGGCGACATCAACGGCCTGATCGGCCCGAACGGCGCCGGCAAGACCACGATCTTCAACATCATCGCGGGCGTCCACGCGCCCGATTCCGGCGAGATTTTTTTCGAAGGAAAGAGAATCGATCGGCTGCGCCCGGACCAGGTCTGCGCCGCGGGGATCGGGCGCACTTTCCAGATCGTGAAGCCCTTCGCCGGGCTCTCGGTGCTCGACAACGTCATCGTCGGCGCTTTGCATCGCACCGGCGGCGTCGCGGAAGCCCGCAGCCTTGCCCGGTCCATTCTCAAGAAGCTGAGCCTGGACGCCAAGCGCGGCCTGCCCGCATCCGCGCTCACCCTGCCCGACCGCAAGCGCCTGGAGGTCGCGCGCGCGCTCGCCACGCGGCCGCGCCTGCTGCTCCTCGACGAGGTCATGGCCGGCCTCCGGCCGACCGAGTGCGACGAGATGGTCGAGGTGTTCCGCAGCCTCAACCGCAGCGAAGGCCTGACCATCCTCCTCATCGAGCACGTGATGCGCGCAGTCATGGCGCT
>DASXAO010000165.1:0-2967 GCA_036406675.1 Burkholderiales bacterium
GATCGCAGAAAGCACCCCGAAGCGCACCTTCTTCTCGCTGCCGGAGAGGATCGCCATGGCGCGCGAGGTGCTCGCCGACGTGAACAACGTGGAGGTCACCGGCTTCAGCGGCCTGCTCATCGACTTCGTGCGCAAGCACGACGCCCGCGTCGTGCTGCGCGGCCTGCGCGCGGTGTCCGACTTCGAGTACGAGTTCCAGCTCGCGGGGATGAACCGCCACCTCTATCCGCAGATGGAGACGATCTTCCTTACGCCCTCGGAGCAGCACATGTTCATCTCGGCGACGCTGGTGCGCGAGATCGCGTCGCTCGGCGGCGATGTCTCAAAGTTCGTTCATCCCCATATCGAGAAGAAGTTGAAAAGCAAAGTCACTTCTTCTGGCAAGCCGGACAATAAAAAGTAGACCGCTGCCCCTGCTGGATCCTGCGGATGACGCTGGCGCAGCGGCGACACGGCAGCCCGGCGCGGTCGTACACCCAGTAGCGTTGCTGGAAATAGCCGGCGTTGCCGTCGGCGCCCACGAAATCGCGCAGGCTCGAGCCGCCGGCGCGGATCGCCGCGCGCAGGGTCTGCTTGATCGCCGCGCAGAGCCGGGCGCATCTCCCGAGCGACAGCTTTCCCGCCGGCACGCGCGGATGAATCGCGGCGAGGAACAGGCTTTCGTTCGCATAGATGTTGCCGACGCCGACGATGCGCCGCCCGTCCATGAGGAACTGCTTGATGCCCGTGCGATGCGGCCGGGTGAGCTGGTGCAGGCGCTGCGGGCGCAGCTCGCGCGTGAGCGGCTCGACGCCGAGGCGGACGAGCAGCGGATGCGTGTCGATGTCGGCGCGGGTCCACAGCACCGCGCCGAAGCGGCGCGGATCGCGCAGCCGCAGGATCCTGTCGCCAAGCTGAAGGTCGAAGTGATCGTGCTTCTGCGCAGGCGTGCCGGCGGGCAGCACGCGCAGGCTCCCGGACATTCCCAGATGCAGGATCAGATGGCCGTCGCCGCAGTCGACCAGGAGGTATTTGCCGCGGCGCTGGATCGAGCGCACCGTGCGCCCCGCGAGGCGGTGCACGTCCTTCGGCACCGGCCAGCGCAAGCGCGGCTCGCGCACCGCGACGCCCGAGATGACGCGTCCTGCGAGCTGCGGCTCGAGTCCGCGCCGCGTGACCTCGACCTCGGGAAGCTCCGGCATGTGGAAAACCTGCTTGTGCGGGGCACCAAATATACCTAAGATGGGTCGAATCCAGATGAACAGAGCGATTCGGTTGATCATCGCCGCGGCGGGCCTGTCGATCGCAGGCTGCGCCGCGATCGCGCAGACCAAGGACATCCCGCAGTCGGGCGACGGCGACCTCAACGAGCCGATGCTCTACGAGTTTCTGCTCGGCGAGATCGCGCTTCAGCGCGGCGAGCTGCCGCTCGCCGCGCAGACCTTCCTCGACCTCGCGCGGCGCACGAGCGATCCGCGCGTCGCGCGCCGCGCGGTCGAGGTCGCGAACCAGGCGCGCATGCCCGAGCTTGCGCTCGACGCTGCGCGCACCTGGCAGGAGCTCGACCCCGGCTCGCCGCAGGCGCTGCAGGTGCTCGCGGCGCTGCTCGTCGCGAACAAGCGCGCCGAGGAGGCGCTGCCGTATCTCGACAAGCTGCTCACCTCCGAGGGCGTCAGCGCCGAGAACGGGTTCATGCAGTTGAACCGCCTGCTCGCCGCCAACCCCGACAAGGCGGCGAACCTGCGGGTGGTGCGCACGCTCGCCGCCAAGTATCCGAAGCTGCCGCAGGCGCACTTCGCGGTGGCGCAGGCCGCCGCAGCGGCCGGCGACGACGAAGCGGCGGTGGCCGCGGCGCGCCGCGCCGGCGCGCTGCGCCCGGACTGGGAGCTCGCGGCGCTCCTCGAGGCGCAGATCGTGCAGCGCCACTCGCCCGCCGCGGCCGCCAAGGTGCTCGGCGATTTCGTCGCCAAGAATCCGAATTCGCGCGAGGCGCGGCTCAACTACGCGCGGCTGCTGATCCTCGACAAGCGGCTGCCCGAGGCGCGCAAGCAGTTCGAGGCGGTGCTCGCCGCGAACCCCGGAAACACCGAAGTCATCTATGCCGTGGGCCTGCTCGCTTTCCAGCTCAGGGACTACGAGGTCGCCGAGCAGAACATGAAGCGGCTGCTGACGCTCAACTATCGCGACTCCGACGGCGTGCGCTACGTCCTGGGCCAGATCGCGGAGGAGCAGAAGCGGTGGCCGCAGGCCATCAAGTGGTACGAGAGCATCGGCGAAGGCGAGCACCAGCTCGCCGCGCGCATGCGCGCGGCGAACGCCATGGCGAAGCAGGGCAAGCTCGACGAGGCGCGCCGCTACCTGAAGAAAGTCGCCGCCGACAACCCCGGCGAAGAGGCGCAGATCATCGTCGCCGAGGCGCAGCTCCTGCGCGAGGCGAACCGCAACCAGGACGCCTTCAAGGTGCTCGCCGATGCGCTGCAGAAGGATCCCGAGCAGCCCGAGCTGCTCTACGACTACGCGCTCACCGCCGAGAAGCTCGACCGCTTCGACGTCCTCGAGTCGAACCTGCGCAAGCTGATCGAGGTGCGTCCCGACCATGCGCACGCCTACAACGCGCTCGGCTATTCCTTCGCCGAGCGCAACACCCGCCTGCCCGAGGCGCGCAAGCTGATCGAGCGCGCGCTCGAGCTCGCGCCCGACGATTACTTCATCATGGACAGCATGGGTTGGGTGCTCTACCGCGAGGGCGACCTCAAGGGCGCTGTCGAGCAGCTGCGCCGCGCCTACGTCGGCCGACCCGATGCCGAGATCGGCGCGCATCTGGGCGAGGTGCTGTGGCAGATGGGCCAGCGCGACGAGGCGAACCGCGTCTGGCAGGAGTCGCTCAAGGCGAGCCCGGACAACGAGACGTTGCAGAAAACGATCAAGCGCCTGAAGAAATAAGACGACAGATGGGACGGCAGTCCGTCTGGCTCTCCCTGGTGCTCG
>DASXAO010000166.1:0-67734 GCA_036406675.1 Burkholderiales bacterium
GTCGAGGAAAACACGACCGCGCACCTGGTCCGGGACATCGAGGCGCTGCGTGGACACCTTGGGCTCGAGCGCCTGATGGTCTTCGGCGGCTCATGGGGCGCCACGCTGGCGCTCGCCTACGCTGCCGCGCACCCCAGGCGCATCGCGGCCATGGTGCTGCGCGGGGTGTTCCTGGGCAGCCGCGAGGAGGTCGATTGGTATCTCGGCGGACTCGGAGACCTGGTGCCGCAGGCGCGACAGGCGCTCGGCGAAGGGACAGCCCCCGAGCTCGTGGCGCGCTTTTATGCCAGAGTCTGCGAGAACGACTCGGCGGCCGCGCAGCGCTGGGTGGCCTATGAGAACGCTCTCATGAGCATGGATGCGGGCAACGCTCCTACTGCAGGCGGAGAGGAGGATCCTGCAACCGCAATCGCGCGGGCGTGCGTGCAACTGCACTACCTTGCCCATGATTGTTTCCTCGGGCCGGGGGAGCTCCTTGGCGGCCTCGAGCCGATCGGCGAGACCCCGGTGCTGATCGTGCAGGGCGCGCGCGACCGCGTGTGCCCGCCGCGCGCGGCGCTCGAGCTCGCCGAGCGGTTGCCGGGAGCGAAGCTGCGCCTCGTCGAGAACGGGGGGCACTCGGCCACCGGGCCCGAGATGGCGGCGGCGTTGCGCCGGGCCGCGGACGATCTGCGCGCGCGGGTGGAAGGGAAGGCATGAGCCTTCGTCTGCGTATCAATCTCGTCATCACGCTGGTGACGGTCGCGTTCACCCTCGCCATGGTGTACGAGATGATGAACGACCTGCGCAGCTCGGTGCGCGAGGAGATCGAATCGACGACGCGCGTCGCGGTGCAGCTCGTCGAGACCGTGGTGGCGGGCGCCTACCTCGAGCCCGGGTCGGCGCAGCGTACCAGCGCGCTGCTCGCGCTTCTGCGGCGGGTGGGCCGGGTGCGCGGCAACGATATCCGCTTCTTCGATGAGAGCGGGACATTGCTCTACCAGTCGCCCTCGTCCACCTATCGCCCGGGCAAGCGGGCGCCGGAGTGGTTCGGCGCGCTCGTCAAGCCCGAGGTCGCCGAGGCGCGGTTCGAGCTGCCCGGGGGCGAAATCGTCGTGACGCCCGACGCGTCGCGCTCGATCGTCGAGGCCTGGGACGACCTGCAGACCTTCGCGGCGTTCGCGCTCGCCTTCCTCGTGCTCGTAAACGCGGCCGTCTTCTGGCTGCTCAACCGCGCGCTCAGGCCGCTGCCGCGGATCCTGGACGCCCTGGCCGAGCTTACCCGCGGCCGCTTCCACGTGCGGCTGCCTGCGTTCCATCCGGCGGAGTTCGATGCCCTCAGCCGCGGCTTCAACCGCATGGCGCAGGCGCTCGAGGAAAGCCTCGCGCAGAACCGCCAGCTCGCGCTGGTGGCGCAGCAGTCGAGCGACGCGCTTATCATCAGCGACCTCTCGGGGCGGATCACGTACTGCAACGCGGCGGCCGAGCGGCTGCTCGGCTACGCGCAGCGGGAGCTCGTCGGCAGCCCGGCGTCCCTGATCGCGCCGCCGGAGCGCCACGAGGAGCTGCGCGCCCAGCTTGAATCGATCGCGCGGCGCGCGAGCGTCGAGCTTGCCGAGAGCCAGCGCCTGACGAAGACCGGGCGCCTGGTCGAGGTGGCGCTCTCCGCTGCGCCGCTGGTGGACCCCGCGTCGGACCGGGTGATCGGCGAAATCTGCAGCATGCGCGACATCACCGAGCACAAGCGCATGCAGGCGGCCGAGCGCGAGCTGGAGCAGAACCGCAAGCTGACGGCGCTCATCCAGTCGCGGCTCGAGGGCGAGCGGCGCGCGATAGCGCGCGAGCTGCACGACGAGCTCGCCCAGTGCGTCACCGCCATCAAGACCATCGGCACCGCGATCGCCGGCCGCGCCGGCGAGGCGAAGCCCGACATCCGCGACAATGCCAACACGATCGTGTCGGTGGCTTCGCATATCTACGACGTGGTGCACGGCATCATCCGGCGCCTGCGGCCGAGCGGCCTCGACGACCTGGGGCTTGCCGAGACGCTGCGCGACGCGGTGGCGACCTGGTCGCGGCGCCATCCCCAGGTGCGCTGGGAGCTCGCCCTGGAGGGCGACCTCGAGTCCCTCGGCGAGGCGCTCAACATCACGGTCTACCGCATCGTGCAGGAGGCGCTGACCAACGTCGTGCGCCATGCGGATGCGCGCCACGTGAACGTCTCGGTGCAGCGCGCCCGCACCGACGGTTTCGCGGACGCAGTGGAAGTCTGCGTGCGCGATGACGGCAGGGGTCTCGGAGCGGTCGCCGCGGCGCAGAACGGCCGCTTCGGCGTGGCGGGGATGCGCGAGCGCGTGCAGGCCTTCGGCGGGAGCTTCGCGATCGCCGGCAAGGCGGGAGAGGGCGTCACGGTGCGCGCCGTGCTGCCGGTGGCGGCCGCCGAGCGCGAGGAGCGGCTCGAGGCTAGGGCGTGAGCAAGCCTGCGCGCATCGCGATCAGCGCGAGCTCCGCCGAGTTCGCCGCGCCCAGCTTCTGCTTGATGTTGTAGAGATGCGTGCCGACCGTGCTCGGGCTGAGCGACATCACGCCGGCGATTTCCTGGACCGACTGGCCGCTAGCGAGCGCGATGAAGACCTTGAACTCCTTCTCGCTCAGCGTGTCGAGCGGCTCCGGCGTGCGGCTGCGCCCGGCGAGCTGCTCCGAGATCTGCGGCTCGAGGAAGCTCCCGCCCTGGTGCACCTGGCGGATCGCCTCGATCAGCGCTTCGGCGGCGCTGCGCTTGGTGAGATACCCGGCCGCGCCCGCCTTGAGCGTGCGGCGCGCGTGCATCGCGTCTTCGTGCGCGGAGAGGACCAGCACCCGCGCCTCGGGCGCCCTGGCGAGGATGCGCCGCAGCGCCTCGAGTCCGCCGATGCCAGGCATCGAGATGTCCATGACCACGACGTCGGGCCGCACGTCCTCGACGACGCGCACCGCGTCCTCGCCGCTCGCCGCCTCGCCGACCACGCGCATGTCGGCGGCGGCTTCGATGAGCAGGCGAAAGCCCATGCGCACGACCGCATGGTCGTCCACCAGCATCACGTCGATCCGCGGCCCGGGCATCGGACGATGCTAAGGCAGGCCCTGCGGGGCTACAAGGGCGTTGCCGAGTTCACGAACGCGCGCAACGGTCACTCGCGCTGAGCGGCATCGCAAGCGCGCTGGCGGACGGCTTCGATGCGCTGGAAGAACGTCATGTTCTTGCCGCCCATCTTGACTTCGAGGACTCCGGCGACGCGCTCGCCGGCGCCATCGAGCCGCGCTGTCCCGGTGGCGACTTGCGGGTTGGCGCAAACCAGCCGATAGCGCTCGTCGAGGTGACAGCCTTCCAGCGAAGGGTGGCGCAGGATCGGAAACCAGGAGTCCCAGTCCTCGAGGTCCATGCAGCGCTGCTCCCGGGTCGTGGCGTACCGCAGGTTCTCCTCGAGGTTCGGCATGACGGTCCGGGCGGTGATCTCGTAGAGGCCGGTCTCGCCCCCGTAACCGGTAATCCATACAACGGCGCACAGCAGGGATGCCGCGATGCGCGGTGCGTTCAGGCTGCCCGCTGTCCCAAAACGGAACACCTGGCCGCCCCCGTCGGCCGGACACCCGGCCGCGGGTCGACGGATGCGTTGCCTTCGCCCGGGGCTCGGGTGCAAGATGCTCGCGCTCGACTTGTCCGATGCAGCGCTAACGGGAGATTTCACGATGAGTAATGTCAAGATACACCCGCAGGTGGACGGTGGCCTCAAGCCCGCGGCGCCGAATTTCGCAGGCGGCACGCTGTGGTGCAACTGCGCGCAGAACCGGGTCCAGGTGGCGATCGGCACGCAGATCGCCCACAACCACGTCTGCGGCTGCACCAAGTGCTGGAAGCCGAAGGGCTCGCTCTTCTCGCAGGTGGCCGTCGTGCCGCGCGACAAGCTGAGCGTCGAGGCGAACGGCAACAAGCTCGCGATCGTCGACCCCAAGGCGACCATCCAACGCTACGCCTGCAAGGAATGCGGCGTGCACATGTACGGCCGCATCGAGAACAAAGCGCACCCGTTCTACGGGCTCGATTTCGTCCACAGCGAGCTGTCCAAGGAGCAGGGCTGGCAGCCGGCGCAGTTCGCCGCCTTCGTCTCTTCGATCATCGAGTCCGGCGCCGATCCCGCCAACATGGGTGCGGTGCGCTCCAGGCTGAAGGAGCTCAAGCTCGAGCCGTACGACTGCCTGTCGCCGGCGCTGATGGACGCGATCGCCACGCACACCGCCAAGGCATCCGGCGCTCTCGCCCGCTAAGCGCGGGTTTCAACTTGCTCATGGAGGTGTAGCCATGGACGTCCGCGCAGCGGTCGCGCACAAGGCGGGCGCGCCTTTGACGATCGAGACGGTGCAGCTGCAGGGCCCGAAGGCGGGCGAAGTGCTGGTGGAGATCAAGGCCACCGGGATCTGCCACACCGACGAGTTCACCCGTTCGGGCGCCGACCCCGAGGGCCTTTTCCCCGCCATCCTGGGCCATGAAGGCGCCGGGATCGTGGTCGACGTCGGTCCGGGCGTGACCTCGCTCAAGAAGGGCGACCACGTGATCCCGCTCTACACGCCCGAGTGCCGCCAGTGCAAGTCTTGCCTGTCGGGCAAGACGAACCTGTGCACCGCCATCCGTGCTACGCAGGGCAAGGGCCTGATGCCCGACGGCAGCAGCCGCTTCTCGCTCGGCGGCAAGCAGGTCTATCACTACATGGGCTGCTCCACGTTCGCCAATTTCACCGTCCTGCCCGAGATCGCGCTGGCGAAGATCCGCGAGGACGCGCCGTTCGACAAGGTCTGCTACATCGGCTGCGGCGTGACCACCGGCATCGGCGCGGTGATCAACACCGCGAAGGTGGAGCCGGGCGCGAACGTGGTGGTGTTCGGCCTGGGCGGGATCGGGCTCAACGTGGTGCAGGGCGCGCGCCTGGTCGGCGCCAACAAGATCATCGGCGTCGACCTGAATCCCGCGCGCAAGGCGCTGGGGGAGAAGTTCGGCATGACTCACTTCGTGAACCCCAAGGAAGTGCAGGGCGACCTGGTGGCGCACCTGGTCGAGCTGACCGGGGGCGGAGCCGACTACAGCTTCGAGTGCATCGGCAACGTCGACGTGATGCGCCAGGCGCTCGAATGCTGCCACCGCGGCTGGGGCGTCTCGGTGATCATCGGCGTCGCGGGCTCCGGCCAGGAAATCAAGACGCGCCCGTTCCAGCTGGTCACCGGGCGGGTGTGGAAGGGCACCGCTTTCGGCGGCGCGAAGGGCCGGCGCGACGTGCCGAAGATCGTCGACTGGTACATGGAAGGCAAGATCAACATCGACGATCTGATCACGCACAGGCTGAAGCTCGCCGACATCAACGAGGGTTTCGATCTCATGCACGCCGGGAGATCGATCCGCGCGGTGGTGGTGTACTGAACAGCGTCTCGAAAAGCCGTTGCTTCGGGGGCGTCCAGGCGGTCTATAGCCACGAGTCCCGGGAAACCGGGACTCCGATGCGCTTCGGCGTGTTCCTGCCGCCGCAGGCCGAGGCGGGGTCGGTGCCGGTGCTCTACTGGCTCTCGGGGCTCACCTGCACCGAGGAAAACTTCGTCGTCAAGGCCGGCGCGCAGCGCGTCGCCGCCGAGCTCGGCCTCGCGCTCGTCGTGCCCGACACCAGCCCGCGCGGGCTGAAGATTCCAGGCGAGGCCGAGAGCTACGACTTCGGCCTGGGCGCGGGCTTCTACGTCGACGCCACGCAGCCGCCGTGGTCTCGCGGCTATAGGATGTATTCGTACGTGGCGAAGGAGCTGCCCAAGCTGATCGAAGCGTCTTTTCCGGTAGACGGGAAGAGAAGCGCGATCTTCGGCCACTCTATGGGCGGGCACGGCGCGCTGACCGTGGCGCTGAAGAATCCCGAGAAGTACAAATCCGTGTCGGCGTTCGCGCCGATCTCTTCACCGATGCGCTGTCCCTGGGGGGATAAGGCGCTGACGGGCTACCTCGGGCCCGATCGCGCCGCCTGGCGCGAATACGACTCGACCGCGCTCATCGAGGAACGCGGCTGGCGCGGGCCGCCGCTCCTCGTCGACCAGGGGGCGAGCGACCAGTTTCTCGAGAGCCAGCTCAAGCCGGCGCTGCTCGAGGAAGCCTGCGATCGGGCCGGCGTGGCGCTCGAGCTGCGCCGGCATTCGGGCTACGACCACAGCTACTTTTTCATCGCGAGCTTCATCGAGGACCACCTGCGGTTCCACTCGCGAAACCTGCAGCCCGCGAGGCGCTGAAGCCCCGGTCCGCCGCGGTCAGTGCCCGGGCTCCTTGGCGGGCCAGGCGATGCGCAGGCGCTGCATCTTCCGGTACACGGCGTTGCGGCTGACGCCGAGGTTGCGCGCGACGTGGCTGATATTGCCGTGCTCGTGCTCGAGCTCGCGCAGCAGCGCGGCGCGCTCGGCCATGCCGAGCGCGTTCAGCCCCTCGGCGGTGGAATCGGCTTCCGCGGCGCGCGGGCCGAGGCTGTAGTCGGGCGGCAGATCGGCGACGTCGAGCCGGTCGCCCGAGCGCAGGGCGATCATGGCGCGCAGCGCGTTGCGCAGCTGCCGCAGGTTTCCGGGCCAGCGCTGCGCGCACAACGCCTCGATCAGCGGCTCGCTGAGCGACACGGAAGGCGTGTCGGCCGCCTCCTGGGCGAAGAGATGCCGGATGAGCGCGCGCTTGTCGGCACGCTCGCAGAGCCGCGGCAGCGTGAGCGCGAGCCCCTGCAGGCGGTAGAACAGGTCCTCGCGGAACTCCTGGCGGCGGATCCTCGGCTCGAGGCTCGCCGCGCTCGCCGCGATGAGCCGCACGTCGTCCACGCGCTGCTCGCCGGATTCCGGGCCGGCCTCGCGGTGCTCCAGCAGGTGGAGCAGGCGCGCCTGGAGCGTTCCCGGCAGCTCGCCGACGTCGTCGAGGAACAGCGTCCCGCCGCGCGCCTGCGTGAGCGCGACCTGCAGCAACGGCTCGGAGAGCTCGCCGCAGCTCACGGCGACGAACGGTCCGGCGGCGCGCTCGCTCGCCGCGTGGAGCGCGCGGGCGAAGAGCTCCTTGCCGGTGCCGGTTTCGCCGACCAGAAGAATCGGCAGGGCGCGGGAGGCGACGCGCTTGGCGGCGCGGATGCTGCGCGCCATGACCGGGTCGCCGAAATCGAGCTCGTCGAGCGGGCTCGAGGCCGGGGCCGGCGCGGCGGCGGCGGGCGCCGGCGGCGCGGCGCGCGGCGAGGCCTGCGCCGATTCGGGCTCCTGCGCCAGGGCGAAGAAGCGGCCGCCGTGGCGCATCTCGTAGACCGGCAGCGGGTGGAACGATTTCTTGCGGCAGCGGCCGAGGAGCGCCGGCAGCGAAATGTTGAACACGCGCTCGAGCGGCGCCCCGCTCATGAGGTCGGCCGCCTGCTTGCAGCCGAGCTGGAACAGGGCGTTCCGGTCGACCGCGGCGATCCTGCCGTGGGCGTCGAAGGCGAGCATGCCCTCGCTCGAGGTTCCGACGAGCTCGGGCCGGCTGTGGAAGCGCACCACGAACGCGTCGCGGAAGCGATGCAGGAAGAGGCGCTTCTCGATCGCCTGCGCCGAGAGGTTCACCAGCACGAGGGTGTGCTGCTGCGCGCGGTCGGACTCGCCGGAGGCATCGAGCACGCCGGCGAGCTCGCCGGCCGGATCGAAAATGGGGGCCGCGCAGCAGGTGAGCCCGGTGTTGCGCGCGAAGAAGTGCTGGTCGCGGTGCACGATGAGCGGCGTGCGCTCGGCGAGGCAGGTGCCCATGCCGTTGGTGCCGCCGTAGCGCTCGCTCCACACCCCGCCCGGGACCAGGCCGGAGCGCGAGGCCGCGTGCTTGAAGCTCGAGTCGCCGTAGTAGGAGAGGAGCACCCCGTCGCGGTCGGTGAGGATGATCGAGTGCCCCGAGCCGGCGAGCTGGCGGTGCAGATGCGCCATCTCGGTGTCGGCGAAGGAGAGCAGATCCTGGCTCTGCTCCTTGCGGGCGACGAGCTCCTGGTGCGAAAGCACAGCCGGCTGCCCGCCCGACTCGGGATCGAGGCCGTATTCGTCGACGCAGCGCAGCCATGAGCGCATCACGTGCTCGGGTGCGTTCGCGCTGCGCGACGTACCGCGAATCACGGAGTGCACGAGGCGTGCGTGATTTCCATCCGTGAGCATGGACCCCTCCTGCGCCGCATAGTATGCGCCTAACTCAGGCGCTTCTGTGGCTGCGGCCCTGCGGCGGTTTGTCTCATATCGATATTCCCGCCGGCGGGGACGCCTCCCATTCCTTCCCACCGCTTCCGCGGTCAGGGCGGGGCCTCGCCTTCGAGCTCGCGCCGCTCCAGGGCCAGATAGGCGTGATGGACGTTGCGTGGGTGCACCGTGTCGTAGAGCGCCCAGTTCCGGTACTCCCGGACCGCGACGGTCCGCGGCGCCTCGAGCAGGCTCATGCCGGCGGCATAAGCCTGCTGCGTGCGGCTGCGCAGGGCGCTCAGATAGGCGGCCACCTCGCGCAGACGAGCGGGCCGGCCGGGCGCGCCGTGGGCGGGAACCACGGTGCGCGCCGGCAGGGCGGCAAGCCGCTCCAGCGCTGTCACCCAGGTCTCGAGGTTGCCGTTGGCCGTTTCGGGAATGCGATCGAAGCTCGCCAGGCCGCCTGCAAAAAGCACTCCCGATTCGGGGTCCCAGACGGCGAGGCTGCCTGGCGCCGCGGCGCCGTCCTCATCGATGAGCTCGAGCTTGCGGCCGGCGATCGACAGAGTCCGCGAGCCCTTGAAGACGCGATCGGCGCGCGGCACCCGAGTCCCGGCCATGACCTCCTCGCCGAGAGCAGCGCGGCGCTGCGCGAGGCAGCGCTCGCAGCGCTCCGCGATGAGCCGCGCTGCCGCCTCGTGGGCGAGCACCGGCGCGCCGCGGTCCTGGAAGTACGCCGCGCCGAAGATCGCCTCGTCCGTCGGCCAGGTCAGGACGACGAGAGCGAGGGGCTTGTCTGTCCGGGAACGAATGACACGCAGCATGTGCTCGGCGAAGCCGGCCGAGAGGCCGCTGTCGATCACGATCACGCCTTCTGCGGCGACGATGAATCCCTGGTTCGCGATGTGACCGCCGTTCGTCCGGCTCGCCTCTTCGGGTGCGCCGACGAAGACGTGCACGCCGTGCCCGAGGTCGATCGGCTCGGGATAGAGCGCCGCCTGCGCCGGAAAGGCGATCAGAGTGCCGGCAAAAGCCGCGAGCACGCGTGCTAGCATGGGGTATGCGCGTGTGGGCTGCCTTGGCGCTCGCGCTTGCGGCGATGGAAGCGAGCGCGCACGACTATCCGACTACGGACCGGGTCGAGTACGTCCTCGAATGCATGCAGAGAAACGCAGGCAAGCAGGAATTCGTCTACAAGTGCGCCTGCGTCATCGACGAGATTGCCCAGAAATACTCCTACGATGATTTCGTGGAAGCCGCCACCGCCGCGCGCTACCAGAGCCTCGGCGGCGAGCGCGGCGGCGCGTTCCGCGATCCGCCGCAAACCCGGGAGCTCGCGAAGCGCTTCATGCAGGTCCAGGGCGAGGCGATGAAGCGCTGCAACGTTCCGCGCTGACCGCGCTCCCCGTAGCCTACGGCTCGGGCCGGCCCTGCACCCGGCTCGCACTGCGCCGCACCGCGACGGCGCTCTCGAACTTGAGCTCTTTCGTGTCGATCACCTCGGCCTTCAGATCTCCGGGAGCGTGCGGCACGAAGTAGAAGCGAAAGTAGGGATTCTCGCTGATCGAAAAATCGACCTCGGCGGCGAACACCGGCTTGCCCGCATAGGTCACCTTCACGGAGCGCACGAAGTACGCGGGGGTGTAGAGCCGCGTGAGCTGATCCATGGCGAGGCCCGAGTGGTTCGGATGGCTCACTACGAGCTGCGCCGCGGTCGGCTCGTTATAGGCGCCGGCGGCATCGACGGCGAGACGCATGCGCCCGATGCGCGCGGACGCGGCGGGATCGCCTCCCGCCGGCGCCGAGCAGCCTCCGGAGGCCTTGACGAAGCGCGCCTGCGCGGCGAGCGTGCCGTCGGACAGCTCGGCCACCGCGCGCACATAGCTGTACTGCTCCACGCGAATGCGAGTCTCGATGTCGGCTCGGCCGCTCTCGGGCGTCAGGTCGATCGTCGCCGCGAGCGGCGAAGGGTTGTTGTCCACGATGAGGTAGAGGCGCTTGACGTAGAGCTGGCTGCCCTGTGAAAACCTTGCGCGGATCGCGATCGGGACCACCGCGCCGTCCTCGGCGCGCGTAGGCGCGACGAGCTCGATCGCGTCCCCGGACATCGGGCGGTTTTCGAACAGCGAGCTCTTGAGCTTCTTCCAGACCGCGGTGTCCGGATCCGGCAAGCCGCTCCCCTTGGTGTCGTGAACGGCGGCGTCGTGAACCGCTTCAGCGCCAAGAGCGGCGTTCGAGAAGGCGAGCGCACCGCAGAAAAAGAACCACCAGCGCATGATCGGAACGAGCCTACTCCTCGAGTTCTAGCACCGCAAAGCCCGGAAACTGCGGCGACTGTGACACAGCTGAACACCGGGGTGTTCGCTTTCGGAACAGTCGCAGCGCAGCAGGAAAAAGCGCGTTTCGTCGCAGACGCCCTCTCTCCACGTGCCACGTTCTGTTTCGACGAAGGCGAGCGTATATTAAGTCCGTCCAGCATGCTTTCAGGAAATTCCGCGCTGATTTCTAGGAGGGGAAAAATGGCAACGAAATTCGCGTACACATGGAGCGCAGTCCTCGGCTGCGCGCTCGCTTCGGGCGCGTTCGCGAACGACGACGTGATCAAGCAGACGCAGAACGCCAAGCAGTGGGCCATGCAGGCCGGCAACATGAGCAACCAGCGCTACAGCGGCCTCAAGCAGATCACGAAGGACAACGTCAAGAACCTGCGCGTGGCGTGGACCTTCTCGACCGGCGTGCTGCGCGGACACGAAGGCGGCCCGCTGGTGATCGGCGACATGCTCTACATCCACAGCCCGTTCCCGAACAAGGTGTTCGCGATCGGGCTGGAGGACCAGCAGATCAAGTGGAAGTACGAGCCCAAGCAGGATCCGACGGTGATTCCGGTGATGTGCTGCGACACCGTGAATCGCGGCCTCGCCTACGCCGAGGGCAAGATCTTCCTGCAGCAGGCGGACACCACGCTGGTCGCGCTCGATGCGAAGACCGGCAAGGAGTTGTGGAAGGTCAAGAACGGCGACCCGAAGAAGGGCGAGACCAACACCAACGCGCCGCACATCTTCAAGAACAAGGTGATCACCGGAATCTCCGGAGGCGAGTTCGGCGTGCGCGGCTTCGTCGCTGCCTACGACATCAACACCGGCAAGCAGGTGTGGAAGGGCTACAGCACCGGACCCGACAACGAGATGCTGATCGACCCGAGCAAGACGATGACCTGGACCGACGGCAAGATGGCGCCGGTGGGCCAGGATTCGTCGCTGAAGACCTGGCAGGGCGACCAGTGGAAGATCGGCGGCGGCACCACCTGGGGCTGGTACAGCTACGATCCGAAGCTGAACCTCATGTACTACGGCTCGGGCAACCCCAGCACATGGAACCCGGTGCAGAGACCCGGCGACAACAAGTGGTCGATGACCGTCTGGGCGCGCGACGTCGATAGCGGGCAGGTGAAGTGGGTTTACCAGATGACGCCGCACGACGAGTGGGACTTCGACGGCGTGAACGAAATGATCCTCGCCGACGGCGTCAACGTAAAAGGCAAGCCGCGCAACGTGCTGGTGCACTTCGACCGCAACGGCTTCGCCTACACGCTCGATCGCGCCACCGGCGAATTGCTGGTCGCCGAGAAGTATGACCCGGCGGTCAACTGGGCCACCCACGTCGACATGAAGACCGGCCGGCCGCAGGTCGTGGCCAAGTACAGCACGCAGGCGAACGGCCAGGACGTGAACAGCAAGGGTGTCTGCCCGGCGGCGCTCGGCAGCAAGGATCAGCAGCCGGCGGCGTACAACCCGGCCAACAAGCGCTTCTACGTGCCCACCAACCACGTGTGCATGGACTACGAGCCGTTCAAGGTCGAGTACACCGCGGGCCAGCCCTACGTCGGCGCGACGCTCTCGATGTATCCGGCGCCGGGCAGCCACGGCGGCATGGGCAATTTCATCGTCTGGGATGCCGGGACCGGGAAGATCGTGCAGTCCAAGGCGGAGAAGTTCTCGGTGTGGAGCGGCGCGCTCGTCACCGCCGGCGGCGTCGCCTGCTACGGCACGCTCGAAGGCTACGTGAAGTGCGTCGATGCCAACGACATCAGCAAGGAGCTCTACAAGTTCAAGACGCCCTCGGGCATCATCGGCAACCTGAACACCTGGGAGTACAAGGGCAAGCAGTACATCGGCGTGCTCTCGGGAATCGGCGGCTGGGCGGGGATCGGAATGGCGGCCGGCCTGGAGAAGGACACCGACGGTCTCGGCGCCGTGGGCGGATACAAGGAGCTGAACAAGTACACCCAGCTTGGCGGCGTGCTCACCGTTTTTGCTCTGCCCTAGACTGAGCTGCAGCTTCCGGAAAAGGCTGGCGTCCTTGTGGATGCCGGCCTTTCTTGCGCTCGTTGTGCCCCACCTGCAAGCGCTTGCCGACGAACCGCTCTACAAGGTCGAGGGCGGAAACAAGGTCGACAAGGCCACGCTCGAGGGCTGGCGCACCTGGCGCGCGCTGGCCTGCGAGCGTTGCCACGGCCCGAGGCAGGAAGGACTGGTCGGCCCGTCGCTGCTCGAATCTCTGCGGCGGTTGAGCAAGGACGAGTTCAAGCAGACGCTCATGAAGGGGCGGCCGGAGAAGGGCATGCCCAACTTCGACGGCAGCAAGATGGTCACGGAGAATCTCGACGGGCTGTACGCGTACCTCAAGGGCCGCTCCGACGGGGCCATCCAGCCCGGCCGGCTGGAAGAGTTGAAGTGAAAGCCCGGGGCCGCGCGCTCCTCACCGGAGCCGCGCTCCTCCTCCTCCTTCCCCGGGTTGCTCTCTGCCAGCCGGCCGGTCCGGGTGCGGACCGGGTGCTGCGCGTCTGCGAGGACCCGAACAACCTGCCGTTCTCCAATCGCGCGGGCGAAGGGTTCGAGAACAAAATCGCCGAGCTGCTCGCGGCCGAGCTCGGCTGGAAGCTCGAGTACACGTGGTTTCCGCAGCGCATGGGGTTCATCCGCAACACGCTGCGCGGGCGCGACCCGGACACCGACCGCTTCAAGTGCGACCTCGTGCCGGGCGTGCCGACGGGCTTCGAGCTCGCGGCGACCACCAAGCCCTACTACCGCTCTACCTATGCGCTCGCTTACGTGAAGGGCAAGGGACTCGACGCGGTCAAGGCGCCTGAGGATCTGCTCAAGCTCGATCCGGCGAAGCTGAAATCGCTCAAGCTAGGCGTGATCGGCCAGACGCCTGCCGTCGACTGGCTGCTGAAGCACAACCTCCTCGACCAGGCCGTGCCTTACCAGGTCCAGTCGGGTGACCCCGACTACTATCCCGGCAAGATTGTCGAAAAGGACCTCGTGGGCCGAGCGATCGACGTCGCCTTCGTGTGGGGTCCGATCGCGGGCTACTTTGCAAATCGTGCCACTGCGCCAGTGGCGGTGGTGCCCTTTGCGCCGGACCCTGCGATCCAGTTCGATTTCCGCATCGCCATGGGGGTGCGGTTCGGCGAACGCGAATGGCGCGACCGAATCCAGCAGCTGCTCGACGCGAAGCGCGAGCGCATCCAGGCCATCCTCGCCGCGTACGGCGTGCCGCAGCTCGACGACGAGGGTCGCCTGATGAAGTAGGCCGGCTACGGCTTGGCGGCCAAGGCCGATCCGCGCACGCAGATGCGGCCTTTGGCGTCCTGCCAGAGCTTCTGCTCGGCGTGCAGGCTGCCGAGCGCGCGCGCGACGGTCTGGAAGTCGTGTTCGGAAAACCTGTCCGCGAGCTCGGTGTAGTAGAGCGGCGTTTTATCGACGAGTCCGAGAATTTTCCGGGCGAGCTCCGCGGCCGCGTCGGGGCCGGCGGGTTTCGCTGCGTCCGCCTTGCCGGCAAGATAATCCGCGATGCGGGCGCGATCGGCATAGGCATACGAGATGCGCTCGTAGCGCTCGCGCGGGATCCCCTCGGCGATCGTGGCATCGATGCCGACCTTGGCGGTGGTCGGCACGACCCCCGGCGGGGTCGGCGCGAGGCTCGGGTCGAGCGGCTTGCCGCGGGCGTGGCTGACGATCATGACGTCGCGGTCGGCCTGCACGCGCGTCGCGATGGCCCATTCGACCTCCGTGGGGTCGAACACGTCGATGTCGTCGTCGACGACCACCACGTGCTTGAGGTCCATCACGGAGAGCGCGGCGAGCAGCGCGTTCTTGCCTTCGCCCGCCTGCTTGCGGATCGAAATCACCGCGTGCCAGAAGGCACGGCCGCCGAGCGTCACGTTGATGTCCTTCACCTGCACGCCCGCGGTGCGCAAGGCGCGGCGGATCGCCTGGTAGCGCGTGGGCGCGGCAAGCCAGGTGTTTTCCCAGGGCATGTGCAGGGCGTAGTACACCGCGTCGCGCCGCATCAGCACGGCCTTCACCCGCACGTTCGGGTTCCAGTGCAGCCCGCCCATCAGCCCCGTGAACTCGCCGAAGCGGCCCTCGGGCTGGGTCCACCCGGTCGGCAGGATCTCCGCCTCGAGCACGATCTCCGCGTCCGCCACGTACGGCAGGTCGATGGTTTCGCACGGCGCGAGCTCGACGGCCGCGCCGCGGATGCCGCCGGTGATGGCCATCTCGTCCATGCCGATCGGCGCGCGATAGCCCGCGCCCATGATCTCCATCGGATGGGTGCCGATCGAGATCGAGATCGGGCAGGGCTTGCCCGCCTCGTACGCGCGCTGCGCGAAGAGACGCATGTTGTTCGGCGTGACGATGTCGATCCCGGTGAGCGCGCGCTCTTTCAGCATGAAGCGGTAGACGCCGCTGTTCATGCCGTGCTCGGCGTCGCGCGCGATCACCACGCCGGCGGTGATCATCGGGCCGCCGTCGTAGATCGAGGACATCGGCACGGGCAGGCGGAAGAGATCCACCGCGTCGCCCGTGACGATGCGTTCCTTGGTCGGCGACGTGGCGACGCGACGGGGCGGGATCGGGTGATCGATGCCGTGCTGCAGCTTCGCCTCGATCTGGGCGTAATCGGCGCAGCCCATCGACATGATCGCGCGCTCGCGCGAGCGGATGAGACCCGATACCACGGGCATGTCGTAGCCCACCGGGCGGTGGAAATAGAGCGCCTTGTCGGACTGGTCGACCAGCGTCGCGATGTGCCGGATGTCGACCGGCTGGTGCATGTCGACGAGCTCGCCCGCGGCGCGCAGCCGCTCGATGAACTCGCGGAAGGTCTCGGTGAAGGGTTCGGCCCTCAGGCTTCTTGCGTCGTCGGCTTTCATCGCGTTTCCCGGTCCGGTTTTCACGCCTATGTTACTGCGCGTACAATCACCCCGCCCGCCGCCCGGCGGGATCCTAGGGGAGGAGTGAACATGAAACGCTTGTCTTTGGTGGCGGTTGCGCTGTTCGGATGTGCATTGGCTGTCGCCGGCTGCTCGACGATCCCGGGCATGGACGGCGGCTGGACCACGCTGATCGACGGGACCGCCAAGAGCCTGGACAACTTCAACCGCATCGGCGACGCCAACTGGCGCGTCGAGGACGGCGCGGTCGTAGCCGACAAGGGCAAAGGCGGTTATCTCGTCTCGAAGAACTCGTACAAGGATTTCCAGATCCGCGCCGAGTTCTGGGCCGACCACACCACCAACAGCGGCATCTTCCTGCGCGCCGCGGATCCGAACAAGATCGGCGCGGTCAGCGCCTACGAAGTCAACATCTTCGACCAGCGTCCCGAGCCCAAGTACGGCACCGGCGCCATCGTCGACGTTGCAGCGGTGTCGCCGATGCCGAAGGCGGGCGGCAAGTGGAACACCTACGAGATCACCGCGCGCGGCACCAACCTCGTCGTGGTGCTCAACGGCCAGAAGACCGTAGACGTGAACGACAGCAAGCATGCGCAAGGACCGTTCGCCCTGCAGTTCGGCAACGGCGCCAAGGACGCACCCGGCGGCGCGATCAAGTTCCGCAAGGTCGAGATCAAGCCGCTCTAGAGTCTCATCCGGTAAAGTGCGCGGATGCCGCTGATCTGCGCCTTTGCCACCTCGCACGCCTACACGTTCCAGGAGCCCGAGACCTGGGACGCGCGGCGCGCGCGCTCGAAGGCGAACGTGGAGCGCAAGGCGGGCCGGCCCGCCGCCGATACGGCGGAGGCGCGCGCCGAGACGCTCGAGGACAACCGCGCGCGCTATGCGCGCATCCGCGACGCGCACCGCTCGATCCGCGAGCGCCTGAGGCAGGTGCGCGCCGACGCGGTGCTGATGGTCGGCGACGACCAGACCGAAAACTTCGGCCCCGACAACCTGCCGCAGCTTCTCGTGTACACCGGCGGCGACTACGTCGCCGACGACTGGGACCGCAAGCAGACCGCGCGGATCGCTTCCCATCCTGAGATCGCCGGCGCCCTCGTCGAAGGTTGCCTCGACGAGGGCTTCGACGTCGGCTTCTCGGCCTCGTTCGAGGACGGCCGGCTGCTTTCGCATGCGCACGTCGAGCCTATCCTGTACCTCGTGCGCGAGAGCGGTACGCCGGTGATCCCGGTGTTCGTGAACGCGGTGCACCCGCCGGCGCCTTCTGCGGCGCGCTGCTACGCGTTCGGCCAGGCGCTGCGGCGCGTGATCGATGGAAAGCTCGGCGCGCGCCGCATCGTTCTGTGCGGCTCGGGCGGCCTGTCGCATTTCTCGCCTTCGCACCCGTGGGCGCACCACGTCGGCTCGCGCTACGTCGGCGACATCAGCGTGGAGTTCGATCGGCGCATCGTCGCGTGGATGCGCGAGGGAGAAGGCCACCGTGTCGCCGGCATCTCGTCCGCCGAGCTGATCGAGCACGGCGAGGCGGAGCTGCGCCAGTGGATCGTGCTGCTCGGCGCCGTGGGCGCGCAAAAACCGGAATTCCTCGTCTACGAACCGCTCTTCCGCAGCATCATGGGCATGGGAGTGGGATGGTGGCAGCTCGAGCAATGACACTCGGACGAAGGAGCTGCTGCATCGCTCTCGTCGGCGCATTGCTTTTCGAATGGAACGGATTCGCGGCCGCGCAGGACGCGTATCCGTCGCGTCCCATCCGCCTGATCGTATCGTTCACCCCCGGCGGCGGCGCCGACCTGACCGCGCGCACCGTCGGGCAGGGAATGAGCGAAACGCTGCGCCAGCCCGTGGTGGTCGAGAACCGTCCCGGCGCGAACGGCCTCGTCGGGGCGGCGGCCGTGGCGAAGTCGCCGCCGGACGGCTATACGCTGCTCCTGACCGACCGCGGTGCGCTCGGCGTCAACCCGAGCCTCTACAAGAGCCTGCCCTACGACCCGCTGCAGGACTTCGAGTACGTCGGCATCGTGACTTCCGCGCCCTACGTCCTGGTGGTCGATCCCAGGCTCGGAGCGAAGTCGCTCGCCGACCTCGTGCGCCTCGCCAAGGCGAAGCCGAAGGCCATCAACTACGCGAGCTTCGGCATCGCCAGCATGGCGCAGCTCAACATCGAAGCGCTGAAGGCGCGGCTCGGCATCGACCTCACCCATGTTCCTTACAAAGGAGCCGGGCCGGCGGTGCAGGCCGTGGTCGCGGGGGAGGCGGGGGTGACGATCAGCTCGCCCGCCGCGGTGCTCGGCTTCGTGCGCGAAGGACGCCTGCGCGCGCTCGCCATCGGCGCGCAAAAGCGTTCGCCGCTGCTTCCCGACGTCCCGACGCTCGCCGAGGCCGGCGTCGACGACGACACTCTGGTTCCGACCTATTTTGCATTCGCGCTTCCGGCAGGCACCCCGCGGCCGATCGCCGAGCGGCTGGGCGATGCGATGCGGCGCGCGCTGGCGACGCCGCAGATCGCCGAGCGCCTCGGCGCCGCCGGCCTCGAGCCGACGGGCGGCACCGGGGACTCGTTGCGCGAGATCGTGAAGCGCGACATCCCGCGGTTCCGCAAAATCATCCAGGACGTCGGCATCCAACCCGAGTGAGGAACGCATGAAGTTCGTTGTGATTTTCAGCCTCTCGCTCCTCTTGAACGGGTACGTAGAAGCGCAAACCGCAGCACCGCCGGTGGTGAAAGAAGGCAAGACCGTCAAGATCTCCGAGCACGTGTTCGTCATCCCGGACGAGCTGAGACCGATGGTGCCGAACGTCGGGATCGTGGTGGGCAAGCGCGCCACGCTGATCGTGGACCCGGGACTGGGCGCGCGCAGCGGCGAGGCGGTGATGCGCGAGACCGCCAGAGTGAGCGGCAACCGCGAGCTCTATCTAGTCACCACGCACTTTCATCCCGAGCACACCACCGGAGAGGCGGGACTGCCGCCGACGGCGAAGCTCGTTCGCGCCCGGGCTCAGCAGCAGGACGTCGACGAGATGGGCCTGGAGTGGGTGAAGATTTTCGCCGGCCGCTCTCCCATCGTCGGCGACGTGCTGAAGGGATTCACGTCATTCCGCAAGCCCGACGAGCTGTTCGAGGCCGAAGAGACGCTCGGCCTGGGCGGCGTGAAGGTGCGCTGCGTGAGGCTCGGACCGGGTCACACGCGCGGCGACACCGTGTTCTACGTCGACGAGGATCGGGTGCTCTTCTCCGGCGACCTCGCGATGAGCGGCGCTTTTCCGGCCTTCGCCACGCCGCAGTCGCGCTCCGATACCTGGCTCAAGAGCCTCGATGCGCTCGACGCGCTGCACGCGCAGCGCCTGGTGCCGTCGCACGGGCCCCTCGCCGACGCCTCGATCATCGGGCAGTACCGCGCCTACATCAAAAGCTTGCAGGAGCGCGTGGCAGAGCTAAAGCGGTCGGGAAAGTCGGCGAAGGACGCGGCCGACGTGCTGGCCGTCGAGTTTCGAGCGAAGCATCCGGATTGGGCGCAGCCGGCGCGGATCGCACCTGCGGTGAACTCGATCTACGCGCAAACACCCTAGTCGAGCTTCACGCCGAGGCGCTTGCCGATCTCGCCCCACTTGTCCATGTCGGCCTTGATGAGCGCGCCGAACTGCTCGGGCGTGCCGGGCGCGGGGTCCATGCCCTGATCGAGCAGCGTGCGCCGCACGTCGGGCGCCTCGAGCGCTGCGCGCAGCTCCCTGTTCAGCAGGTCGACCGCGCCGCGCGGCGTCTTCGCGGGTGCGAGGACGCCCCACCAGCCGATCACCTCGAACCCGGGCAGGCCGGACTCCGCGATCGTGGGCAGCTCCGGCGCGGCGCTGGAGCGCGTGAGCCCGGCGACGCCCAGCGCGCGCAGCTTGCCCGAACGCACGTGCGGCATGCCGACCGCGATCGGGACCAGCGAGAACTGGACTTCGTCGGCGAGGAGGGCGGTGACGGCAGGCGCGATACCCTTGTACGCGATGTGCGTCATGCGGGTGTCGGTCATCGAAAGGAAGAGCTCTGTCGCGAGGTGCGGCGAGCTGCCCGGGCCGGAGGAGCCGTAATTCAGCTTTCCGGGGTTTGCCTTTGCGTAGGCGATGAACTCGCGGACGTTCTTCGCCGGCAGCGCGGCCGGCACCACGGCGAGAAGCGGCGAGGTGGTGGCGAGCGCGACTGGAGCGAAGTCCCGGATCGGGTCGTATGGGAGGTGGCTGAAGAGCTTTGCGCTGCTCGACAGAGACGAGAACGCGAAGAGCAGCGCGTAGCCGTCGGCGGGCGCCTTGGCGACCAGGTCGGCGCCGACGATCCCCGAGCCCGCCGGCCGGTTCTCGATCACGAAGCTCTGGCCGAGCTTCTGCGACAGCTTCTGGCCGAGGATGCGCGCCACGAGGTCGGTGCCGCCGCCGGGCGCGAACGGCACGATCACGCGCACCGCGCGCGCCGGGTAATCGTCCGCGCCGAGCGCCGCGGATGCGAAAACAACGAACAGGACGCCGATCAGCCTGCGCATCGCCTCTCCTTTGTGAGTTAGTCTAAGTCACCTGAGCCCGCTCCCGAAACCATGAAGCCCCTAGTTTTCCTTGCAGCGCTCGTTTTCTCCGCCGCGGCGTGCGCGTTTCCCACCAAGCCGGTCAAGATCATCGTCGCGTTCCCGCCGGGCGGCGGCACCGACATCGTCGCGCGGCTGCTGGCGCCGCGCCTGGGCGAGGCGTGGGGACAGGCAGTGATCGTGGAGAACCGCGCCGGGGCGAGCGGGACCGTAGGGACCGAGGCCGCGGCGCGCGCCGACGCCGACGGCCACACGCTCTTCATGGCCACGATGGGCAACATGACCGCCAACCAGCATCTCTATCCGAAGATGGCGGTTGACCCGCTGCGCGCGTTCGCGCCGATCACCAAGGTGGTCGACGTGCATTTCGTGTTTCTCGCCAATCCGGCGCTTCCCGCGAACAGCGTGCAGGAGCTGATCGAGCTGGCGAAGAAACGCCCCGGCGAGATCGCCTACAGCTCGTCCGGTCCGGGCGGCGCGCCGCACCTGGCGATGGAGCTCTTCAAGCGCCGCGCCGGCATCGACCTGCAGCACGTGCCTTACAAGGGCAGCGGTCCGAGCTTCAACGATCTCATCGGCGGCCGCGTCATGCTGACGATGGACAGCCTGGTGCAGTCGCTGCCGCACATCAAGTCGGGCCGGCTGAAGGCGCTTGCCGTGCTCGGGCCGAAGCGGACCGCGCTGCTGCCCGAAGTCCCGACCATCGCCGAATCCGGCCTACCGGGCTATGCCCTGACGAACTGGTTCGGCCTGCTGGCGCCACAGGCGACGCCGAAGGACACGCTTTCAAAACTAAATAAGGATGTTGTCCAGATACTGAAGCAGGACGACTTGCAAAGGAAGATCGCCGACCTTGGCGCCGACGTGGTCGGGAACTCCGCCGAGGAGTTCGGGGCGGCGATGCGCGCCGAGTCGGCGCAGTGGGCCGAGGTGATCAAGGCAGCCGGGATCCGGGTCGAGGAATGAGGATGGAGGAATGAGCGCGCCGAAGCTCTGCGCCGCCGCGCGGGTGCGCGAGCAGATCGTGTCGATCCTCGATGCCTGGGGCATGGACCGCGAGATCGTGCGCACCACCGCGGAAGTCATGATCGAAACCGATCTGGCGGGCGTCGATTCGCACGGCATCTCGATGCTCATGGACTACGAGAGCTCCAAGTCCAAGGGCAAGCTGAACCTCAAGGCTCGCCCTCACGTCGTGAAGGAAACGCCGGTCACTGCCCTCGTCGACGCCGACGCCGGCCTCGGCCATCCGGCGGCGGTGATGGGGATGAAGCTCGCCATGGCCAAGGCAAAGGCGGTGGGCGTAGGCGTGGTGAGCGTGTTCAATTCGCATCACTTCGGCGCCGCCGGCTACTACGCCGCGCTCGCTTCCAGCGAGGGCCTCGTCGGCATGGTGACGAGCGCCACGCGCTCGATCGCGGTGGTGCCCACGCGCGCCGCGGTGCCGGTGCTCGGCACCAACCCGATCGCGTTCGCCGCGCCGGCGCGGCGGAACCGCCCGTTCCTCCTCGACATGGCGACCTCCAGCGTCGCCAACAACAAGATCAAGGTCTACGAGCTGAACGGCAAGCGGCTGCCGGCGGGATGGGTGCTGGACGGGCAGGGCAAGCCCGTTACCGATCCGGGCGCTGCGCTGGAAATCGTCTATAGCAAGAAGAAAGGCGGGGGCCAGACGCCGCTCGGCGGAACTCCGGAGATGTCGAGCCACAAGGGCTACGGCCTCGCGCTGATGGTGCACATCCTCGGCGGCACGCTCTCCGGCGCTTCGTTTTCGCCGATCCGGGTGAAGACGCAGAAGCCCTCCGATCCGGACCGGCTCGGGCACTTCTTCCTCGCCATCGATCCGAAGGTGTTCCGCCCCGACGGGGCGTTCGAGGACGACCTCGATGCCGTGATCGACGAGCTGCACGGCACGCCGGCGGTCGATGAGGCAGCGCCGGTGCTCGTGCCGGGCGATCCGGAGGCGGCGTCGCGCGAGCGCCGACTGCGCGACGGGATCCCGCTTCCCGCCCCGCTGCTCGAGAAGCTGCGCGCGATCTGCGAGCGCAGCGGGGTCGCGTTTATCCTCTGAGCTGCGCCGCCATCCAGTCGGCGGTCTGGTCGCGGTAGCGGTACCAGAGGTTGTTCACCACGTGGTTGCCGCCCTCGATCACCGAGAGCACGCACGGACCCGAGACTTCGGCGGCGAGCTTCTCTGCCTCGGTGTGCGGCGTAAGGCGGTCCCGCGTTCCGGCGACGATGTAGATCGGGCAGGCGATGTTCTTCGCCACCCCCTTTAGCGACATGCGCAGCGCCACCTTGCCGGCTTCTTCCAGGGTCGCGCTCTTCGAGCGCACGCGGAACGTCTCGACGTTGATCGACGGCCGGCCTTCGAAGCTGTCCGAGCGGGCGTAGGGTCCCGACAGCGCGACGCAGGCCTTGGCGCGGCGTTCGAACGCCGCGGCGCGCGGCGCGTAGTAGCCGCCGAGGGACACGCCCCAGATGCCGGCGCGCTTTGGGTCGACGTCGCGCCGGGTCTCGAGCCAGTCGAACACCGCCTTGACCGGCTTCTCGTACTCGGGGCAGATGGCGAAGTCGTATTCGGCTTCCCCCTGGCCCGGGCCGTCGAAGGCGAGCGTCGCGAGGCCGCGCGCGAGGAAGCGCTCCTCGTAGTCGTTCATCTCCTCCTTCGCCGAGTCGAGCCCCATGCACATCACCACGATCGGCGCTCGCGCGCCGCCGGCCGGCCTGCGCAGGTTGCCGTAGAGGTGCTTGCCTTCGTAAGGAATCGCGACCCGCTCGCCCGGCGGCACGAGGTGCGGCAGGGCGCGGTTGCGGCATTCGACCGCTTTCATGTGGGCCTGCTTCATCTGGGCAAGGTCGATCACGAAGAGGAACTTGCCGAAGTGGTAGCAGACCGCCGCACGTGTGTAGTGGCCCGCCGCCGTCAAGGTATTACCTTGAGAAAGAGCCGTTGCGCCCAGCCCTTCGTGGATCGCGGCGCGCTCCGACCAGAGCCGGCACCAATCCTCCCAGCGCTCGCAGTTTGAAGTGACCTCCTGAAAGTCGGAGAGCGGGACGCCGTTCGCGACGAAGCGCGGCGCCCAGTGCGAGATGGCAGCTTCGACGCGGGGATCTTTCTTCGCTTGCGGAACGGCGGACATGCTCAGGCTCCGAGGGTGGTGAAGTAACCGGGCGCATAGCGCTCGCCCGCGCGCGCACCGGGCTTGAATGTCTCCGCGAGAACAGCCAGCTCGTCCTCGCTCAGGGAAAGCGAAACCGCAGCGACATTTTGTTCCAGCCATTTCTGCTGCTTGGTGCCCGGGATGGGCACGACGTCCTCGCCCTGCGCGAGCAGCCAGGCGAGCGCGATCTGCGCCTTGGTCGCGCCGTGCGCCGCGGCGATTTCGTCGAGCGGCTTGAGCAGCTCGAGGTTGCGCTCGAGGTTGCCGGGCTGGAAGCGCGGCTGAAGGCGGCGCAGATCGTGGGGCGCGATATCGTCGAGCGAGCGCACGTTGCCGGTGAGCAGGCCGCGGCCGAGCGGCGCGTACGGGACGAAGCCGATGCCCAGGCGCCGGCAGGCGGGAAGAATGGCGTCCTCGACGTCGCGCGCCCAGAGCGAGTACTCGGTCTGGAGCGCGGTGATCGGATGCACCTTGCACGCGCGCTCGAGCGAACCGGGCCCGGCCTCGGAGAGCCCGAGCCAGCGCACCTTGCCCTCGCGCACCAGATTCGCCATCGCACCGATCGTGTCCTCGATCGGCACTTCGGGATCGATACGGTGCAGGTAGTAGAGATCGATGTGGTCGACGCCGAGATTCTTCAAGCTGGCGTCGCACGCCTGCGGCACGTACTCGGGCTTGCCGTTGTAGCCTTTGCGCCCGCCGGGCAGGTCGAAGTTGCCGAATTTCGAAGCGAGGATGACCTGGTCGCGTCGACCCTTGAGCGCGCGCCCGAGCAGGTACTCGTGGCGCCCCTTCATGTAGCGGTCAGCGGTGTCGAAGAAGGTGACGCCGAGATCCAGCGCGCGCTGCATGGTCTCGATCTGCACCTCGCCGTCGCGCTCGCCGAAATTCGTGGTGGCGCTGCCGGCGCCGAGGCCGATCGCCGACACCCTCGGCCCGTGCGCGCCAACCCGGCGGTACTTCATCAGTCGGCCTTGATGCCGGCGCCCTGGATGATCGGGGTCCAGCGCGCCAGCTCTGCGCGTACCCACTCGGCAAGCTCTTCCGGCGTGGACGGAGTCGAGGCGACGCCCTGCTTGAGAAAAATCTCCCGGGTGTCGGCCGCGCCGAGGATGGCGCCGACGTCGCGGTTGAGCTTCGCAACCACCGGCTTGGGCGTATTCGCGGGCGCGAACAGGCCGAACCAGAGCTTCGCTTCCATGCCGGGGATGCCGGCCTCGGCTGCGCTCGGGATGTCCGGGGCGCCCGGAAAGCGCGTGCTGCTCGACACGGCGAGCGCGCGCACCTTGCCGGATTTCAGCTGTGCGTGCGCGGTGAGCGGCGAAAGGAACGACACCGGCACTTCGCCCGAGATCAGCGCGGTGAGCGCATTGCCCGCACTTTTGTAGGGAATGTGCTGCATCTGGATGCCCGCGACCTTCTTCAGGAGCTCTCCGGTCAAGTGGCTGATCGAGCCATTGCCGGCGGAAGCGTAGGGGATCTCGCCCTTCTGCTTCGCATAGGCGATGAATTCCTGGGCGTTCGAGACCGGCACCGAGGGGTGCACGACGAGCACCGTGACGCCGGTTGCCACCATCGAGACCGGCGCGAAGTCCTTCAGCGGATCGTAGGGCAGGGTCTTGGCGTAGAGCGAAACGGCGCTCACGAACGGACCCGCGTGGCCCATCACCAGGTTGTAGCCGTCGGGCGGGGACTTCGCCACCGCGTCCGCGGGAATCGTTCCGCCCGCGCCCGAGCGGCTGTCGACGATCACCGGCTGGCCCCAGCGCTCCTGCAGGCGCTGCGCCAGGTAGCGCGAAAGATAGTCGGCCGTGCTGCCCATGCCCTGGCCGAAGATCCGCACCGGCTTGGAAGGAAAGCTCGCGGCCGCGTCCTGCGCCCGGGCGGGGCTGAAAAGGCACAGGACGACGGAAAGGGCGGCAATGGCTTTCATGCCGCCCATTATCCAGCACTGAAGGGAAAAGTCAGGCCTTCGCCGCCAGCGCCGCTTTCACCTTCTCCGGCGTGAACGGCACCGAGCGCAGCCTCACGCCGGTCGCGTCGAACACGGCGTTGCCGATCGCCGCCGGAATCGCGCACGCCATCGGCTCGCCGGCGCCCCACGCGGTCGTTCCCGGCCGATCGAGCAACGCCACCTCGACCTTGGGCGCTTCGGTCATGGTCATGATCGGGTAGGTGGCCCAGTCGACGCTCGTCACCCGGTCGCCGGTCCAGCGTACGCTCTCCTTCAGCGTGCGGCTCACCGTCTGCAGCACGCCGCCCTGGACCTGGTTCGCCACGCCGTCGGGATTCACCATCTCGCCGCAGTCGTGGCCGGCGCACACGCGCGTGACCCGGATCGCGCCCGAGCGCTTGTCGACCTCGACCTCGGCCACCGCCGCCACGTAGGTGATGGCGTTGTTGTAGCGCAGGTAGGAAATCCCGCGCCCCGTGACGACGTCGCCGCTCCCGGCGTTGGGATTCGGCCCGGGCCGCGCCTGCCAGCCCGCCAGCTTCATCGCCGCCTGGATCACGTCGGCGGCGCGATCGTCCTTGAGGTAGCGCAGGCGGAACTCCGCCGGGTCGGCCTTGGCGGCCGCGGCGAGCTCGTCCATGAACGACTCGTTGGCGAAGCTGTTCTCGATCCGGCCGGGGCTGCGCAGGTGCGAGGAGCGGAAGAAGGTCTCGCTGATGTGCTTGGTGTTCACGCGGACGTTCGCGAACTGGTAGGGCTGGCCCGAGTTCTGGAACAGGAAGCCCACCCAGTTGCCGGGACGCGGCAGGCCCGACTCCATCGCCGCGAGCAGCGGAAAGTCGAGCGGCTTGAAGGCGACGATCTGGTTCAGTGCGATGTAGAAGTCGGCGTTCCACGCGACCACGTTCCCTTGCGCGTCCAGGCCCGCCTCGAGGTCCATGCTGCGCGGCGGGCTCTTTGGCGAGCGCGCGGTCTCGTCGGCGCGCGACCACTGCACGCGCACCGGCTTGCCGATCGCCTGCGAGATGAGCGAGGCATCGGCGGCGGCGTCCTCGGTGCCGTTGCGGCCGTAGCAGCCGGCGCCCTCGATGAACACCAGGCGGATCGCTTCGCGCGGCAGGCCGGTGATCGCGGAAAGCTCGTGCTGCATGGAGTGCGTGGCCTGCGAAGAGGTCCACACCGTGAGTTTTCCGTCCTTGAAATCGGCAACGGCGCACGACGGGCCGATGGTGGCGTGCGTCTGCACGGCGAAGTCGTAGCGCGCCCTGACGCGCCGCGCGCTCGTCTCGAGCGCGCTCTTGGCGTCGCCCGCCGTCTGGGTGAGCTCCTCCTTCGCCACCGGCAGCCTGCGCCAATAGTCGAACATGCCCCCCTGGTCTGGGAGCGGGGTGCCTGGCCTCCAGTACACCTTCACGGCGCGCGCCGCCTTGATGGCGGCCCATTCGCTGCGGGCGACCACGGCGAGGAAATTTTTCTTGCGCACGGTCTGGACATAGCCGTGCACCTTGCGCGCCTCGGACAGGTCGACCTCGTCGATGTGCGCTTCGTTGAGATCGGAGCGGATCACGCGCGCATGCAGCATCCCGGGCACGCGCACGTCGTGGATGTACGTGAACTCGCCGGTGACCTTGCCGGGAATGTCGACGCGCCGGATCGATTTGCCGATCAAGCGGTACTCGGAGCTCTTCTTGAGGGCGATCTTCGGATCGACCTCCACCTTGAGCCCATCGCCGATCAGCTCGCCGTAGCGCAGCGCCTGCGCGGGATTCGCCTTTGCCCGAACTACGCCGTCTTCGACGATAAGTTCGCTTGAAGGAACGGCAAGGCGTTCCGCGGCGCGCTCGACCAGCGCCCGGCGCGCGCTCGCGGCCGCGCGCCGCAGCTCGGAGCCGCCCTGGAAGATGGTGAGGTTCGCCGCGGTGAGCCACTGGTCGGGCGTGGTCGCGGTGTCGCCCATCACCATCTCGACCCGCTCGAAGGCGACGTCGAGCTCCTCCGCCGCGAGCTGCGCCAGCGCGGTGCGGCTGCCGGTGCCGAGGTCGACCTTGCCGCAGTACACGGTGACGCGGTTGTCGGGACCGATCGTCAGCCAGGAATCCACGGCCTCCTTGGCCACGGACTTGGGCGCGCGCAGAGTCTGGGCGCTCGCCGCGCCGAACATGGAGAAGCCGACGACCAACGCGCCGGTCGTCTTCAGAAATTCACGCCTCTTCATCGTCATGGCGCCCCCGGTCAGGCCACCGCCGCGCGCTTGATCGCGGCGATGATGCGTTGGTGGGTGCCGCAGCGGCACAGGTTGCCCGCGAGCGCTTCGCGGATCTCGGTCTCGCTCGGGAATTTGTTGGTCGCGAGGAGCGCCGCGGCGGCCATGATCATGCCGTTGACGCAGTAGCCGCACTGCGCGGCCTGCTCGTCGATGAACGCCCGCTGCAGCTTCGAAGGCTTGGCGCTCGTGCCCAGACCCTCGAGCGTCGTGATCGCGCCCTTCAGATCGCCGACCGGCAGCAGGCAGGAGCGCACAGCCTGGCCGTCGAGGTGCACCGTGCAGGCGCCGCATTGGCCCAGCCCGCAGCCGAAGCGCGGGCCCTTCAGCGCCAGGTTCTCGCGCAATACGTAGAGCAGGGGCGTGTCGGGCTCGGCCTCGACCGTGCGATTGCGGCCGTTGACCTTCAGGGTGTACTTCGCCATGGGGGCCTCCTCGGTTGTTCTTGAGGCCATCCTACTCCGATGACGGGTCGCCGCTAACTTTTCTGGGCGGAAATAAAAAGCCCGGCTTGCGCCGGGCTAAAGGACCCGCCTAAGGGAGATTCGGGTGACTAGCGCTTGCAGCCGAACCGGGCGCGCACCTCGGCCATGCCGTCGCTGTCGTCGTTGATGCTCGACGCGGCAGGCTCGTTGTCGCCGGTTTCCTGGGCAAGCGCCTTGCGATAGGACTCGAGGGACTCGGACAGCGCCGCGCAGGCGTCGGCGGTCTCGCCGACCTGGCTGCGGGCCGAGGCGACGCGCAGCGCGGTGGCGCTGGCCTCGCGGTAGTCGCGCGACGCGCTCGACGGCGCCGATTTCTCCAGCATGTCCTTGCCGGTATCCGAGCCGGCCGCGGAGCTGAAGCCGAGCACGACCACGGCGCCGACGGCTGCGATGAAGTTTCCGGACTTGCTCATGATCCCTCCCGAGTTTCGTTTGCCGGCCGATCCAGGGGAATCGGCCATCGACATCACGGCGCCAGAGTACAGGCGCTCGGCGTTCTCGGGGGTAAGCCTTGGTTAGTGGCTTCTTACCGGATTTTGTGCGGAGGAGGGCTGCGGCACGGTTTCCCTGCGAAGGGCGCTTACAGTTTCTTGCAACGGGTATTCTGGAACGTAAAACCTAGAGCGCGGACTTGCCGGCGTAGCGCCGCTTCACGCACAGGTACTCCTTCCAGTACCGCCATGCGCGCTGCCCCATGATCATTTCCTCGTGGGGATGACCGATGGGGAATTGGTTCTTCGGCACGTCGGCGTCGGCCCACAGGCCGCGGCGCTTGCGCTCTTCGCGCTGGTCGACCAGCCAGTCGTTGTAGCTTTCGTAGACGATGTGGCCTTCGGGGGCGTCCATGGTCGCCGCGCGGGTGCGGCCGTCGAGCTCTCGCCAGAGCGCGGCCTGCTCCTCGGTAATGGTCGCGGGCCGCACGTCGAGCTTGTAGCCCGCCTCCTCGAGCTCCCTGCCCGCGACCGCAGCGAAGATCTCCTGGTCGCGCAGGCTGAGCTGGTGCTTGTAGATCCCGATGTAGCGGTCGCTCGCCTCGTGGCCGAGCGGCTTGTGGTCCTTGGTGGCGCCGCGGTTCTTCGCGAGCTCGGTCCTGTGGAACTCGAGCATTTCGGGCGCGAACTTCTCGCCGAGGAAGGCGCACGCCTCCTTCAGCACGCCGGCGGGATCCTTTACCAGGTCCTCGTAGCACAGGTCCATCCACTGGTCGGTCGCGAGCTTCTTGCGCCAGGGCCGCACCGCGTTCTGGCATAGCGCCCAGCTCTCGGCGGCGCAAAAGATGTTGGTCGGGCCGAAGGCGGAGTCGAGGTAGTCGGCGCTGGCGTCGCGCCCATCGCGCGTGATGAAGATGAACTGTGCGTTGGGGAAGTCCTCGAGGATCTCCTTCACGAAGAAGAGGTTGTGCGGGGTCTTCTCGCCCCAGCGCGGCTTGTTTCCGGCCGTGCGCGCGTAGCGCTCGTGCATCGCACAGTAGATGCCGGCGAAGCTGCGCTCCTTCAGCTCGGCCAGGATCTCGTCGAGGATGGTCCGAGGGTTGACCTTCATTCCCCAGAAGGGCGTCTTCAGGCCGAACACCATCTCCTCTGCCAGGGTGCGGAAGTTCGCGTCCTTCGACAGATCACCGTAGGTGTGGAGGTAGGGCCTGAACCGAGGGTAGTACCACACCACCTCCGGCACCGCGATGCGCGGGTGGCATCCGAGCATCGCCATGACGAGGGTGGTTCCGGAACGCTCGGCCCCGATCATGATCACGGGCCGCTCCTTCAGAGTGACGGGCATTTCACATTCAACTTAGGGTTGCTTGATGTCGAGATCGCCGAGCCACGCGAGGAAGTCGAGGTAGGCCTGGCGGGGAGTTTCCTTGAAGCCGGGGGGCATGCCGATCTTCTTCAGGATGGCCTGGCCGCTCTCCGTGGAATCGAGGGCGATGATCGCGGCACGCAGCCGCTCGATCTGCGCGGCGGAGACCTTGGGCGAGGCGATCAGCGGCATGTTGATCTGGTCGCGGCTTCTCGCGATCACGCGGCCGCCGTTCTTCTCCCAGCTCTTCCCGACCCCGGAGACGGAGTTCACCACGCCGACGTCGAAGAAGCCGTTCTCCAGCGACCAGCCGATCGCCGCCTGGTCGCGCATGGATTTCACCGTCTCGCGGCTCATGTCGATCTTATTGTCGCGCAGCATGGCATTGGCCGCGCGCCACATGTTGGAATACTGGTCGGGCGTCAGGATGGTCCGTCCGCGCACATCGCTGATCGTCTTGATCGGCGAGTTCTTCACCACGATGAACAGCGTCTGGTAAGGCTCCTTGGCCGACACCACCGGCTGATAGCCGAAGTCGCGCACCGCCTCCGCGGGAACGTCGTTCGGCCGCGCGAGGAGCAGCGCGTAGGCATGGTTCTTCAGGTTTTCCTTCAGCCGGTCGCGGCCGCGTGCATTGACTATGCTGACCTTGCTCTTCAGAGCCTTCTCGACCACCTCGCCGAGTTCCTGGTACTTGAACAGGGTGTCGGCGGCGTCGAGGTTCCCGGAGCCGCCCTCGTTGATCGCGAACACGATGCTCGTGGGCGCGGGCTGCCCTTGGGCCAGGGCCGGGGCAAGGAAGGCGAGGGCAGGCGCAAGCGCCAGCTGGACGAGGCGAAGACACAGGTTGCGTCGCGCGAAGCTCATTCTGTCCCTTTCATAGGGCAGCTCAGCCGGCGCCGGCGCAAACCAACACAGCCCACTGCAGTGGGTTTCCCCCGTGCAGCCCGGCTGCCTTGGCGTTGTCGCTTTAGGCCCGTGGCTTTGCGTCCCGGACTTTCATCCGGTTTGCCCTTGTACGTTTGCAACGTTTGCAAAAACTGTTGTTGTCACCAATGGTGGCGGCTCGGGCCCAAATTCCATAAGCAGTTCTTCACGCCCGATCCACGAACCGGATTGCGGGATAAGTTCTAGCCCGTGCTCGGCGGCAGCACGTAGAGGTCGAGCTTCAGCACCGCGACCGTGACCCAGAAGTAGAGGATCGTGATCGCGATCGAGATCACGCCGCCGATGATCCCGAAGACGAACATGCGCTGAAGATTGGCACCGTACCCGGCGACGATGCCCTGCGCGCCCGTGGCGGAGGCGGTGGCGTAGCTGAAGCTGAGCGATGCTCCGGCGATCCAGATGAACGCAACCGCGCCGTACTGGAGCCCGTTCCAGTGCGAGAACGCCTTGATGATGAGCGGCATCATCACGCCCGCGGTCGCAGTGTCGGAGGTAACCTGGGAAAGCCCGTTCGAGCCGATCGTGACGGCGCTGATCGCCGCGACGTCGCCGGCTGCGATGAAAGGCTGCAGCCAGTGCGCGAACACCGCGCTCACGCCGGTGTCGTTCAGGATGGTGCCGAGCGCCACCGAGGCCGGCCAGATGAAGAGAATCGTGACCGGGAAGTGGCTCACCAGCGTGGGGATCGAGATGATGTTCTCGCCTTTCTTCGTCCGCGCCGGCCAGAAGAAAAGCAGCGACGCGACGATGAAAAAGAGCGGCGAAAAATTGAGCCACGCAAAGTGAGGCCCCTTCACGTACTGCGCGTAGAGCGGTTTCAGCACCGCCAGCCCCACCACCAGCAGGAACGCAAACGAGATGACCTTCTCCTCGTAGGTCATCGGGCCGATTTTCGCCAGCTCCTTGCGGTAGTAGTCCTTGCTCCCCTTGAACTCGGCGATCTCCGGGCGCATGAAGAAATACATCATGATCGACATGCCTGTCATGACCAGCAGCGACAGCGGCAGCATCCGGATCGTCCAGTCGATGAAGTACACCTCGTGCTGGATGTACTTCTCGAAGAACGCGAGCGTTACGACGGCCTGCCCGCCGCCGAGCGGCGTGGTCATGCCGCCGACCGCCGCGCCCCAGCTAACTGCGATGAGGATGTTGGAAGCCGCCGCGCTCTTGTAGCGCTGCTCGAAGCTCTGGTATCCCGAGTAGAGCAGCGCCGCCACCGCCACCGGCGCGAAGATCGCGCCCACGGGCGTGTTCGCGACGACGAAACTCACGACGCCGCAGAGCCAGAACCAGGCGACCGTCTGCGCCTGGACGTTGTTGCCGACGACGCTCAGGAAGTGCAGCCCGATGCGCCGGGCGAAGCCCCAGCGCGCCCACGCGGCGGTCATCATCGACATGCCTATGATGAGGAGCATCTCCTTGTCGGCGTAGGACGCCACCACCTTGTCGAGCGGCATGTAGGGGTAGGCCGCCGCGACCAGCAGCGGGACCAGGCAGGTCGCCTTGATGTCGATCGGCACCGTCACCCACCAATAGATCATCCAGAAGAGAATGCCGAAGCCGAAGCGCGCGTTGAGCGGACCGAGAACCGGGAGCGCGAGCGAAACGAAGAACAGCGCCGGGCCGGCCAGGATATGCACCCAGCGCCAGTGGAGGTCGGAGAGAGAGACGCTGCCCGCGGAGCCGGCTGCGAGCGCGCCGTCGGCGTCGTGCGCCAGCGCCGATTTTGGGTTCCCCATGTGATCTCCCCTTCTTTCGTTTCGACTGTTATGGTGCACGACGATTCTTTGACAGATCGCGTCGCGCCGTCAACGAAACTTCCGACCAACGGGGAGAAAATAAGCCACGCCGTTGCGAGCGTGCCGGCAACTAAAACCTAAGAACTAGAACGCGCAAATTTATCTGCGCGTCCGCGTTTCGTTATCTGCGCGTCCGCTTCTCGGCCTTGCTCGCCTTCTTCGCTTTCTTCTTCGCCGGCGCTTTCTTCATCGCCTTCATTTCCTGCTTGGAAGGCTGGTACAGGCCCATCATGTTCTCTTCGGTGTCTTTGAACACCGCGATGGAGCCCATGCCGGGCGCGATCTCCTGCCGCGGCAGCACGACGCTGCCGCCGTTCGACGTGACCTTGGCGAGGAAATCGTCGATCGACTTGACCGCGACGTAATTCGCGAAGGGCTGGCCGGGCATGTTGCGTTTCATCAGGCCGCCGTTGATGCCGGGCTGGCCGTCGTTGCGTGTGGTGACTCCGTAATACTCGACGCCGCCCGCCGGCATGGGCATTTGCTTGATCTTCCAGCCGAACACGTTCTGGTAGAAGGTCTGGGCGCGCGCGACGTCGTCGGCGGGAATCTCGAAGTGCACGATCGGGTTGGGCATAGTCAGGTTCCTTTTGTTTATTCCCAGAGGCCTGCGGGCAGCGGCAGGCCCGCATAATCGCGGGAGGTCAGCGGCGCGTCGACCGGGATGCCGAAACGCTCGAGTACCGAGATGATCTGGCGCGCGTGCTGCGCCGAGTGCCAGGTGCAGCGCTCGAGCAGGTGGTGCAGGGGCTGAAGCCCGTAGTAGGTCTTGATGTCCCCGCCGCAGGACTTGTCCGGCAGGGCGGCCCACCAGCGCTGCACCCTCGCCGCGACGCTCCGGCCGTAGGCCCGGATGTCGCCGGGCGTTTTCACCGCCGCCGGCGGCGGCGCGTTGTACACCGAGGTGAGGTCCTCGACGCCGTCCTCGACCGCATGCAGGAACGCATCGGGCACCTGGTAGATGTGATAGGCGAGGTCGCGGATGCTGCGGTCGCGACCGGGCGTGGCACGCTCGCCGAGGCGCTCGGCCGGGATCTGCATCACGTGGCGCTGCGCCGCCTCGAGCACGGTCAGCCACTTTTCGACCAGCTCGGCGGGCGACAGGCGCCGGAACGTCACGTCGCGGCCGAGAAAGCGAGAGACGTCGGCGAGCTCCTGCGCGAACACATAGCGATCGCCCTGACGGACCACCGGAACGGTGCGCACGCCGAGCTCGCGCAATTCTTCCATGGCCTCGGGACGGGCCGAAACGTTCACCGACTCGTAGTCGACGCCCAGGCCGGTCAGGAACTCCTTGACCCGCACGCAGCTCGAGCACCCGGGCCGCCAATAGACTTTCAGCTGCTGCGAGAGCTCGGGCGTCGCTGCCATGGAATTCTCCTCGGAAAAAAAGATTCTACGCCGCCACCCGCATGAGTGTCTGCGCGTACGCCGGCGCGGTGGGCTCGTGCATGAAGTACACGAAGGTCTCGTTCCAGGCGCACTGCGCGAGCTTACGGCCCCATTGTTGCAGGTCTTGCTCCGAATACGACTCGAGCCGCAACCGCACGTAGCCCCAGGGCGCCGTCTCGACCATCGGCGGCGGCGCGTTGTCTTCGCGCTCGGACAGGCACAGCGCCGCCCCCGCGGCGCGCAGCGCGCCGTAGACCTCCTCGTCGAACCAGCTCGGGTTGCGAAACTCGAATGCGGCGCGATGGTTCCCCGGCAGGAGGCGCAGGAACGCCTCGAGGCGCGGCAGGTCCTTCTTCATCTGCGGCGGAAGCTGGAACAGGACCGGGCCGCGTTTATCGCCCAGGGCGGCGAGCGCGCGGTAGAGGTAATCCACGGAATCGGCCGCGCTTTCCGCCTTGAGGCGGGCGATGTGCGTGATGCGCCGGGAGGCCTTGATGGCGAAGCGGAAGCTCTCCGGGGTGGCGCGCGCCCAGTTCTCGAGCATGGCCACGCCCGGCATGCGGTAGAACGTGTTGTTGATCTCGACCGTGGGCAGGCGCTCGGCGTACCAGGCGAGCATCGCATCGGGCTTGATGCTGCCGGGATAGAACACGCCTTTCCACTCCTTGAAGGCGTATCCGCTGGCCCCCGCCAGGAGCCTCTTAGAATTCAGCATGAGAATCGCATGGCGAAGGAAAAGTTAACCGAATATTCGGCCAAGCGCAGCTTCCAGGCGACGCCCGAGCCGGCGCCCGCGCCCGGGGAGGGCCGCCAGGGGCCGCTGCTCTTCGTCATTCAGCAGCACTCTGCCCGGCGGATGCACTACGACTTTCGGCTCGAGTGCGACGGGGTGCTCAAGTCCTGGGCGGTGCCCAAGGGTCCGTCGCCCGACCCGGCCGAGAAGCGCCTCGCGGTGCAGACCGAGGACCATCCGCTCGCCTATGCGACCTTCGAGGGCGTGATCCCGCCCGGGCAGTACGGAGCGGGAGAGGTGATCGTCTGGGACTGCGGCGTGTATTCGCCGGACGAGGGCGGACACTGGTTCCATGACCGCGCCGAGGCCGAGCGTCAGGTCCGTGAAGGGCTCGAGAAGGGCAAGCTCAGCGTCCTCCTGCGCGGCGAGAAGGTGAAAGGCTCGTACGCGCTGGTGCGCACCAAGGAGCAGAAGAACTGGCTCCTCATCAAGCACAAGGACCGCTTCGCGGCGAAGGCCGACCTGACCTCGCTGAACCGCTCCCCCTTATCCGGGGTGACGGTGGAGGAAATGACTGCGATCCCGGCGCACCGCCTTCCGCTGGAGCGCCTGGTGCCCACCGGGGAGCCGCGCCCGGTGCCGGCGAGCCTCGCGCCGATGCAGGCCGAGCTCGGCGAGGCGCCTTTCAATCACCGCGACTGGATGTGGGAGCCTAAGCTCGACGGCTATCGCGCGCTCGCCTTCATCGACTCCAAGGGCGTGCAGCTTCGCTCGCGGCGGGGCCTCGACCTCGCCAAGGACTTTCCGCGGCTCGTCGCCGAGCTCGGGATGCAGGCGGTGAACGCCATGGTGCTCGACGGCGAGATCGTCGCCTTCGACGCGGCCGGCAAGCCTTCCTTCAACGCGATGCAGAACCGCTCGCAGGCGAGCGTTTTCTATTGCTTCGATCTCGTCAACTTCGAAGGCATCGACCTGCGCAAGCTCGCCTACGTCGAGCGGCGCCGCTACCTCGCACAGTGCCTGCTTCCGTCTGCGCTGGTGCAGCTCGTGCACGCCGCCGACGACGGCGTGGCGCTGCATCAGGCGGCGATGGCGAGCGGACTCGAAGGGGTGATCGGCAAGCGCAAGGACAGCCGCTACGAGTCGGGCAAGCGCTCGGGCGCCTGGCGCAAGGTCAAGGCGACGCAGAGCGCCGAGTTCGTGATCGGCGGCTACACCGCCGGCAAGGGCGCGCGCGCCCCGCTTGGCGCGATCCTGGTCGGCTATTGGGACGACGGGCGCCTGCGCTACGCTTCCCATGTCGGTTCCGGCTTCGACGACAAGACGATTTCATTGGTGGAAACAAAGCTGGTGGCGCTGCGCACGAGCGCCTGTCCCTTCAGCGAGAAACCGCCGGTAAACGCGCCGACGCAGTGGGTGAAGCCCGAGCTCGTCGCGGAGGTGAAATTCCAGGACTGGACCGACGACGGCAGCCTGCGCGCGCCGGTGTTTCTGCGCCTGAGGGATGACATCGAGCCGAAGGAAGTCACGCGAAGAGAAACCGCCGAACCCGGAACCGCCGAGCCAATCGAAGCCGCCGAGGCATCTACTGAAGTAAAGCAGGTGCTCCAGCAGCTCGAGAGCAAGAAGAACGCCTACACGCTCGCGCTCGGCCCGCACCAGATCCGCCTCACGAACCTCGATCGCGTGTACTGGCCTGCCGACCCTGCGCTGAAGCAGCCGGCGCTCACCAAACGCGACCTCATCCGCTACTTCGCCGAGATCTCGCCGTACATCCTGCCGCACCTTGCAGACCGGCCGCTCACCATGATCCGCATGCCGGAGGGCATTCGCGGCCAGCGCTTCTTCCAGAAGCACTGGGAGCAGGAACGGCCGCCCTTCGTCGAGACGATCACGGTGTTCTCCGGCCACAAGGACGAGAGCCACGACTACCTGCTGTGCAACAACCTGCCGACCCTGCTCTGGCTCGCGCAGTCCGGAACGCTCGAGTTCCACGTCTGGCATTCCCGCGCGCGACCCGGCCCGGACGCGGCGACCCAGGCCACGGACTACGCCTCGTCGCTCGATTCACTGGAGGCCTCGGTGCTGAACTACCCCGACTACGTGGTGTTCGACATCGATCCATACATCTATTCGGGCAAGGAGGCGCCCGGCGAGGAGCCCGAGCTCAACACGGTGGCGTTCCAGAAGGGCAAGGAGGTGGCGTTCTGGCTGCGTGAACTCCTGCACAGCATGGCGCTCGAGCCGATCGTGAAGACCTCGGGCAAGACCGGGCTGCACGTCTTCGTGCCGATCCGGCGCACCATCGATTTCGAGGCCGCCCGGGAGGTGTCGGAGCTGGTCGGCAGGCACCTCATGCGCGCCCACCCTAAGGACATCACCCTGGAGTGGAGCGTGCCCAAGAGAACGGGAAAAATCTTTATGGACTACAATATGAACGTCCGCGGCAAGACGCTGAACGTCGCCTATTCGCCGAGAGGCGCGCCTGGCGCGCCGGTGTCGATGCCGCTCGACTGGGAAGAGCTCGCGACCGCGCACCCGCTGGACTTTCGCATCACCAACGCGGCCGAGCGCCTGGCCAGGACGGGGGACCGCTGGAGCGGCGCTCTGGGCGGCAAGCACAGCCTCGAAAAAGCGCTGGAGCGGGTGAAAGCGTGATTGAGAAAAGGATAAGAACATGGCTGCACGATCGATCGCGTCGCTGACCATCTCCTTCGGGCTCGTCTCCATCCCGGTGAAGCTGTTCTCGGCCACCGAGGCGTCCAAGGCGATTTCCTTCAACCTCCTGCACAAGACCTGCGGCTCGCGCCTCAAGCAGCAGTACCTCTGCGTGAAGGAAGAGATCCCCGTGGCGCGCGAGGAGATGGTGAAGGGCTACGAGTTCACCAAGGACCAGTACGTGATGTTCACGCCGGAGGAGCTGAAGGCGATGGAGGAGGCGGGAACCCACACCGCCGACATCACCGAGTTCGTGCCGGTCGAGTCGGTCGACCCGATCTACTTCGACAAGGCCTATTACCTCGCGCCCGACAAGGGCGGCGCCAAGCCGTATGCGCTTCTCGCGCGTGCGCTGCGCGAGTCCGGCCGCTGCGCGCTGGGACGCTGGGCCGCGCGCGGCAAGCAGTACATCGTGATGATCCGCCCGATCGAGAAAAGCGGCTCCGACGGCCTGGTGATGCAGCAGCTTCTCTACGCCGCCGAGGTGCGCTCGATCACGGAAATCGACATCCCGAAGACCGAGGTGAAGGACGCCGAGCTCAAGCTCGCGCAGCAGCTGATCGAGCAGCAGGCCTCGGAGTCGTTCGACCCGGCCGCGTACAAGGACGACGTGCGCGGCCGCATCGAGGCGGCGATCCAGAAGAAGGTCGAAGGGCAGGAGATCACGCTGGCCGAGGCGCCCGAGCCGGGCGGCGGCCAGGTGATCGACCTCATGGAGGCGCTGCGCGCGAGCCTCGAGAAGAAGCCGGCGCGCAAAGCCGAGCCGGCGAAGAAGGCCGAGCCGGCGAAAGCAGCCGGAAAGAGGGCGGCAAAGAAGTAAGGAGCACTGGCGAGTGCACCACTATGGCGTGCGGGAGGTGGAGAAGCTCCTGCGGCTGCCGCGCAGCACCATCCGCGCCCTGATCGACGCCGGCTTCGTCTCCCCCTCGCGCGGCCCGCGCAAGGCCTGGCGGTTCTCGTTCCAGGATCTCATCGTCCTGCGCACCGCGCAGGCCCTCGTCGCGGCCAAGGTCCCGGCGAAGCGAATCACGCGTTCGGTGCGCGAGCTGCGCCGTCATCTGCCCGAGGCCATGCCGCTCTCGGGCCTTTCCATCTGCGCGGTCGCCGACAAGGTCGTGGTCAAGGAGGGCGCCAGCCGCTGGCAGGCCGAGTCGGGCCAGTACCTGCTCGCGTTCGAGGGCGACCCGGCCAACGGCTCGCTCAGCGTGATGGAGCGCAAGCGCGCGGCGCCGAAGGCCTCGGCGAACGACTGGTTCGACCGCGGCATCGATCTGGAGGAAACCGATCCCGCCGCCGCGCTCGAGGCCTACGCCGAGGCGCTCGCGCTCGACGCGAAGCTGGTCGACGCGCACGTCAACCGCGGCTGGCTGCTGCACGAAGCGGGTCGCTTCGACGATGCCGAGCGGGCCTACCGCGCCGCCATCGCCGCCTGCGGCAACGAGCCGCTCGTCCTTTACAACCTCGGCGTGCTCCTCGCCGACATGGAGCGCAAGAAAGAGGCGATCGAGGTCTATGAAGCCGCGCTGCGCGCCAATCCCGGCTTCGCCGACTGCCACTACAACCTCGCGCTCCTCTGCGAGGAGCTCGACATGCCCCGCGAGGCCATCCGGCACATGGCGCAGTACCGCAAGCTGACGGGATCGCGGCCGGAATGAGATTTTGGCTTCTCCTTCTTTTCCTTCCCTTCGCAACCCCGGCCTGGGCCGAACGCTGCATCGCCATCGACGGCGACACGCTGGTCTGCAACCACCAGAAAGTGCGGCTCACCAACGTTTATGCCGCCGAGATGAACCAGCCCGGAGGCAGCGCCGCCAAGAAGAAGCTCCAGGCCCTGGTGCAGAACCGCGACGTGGGGTTCGTCACGCACGGTCACGACCGCTACGGCCGCATCCTCGCGGAGGTCTACGTCGACGGCCGTCGCATCGAGCAAACCGATATCGGCCCGCGCGCCGGGCGGGGCAGCACCTGGGGCGCCGATCGCCACGCGTACGTGCGCACGGTCCAGGCAAAGAAAGCCAAGTAGTTCACCCCTTTCAGGCCCGGAGGCAAAGTACATAGCGCCTGTCGCTCCCTTGGGCGTAGCGTGTCGGGCGACCGATGCGCAACAAGGGGGATGCAGTGCAGATGCGATTCGGCATGGGCGCGGCGTGGGCCGCGCTGCTCCTCGTGTGCCTGGCCGGATGCGGCAGGGAGGAGCCGCTTTCGGAGGTCGACAAGAGCCTCTTCCTGCGCCCGGCGGATCTGGCCCGCTACGGCATCCAGTACCACGACCCGGCGAGCTACGAGAAGTTCTCCAAGAGCCGGCAGATCGACGGCGCCTGGCAGCTGAAGTACGAGTTCCAGCCGGACAAGAGCGAACGGCGCAAGGTGTTCATCTACGCCAGCGTGTCGGTGGCGAAGAATGAATCCGACGCCGCGCTGAACGAAGGCGCGGAAGCGGTCGGCATGCTGATCGGCCTCAAGGCGAGCGGCGTCGAGGACCGCGAAGTGCGCATGAAGGCGGGCAGCGAGCAGAGCAAGCTGCGCCTTCTCGTCAAGGGCGACAAGCCGCTCGGCAACATCTTCACCACCCGCGACGGCCGCAAGACCTACTTCATCGTGATGACCGGCCTCTACTTCGACGACGCCGAGGACTGGAAGAAGCTCTTCGCGCCGAAGCTCGAGCAGCTCGCGGGCTACTCGCCCGTCTAGGCCGCCGATCGAGGCTCCGGATGCGGCTCAAGTCCTGGGTGGTCGTGGCGGCAGCGTCTCTGGTGCTCGGCCTGATGCTCGGCTTGTTCGCCGCCGCCCGCCTCGCCACCCGGCAGAGCGAACGGTATGCCGAGGACGTCCTCGCGTATGCGCGCTTCGTCCACGCCAAGGAGCGCGCGACGCTGGTCCGGCTCCTCGAGGAGAAGGACGTGAGGAAAGCGCAGGAGCTGCTCTACTTCGTCCTGGACGACAACTTCAAGGACTACCAGAACGGCGCCGACGGCGAGGCGCGGGCAAGGGCCTGCGAGCTCTACAGACGTCTTGGACCTGGATTCGCCGCCGCGTCGACTCAGCCGACTCAATCGCAAACGCGCCAGGCGCTCGTCCAGTCCATTCGCTCCGCGACGGCTAAGTGCGATGCCCCTGCGAAGTGAGTAAGGCTATTATGAGTGGGTGAAGGCGGCCCCCTTCCGATATGCGCGCCCCGCCTCGATTGCGGAGGCCTGCGCGGCCCTGGCCGAGCACGGATCCGACGCGAAGCTGATTGCGGGCGGGCAAAGCCTCGTGCCGATGATGGCGATGCGCCTCGCCCGCCCGGCGTGGCTGATCGACATCGGCCGCATCGCGGAGCTGCAGCGCATCGAAATTGGAGAGGACTTCGTCTCGCTAGGCGCGGGCGTCAAGCAACGCACGGTCGAGCGCCACGCCGAGCTGCGCGAGCGCCTGCCGCTCCTGATGAAGGCGCTGGCGTGGGTCGGTCATCCGCAGACCAGGAACCGCGGCACCGTGGGGGGCTCGATCGTCCATGCGGATCCGGCCGCGGAAATCCCGCTGGTGGCCTGCGCGCTCGACGCCGTGCTCGAGTTGCGCGACGCTGCCGGGACCTGCGGCATGCCGGCGCGCGAGTTCTTTCTCGCGCCGATGGTCAGCGCCATTACGCCGGCGCAATGCCTTGTCGCGGTGCGCTTTCCGGTCTGGAACGCGTCGCGGATCGGCTCGGCGTTCGAAGAGGTGAGCATCCGCCAGGGCGACTTTGCGCTTGCTTCGGCCTGCGCGCAGATCGCCTTGGACGACGGGGGCAGGGTGCAGCGCGCGACGCTCGGCGTCGGCGGTGCTGCACCGATTCCGCAAGCGCTGCCCGCGGTCGCCGAGCTGTTGCTGGGTCATGCGCCCGAGCACCTGCTGCTCGAGAAAGTCGCGGCCGCGGCCGCCGAGGCCATCGAGCCCGAGGGCGACCTTCATGCGCCGGCGGAATACCGTCGCGAGCTCGCCCGGGTCCTGACCCGGCGCGTGCTCGAGCGAGCCACCCGATGACCCGTTCGATTGCGCTCGAAATCACCGTCAACGGCACCCGGCGCAGCGGTTCCGTCGAGCCGCGGACCACGCTGGTGGACTTCCTCCGCGAGCACCTGGGTCTGACCGGCACGCACGTCGGCTGCGAGCACGGCGTCTGCGGCGCCTGCTCGATCCTTCTCGACGGCGTGCCGGTGCGCTCGTGCCTCATGTACGCGGTGCAGGCCGATAGCTGCTCGGTCACCACGATCGAGGGCCTGTCGCGGGCGGACGGCACGCCGGGCGCATTGCAGGACGCCTTCTGCGAAACCCACGCCTTGCAGTGCGGCTATTGCACGCCGGGCATGGTGATCGCGGCGCATGCGCTCCTCGAGGAGAATGGCTCCCCCAGCGAAGCGGAGATCCGCGAGGCGCTTTCCGGCAACCTCTGCCGCTGCACCGGGTACGTCCAGATCGTCGAGGCCGTTCAGTTGGCTGCCGCGCGAAGAAGGGAGCATGGGATCGGTTCCTGATCTGCTTGGGCTCGGCGCGGCCTTCCGCTACATCGGGAAGAAAAGGCGCACCAAGGAAGATCCGCGCTTCGTCACGGGGCGCGGGCGCTACGTGGCCGACGTCGCGCTGCCTGGGCTGAAGCACGTCGCCATTCTGGCGAGCCCTCACGCTTCGGCGCTCATCAAACGCCTCGACACGCGCAAGGCGCTGGCGCTTCCGGGCGTGCACTACGTGCTCACCGGCGAGGAGTTCTGCGCGGCCACCGACCCGCTTCCCGTGGGCGTCGATGCTCCGCTCGTCAAGCGCTGGGCGCTCGCCCGCGGCCGCGTGCGCTATGCCGGCGAGTGGGTCGCTGCGGTAGTGGCCGACAGCCGCGCGCTGGCCGAGGATGCGGTCGAGGCGCTCGAGACCGAGTACGCGCCCATCGACTGCGTGATCGATCCCGAGCAGGCGCTGCTGCCCGGTGCGCCGCTCGTGCATCCCGAGCACGGCAGCAACGTCCTCTACCGGCGGAAGTTCGTCTGGGGGGCGGTGGAAGAAGACTTCGCCCGCGCCGAGCATCGGCTCTCGGTCAAGCTGCGCTGGGCGCGCAGCGCGACGGTCCCGATCGAAACCTTCGGCGTCGCTGCACAGTGGCACGCCGGCACCGGGCTGCTCGACGTCTGGGCCTCGATCCAGATGCCGAAGTTTCCGGACCAGACGGCGCGCGCGCTGCGCCTGCCCGGCAATGCCGTGCGCGTGCACTTCGACGTCGACGTGGGCGGCAGCTACGGCGTGAAGCGCGGCATCAAGCACGCCGTGCTCGTCGGCTACCTGGCAAAGAAGCTCGGCATGCCGGTGCGCCTGATCGAGGACCGCCTCGAGAACATGCGCGGCGGAGACATGCACGGCCCGGACCGGAGCTTCGACGTCCAGGCCGCGTTCGACGCCGACGGCACCGTTCACTCCCTGAAGATCCGCGCGCTCGACGATGTCGGCGCCTACGCCGGCCGCTCGCCGCTGCAGCTCGGCAAGCCGGTCGGGGCCATCGTCGGGCCTTATCGCATCGGCAGCGTCGAGTACGAGCCGATCTCGGTGCTCACCCACAAGACTGCGCAGGAAGCGGTGCGCGGCTTCGGCCAATCGCCGACGAACTACGCCATCGAGAGCACGATGGATGCCGTCGCACGCCATCTCGGAATGGACCGCATCGAGCTGAGACGAAAGAACCTGATCCGCCGCGAGCAGTTCCCCTACCTGATCCCCAGCGGCACCACGTACGACAGCGGCGACTACCACACGGTGCTCGACAAGGCGCTCGCGGCCGCGGACTATCCGCGGCTGCTGCAGCAGCGCGACCAGGCCCGCAAAGGCGGCCGCTTGGCCGGCATCGGCATCTCGACCTGCCTCGAGCCCTCGGGCGGCAACTCCTCGTTCGAGCCGCTCTTCAACCCGAAGAACGAAACGACCACGTGGATGGACTCGTGCCTCGTGCGCGTCGATCTTTCGGGCGCCATCACCGGCGTGATGAACACCTCGACCTCGGGGCAGGGGCACGAAACCCTGGTGGCGACCTGCATCGCCGAGGTGCTCGAGCGCGACCCGGCCGGCATCCGCGTGGTGCACGCCGATTCGCTGACCGCGCTGCCGTCCAACAGCCCGGTCGGCAGCCGCATGGCGATCATGCTCGGCGGCGCCGCCGCCGGCGCGGCGAAGAAGATCAGGGCCGCGCTCATGGCGATCGGCGCGAAGAACCTCGGTTGCCCGGTGGAAGAGCTCGAATATCGGGAAGGGTGGGTGCGCCGGAAGTCCGGCGAGCGCGCGCTGTCGTGGGACCAGCTGGTCGAGATCGCGCACCGCAAGTTTCACCTGCTGCCCGACGGCATGGAACCGGGGCTGCAGGCGAAGTTCGTGTGGGAGGTGCCCACCGGCGGCAGGCTGCCGACGCCCGACGGGCGCATCCAGATGTACCCGTGCTTTTCGTTCGAAGCGCACGTCGTGCTGGCCGAGATCGATCCGGCCACCGGACAGCCGCGCCTCTTGCGCTACACCTGCGGCCACGACTGCGGCACCATGATCAACCCGGACATCGTTCACGGCATGACCTACGGCGGCATCGCGCACGGCATCGGGGCGGCGCTCTACGAGAAGTTCGCCTTCAGCGACAACGGCCAGCTCGCCAGCCAGACGTTCATGGACTACCTCATGCCGAGCGCCGTGGAAGTGCCGGCGGTGAACATCGTCGACCACTGCACGCCTTCGCCGCTCACCGAGTTCGGGCAGAAGGGATCGGGCGAGGCGGGCTATCTCGGCGCACCGGCCGCGATCGCCTCGGCCATCAACGATGCGCTTGCGCCGCTCGGCGCCGCGGTGCACGAGCTGCCGATGACGGCGCCGGCGATCTGGCGGCAAATCCAAAAAACCAAGAGGAGGAGCTGATGCGCGGAGTCGTCGTCGGGGTGATCGCACTTTGCGTCGCGGCCGCCGCCCATGGGCAGGCCTGGCCCGGCAAGGCGGTCAAGGTCATCGTCCCTTTCACGCCCGGCAGCGGCACCGACATCGCGGGCCGCGCGGTCACGGAACGGCTCGCAGCGCAGCTCGGCCAGCCTTTCGTGGTGGAGAACCGTCCGGGCGCGGGCGGCGTGATCGGGCAGGCCCTGGTCGCGAAGGCCGACCCCGACGGCTACACCCTTCTCGTGCACTCGTCTTCTCAGACGGTGACGCCTTCGACGTACGCAAACCTGCCGTTCGACACGCTGAAGGACTTCTCGGGGATCACGATGCTCGCCAACATCCCGAACGTCCTGGTGATTTCGCCGGCGAAGGGCATCCGCTCGGTGCAGGAGCTGCTCGCCATCGGCAGGTCGAAGCCCGGCTCGCTCAACTACGCCTCGGCGGGCGCGGGCACCGCGACGCAGCTCAACGCCGAGCGCTTTCGCCTCGGCGCCGGCATCGAAGCCACCCACGTCCCCTATAAGGGCACGCCCGAGGCGCTCAGCGACATCATGGCCGGCCGAGTCGATTATTACTTCTGCCCGGTAGTGAATGCGCTGCCGCTCGTCAAGGAGGGACGGCTGCTCGCGCTCGCCGTGGGCTCGAGCAAGCGCTCGTCTGCGCTTCCCGCAGTGCCGACGACGGAGGAGGCCGGCGTGCCGAACTCCGCCTATAACTTCTGGGTCGGCATGTTCGTCCCGTCGAAGACGCCGCGCGAGATCGTCGCCCGCATCCATGCCGAGACGGTGAAAGCCCTGAACTCGACCGAAGTGCGGGAGCGCTACGCGCGCCTCGGCGCCGAGACCGAGATCTTCACCCCCGAGCAGTTCGACGCCTACCTGCGCGACGAGGTGGCCTCCAACGCGCAACTCGTCAAGGCCGCGAACATCAAGGTCCAGTGAATGAGCCTGGAGTTGAAGGGCGAGCAGACGTTGCCGGCCGCGCAGAAGGCGCTGTGGGCGCTGCTCAACGACCCCGAAGTGCTCGCAAAGGCGATCCCGGGCTGCAACACGGTGCGCCGGGTCGACGCGGATCGCTACGAAATGGGATTGAAGCTCCAGGTCGCCAACGTGTCCGGGGAGTATCTGGGCGAGGTCTCGATCAGCGACAAGCGCGAGCCCGAGCACTACGCGCTGGCGGTGCAGGGCCAGGGCTCGATCGGCTTCGTGAAAGGCAGCGCCGTGTTCGATCTCGTGCCGCAGGGCGCGAACGCTACGTTGCTCAAGTATGCAGGTAGCGCCGAAGTAGGCGGCGTCGTCGCGGGCGTGGGGCAGCGCGTGCTCTCCGGCGTGGCGAAATTTCTGCTGGGCCGCTTCTTCAAGGCGTTGCAGCAGCACATCGAAGCGATGGACGGTTAGGTTTTCGCTTCACCGTCCGGGCGCTTGTTTCGGAAGCCCTTCTCGAAGTGCCCCCGGCCTTCGAGGTCACCCTGCTCGAAGATCCAGGTGTAGCCCCCGCTCGGGTTGGAGAGGATCTCCCAGGCGTTGTCGTCGCGGTCCCAGAAGAGAAAGCTGTAGGTGCCGTGGCGCTCGGAGGGCTTCTGGATGTCGTGCAGGCCCCACGTCTGCGCCTGATCGGTGCACAGGCGCCAGGCTTCGTCGACCTCGGCGTCGGTGTGGACGTCGAGCCCGTTGTGGTAGCAGCGCGGCATCGGCTCCTTGTTCTTGGTGAGGACGACCGCGTACACGTGATTGCCGCCGAGGCGCACCATGAGCGAAACGTGGCTCGTGCGCACGACTTCGAGGCCGAGGAACTCTTCGTAGAAGCGGCGCGTGGCCTCGAGATCCTTGGAGCCGAGCGTGCCGTGCGAGAGGAAGCGCGTTTTCAGCGTCGATGTCTTCATGGGTCTACTCCAGCTTGATGCCCGCGTCGCGGATGACCTGGCCCCAGAGCTTGTGGTCGGCGCGCAGGCGCTCGGCGGCGGATTCCGGCGAGCCGCCGCCGGGCTCCGTGCCGAGGTCGAGCAGGCGCTGGCGCACCTTGGGATCGTCGATGGCCGATTGCAGTTGCCGATTGAGGAAGCGGCTGACGTCGGGCGGCGTGCCTCGCGGAGCGAAGACTGCGAACCACGCGCTCATCTCCCAGCCGGGCAGCCCCGCCTGCGCCGAAGTGGGGACTTCGGGTAGCCCTGCGAGGCGTTCCTTGGCCGCCGCGGCGAGCGGCCGGATCTGCCCGGTCTTGAGGTAAGGCAGCGCCGAGCCGAAGCTGATCGACATCGCCTGGAGGCGTCCCGCGAGCATGTCGGGCAGGGCGGCGCCAACTCCTTTATAGGGGACGTGCGTCAGCTTGACGCCGGCAAGGCGGCTGAACAGCTCCAGCGATAGGTGCGGCGGGCTACCGATGCCGGCCGAGCCGTAGTAGACCTTGCCCGGGTTCGCTTTCGCGTACGCGATGAATTGCGCCAGGTCCTTTGCCTCCATGCTGGCCGGCACCACGAGAATGTGCGCGGCGTCGGCGACGTTGATGACCGGCACGATGTCGATCATTGGATCGAAGGGCACCGCGCGCTCGAGGAAAGGCTTCACCGCGAGATTCCCTGCGGCCGCGATCAACAGCGTGTAGCCATCGGCAGGCGAGCGGATGAGGAGGTCGGCTGCGACGTTTCCCGAGGCGCCGGGCTTGTTCTCGACCACCACCGTTTGCCCCAGCCGCACGGTGAGCGCTTCGGCCGTCAGGCGGGCAAGCAGGTCGGTGAGGCCGCCCGGCGAGGTGTCGACGATGAGACGTATTCCACGCGCCGGATAAGGCTGCGGCGCCGCCGCCGTGAAAAACATCGTCAGGACGAGCGCGAGAGCGAGACGGGCGAGCCGCATGCGTTTCTCCATGATAGTGTAGAGACGCCATGCAGGTCCTGCCCAATGCCACCGTCGGCGCGGAAGTCCGCGGCGTCGACCTCGCGCGCGCCGACGCGAAGGAGATCGCCGACATCAAGCAGGCCTGGTACCGGCACGACGTGCTCGTGTTCCGCGGCCAGAAGCTGAGCGACGACCACCTGCTAGCCTTCTCGAGGCACTTCGGCACGCTCGATCCGCCGCCCAACCAGGGCGCCGGACGCAAGTCGCCGCCGGGCTACCCGGACGTCTACGTGGTGTCGAACGTGCTCGACGACTACGGCGAGCCGATCGGCGCGCTCGGCGACGGCGAGGCCGCCTGGCACACCGACATGAGCTACATCCCGTGGCCGCCGGACGCCTCGATGCTCTATTCGCTCGAGATCCCGCCGAGCGGCGGCGATACCTCGTTCTGCAGCATGCGCGTCGCGCTGAAGAAGCTGCCGCGCTCGCTCCTCGAGCGCGTCCGGCACCTCGACATCAAGCACGACGGCACCTACGACTCCGGCGGCAACCTGCGCAAGGGCATCGCCGCCAGCAACGACCCGAAAAGCTCGCCGGGCACGCCGCACCCCATCGTGATCGCGCATCCCGAGTCGGGCGAGCAGGCCCTGTACCTCGGCCGGCGCCGCAACGCTTACATCACCGGGCTGTCGCTCGAGGAATCCGAGCGGCTGCTCGACGAGATCTGGTCCTACGCCGAATCGGCCGTCTATCGCCACAGGTGGGCGATCGGCGACCTCGTCCTCTGGGACAACCGCACCACCATGCACCGGCGCGATGCCTTCGATCCGAAGTCGCGGCGCGTCATGCACCGCACCCAGATCAAGGGCTCGCACGCCCCGAAGCGCGCGGCGCTCTAGCCGCCGGTAAGTCCCCGAGGAGGTTTTCCTGCGGGGCGCCGCGCTCGGTCGCTATCTCGAAGAGCAAACCGCCCTGATGCGCCGCGTGCTGCGCGAAGCCGGCGTGCAATAATCACCGCACAAGAATTCGAGGAGGATACGATGGCGAATCCGAGCTTCGCTCGGCGGCGGCTGCTCGCCGGGACGGCGGCCGCAATCCTGGCGGGAAACGCAAGAGCGCAGGCGTTTCCGTCGAAGAACATGCGCGTGGTGATCCCCACGGGGCAGGGCGGCGGCGCCGAGCGCCTCGCCCGCGCGTTCGACGATTTCTGGGGCAAGCTCCTCAAGACCCACTTCGAATACAGCTTCTATGCCGGCGCCGCCGGACAGGTGGGCTACGAGCTCTGGATCCACAAGCGCGAGCGCGACGGCTACAACCTGCTCTTCGGCAACATGGGGCCGGAGATGATCATGTACGCGCTGCGCAAGCCCAAGTACCGCTTTCCCGAGGACTACCAGTATTTCTGCCGCACCGACGTCGACGACAGCGTCATCTTCGTGCGCAAGCAGTCGAAGATCCAGAAGCTGGAGGACCTCGCCGCCGAGGCGAAGAAGCGCAGCGTCAACGTGGCGGTGAGCCGCCTGCCGCACCCGGCCTCGATCGGCATGCTCGCGCTCGGCAACGCGATCAAGGGAAGGTTCAACCTGGTCCCCTACGGCGGCGGCAACCCGACGCAGGTCGCGGTGCTGAACGGCGAGGCCGATTGCGGCGCGCTGCCGCTCGCGGGCGTGGTCTCGCTCGGCGACCAGCTCAGGGTCCTCGGCGTGTTCAACGACGAGTTCAAGCTCGGCAAATACACCGACAACTGCCCGCCGGTGAACAAGGTGTTCGGCACCGACCTCCCGGACCTTTCCTCGTCGCGCTCGTGGGCGATCCACACCGAGGCGATCGAGAAGTATCCCGACCGCTTCGCGCTCCTCGAGAAGACCTCGCGCCAGGTGTTCGACGACCCGGCCTACAAGGAGGCCTACAAGAAGACCGGCGCGCCGGTCGAGACCATCCAATATGGCGACCGGGCGCTGTGCACCAAGTACGCGAAATCGATGATCGAGCTCGCCAACGAGTACCGCTCGCTCCTCACGGCAAAGGGTGACAAAGGAAAATAACAAATCGGTAGGCGCGGACCTCGTCATCCCCGCGCTGGCGCTCGGCTTCGCGGTCTACTTCTTCGTCGACATCGCCGACCTCGCGTGGGAGGCGAAGGCGAACGGCGTGCTGATCGGCACCATCCTGGTCGTGCTGATCGCGATCCAGTGCGTGCGCCTGGGGCTGCAGCTCGCGCGCGGCGAAGGTCGCCTCGGCTTCGAAGCGCTGCTCGGGCCGCGCGAGGCGCTCCCCGGGCGGCTCGCGCTCGTGGGCATCACCATCGCCTTCATCGTGGCAGTGCCGTGGCTCGGGCTCACGCTGACGCTCCTCCTCTGCATGGGGGCGGCGCTGCGGGTGATGGGCCTGAAGAGCTGGAAGAAGAACCTGCTCATCAGCTTCATCGTCGCGGCGAGCGCCTGGGGCCTGTTCATCGCGCTGCTCGAGACCGACATGCCGCGCGGGCCGGTCGAAATCGTGCTCTCCAAGATGCTCGGCAAGTGACATGAGCTGGGACTTCCTGGCCGGGCAGTTCGCGCAGCAGTTCGGGCTGTGGTGGGTCATCTGGCCGGCGATCCTGCTCGGCATCGTGGTCGGCATCCTGCCCGGCTTCAGCCCGCAGAACACGCTCATCATGCTGCTGCCCCTCACGCTCGCGGTGCCGGTCGAGCAGGCGCTCGCCTTCATGATCGCGCTCTACTGCGCGAACCACCTCGCCGGCGGCATCCCGGCGATCCTGGTGAAGATCCCGGGCTCCGGCGGCGCCGCGGCGACCACGCTCGACGGCTACCCGATGACCAAGAAGGGGCAGGCGCAGCAGGCGCTCGTGCTCTGCTTCACTGCCTCGGTGTTCGGCGGCCTGATCACCACGCTCGCCACGCTCGCGCTCCTGCCCTGGCTTTCGAAGATGGGTCTCTACCTCCGTTCGGTGGAGATGGTCATCGTCATGCTCTTCGGCCTGACGCTGATCGCGGTAATCGCCGCGAAGGACTTCCTGAAGGGCATGATCGCCGGCTTCTTCGGCCTGCTGCTCGGGGTGATCGGCACCGACCACATCTACAACACGCCGCGCGCCACCTTCGGCTTTCTCGAGCTCTACGACGGCGTGCCGATCGTGCCGGCGCTGATCGGCCTGTTCGCGATCTCGGAGGCACTGGTGATGATCGAGGAGAAGATGATCGTCACCGAGGAAGGGCGCGCCAAGGCCGTGAGCGCGCAGTGGGCCGGCATCATCGACGGCCTGCGCCTCACGGTGAAGCACTGGTGGCAGATCGTCTGGACGGCGTTCGTCGGCCTCTTCATCGGCATCGTGCCGGGCGCCGGCGCGAGCATCGCCGCCTTCGTCGCCTACCAGCAGTCGCGCCTGTGGTCCAAGCACCCCGAGCTCTACGGCACCGGCATTCCCGAAGGGGTGATCGCGCCCGAGTCGGCAAACAACGGCGTCACCTCCGGCACCCTGGTGCCCACGCTCGCGCTCGGCGTGCCGGGCGGCAGCACCGCGGCGGTGATGATGATCGTGCTGCAGTACCACGGCCTGGTCATGGGGCCGCGCCTCTTCGCCACCAATCCTGAGGTCGCGTACGGCGTGTTCGTCTCAATGGCGGTGGCCTACGTGTTCATGATCTTTACCATCCTGCCGCTCGCGCGCTACATGTCGCGCATCGTGCTGATCGAGACGAGCTACCTCGCGCCGGTGATCGTGCTGGTGACGATCGTCGCCGCCTTCGTCGAGCGCCAGTACGCCTTCGACATGGCGCTCGCGCTCGTCTTCGGGGTCATCGGCTACATCGCCCAGAAGACCAACTACCACGTCACGGCGATCCTGATCGGCGTGATCCTGGGGCCGCTGTTCGAGGAATACCTGGTGCGCGCGCTCAGGCTTTCCGAGGGCCACCCGTCGATCCTCTTCTCGTCGACGCTCGGCAACGTGCTCTGGGCGCTGCTCGCGCTTTCGCTGCTCCTGCCCGCGTGGCGCGGATGGCGGCAGAGCAAGCGGAAAGCCGCGGAGCAGTTCGGCGGTGAGTGAGGAAAAGGGTGACAGTCACCCTTTTTCTCAGTCGATCCTGACTCCGACCGCCTTTACGATCTCGCCGTACTTGGCGTACTCCGAGCGAAGCTGGGCGGCGAATTCCTCCGGCGTGGTGACGTAGGGCTCGAGCCCGCCCACGTTGCGGATCCGGCCGACGGTCTGGGGATCGGCGAGGAGCTTGGCGGTTTCGCCTCGCAGCCGCTCGAGCACCGGCGCAGCGGTTCCGGCCGGGGCGAACAGCGCGAGCCAAGGCGTGACCTCGAGGCCGGGATAGAACTCGGAGAGCCGCGGCAGATCGGGGTAGGCCGAGGAGCGTTTCTTGCCTGCCACGGCGAGCGCGCGCAGCCTGCCTGCCTTGACGTGGCCGGAAACGGAGTTGCCGCCGAACATCGCCTGCACTTCACCCGCGAGGATCGCGACCGTCGCCGGGCCGCCGCCCTTGAACGGAACGTGCATCAGGTCGATCCCGGCGCGTGCCTTGAGCATCTCCATCACCAAGTGGTGCTGGCTGCCGTTGCCGATCGAGGCGTAGGCAAGCGGCGGATTGGCGCGACGCGCGTACTCGACGAACTCTTGAAGGTTCGTGACGGGTAGCGCCGGGCTCACCGAGAGCACCATCTGCGTGTTCACCAGCGTCGCCACTGGGTCGAGGTCCTTCAGCGTGTCGATCGGCATGTGCGCGTAGAGATGCGGCCCGATCACGATCTGCGCGTCGGCGCAGAGGAGCAGCGTGTATCCGTCCGGCGCGGCGCGCGCGGTTGCCTCCATCGCGAGGTTGCCGTTGGACCCCGGCCGGTTCTCCACCACCACGGGCTGGCCGAGCGCTTCGCCTAGACGCGGCGCGACCACCCGCGCCAGCGTGTCGGTGGCGCCGCCGGGAGGATTCGGCACGAAGAGCCGGATTGCGCGCGACGGGTACTGCCCCCAGGCCGAGCCGGAGGCGAGAAGCAGGGTTACGAGAAAAACCCGACCCAAGACAACAGCCATCCGGCGGGGAAGGGAAGGTGCAGGAGCCGATCGAAGAGGCCGTAGAAAAGCCCCCACGTGCCGAGCGCGATGGCGATGGAAATGACCCAGCCCTCGCGTCCCTGCAGCTTGAGGTAGAGGAAGACGAAGAGCGGCACGGCGATGGGAAATCCGAGCAGCACCACCGATGCGAGCAGGCCGAGGATCCAGCCGGCCCCGAGGAGGCTGCGGCGGCGCGCGATCGCCGGCGATATTTCGGCTTGCGCCGTCTTTTCCTCGGGGGTCTTCGAAAGGAGGATCCAGGCAACTTCCGCGGCCGCCAGGAAGAAGAGCGGGATGCCGATCACCATCGGGAAGAGCTTCGCCTTCAACGGCCAGTCCAGCGCAGCGAGGGTGCCGGCGCCGGACGCCACCATCACGGCGAGCGACAGCGCGAGCGACGAGCGGCTATGCACGGGCCCGCTTTCTCGCGCGCCAGAGCTGGAAGAACGGATACAGCACGACGCCGACCGCGACGGCGAGCAGCACGAGCACGAATGGGCGCAGCAGCCACGCAGCGTCGTAGCGCGCGACCGAGATGTACAGGTAGTTTTCGGCGATCTTGCCCAGGACGAGCCCGAGGACCAGCGGCGCGCGCGGGTAGCCGGCGCGCACCATGAGGTAGCCCACCGCGCCGAAGACCAGCGTTACGACGAGGTCGGCGTAGCTCGAGTTCGTCGTGTAGCTGCCGATGAAGACCAGCACCAGGATCACCGGGATGAGGAAGTGGCCCGGCAGCGTAGTCAGGCGCGCGAGCCGGTTCAGCAGCAGGAAGCAGAGCACCACCGTGATCACGTTCGCGAGCACGATCGTCCACACCATGGAGAACGTCACCGAGAGGTGCGTGGTGAGCATTTCCGGCCCCGGCACGAGCCCGAGCAGGAAGAAGCCGCCGAGGAGGATTGCCATCGACGTGCTGCCGGGCACGCCGAAGGCGACCGTCGGGATCAGCGCGCCGCCTTCCTTCGAGTTGCACGCGGCGCCGGGTCCCAGCACGCCGCGCACGTCGCCGTTTCCGAAGCCCGCGCGTTCCTCGGGCGAGCGCGCGCTCTGCGTGGCGTGGCCGTAGGCCATCCACTGCGCCACCGCGCCGCCCATGCCGGGCATGATGCCGACCAGGGTGCCGATCAGGCTGCAGCGGATGGTGAGCCACCCGTTGCGGAACACGTCCTTGACTCCCTCCAGCGCGCCCTGGATCCGGCCCGGGTTCGTCGTTCCCGCGATCGAGGAGCCGCGCACGACGAGGTCGATGATCTCGGGAATCGCGAACAGGCCGACCAGAACCGGAACGAGGTCGATGCCCTGCGACAGGTACAGGCTGTCGAACGTGAAGCGCGCGACGCCCGCCTGCGGGTCCTGCCCGACCATGGCGAGATAGAGCCCGAGGCCGCCGGCGATGAAGCCGCGCACCATGCCGCGCACGCCCTGCGCCGAGAGCGAGGCGATGAAGGCGAGGCCGACCACCGCGAGCATGAAGAGCTCCGGCGAGCCGAAGCTCAGGACCAGCGGCCGCACGATCGGCACGGCAAGCGCGAGCGCCGCGGCGCCGATCAGCGCGCCGATGAGGGAGCTCGTGAGCGCGGCGCCGAGCGCGCGCCCCGCCTGTCCGTTCTTCGTCATGGCGTAGCCGTCGAGGATGATCGCCGCCGTCGTCGCCTCGCCCGGCACGCCGAAGAGGACGGAGGTGATGTCGCCGGTGGTCGCCACCACGGAATGCATGCCGAGAAGGAAGGCAAACGCCTCGACCGGCTGCATGTTGTAGACGAAGGGCAGCATCAGCGCGAGCGTGGTCGCGCCGCCGAGGCCGGGCAGCAGCCCGACCCAGAAGCCCACCAGGATGCCGAGCAGCATGAAGGAGAAGGCCTTCACCTGCAGGACGGCGAGCAGCCCCTGGAGCAGCGCCTCGAGCATGCTCGTGGACAGCCGGCTTCGCCGCTACTCGCCGAACTTCACGTACTTGCTGAACTCTTCGACGATGTCCTTCGGCTGGTTCAGGACCTCGGCGAGCACTTTCATGGCCTCGTCGCCCGAGGTGTACTCGAGGTCGAGCTTCGCCTTGTTCGCCTCGGCGAGCGCCGCCGGATCCTTGATCGCCGCGACGAAGGCCTCGCGCATGATCTTCAGCAGCTCGGGCGGGGTGTTCGGCGGCATGACGTAGGGGCGGGCGATGAGCTCGGGGGCGGAGCGCAGCGCCATGATCGCCTTGGCGCGCGGGTTCGGCGCAAGGCTCTCGTCGGTGGGCAGGTCCTTGATCGTCGGGTCCACGTCGTGCGAGCGCGCGCGCACCACCGGCCGCACGAGCTTGCGCTCGACGAACGGCCGCAGCGAAGAGATCGAGCCGGCTCGTCCGTCGACTTCCTTGCGCTCGACCGCGAGCATGATATCGGCGCTGCTCGAATAGCCGCTCACGATCTTCAGGTTCACGCCGAGCAGGTCCTTCAGCAGGAGCGGGAAGTCGTAGGTATTGGCGCCAGGGCCAGTCGAGCCGATCACCACCGGCTGCTTCGCCTTGCGCAGCTCGTCGAAGCTCTTGTAGGGCAGGTCGTCGCGAATGGTGAGGACGGTGGTCTCGTTTGCCGCCGATCCGATCCACGCGAACTTGCGCATGTCGAACTTCACGCCCTGCACGGCGGTGAGCTGCGCGATCGGCAGGTTGCGATTGAACGTGCCGAGCGTCATGCCGTCCGGCTTCGCCGAGCTGTAGAGGTAGTTGGCGGCGATGATGCTGTTGCCGCCCGGCATGTTCTGCACGATGACGGTCGGCTTGCCGGGAATGTGCTTCGGCAGGTGGCGCGCCAGCAGCCGCGCCATGGCGTCGTAGCCGCCGCCGGGCTTGTAGCCGACGACGATGGTCACCGTCTTTCCAGCATAGGGCGACGCCTGCGCGGCCCCCACGAGGGGGAGCGCAGCCAAAACTGCGAACAGCAGACTTCTCATGAGCGAATCCTCCTCGTCTTATGGTGATGCTCGTCGCCATGACCGTGGTCATGGTCGTGCTTCAACTCGTCCGGCACGTCGGGAAAAAGCTCCTTCGACGAAGGCGCCGCGCCGCCGTTCCATTCCACGCCGCCGTGCTTGCGCGCAGCCGCGCGCAGGTCGTCGAAGCTGAGCCGGGCCGGGTCCTTCGCCACCTCGAGGCGCTGCGCCAGCGCCGCGAGCACGAGCTTTCTCACCTGGCGACCGTTCCAGCCCTGACACAGCCTTGCCAGATCTTCGATTTCGTTCTTCTGATCGCGTAGGGGCAAAAGGGAGGGCCATTGCACGGTGAGCTCGGCGAGCGAGTGCTGCAAGATCCGTGCGATGGTGTCGGCATCGGGCAGCGCGAAGTGCATCACAAGGTCGGCGCGCGAGAGGAACGCCTCGTCGATCGCGTCGATGAAATTCGTGGTGGTGACGAAGAGCACCGCCGGCAGGCTGCGGGCGATGGCGTCGATGCCGAGCATCACCGCGTCGGTGGCGCGATGCACGTCGACCGGGTTGGTCTCGAACGAGGCGCTGGTGCGCCGCACCGCGAAGCTCTCGACCTCGTCGATCAGCACCACGGTGTGCGGGCGGCGCGCGGCGAGCTCCGGAATCGTGTCCTGGAGCAGGCGCATGATGTTGCGCTGGCTCTCGCCCAGCATGTCGCTCGGGAACGCGTGCGGGTTGATCTCGACCAGCGTGGTCGCGCCTTCGCGGGCGAGCGCGAGCGCCGCCACCTGGGCGAGCCCGCGGGCGAGGGTGGTCTTGCCCGTGCCGGGCGGCCCCGCGAGCACGATCAGCCCGTGCGGCAGCCCCGCGAGCTGCGACAGCTTGCGCCCGTGCTTCAGCGTGAGCAGCGCCTGCGACAGCAGCCGCTCCTTGACCGAGCCCGGCACCACGATCGCGTCCCAATCCTTGTCGTGGTGGTCGGCGGGAAGGACGTGCAGCGCCAGCACGCCCGGCGGCAGCGCGGCGGGGTGCGCCATCAGCTCACGAACCGAAAACAGGGACGGACCACGTTTTGCCCCGAACTCAACTTTCGGGCCGCCGGTCGTCGGGCCAGTCGATCTGCGAGATTTCCTTCATGCTGAGGAGCGTGTCTTCCGCTTCCTCGAACAGCACCAGCGGGTCGGTGAGCGCGCGCATGGTCTCGAGGATCGAGTCGAACATGTGCACCCGCACGAGGCGCGCCTCGCCCTTGGGGTCGTCGTTGAAGTGCTGGTGCCACAGGAAGTGGTCGACGATGATCAGGTCGCCCTTCTTCCAGCGGTGGTGCTCGCCGCGGTCGGGGGCCGTGCCCATGAAGCTGTGCCCGTGGCCTTCGACGACGTAGAGCCAGGCCTCGCCGGGATGGCGGTGCAGGGACTGCGTCTTGCCGGGGGCGAACTGGATCATGACCTGGGTGATGCCCGAGGCCTCGCTGCCGATCGCCCGGTCGACGAGGAACTTGGTGCGGGTGCCGCGCGGCGTCGCGAGCAGGTCCTGCTCGTCGTAGGGCGTGTGGATCCTGCCGCTTCTCCTCTTGCGGGCCTCATTCGCCAGGCGTCGCAAGCGGCGGGCATATGGATCGTCGCCCTGCGGTCCCTCCGTGAAGGCCGGGCGCGGCGGCAGGCCGGAGAAGGGCTCGCGCCCGCGGTCCTCGATGAGCGACATGCCGAGCGTCCAGAGCATCGGCTCGGAGGAGTAGCTCATGAAGCGCGCGGTCTTCGCGCCGTCGTTGCCGTGCCGGTGCCAGCTCCAGGCCGGAATGTGGATCGCGTCCCACGGCTTCCAGCGGTGTCGCACGCCGTCGATCTCGCTCCAGCCCGAGCCCTCGACTATGAAGAGCTGCGCGTCCCACGAATGGCGATGGATGGTGGTGTCGGTGCCGGCGTCGATCTCGTGCACCAGCGCGTCCAGGCAGCGCGTCGGCGAGTCGCCGTCGTGGCCCATGTAGACGCCGGTGCGCAGGCCGCGCGCCGTCGGCGCGAGCGCCACGTCCTCCTTGCGGATCACCGTGCGCCGGTTCTTGCGCCAGTCCTCGATGAACTGGGCGCGGCGCTTTTTCTGGATGTGGTAGTGCGTGACCGCGGTCGTGGTCTTGGTCGGCATGAAAAGCGCGTTTTCCGGTATATGGAACCGTGTTCCCGCGGAGGGACTTCATCATAGAATAATTTCACCGCAAAGCGAATGAGAACGCCGCTCGCCGCGCTCGTCCTTTTCCTGTGCACGGCCTGCCCGTGCAGCGTCGCTTGCGCGCAGGACAAGTCGCTCACGCTCTATACCTCGCTCGCGCCCACCGAGTCGGGGCCGCTCGCGCAGGCGTTCGAAAAGAAGACCGGCATCAAGGTGGAGCTGTGGCGCGCGATCAGCGAGAAGGTGGTGCAGCGCGCCATCACGGAGGCGCGCGCGCGCCGCTTCACGGTCGACGTCGTCGAGACCAACGGCCCCGAGATGGAGATGATGGCGCGCGAGAAGCTCTTCGCCGAGCTCGACTCGCCGTATCTCGTCGACCTGCCGGCCGCCGCAGTGCCGAAGCACCGCTTGTGGATTCCCGACCGCCTGAATTTCTTCGTCGTCGCCTACAACACGGCCAAGGTGCGGCGCGAGGAGATCCCGCCGAGCTACCTCGGCTTCCTCGATCCGAAATGGAAGGGCCGCATCGGCATCGAGGCGACCGACGCCGAGTGGATGGCGACGCTCGTCAAGAAATGGGGCCCCGAGCAGGGGCTGGCGAATTTCAGGAAGCTCGCGGAGCTCAAGCCCGACGTGCGCAAGGGCCACGTGCTGCTCGCCGAGCTCATCGCCGCGGGCGAGGTGCAGGTCGGGCTCACCGTGTACAACGCTAACGCGGAGAGCCTGAAAAGGAAGGGTGCGCCGATCGACTGGCTGCCGGTCCAGCCGGTCGTGGCGCGGCCGCAGGGCATCGCCGTGGCGCGCAACGCCCCCAACCCCAAAGCGGCGCGCGCCTTCGTCGATTTCGTGCTCTCCCCCGAAGGCCAGCAGGTCCTGGTGTCGTTGGGAAGGGTGCCCGCGAGCACCAAGGTGCGCACGCATCTCAACGATTTCGAGTACACGGTCGTGGACCCGATCACCGTGCTCGACGAGCAGGACAAGTGGGGGAAGCTGTGGGAGGAGCTCTTCATCCGCGGGGAGGGGAAGCGATGAGCGGCCTGCCCGCGGACGCGCTCGGTCTCACCGCGCTCGTGTTCCTGCTCGGCCTGCGCCACGGCCTGGACCCCGATCACCTGGTGGCGATCGACGGCCTAACGCGCGCCGGCGCGCGCGAAGGCGCCCGGCGCTGGTGCGGCCTCTATTTCTCGCTCGGGCACGGCGTGGTGATCACGCTCGTGGGTCTCGCGGTCGCGCTCGCCGCCACCGAATGGCAGGCGCCGGCCTGGCTGCGAACGCTCGGAACCGTCATCTCGGTCGGCGTGCTCCTCGTGCTGGGGCTCGCCAACCTCGCCATGGCGTGGCGCACGCCCGCCGAGCGGCCGGTCCCGCTCGTGGGCCTGCGCGGCCACTGGCTCGCCGGCCACGCTTCCCGCGCCAGCCACCCGGCATTCGTCGCCGCGATCGGCGCGGCGTTCGCGCTGTCCTTCGACACGATCAGCCACGCGCTCGCTTTTTCGGTCACGGGCGCCGCGCTCGCCGGAGGGCTCTTCGCCACGCTGCTCGGCCTCGTCTTCACGCTCGGCATGGCCCTGGTCGACGGCCTGAACGGCCTGTGGGTCGCGAAAGTGCGCGGCTCGCGGGCCTTGAGCGTTTCGATCGCCTGCCTGTGCCTCGGCGTGGCCCTGACTGCCGCGGCCGAGATCGAGCTTGCGCAGCCGATGCTCGCGCTCGCCAGCGTGGTGGTCGTCGCCGCGGCCTATCTGCTAGCATCGCGCTCCACTGCGCGTTCCACATACGGGGACGCCCATTCTCCATATGGAACAGCGGGAACAGACGAGAAACGCTAGGCCGGCCAAGGCGCGGCTCTCCTCGGTCGCGAACTCCATCCGCCTGCTCACCTCGTTCTCCGGCGAAGAGGACGAGCTCGGCATCACCACGCTCGCGACGCGCCTGCGCCTCGCGAAGAGCACCGTGCACCGCCTCGCGGCCACGCTGACCGCCTCCGGCTTCCTCGAGCAGAACCGCGACAGCGGGAAATACCGCCTCGGCATGGCCCTCTTCGAGCTCGGCGCCCTCGTGCGCCGGCGCATGGACGTGGCGAACGAGGGCCGTCCGAAGCTGCGCGAGCTGCTGGAGAAAACCGGCGAGACGGTCCAGATGGGGGTGGTCGACCATCTCAGCGTGCTGTACGTCTACGAGATGGAGAGCCCGCACGCCATTCGCATGGCGGCGGCCGTCGGCGGCCGCGCGCCGTTCCACTGCACCGCGGTGGGCAAGGTGCTGCTCGCGTACCAGCCGGAGGATTTCGTCGAGCGCGTGCTGCAGGCCGGCCTCGCCGCCTACACGCCGAAGACGCTGGTCAAGCGCGAAGCGATCCTGAGCATGCTGTCCGAGGTGCGTTCCCGCGAGCACGCCGTGGACGACGAGGAGAGCGAGGCAGGCCTGCGCGCCATCGCCGCGCCGATCCGCAACCATAACGGCGCGGTCATCGCCGCGGTCGGCGTGGCCGCGCCGGTGCAGCGCATGAACCGGCGCGCCATGCAGACCTGCGTGCCGACGGTAATCGCCACCGCCAACGCGGTTTCGGGGCGGCTGGGCTATTTGCCGCCTAGAGCCAGGGCGCCGGGCGGTTGACCCAGCCCAGGCACACGCTGCAGGACCACCTGTACGGCGCCGATTCCGAGCACCGTCACGACGAGGATTCGGACCACGACCACGACCACGATCACGACCACGACGCGGCGGCCGGCCCCCTCGAGGCGAACCCGCTCTGGGTCCACGACAACATCGCGTTGACCAGCGTCGGCATCGACATCGGCTCCGCCGGCACGCAGGTGATCTTCTCCCGGTTGCACATGCGGCGCCTCGGCGAGGACCTGCAGAGCCGCTATTTCGTCGTCAACCGGGAGACGCTCTACCAGTCGCCGGTCGCGCTCACGCCGTACCTCGACGAGAGCCGCATCGACGAGCGCGCGGTCGGTACGATCATCGACGCGGCCTACGCCGGCGCTGGGCTGCATCCGGACAACGTCGACACCGGCTCGGTGATCCTCACCGGCGAAGCGCTGCGGCGCGAGAACGCGCAGGCGATCGGCGAGCTCCTCGCCGAGCTCGGCGGCGAGTTCGTCTGCGCCGCCGCCGGGCACCACATGGAGGCGATGCTCGCCGCGTACGGCTCGGGCGCGGCCCGGGCGTCGCACCAGCGCGAGGCCCGCATCCTCAACATCGACATCGGCGGCGGCACCACCAAGCTCGCGCTGCTCGAGCGCGGCGCCGTCGCGGCGACGGCCGCCGTCCACATCGGCGGCCGGCTGATCGTGGTCGAGCAAACGGGCCGGATCACGCGGCTCGACCCCGCGGGCGCGACCCTGGCGCGGCTCGCCGGCTTCGAGTGGACGCTCGGTCAACGGGTGAAGCCGGAAGAGCTCGACCACCTCGGCGAATGGATGGCCGAAGCGCTTTGCAAATCCATCCTGCACGGAGCGAACCGCAGCCTGTATCTGACCGAGCCGCTGCCCCACCTGGAAGGAATCCAAGGCGTGATGTTCTCGGGCGGCGTGGGGGAGTACGTCTACGGCAACGAGGAGAGGGACTTCGGCGACCTCGGCAAGCGCCTGGGGCTCGCGCTGCGCAGGCGCCTCGACGCGGGAATGCTACCGTGGCCGCTCCTTCCCGCGGGCGAATGCATCCGCGCCACCGCGTTCGGCGCCTCCGAATACAGCGTGCAGCTCTCCGGCAACACGGTGTACGTGTCGCAGCCAGGAGAGCTCCTTCCGCGCAAGAACCTGCAGGTGCTGCAGCCGCCGGTCGCGCTCGATGAAGAAATAGAGCCCGAAAACGTGGCCGAAGCAATCCGCAAGCACCTGGAGGACTTCGACGTGAACGAAGGCGAGAGCGAATTCGCGCTCGCCTTCGGCTGGTCCGGAGCGCCGTCGTACGAGCGCCTCTCCGCGTTCGCGCGCGGGCTCACCCTGGCGCTCGCGCGGAGCATCGAGCGCGGCCGGCCGCTCTACCTCATCCTCGACGGCGACGTCGCGCAGACCGTGGGTGCGATCCTCAAGGAGGACTGGGCAATCGCCTCGGAGGTGCTGGTGCTCGACGGCATCACGCTGCGCGACTTCGACTACGTCGATCTCGGCCGCATCCGCATGCCATCGTGCACGGTGCCGGTAACGATCAAGTCGCTCGTGTTCAGCGAGGACCCGCGGGGGTAGAAGCAGGACGGGGAGGAGGTGCCGCTTTCCAGTTCCTCGGCATGAAGCGGCAGTAGAATCAGCGCGGTTCCAAAAAAGCAGACCAGCGTTCGCAATGCAGGAACGCGTCACGAACGAGGAGGACGGTTGGAGGCAGCAAGCGGGTCGCGGCTCGCGCGAATCGGCGCGTTCGGGTCGCCGCGCCTGGATTTCAAGTGGGTGATCATCGGCGCGTGCGTCGCGCTCACGCTGTACCTCGGCGTGGTGCCGCTCGCGTTCCTGCTGTGGCAGAGCTTCTTCACGCCGCAGAGCGCCGCCAAGGCCGCGCAATTCACGCTCGGCAACTACCGCGACGCCTATGCGTCGGAGGAGACCTGGCTCCTTTTCTGGAGCTCGATCAAGTTCGCCGCCGGGGCGTCGCTGCTCGCTTTCGCGCTGGGGACGCTGCTCGCCTGGATGAACGAGCGCACCAACACGCCGTTCAAGTCGCTGTTCTTCGCGCTCTCGATCATCCCGCTCATCATCCCGGGAATCCTGTTCACGGTGGCCTGGATCCTGCTCGGCAGCCCGAAGATCGGCCTCGTCAACCTCGCGCTGCAGAAGCTCTTCGATACCGACGCGGTGTTCGTCAACGTGTACTCGCTCGGCGGGATGATCTGGGTCGACGCGCTGCACTATTCTCCGATGGCGTTCCTGCTGATGACCGCCGCGTTCCGCTCGATGGACCCGGCGCTGGAGGAGTCGGCGGTCATGAGCGGCGCGGGCATGCTCCAGGTCGTGAGAAGGGTGACTTTGCCGCTGGTGTGGCCGGCGATCTTCGCCACGCTCCTCATCCTCTTCGTGCGGGCGATCGAATCCTTCGAGGTGCCCGCGCTCCTCGGCCTGCCGGTCGGCATCGAGGTGTTCACCTCGGCGATCTACCAGGCGGTGCACCGCTATCCGAGCCAGGTCGGCCTCGCCTCGGCGTACGCCGTGACGCTCCTCGTCATCACCACGGTCGGGGTGTACTTCCAGTCGCGGCTCTCGACCCGCGGCAGCCGCTACGCCACGATGACCGGCAAGGGTTTCCGCCCGCGGCTCATCGACCTCGGCAACTGGCGCTACCTCACGGTGGCGATCTTCCTCGCGTACTTCTTCCTGATCGTGGTGCTGCCCTTCGCGGTGCTGCTTTGGTCCTCGTTCCAGAAGTTCTACTCGGTGCCCTCGATGGAGGCACTCTCGCGCCTCACCCTCGAGCCTTACCGCACCATCCTCGGCTATCCGAGCCTCATGCGCTCGGTGTGGAACAGCCTGCTGCTCGCGGTCACCACCGCCACGCTGGTCATGCTGGTGAGCGCGGTGATCTGCTGGATCGTGGTCAAGACGAGGCTGCGGGGGCGCTGGCTGCTCGACAACATCGCCTCGCTGCCGATGGTGTTTCCGGGCATCGTGCTAGGCCTCGCGATCATGATCCTCTACCTGTACCTCCCGATCGGCGTCTACGGCACGATCTGGATCATGCTCATCGCCTACGTGACGCGTTTCATGCCCTACGGGCTGCGCTACAACACCACCTCGATGCTCCAGATCCACAAGGAGCTGGAGGAGTCGGCGGCGATGAGCGGCGCCTCCTGGAGCACCACGTTCCGCCGCATCGTGCTGCCGCTGCTCAAGCCGGGGCTGGTCGCGGGCTGGATCTACATCGTCATCGTCTCGATCCGCGAGCTGTCGAGCTCGATCCTGCTCTACAGCCCCGATACCGAGGTGCTCTCGATCCTCATATGGGAGCTGTGGGAGAACGGCCAGTACGTCGAGCTCTCGGCGCTCGGCGTGATGTTCATACTGGGCCTCTTCGCGCTGGTGCTTCTCGCGCAGCTCATCGGCCGCCGGTTCGGCATCAGGGAAGCCTGAGGTGCTGAGCGTCCGCGGCCTTTGCACCGAATACGCCGACGAGCACGGCAAAGCCGTCCGCGCCGCGCACGACGTCAGCTTCGAGGTGCCGGCGGGGAAGCTCTTCACGCTCCTCGGCCCGAGCGGCTGCGGCAAGACCACCACGCTGCGCTCGATCGCCGGGCTGGAGCGGCCGCGCTCGGGCGAGATCGTCGTAGGAAGGCAGACCATTTTTTCTTCAAAAAGCGGCATATTCGTGCCGCCCAACCGGCGCGGCCTCGGCATGGTGTTCCAGTCCTACGCCATCTGGCCGCACATGACGGTATTCGAGAATGCCGCGTTCCCGCTCCAAGTGTCCAAATCAAGAAAAACAAGAAAGGAAATCGAAGCCACGGTGCTGCGCGTCCTCAAGGTGGTGGCGCTGGAGGAAATGGCGGAGCGCGAGGCCACCAAGCTCTCGGGCGGCCAGCAACAGCGCCTCGCGCTCGCGCGCGCCCTGGTGATGGAGCCGCCGCTCCTGCTCCTCGACGAGCCGCTCTCCAACCTCGACGCGAAGCTGCGCGAGCGCATGCGCTTCGAGCTGAAGCGCCTGCAGCGCGAGCTCGGCATCACCACCGTCTACGTCACCCACGACCAGAGCGAGGCCCTGGCGCTGTCGCACTCGATCGCGGTCATGGACCGCGGCCAGATCCGGCAGACCGGCGCGCCGCGCGAGATCTACGAGCGGCCGGCGAACCAGTTCGTCGCCGATTTCATCGGCACGACCAACTTTCTGCGCGCCACCGTCAACGCAGCCGCCGGCGCGTCCGGGTTGCACCGAGTGGCCTCGGAGGTCGGCGACCTGGTGGTCAGGGCGGGCGACGCCCTGGAACCGGGAGCGAAGGTGGTGATCTCGGTTCGACCGGAGGATATCTACCTGAGCGAGGCGCGCCCGCAGGGCGACAACGTGCTGCTGGGTACCGTCGATACGAAAGTGTTCCTCGGCGAGTCGGTGGATTTCCGCGTCAGGGTAGGCGAGCGGGTGCTGCAGTCGCGCGCCCATCCGTCGCTCGGCACGAGGGTCGGGCAGCCGATCCACCTTTCGCTCGACCCGGAGAAATGCGTGGCATTGAAGGAAACCGCCGAATGACCGAGCGGAAGACACCGCGGCGCTGGAGCTCCGACGTCATCGTCGACCTGCTGCACCGCTACGAGCTGCCGTACGCCGCGCTCAACCCGGGGGCGAGCTACCGTGGCCTGCACGATTCCCTGGTCAACTACGGCGGCAACCGGCCGGTCATGATGCTCTGCCAGCACGAGGAGACCGCAGTCCAGATCGCGCACGGCTATGCCAAGGCGAGCGGCAAGCCGATGGTCGCGATCCTGCACAACCTGGTCGGCCTGCTGCACGCCAACATGGCGGTCTACTACGCTTACGCCGACCGCGCGCCGGTGTTCATCATCGGCGCCACCGGCCCGATGGACGAGACCAAGCGCCGGCCGCGCATCGACTGGATCCACACCGCGCTGGTGCAGGGCGAGGCGGTGCGCGCCTACACGAAGTGGGATTACCAGCCCACGGTCATCGGCGGGGTGCCCGAGTCGTTCGCCCGCGCCTACTCGGTGATGATGACCGAGCCGCGCGGGCCGATCTACATGTGCTACGACGCCTGGCTTCAGGAGCAGCCGCTCGAGCAGGAAGTGCCTCTCCCGCCATCGGGAGCCGCCAAGGCCCCCACCAGGATGGCGGCCGATCCGGAAGCCTTGAAGCGCGTTGCAGAAGAGCTCGTCAGGGCGAAGCGCCCGGTCATCCTCGCGGAGTTCGTCGGCCGCGAGCCCGAAGGGTTTCACGCCCTGGTCGAGCTCGCCGAGACGCTCGGCGCGCCGGTCTACGACGTGAACAGCCGGCTCAACTTCCCGAGCCGGCACCCGCTGAACCTGAGCATGGTGAAGGATGTCTTCGCCGACGCCGATCTCGTCCTGTGCCTCGACACCCGGGACTGGGAGCGCGCCACCACCCGGCTCGTGAGCGCGACACGCGAGGTGGCCTCGATCGTACCGGCCGGCGCCAGGTGGATCGACATCGGCTTCGGCGACCTGGAGATCTCGAGCTGGGCGATGGACTACCAGCGCCTGGCGCATGCGGAGCTTCGCATCCTCGCCGACACGACCGTGGCGATCCCCGCCTTGACGAATCTGATCGGGAAGGGGAGCCGACGGATCCTGCGCAAAGAGGTGGCTGAGCTGCGCGATGCCGCGCGAGCGCGCTGGGAGAAGGAGGCGAAAGAAGACTGGGACGCGAGCCCGATCACGCTGCCGCGGCTCGCCACCGAGGTGTGGGACGCGATCAAGGACGAAGACTGGGTCCTGAGCGCCAACACGCTGGAAGAATGGACGCGCAAGATCTGGGACTTCGACCGGCCCTACCGGCACCCGGGAAAATCGCTCGGTACCGCGACCCAGATCGGCATCTCTCTCGGCGTGGCGCTCGCCCACCGCGACGCCGGGCGCCTCGTCGTCGACCTGCAGCCCGACGGCGATCTCATGTTCGACGCCGGCGCGCTGTGGGTCGCGGCGAAGCACCGCATCCCGCTCCTCGTCGTCATGTACAACAACCGCGCGTACTACAACGACTGGGAGCACCAGATCCGGATGGCCAAGCTGCGCGGCACGCCGGTCGAGCGCGCCTACATCGGCATGGACATGGACGATCCGGCGCCGGACTTCGCCACGCTTGCAAAGTCGATGGGCTGGTATGCGGAAGGGCCGATCGAGCGGCCGGGCGAGGTGCCGGCGGCCTTGCAACGCGCGATCGCGAGGGTCAAGGCCGGGCAGCCGGCGCTCCTCGACACGATCACGCAGAGACGCTAGCCCGATGAGCCAGACCGTTGGTGTTATCGGGGCGGGCCGGATGGGCCTGCCGCTCATCGGGCATCTCGCGCGAAAGGGCTTCCGCAGCTTCGCAACCGATCTCGACGCTTCGAAGAGGATCAGGGTGGAGGAGCGCGGTGCCGCCTGGTCGGCGAACGCCGCAGAGCTCGCAGCGTCGTGCGACGTGGTGCTGGTGTGCGTGGGCTTCGACCGCGAAGTGCGCGCCTTGCTGGAGGATCCCGAGCTCGCGTCGGCGGCGCGACCCGGCGCCATCTACGCGGTGCTCAGCACGGTGCACCCCAAGACGGTCCAGGCGCTGGCGGCGGGGTGCGCGGGGAAAAATCTCTGCGTGGTCGACGCGACCATGTGCCGCGGCGGAAGCGCGGCGGACGCGGGGACGCTCCTCAGCTTCGTCGGCGGCGAAGCCGCCGTGGTCGAGCGCCTGCGCCCGGTGCTCGCCGCTTTCTCGAGCGACATCGTGCACACCGGCGGCGTCGGCAGCGCGCAGGTTGCAAAGGCGGTGAACAATCTGATCATGTGGGCCTGCCTCGTGGCGGACCACGAAGGCCTCGCGCTCGCGCAGCGCTACGGAATCGACGCCGAGAAGCTGCGCCAGGCGCTCCTCATGAGCAGCGCGGCGAACAACGCGCTCGCCAACTGGGGAATGCAGACCATGGCCTGGGCGGAGGACGACATGGCGATCGTCGCCGAGATGGCGGCGGACTGCGCCATCGCGCTGCCACAGGCCGAGGTCACCCGCGAGCTCTGCCGCGTCCTCAAGCCGAGGCGCTACAAGCTCGAAGCGTACGGTCGCTGACGCAAGCCGCCGGTCGCAGCGTTGACGCGCCGCGTCAATGTTGCGAGAACGACACACTCGGGCCTTTCATTGTTGACAGCTACGCACGCTGACTTGTAGCTTGCGCCCGAGTCGTTCGTGTGGAAGCTCGTTGTTCCACATAAAGAAACAGCAATAAGGGAGGAGCGGGGGAATGAAGAAGAGTGCACTCGCCCTGGCCGTCGGCGCCGCGTTCGCGGGCCCGGCCATGGGGCAAAGCAGCACCGTGCAGATCTACGGCAAGGTGTATCCGCAGCTCGCCTGGTACAAGTCCAGTGGAGCAACGGAGGTTGGCGGAGTCACCTCCAACCTGGTGCCGCAGCCAACGGCCGCGCAAGTCAATAACGACAAGAGCCGCGCGTCGGTCGACGTAGCGAACTCCTATCTCGGCTTTCGCGGCGAAGAGAAGCTGGGTGGCTCGCTCGCGACCATCTGGCAGATGGAGCAGTCGCTCGAGTTCGACACCGGTACCGGAGTGTGGGCGACGCGCAATTCGTTCCTCGGGCTGCGCGGCGGCTTCGGCACCGTGAAGCTCGGCAACATGGACACGATCTACAAGGAGTTCGGCGACCAGTTCAGCATGTTCGGCATCAGCAGCGGCAACTTCATCTCGCACAGCAACCAGCTGTCGGCGAACGGAGTCGGCAACAGCCGCCTCGCCCGGTTCCACGAGCGCGCGCCGAACTCGATCCAGTATCTGACGCCCGAGTTCGGCGACTTCCAGATCGGCATCCAGTACTCGCCCGACGAGGTCAAGGGCAACCCGACTCCAGTGACCGGCACCGGCCTCGATCGGCAGTGGTGGTCCTACGGAGTCAAGTACGAAGCGCAGCGCTTCTATGTGTCGGTGCAGCAGGAGTATCGCAAAGACATGTTCGGCGG
>DASXAO010000167.1:0-2465 GCA_036406675.1 Burkholderiales bacterium
TGGCATAATCGTCCGGCTATTTCCGGGGGGTCATGCCGCGGCTTCAGGGGCGGCGACTAAGTTGATAACGACGATGCTCCAGCTCCAGTTCGGCGCCAGCACTGCACCCACGATCCTGTTTCTCGGGGCGCACTGCGACGACATCGAGATCGGTTGCGGCGGCACCGCGATGCAGCTTGCCCGCCGCTATCCGAAGGCGAGATTCGTCTGGGTGACGCTCAGCTCCGACGCCGAGCGCGCCGCCGAAGCTCGCGCCGCAGCCGCGCGCCTGCTGCACGGCGCACGGGAGTACGACATCCGCGTCGAGGAATTTCGCGGCAGCTACTTTCCGTCGTGCTACGCCCAGCTGAAGGACTACTTCGAGGGCCTGAAGGCGATCAAGCCGGACGTCGTCTTCACCCACCTGCGCCACGACCTGCACCAGGACCATCGCGTCACGAACGAGCTGACCTGGAACGCGTTCCGCAACCACCTGGTCCTGGAATACGAGATCCCGAAATTCGACGGCGACCTCGGCGCGCCCAACGTGTTCATCCCGCTCACCCGCGCCGAGCTCCAGCGCAAGTGCGATGTCGTGACCGAATGCTTTCCGAGCCAGGCAAGCAAGGCCTGGTTCTCGCGCGACACGTTCGAGGCGCTCGCCAGGCTGCGCGGCATCGAGTGCAACGCGCCCGAGGGCTTCGCCGAGGCCTTCTACGGAAGGAAGCTTCGCATCAATCCCTTTGACCAGATCCAACAGGCGGCAACGACCCAATGATCTTCACCGAGACCAAGCTCAAGGGCGCTTTCATCATCGACATCGAGCGGCGCGAGGACAACCGCGGCTTCTTCGCGCGCGCGTTCTGCCAGCGCGAGTTCGCCGACCACGGGCTGAAGCCGCTGATCGCCCAGGCCAACATCGCGTTCAACAAATACCGCAGCACGCTGCGCGGAATGCACTTCCAGCACCCGCCCGCCGCCGAGACCAAGCTGGTGAGGGCGACGCGCGGCTCGATCCTCGACATCATCGTCGACCTGCGTCCCGAGAGCCCCACCTACCTGCAGCACGTCGCGGTCGAGCTTTCCGCCGCCAACCACCGGGCGCTCTACGTCCCGGAGCGGTTTGCGCACGGCTACCAGGTGCTCGAGGACGATACCGAGACGAGCTACCAGGTCGGCGAGTTCTACACGCCCGGGGTCGAGGGCGGCCTCATGTACAACGACCCGCGGCTCGGGCTGGCCTGGCCGCTTCCGGTCGGCGAAATGTCGCCCAAGGACGCGGGCTGGCCGTTGCTCGCCGCCATCGAGCCGGAGCTCAAGCGCAGGATGAGCCTGCGCGAGACCGAAACCGCGAACGTGTAGGGGAACGCGATGATCCTGGTCGACAACGCATTGAAAGCCCGCGAGCAGTCGGGCAAGCCCATCCGCGTCGGCATGGTCGGCGCCGGCTTCATGGGGCAGGGACTGACGAATCAGATCACGCACAGCGTGCCCGGAATGCGCATGGCCGCCGTCTACAACCGGCGCCCGGAGCGCGCACGGCACGTGTTCCAGTATTCCGGCCTCAGCAACATCGTCATGGCCGCAACGCAGTCCCAGCTCGACCAGGCGATCCGCGCCGGCACCCCGGCGGTCGCCGAGGACCCGTTCATGATCTGCCGCTCGCCCGAGATCGACGTGATCGTCGACGTCACGGGCTCGGTCGAGTTCGGCGCGCGCGTGATTCTCGAGGCCTACAAGCACGGCAAGCCCGTGGTGATGATGAACGCCGAGGTGGACGCCACCATCGGACCCATCCTCCAGGTGCATGCGCGCAAGCACAACGTCATCCTTTCGGCCTGCGACGGGGACGAGCCGGGCCTGCAGATGAACCTCTATCGCTGGGTCAAGGGGCTCGGGCTCATTCCGCGCGTGATCGGCAACGTGAAGGGCCTGCAGGATCCGTATCGCAATCCGACCACCCAGCAGGGCTGGGCGGAGCGCTGGGGGCAGAACGCGGCCATGGTGACCTCTTTCGCCGACGGCTCGAAAATCAGCTTCGAGCAGTCCATCGTCGCCAATGCCACGAACTTCAAGGTGCGCTCGCGCGGGATGTCACGCGGGCTGAAGTACGAAGGCTCCATCATGGACATCGCCAAGCTCTACGATCTCGAAGAGCTGCGCGCGGTGGGCGGCGTGGTCGACTACACGGTGGGCCCCGCCGGGGTGAAGATCTTCGTCCTAGCCGAGCACGCCGATCCGAAGCAGCGCCACTACCTCAATCTCTACAAGATGGGCGAAGGGCCGCTCTACCCGTTCTGGGTTCCTTACCACCTCGTGCACTTCGAAACGCCCAACGCGATCGCCCGGGTGGTGCTCTTCGGCGACAACCTCGCGCCGCCGCTCGCGGGGCCGGTCGTCGAGGTGTGCGCGGTCGCGAAGCGCGATCTCGCCGCCGGCGAGGTGCTGGACGAATACGGGATGTACATGACCTACGGCGAGGCCGT
>DASXAO010000168.1:0-52871 GCA_036406675.1 Burkholderiales bacterium
CGTCGTTGGGCGCCTGAAGCATGGCGACCGGGGAGCTGAACGAAAGGGCCGGAAACACGCGCGCGACACTGAGTTGCACTTGCGGCGGCCCGGGCGGCGGTTCGCCACCTCCGCTGCCTCCGCCGCCGCCGGGACAGCCCGCCGCGCCGGCGAGCGCCAGGGCGGCTGCGATTCTCATCAATCCCTGATACGCCCGCATTTGTTGCGTCCTTCCGAGCCTCGTCACGATCATGGCACGGCCCGCCGGGAAGCTCTATCTTGGCGCCATGTCCGTCCTGGCGAGCTTCAAGGCGCGCGCCGCGGCGCTGAAGCGCGAGGTGTACGCGATCTACCTTGCGGCAAAACACCCGCGTACGCCTTGGTATTCCAAGCTTTTCGTGCTGGCGATCGTCGCCTACGTGCTGAGCCCGATCGATCTCATTCCGGATTTCATCCCGGTGCTCGGCCTGCTCGACGAGCTGATTCTCTTGCCGCTCGCTCTTGTCCTCGTGGTAAAAATGGTGCCGAAAGACGTGATGTCCGAATGCCGCGCGCGCGCTCTCGAACACCGTCCCGAGGCAACCGCGCTCGGGCGGCTCGGCGCTGCCTGGGTCGTGCTCGTGTGGCTGGCGCTCGGCGTTCTGGCCTTCATGTGGATGAGCGGCGCCGCGCGCGCGCAGGCCTGGCCGTCCAAGCCGATCCGCCTGGTGAGCCCTTTCCCGCCCGGCGCCGTGGTCGACACGCTGTGCCGGACGCTCGCGCCACCGCTCGGCGAAGCGCTCGGGCAGCCGGTGGTGGTCGAGAACCGCCCCGGCGCGGGCGGCAACGTCGGCATGGACGTCGTCGCGAAGGCGCCCGCCGACGGCTACACGCTCGGCATGGGCTCGATCGGCACGCACGGCATCAATCCGAGCGTCTACCCGCGCATGCCTTTCGACCCGGTGCGCGATTTCGCGCCGATCACGTTCGTCGCCTCCAACATCAACGTGCTCGTGGTGCATCCGTCGGTGCCGGCGAACGACGTGCGCCAGCTCGTCGACTACGCGAAAGCCCATCCCGGCAAGCTTGCGTACGGCTCGGCCGGCGCGGGCACCTCGCAGCACCTCGCAGGCGAGCTCTTCAAGCAGATCACCGGCGTGGAGATGACCCATGTCCCCTACAAGGGGGCGGGGCCCGCGGTGAGCGACCTCATAGGCGGGCAGATCCCGCTCATGTTCGTCGACATCTCCGCGGTGCTCGCGCACATTCGCGCCGGGAGGCTGCGCGCGCTCGCCGTGCTTACGCGCGAGCGCACACCGCTCCTCGATGTCCCGACCGCCATCGAGCAGGGGATCCCGGGCTTCGACGTCAACGCGTGGTTCGCCCTGTTCGCGCCGGCGGGCATTCCGCGCGAAGTGCTCGCGAAGCTGAACGCCGCGTCGGTCAGGGCGCTAAGCCAGCCGGCGACGGTCGAGCGGCTCGAGAGCGTCGGCCTGACCCCCGCGCCGGGAACGCCCGAAGCGCTCGGCGAGCTGGTGCGCGCGGAGCTCGCGCGCTGGGCCAAGGTGGCGAAGGCGGCGAACCTCAAGGCGGAATGAGAAATCGGAATTCGGGGTCAGAGCCCGAATTCGCCGCTGCGTACGTGACAGCGAATTCGGGCTCTGACCCCGAATTCTGTGCTAAAAGGCGCTCGTGATCACGAACGCGGTGCTGGTGGCGGGGCTGATCGTCGGGCTGGTGTTCCTGCTCGCAGGCGTGCTGCTGTGGAGCCGCGCACATTCCGGCGGCGCGGTGGTCGTCACGGCCGGTGCGCTCCTCACCCTCGGCGCAGCCGTCTACGCCCTCGCCGTGCTGCGGCCCTTCGTGGGCCGCGTCTACGACGATCAGTGGTCGGAGCAGATCGCCACGGTCGAAGCGCTCGCGACCCTCGGCTTGCTCATCTGCGCGGCCGGCATGGTCGCGCACGGCCTCGCGCTGCCCAAGCGCAGCCCCTGATCGCGCGCTCTGAAGCGTCACGAGGCCCGCGGTAATTCGTACCGCGGCATGCAACCGTTACCTACGAGGTCTTGCCGGCGATCTCCTTAGCCTCGTCGAGGTGCTTCTGGATTTCGGGCGCGGCCTGCTCCGCGGCCTGCTTGAGCTCCGGGTCCTTCGCGCTCTTCGCCGTGTCCTGCACCAGCTTCAGCGCCTTCTCGTGGTCCTTGACCATCTGCTGCATGTAGCTCTTGTCGAACTGCGCGCCGGAAGCCGACTGGAGCTTCTTCAGCGCCGACTTCTCCGACCTGCCCGGCTCCTTGGGAAGCGCAACGCCCTTCGACTGCGCCATGGTTTCCTGCTCCTCGAGCATCTTGCTGTGGTCGTCCACCATGTGCTGGGCGAACTTCTTCACGTCGTCGGAGCTCGCCTTGGTCTGCGCGACCTTTCCGGCCTGGACCTCGGCCATGTTCGCTTGCGCGATCTGGCGGAAGTGCCGGCGGTCCGCGCGGTCGAACGAGCTCTTCTTCTGCTCGCTCTTGGTGGAAGGGCTTTTCGTGTCGCTGGATTGGGCGAGCGCGCCGGAAGAAGCGCAAAGCGCGGCGCAGGCCGCGAGCGCGAGCGTTAGCTTTGTACGCATTGATGAGGCTCCTAATAGAAAGGAATGAACGATGACGGCTCGAGGACGCTGCAATCAGCGCGCCGCGGCCTCGATGGCGTGCAGCACGCGCCGCGGATCGACGTGGTGAACCATGTGACCGGCGCGCGGCGAGACGACGAGCTCGCGGTGGGGAATGCGGCGCGCGAGCTCGAGCGAATGGCGCGACGGATCGAGATAACGGTCCTGCGGCGCGGCACCGGCGCCGGGCTGAACAGCGTCCTCAGCCTGTGCGGCCACAATGCACGCGAGATGAGCGGCGAGAGCGTGGGCCGCATCAGGTCGCCCAGCAGTGGAATCGCCGGAGACGCGGTCAACGGGACGTCGAGCCGCGCCGTCGGAAAGTAATAGCCCGAAGCGAGCACCACGCCGCGCGTGTCGGCCGGATAGCCGAGCGCGAGGCGCGCGTGTGAAGGAAGTCTCGTTCCAGACCATCACACGGGCATGGTGATTGCATTCATCCCGACTGCAGCTCTCTTCCCCCAATCTCCTAGGAGGAATTCCATATGATGTTGAAAGTAGTTGTTTCGGCGACAGCGGCGGCGCTTCTCGCACTGGCCGGTGTTGCGGCCGCGCAGAGTACGAGCGGCTCTTCGAGCTCCAGTCCGAGCAGCTCCAGCAGCTCGAGCCCCAGCAGCTCCAGCCCGAGCACGAGCGGCAGCAGCAAGTCCGGCAGCGCCTCCGGCGGTGCTTCGAGCAGCAGCTCTTCCTCGCCCAGCAGCAGCTCGTCGTCCTCGCCGAGCGCGGCTTCGCCCAGCTCGTCCTCTTCGTCGTCCTCGCCGAGCGCCTCCGGCGGCGCGAGCAGCTCGTCCAGCTCGACTCCGTCGTTCTCGTCGGTCGACAAGAACAACGACGGCTCGATCTCGCGCTCCGAGTGGGACGCTCATTTCAACAAGTCGGGCAGCAGCAGCTCCTCGAGCGGCGGCACGTCGAGCAGCAGCTCGCCGAGCAGCAGCTCGCCGAGCAGCAGCAGCTCGTCGCCGAGCAGCAGCTCGTCGCCCAGCTCGTCGGGCAGCAGCAGCACCCACTCGCCGAGCAGCAGCGGCACCTCCAGCAGCGGCTCGAGCAGCGGTATGGGCTCCAGCAGCTCGTCGCCCAGCTCGTCGGGCAGCAGCAAGTAAAGGAGGCAACCTTGAAGCTCATCTGTGCAGCTACGGCCGCGGCGCTTTTTGCAATTTCCGGCGTGTCGCTGGCGCAGGGCACGGGCTCCACGTACGGCGGCACTGGCAGCAGCGCTGGCACGACAGGCAGCTCCCCGACCCCGGGGGCGAGTTCCCCTGGCCCGGGGACGAGCTCCTCCGGCGTGTCGGGCAGCAGCGGCGCTTCCAGCTCGAGCAGCAAGTGCCTCGGCATGATGGCCGCGGAGCGTGAGAAGTGCCTGAAGGACGAGGGCATCACCACCGGCAGCGGCAGCGCCGGCGGCACCTCGTCGGGCGCTACGTCCACGACGCCCGGGTCCAGCGGGAGCAGCAGCATGGGCAGCTCGGGTGCGGTTCCGGGGACCGGCGGCGTGGGCTCGGGGCAGGGCGCCGGAAGCACCGGCACTCAGTCGGGCGCGAAGCCGTCCACTCCCGGCAGCAAGTAGCCTCGGTAAGTTCGCAGCACATGCGGGCCGTCTCCTTAGAGGGGACGGCCCGCTGTACGATGGGCCCATGAAGAACGTGGTGTCTTCGCCAGGCGACGCAATCGAGCCGATCGAAGACCCGGACGCGATCGGCGCCGTGATCAACGAGGCCGCGGCTGCCTACCGCGGCGTGATCCCGGCCGATCGCTGGCACGAGCCTTACATGCCGCGCGAGGAGCTCCTGTCGGAGATGCGTGCGGGCGTGAAATTTTTCTGCATTCGGCACGACGGCCGCGTCGCCGGCGTGATGGGCCTGCAGCGCGTGGCCGACGTCATGCTGATCCGACACGCGTACACGGTGAGCTCGCAGCAGCACGGCGGCGTGGGGACGCTCCTGCTCGAGCACTTGAAGCGTCAGTCCGACCGCCCGTTGCTCGTCGGCACGTGGAAGGCGGCGACGTGGGCGGTGCGCTTCTACGAGCGGCGCGGCTTTCGCCTGGTATCCGACGAAGAGAAAGAGCGCCTGCTGCGCCGCTACTGGAACATCCCCGAGCGGCAGGTCGCCGAATCGGTCGTTCTCACGCGAGAATAAAAAAGAGAATAAAAGGGGTCAGAGGAATTTTCCTGTAACACGTCGTGCGCAGCCTTAGGTGTTACAGGAAAATTCCTCTGACCCCTTTTTCCTTCAATGCTGCTCGAGCAGCGAACCCCAGCCGTAGATCCTGTCCTTGATCCCGTACTGGCGCAGCGCGTACCAGTAAGTGGCGGTGTTGATCGCGATCACGGGCTTGTCGAGCCAGAACTCGGCCATCGCGGCGACCTCGGCCATGGCGAGGTTGGTCCCGACCTGGACCACCGCATCGACGCTCCCGCGGTTCACTTCGATGATCGCGTCGCGCAGCCTCTGCTTCGACTCGTGCGCGATGAGCTGCGGGCTCGCGCACTTCAGGCCGAGGAGGTTCACCACCTCGTAGCCGCATTCGGTGAAGAAGCGATGCACCTGCTTGTCGCCGATCGGCATGTAGGGCGTGATGACGCCGAGCCGCTTGACCGAGCCGCCATAGGCGCGCAGGGCGGCGCGGCACGCGTCCGAGCCCATCGCCACGCCGCGCTTCGCCGTCTTCTCGAGCTTTTCCTGCAGCTGCGACGATCCCTCGAGGCCGTCCCAGAAGGTTTCGGCCGACATGCCGAGGATGACGTAGTCGGGATCGCAGGTGAGCACGGCTTCGAGCGCCGGAAACAGCGCGCCGCGGATGTCGTCCATCATGCGCATGAAGCTCGCGTCGTCGGTGACCCTGCTGTCCGGGATCACCAGGCGCGAGTGGTGGTGGGTGACGCCCCACGGCCGCATCGCCTCGTACTCGGGCTGCACCGAAGTGTTGGTCGAAGGCGCGAGCACGCCGAACTTGCCGCGCCGGCCGAGCGAGTCGGCCACGCTATTCGATCCTGATGTTCGCCTGCCGCACGACCGTCTCCCAGCGCGCGAGGTCGGCGCGGATCTGCTCGGCGAACTGCGCCGGCGTGTTGCCGACGGGCTCGATGCCGAGCGTGGCGTAGCGGCTGCGCACGTCCGGCTCGGCGAGCACCGCCGCGATGTCCTTTTGCAGGCGGCCGACGACTTCGCCGGGCGTCTTCGCGGGCGCGAGGATGCCGGTCCAGGAGTCGACCACGAAGCCCTCCAGCCCGCTCTCGACGAATGTCGGCACGTCGGGCAGCGAGGCGGAGCGCTTCGCCGCCGGCACGCCGAGCCCTGTCAGCCTGCCGCTCTTCACGAACTGCTGCGCCGTCGCGACCGCGGTGAACACGAGCGGAATCTGCCCGCCCACCACGTCGCCCATCGCCTGGCCGCCGCCTTTGTAGGGCACATGGGTGAGCGCGAGCCCTGCGCGCTGCGCGAGCAGCTCGCCCGCAAGATGCGGCGTGCTGCCGGTGCCGGCCGTTCCATAAGAGAATTTCTCTTTGAGACGCAAAAGGTCGCGCAGATCTTTTGCAGGCACGCTCGGATGGGCGACCAGGATCAGGGTGGCGTCGCCGAGCTTCGTGACCGGAGCGAAATCGCGCAGCGTGTTCCACGGCAGGCTCGCATACACGTGCGGGTTGATGACCATGGTGCCGTCGAAGCCGAGGAGCAGGGTGTAGCCGTCGGGCGCGGCGGCGGCGACCGCGGCGGTACCGAGGTTGCCCGAGGCGCCGGGGCGGTTCTCGACCACGATCGGCTGCCCGAGGCGCGCGCCGAGCCGCTCGGCGAGGACCCGCGCGCTCGAGTCGGCCACGCCGCCCGGCGAGAACGGCACGACGACGCGCACCGGCCTGGCCGGGTAGCCTTGCGCGAGCGCCGCCGCCGTGGCAACGGCCAGGACGAGCGTCGCGAGCGCGAGACGGCCCGGCTTGAACGCGTTCATGCGCGGCTAGAATGCCACAGTCTTCTTCCCTGGAGACCCTCCCATGATGAACCGCGACGAGTACGTGCAGAAGCTGAAGACGCAGATCGACCACTGGAACGCCGAGGCGGCGCGCTGGGAAGAGCGGGCGCGCCAGGCGCAGGCCGGCATGAAGGCGGAGTACGAGCGCCAGCTCGACAACTTCCGCAAGAAGCGCGACGAGGCCATGACGGAGCTGCGCCGCCTGCAGGGCGCGTCGGCCGACGCCTGGACGGAGATGATGCGCGGGATGGAGGCCTCGGCGAAGAGCATGCAGGACGCCTTCGAGCGGGCGCGGCGCAGCTTCGACAAGAAATGACGCAGGTCGTCGGCCGCGGCTTCGCCTTCGAGGACCTGAAGCCCGGGTTTTGCTTCCGCACCCACCGGCGCACCATCGGCGAGGCCGACCTCGCTTCGTTCATCAACCTCACCTGGCTCACCGAGGAGCTCTTCGCCGTGGCCGATGACTCGGGGCGCGCCATCAAAGGCCGGGCGGTGCCCGGCGCGCTGGTGTACTCCTTCGCCGAGGGCCTGCTCCTGCCGACGATGCAGGACACCGGGCTCGCGTTCCTCAACTGCACGCTCGACGTCAAGGCGCCCACGGTGGTCGGCGACACGATCCACGTCGAGTGCGAGGTCATTGAACACCGCCTCACTTCGAAGGGCGACCGCGGCCTGGTGCGGTTCGCCAACAGGGTGGTGAACCAGCGCGGCGAGACGGTGCTCGAGTACAACCCGCTGCGCCTGCTGAAGCGGAAGTAGAAGAAGCGATGATTTGATCCAAGTCAAAAGCGGCCGCGAAGCGCTTCCTAGAATCCGCCCATCCTTCCGGAGGGAGACCATGACGATGAGAACGGTGATCGTGTCCGTTGCGCTGCTCGCGGCCGGGGTTGCCTCGCCAGTCGGAGCGCAAAAGCTTTCCGAGGAAGAAGCGCAGGCCATCGCGGAGGAGGCTTATATCTATCTCTATCCGCTCGTCACGATGGACGTGACGCGCAGGCAGCTGACCAATCTCGATCCGAAGACGAGCCCGATCGGCGGACCGGCGAACGCGTTCAAGCATGTGCGGGCCTTTCCGGCCGCGGACATGCGGGCGGTGGTCCGGCCGAACTTCGACACGCTCTATTCCTCGGCCTGGATCGACCTGACCGCGGGGCCGATGGTGGTCTCCGTCGCGGACACCGGCGGCCGCTACTTCCTGCTGCCGATGCTCGACATGTGGTCCGATGTGTTCGCCGTGCCCGGCAAGCGCACTAACGGCACCGCCGCCGCCAACTTCGCCCTCGTCCCGCCGCGCTGGCGCGGGACACTGCCGCAGGGCGTGCAGCGCATCGACGCGCCGACGCCGCACGTGTGGATCATCGGCCGCACGCAGACCAACGGCCCCAAGGACTATGAAGCCGTGCACAAGATCCAGGACGGCTATAAGGTGACGCGCCTCGCGGACTGGGGCAAGCCGCCGCGCCCCGTACAGCAGAAGATCGATCCTTCGGTCGACACCAAGTCCGAGCCGCTGCGCATCGTCAACGAGATGCCGGCGAGCGACTACTTCCGCTACGGCGCGCAGCTGATGAAAGTAAACCCGCCGCACGCGACCGATTGGTCGACGCTGGCGCGCCTGAAGCGCATCGGGCTCGAGCCGGGCAGGTTCGACGCAGGCAAGGTCAGCGCGGGCGCACTTTCCAAAGGTGCAGCCGCCGGCCTCAAGCTGATGCAGGACAAAGTGCCCACCCTCGCGCGCGTCGCCAACGGCTGGCAGATGAACACCGACACCATGGGCGTCTACGGCAACTACTACCTGAAGCGCGCGATCGTCGCGCTGGTCGGACTGGGCGCCAACCAGGTTGAAGACGCGATCTATCCGCTCAACGTCGCCGACGCCGACGGCAAGCCCGTGATGGCGGAGAGCAACTACGTACTGCGCTTCGAGAAAGCCGAGCTGCCGCCGGCCGACGGCTTCTGGTCGCTCACCATGTACGACGCGGAGGGCTTCCAGGTCGCCAATCCGCTCAACCGTTTCGCGATCGGCGACCGCGACTCGCTCAAGTACAACCCCGACGGCTCGCTCGAGTTGTACGTGCAGCACCGGAGCCCGGGGCCGGACCGTGAATCGAACTGGCTGCCCGCGCCGGCGAGCGGTCCGCTCGGGCTGACGATGCGCCTCTACGCACCAAGGGCGCAGGCGCTCGACGGCCGTTGGAATCCGCCCGCGATCAGGCGCGTCGACTGACCGGCGTAGCCGAGCCTTCTGCATAATCGGGGGGATGGCAGGCCCCCTTGCTGGAATCCGCGTCCTCGAGCTCGGCACGCTGATCGCCGGGCCGTTCTGCGGCAAGACGCTCGCCGACTTCGGCGCCGAGGTGATCAAGGTCGAGCCGCCGGGCGACGGCGACCCGCTGCGCCGCTGGCGCCGGATGAGGAACGGCGTGTCGCTCTGGTGGCACGTGCAGTCGCGCAACAAGAAGTCGATCACGCTCGACCTGCGGCAGGCCGAGGGGCAGGCGATCGCGCGCCGCCTCGCGCGCGACTGCGACATCGTGATCGAGAACTTCCGCCCCGGGGCGCTCGAGAAGTGGAACCTCGGCTGGGAGGCGCTCTCGCGCGAGAACCCGAAGCTCATCCTGGTGCGCATCTCGGGCTACGGCCAGACCGGCCCCTACCGCGAGCGGCCCGGCTTCGCCGCCATCGGCGAGGCGATGGGCGGCATGCGCTACATCACCGGCTTTCCGGACCGGCCGCCCGTGCGGCCCAACCTCTCGGTCGGCGACACGCTCGCGTCGCTCCATGGCGTGATCGGCGCGCTCCTGGCGCTGCATCATGTGCAGAAAGGAAACAAAGGCCAGGTGATCGACGTGGCGCTCTACGAGTCGGTGTTCAACATCACCGAGAGCCTGCTGCCCGAATTCGATGCCGAGGGCGTGGTCCGCGAGCGCTCGGGCAGCACGCTGCCCGGCATCGCGCCGTCGAATCTCTACCCGTGCCGCGACGGCGCCTACGTGCTCATCGCCGGCAACGCCGACGCGCTGTTCAAGCGCCTGATGAGCGCGATCGGCCGCGACGACCTGCGCGACGACCCGGCGCTCGCGAAGAACGACGGGCGCGCGGCGCAGATGGCGCGCATCGACGACGCGATTTCGGCATGGACCTCGAAGCGCACGCAACAGCAGGTTCTGGATGAAATGGAGAAGGCCGAGGTGCCCGCCGGCCGCATTTACACCGCGGCCGACATCGCCGCGGATCCGCACTACGCCGCGCGTGGCATGATCCAGGACGTGGTCGCCGGCGACGGCGCGCCGCTCAAGGTGCCGGGCGTAATCCCGAAGCTCTCGGGCACGCCGGGCGCGATCCGCAGCCCGGCGCCGAAGCTGGGCGAGCATACCGGGCAGATCCTGGCCGCCATCGGCTTGGGCCCGGATGAAATCTCACGGTTGAAGGAAAAGAAAATCATCTGATGATCGACCACATCGACCACATCGTCCTCACGACGCGCGACCCGGAAGCGTGCATCCGCTTCTACACCGAGGTGCTCGGCATGAAGCTCGAGCGCTTTCGCACGCCGACCGAGGAGCGCCTCGCGCTCAAGTTCGGCAACCAGAAGATCAACCTGCACGAGTGGGGCAAGGAGTTCTCGCCGCGCGCGCACGTGGCGGTGCCCGGATCGCTGGACCTTTGCTTCATCGCCGCGGCGCCGCTCAATCGGGTGATCGAAAAGCTGGAGGAGATGAAAATCAAAATCATCGAAGGCCCGGTCGCCAAGACCGGCGCGGTGTCGAAGCTGCGCTCGGTGTACGTGCGCGATCCGGACCTGAATCTGGTGGAGATCTCCGAGCCGGCGTGAAAAAATAGGGACTGTCCCTGTTTTCCTGTGGTGAGAAAAATCGTGGTCCGTCCCTGATTTCGGGGGCGCGGAAACAATCGGGCAACCAAGAAGCAACCGAAGGGCGCACAAGCGGCCCGTAGCATTTCCCGGCGTACAAGAACGCTTCCGGAGGAATGCACCGTGCTGCTCGAGCTCGCCGACTATTACTCGCTCCTCTTTCTCGCGCCGTTCCTCGCGCTGGAGCTCGTCTGGCGCGCCCGCCGCTACGACGCGCCGCGCGGCTGGAGGCTGCGCGCGCTCGCCGTGTCGGCCGCGGTCTTCGGGGTGTCGCTCGGCGCCGGCCGGCTTTGGGCCGCGCTCCTGCCGGACTGGAGCTTGTTCGAGGGCGCCGCGCTCGGCGCCTGGGGCGGCGCGGCCGTCGGCATCCTGGTCTACGAGCTGGTCCATTACTGGTACCACCGCGCCGCGCATCGCTGGGACTGGCTGTGGCGCCTGGGCCACCAGGTGCACCACAGCGCCGAGAGCGTGGACGCGTTCGGCGCGTATTACCTGCATCCACTGGACGCGATCCTCTTCACCACCTGGGCGGTGCTGGTGTTCTTCCCGCTGCTCGGGCTCTCGCCCGAGGCCGGCGCGATCGCCTCCGCGTTCCTCGCCTTCAACGCCGCCTTCCAGCACGCGAACATCCGTACGCCGCGCTGGCTAGGCTACATCGTCCAGCGCCCCGAGAGCCACGGCGTGCACCACGGCCGCGGCATCCATCGCTACAACTACTCCGACCTGCCGCTGTGGGACATGGCGTTCGGCACCTTCCGCAACCCGGAGGCGCGCGAGACGCCGGTCGCGGCGGGCTTCTACCACGGCGGCTCGGCGCGCCTCTCGGCGATGCTCGCCTTCCGCGAGCCGTGAACGCTAGAATTCCGCTCGTCATGGCCAAAAGCGGCCGCGTGCTGATCGTCGAGGACGACCGCCAGGTCCGCGAGACCGTGGCCGACTATCTCGCGGCCCATGGCTACGAGGTCGCGCAGGCCGCGGACGGCGCGTCGATGCGCAAGGCGCTCGCCGCCGATCTGCCGGATCTCGTGCTGCTCGACGTGCGCCTGCCCGGCGAGGACGGGCTCACGCTCGCGCGCTGGCTGCGCGAGCGCCACGACGTGGCGATCATCATGCTCACGGCGGCGGGCGAGGTGATCGACCGCGTGGTCGGGCTCGAAGTGGGCGCCGACGACTACATCGGCAAGCCTTTCGACCTGCGCGAGCTGCTCGCGCGCATGAAAAGCGTGCTGCGGCGGGCCGAGAAGTCGCGCGCCGCGCCGGCGGCGGCGGCTGCGTCGCGGCGCATCGTGTTCGGCCAGTGCCAGCTCGACCTCGACCGCCACCAGCTGATCGGCGCGAACGGCGAGGACATCGCGCTCACGGCGATGGAGTTCGACCTGCTGCGCGCCTTCGCCGAGCATCCCAACCGGGTGCTGTCGCGCGACCAGCTCCTCACGCTGACCCGCAACCGCGAATGGGAGCCCTTCGACCGCTCGATCGACATCCGCATCGCGCGCCTGCGGCGCAAGATCGAGGACGACCCGGACAACCCGAAGACCATCAAGACCATCCGCGGCTCGGGCTACATCTTCATCCCCTCCAATTGACCCGTAGGCTAAAAGGCAGGATTTGTAACCCGCTTGTTTCAATGGTATCCGGCAGGTAATCGAGCGGCCGGGTATCGGACAGGCGCATAAACTGCCCCGGTGAGCCACCAGAACGACGCCCTGAACGCCGCCGCGCTCGCAGTCTCGAGCGCGAAGGGCGACCGCGTGTTCCAGGAGCTCACGCGCTACATCGCCACCATCCTCAACGTGCAGATGGCGCTCGTCGGGCGCTTCCTCGGCGAGCCGCCCGTGGCCATCCGCACCCTGGGCCTCTACGGCGGCGGCGCGTACCGCGAGAACTTCGAGTACCGGCTCGACACCACGCCCTGCCGGGCGGTGGTCGGGGGCGATTTCTCCGTGGTGCCGCGCGACGTCGCCCAGATCTTTCCGCAGGACGAGTACCTGCCCAAAGGCGCCGTGGGGTATGCAGGTTATCCGCTGAAGGACGCGGCCGGGCGGGTCGCCGGAATCGTCGCCATCATCTCGCGCCAGCCGATCACCGACGCCGCGCTGGTGGAATCGGTGCTCAAGATCTTCGCCGTGCGCGCCGCCGCCGAGCTGGAGCGGCGCGCGCACGAGGAGGCGCTCGCCGCCTCCGAGGCGAACTACCGCGCGATCTTCGAGGCGGCCGAGGACGCGATCTTCATCGTGGACTACGAGCGCGGCGCGATCATCGACGCCAACGCCAAGGCCTGCAGCACCTACGGCTACACGCGCGAGGAGCTGCGCCGCGTCGGCGCCGGCGATATCAGCGGCCACGAGCCTCCCTACACCAACGAGGACATGCTGCGCCTCATCGCCGAGGTGCGCGCCGGCCGCGGCCCGCTGCGCTTCGAATGGCGGCGGCGAAACAAGGACGGCTCGCTCGGCTGGGACGAGGTCACGCTGAAGAAGGTCGACATCGCCGGCAAGCCCCACATCCTGGCGATGACGCGCGAGATCACCGAGCGCAAGAACGCGGTGGAGGCGCTGCGCGCGAGCGAGGAGCAGTACCGCGCCATCTTCAACGCCACCGCCGACTCGCTGGTGCTGCGCGACGCCGAGTTCCGCGTGGTCGACGTCAACCCCGCCTACGAGGCGATGAGCGGCCGGCGGCGCGAGGAGGCGCTCGGCCGCAGCGAGCTCACCATGAGCCCGCCCGAGCTGAACGCGCACGTGAAGCAGCTCCACGCGCGCGCGCTCGCCGGCGAGCGCGTGGTGTTCGAGGCGGTGGCGCGGAGGAAGGACGGCTCGCGCTTCAACATCGAGACGCGCGGCGTGCCGATCCTGCACAAGGGCGAGCCGCACGTGCTGTACATCGGCCGCGACATCACCGCGCGCAAGACCCAGGAGGAGCTCCTGCGCGCGAGCGAGGAGCAGTACCGCGCCATCTTCGACGCCTCGGAGGACGCGCTCATCCTGTGGAACTCGGAGCTGCAGCGCGTCGACGTGAACCCCGCCTACGAGCGCATCTACGGCTTCACCCGCGAGGAGGTCCTCAGGGGCGTGTACGCCGACAACGTGGCGCCCGAGTACATCGAGCGGCGCCGCGACACGGTGCGCCGCACCCTCGCCGGCGAGCGCTGCGTGTTCGAGCTCGAGTCGGTGAGGAAGGACGGCACGCCCATCCACGTCGAGGTGCGCACCATCCCGATCCAGCACCGCGGCAAGCCGCACGTGCTCGCGATCGCGCGCGACGTCACCGGGCGCATGGCGGCCGAGGCCGAGCGCGCCCAGCTCGAGAAGCAGCTGCGCCAGGCGCAGAAGATGGAGGCGATCGGCCACCTCACCGGCGGCATCGCGCACGACTTCAACAACATCCTGCAGAGCATCCTCGGCAACCTGACGCTCGCGGTCGAGCGCACCGAGGCGCTCGACGACGCCAAGCTGGCGCGGGCGCTCGAGCGCGCCCAGATCTCGGCGCAGCGCGCGCGCGAGCTCATCGTGCAGATGCTCACCTTCAGCCGCGGCCGGCGCGGCGAGGCGCGCCTGCTTTCCCTGCCGCAGCTCGTGGGCGAGGCGGCGAAGCTGCTGCGCCCGGCGCTGCCCTCGACCATCGAGCTGCGCACCGACTTCTCCACTCACGTGAGCGCGGTGCGGGCCGACCCGGTGCAGGTGGAGCAGGTGCTGCTCAACCTCGCCATCAACGCGCGCGACGCGATGGCCGGCGCCGGGCTGATCGCGCTCGCGGTGCGCGAGGCGCGCCACGCGGGCGCGGTGTGCGCCTCCTGCCGGCAGAAGTTCTCGGGCGGCTTCGTCGAGCTCTCGGTGCACGACACCGGCGGCGGCATCTCGGCCGACGTGGTCGACCGCATGTTCGAGCCGTTCTTCTCGACCAAGGACGTCGGCAAGGGCAGCGGCATGGGGCTCGCGATGGTCCACGGCATCGTCCACGAGCACGGCGGGCACATCCTGGTCGACACCGCGGCGGGGCTCGGAGCGTGCTTCCGCATCGCGCTGCCGGCGGCGCGCGGCGCGGGCGCAGCGGTCGCGGCGAGCCCGCTCGGCGGCAAGGAAAGCGGGCGCCTCTCCGGCAGCGTGCTGGTGGTCGACGACGAGGACATGGTGCTCGAGCTGATGGGCGACCTGCTGTCCGGCTGGGGGCTCGAGGTGACCCTCAAGAGCAACGCGGTCGACGCGCGCTACGCGTTCGCCGCCGAGCCGCAGCGCTACGACCTCGTGCTCACCGACCACACCATGCCGCGCGTCACGGGCCTCGAGCTCGCGCGCGACATCAACCGCATCCGCGCCGGCACGCCGGTGATCCTCTACACCGGCTACGGCGACGACATCCCGCGCGAGGAGCTCGCCGCCGCGAACGTCCAGACGCTCGCGCGCAAGCCCGTCGACCCGGCGGAGCTGTTCGCGCTCCTGAGAACCTCGCTGAAACAAACACACAACACCGCGAAATAACCCGGCGACGCGGGCTCGCTAGCCTGTGCACATCGACTCAGCGGAGGTGCACATGGACGGCTACATCGTTGGCGGACCGACCGTATTGCCCCGGGGCAGCCTTTTGCTCATCGAGCACGGCAAGGGCATGCAGATCGAGCTCTGGGACGGCGAGCTCTGGATCACGCAGGAAGGCGACACGCGCGACTACGTCATCGGCCCGGCAAGCTCTTTCCGGCTGAAGGGAGAAGGGATCGTGCTCGCGAATGTGTTCAAGCAGGGCCGCGTCACGCTCACCGCGCCGGTGCCCGCGCATTACGCCGAGCGCGTCACGCTGACTCTCGCCGGGAGCGCCCCGCGCGTGCTCTACGAGCGCTCGCGCGAGCGCGGCGGACGGCTTGCCGGCATCGGCCATCGCATCGTGCGCTACTGGACCAACCAGTACGCGCCCCAGTCGTCTCCCACAACCGCAGCCCTTTAGCAAGATCAAGGAGGATCGCTCATGAAAACGCTTGCACTTCTCGCCGCCGCAGCCGCGCTTGGCCTCGCCGCCGGCTGCAACCCCGCCGACAGCGTCTCCGAAGCGTACGCCGAAGTGCGCACGGTCGGCTTCGCGCCGCTTTGGCCCGCGCCCGCCGCCGACGCCCAGGACGGCGCGGTCCACGAGTACTACTGAGGATTTGCCGTGAGCCCGGCGCTCGCCGACTTTCTCGCGCACCGCGGCGATCCGCTCGCCGCGGCGCGCGCTGCCGTGCGCGCCGACCCGGAGTCGGGCGCGGCGCAGCTCGTCGAGGCGACGCTCCTCGTCTGCAGCCGCGACGCGCGCGATTTCGAGCCGGCGGCGCGGGCCTACGCCAGGCTGACTCAGCTGGGCCTTACGGTACAACAACAAACCCATGTTAGGGCGATTCGCGCGGCGCTCGAGGGCGACCTCGCCGGCGCCTGCCGCGTGTACGACGAAATCCTCGCCCACACGCCGCACGACCTGCTCGCGCTCGCGGCGGCGCAGACCTTCGACTACTACCTCGGGAACCCCGCGTCGCAGCTCGCGCGCACCACGAGGGCGCTCGAGTCCTGGCAGCGGACTGCGCCCGGCTACCACGTCGTGCTCGCCATGCACGCCTATGCGCTCCAGGAGTGCGGCGCGTACGAGGAGGCGGAAGCCGCCGCGTACCGGGCGCTCGCGCTGCAGCCGTGGGACGTGCGTGCCCACCACGCGGTCGCCCACGTGATGGAGATGCAGGGCCGGTTCGAGGAGGGCATTCGCTGGCTGGGCGCGCGCAGCGCGCTCTGGACCGGCGCCGGCGCCGCCTCGACGCACCTGTGGTGGCACATCGCCCTGTATCACCTCGAGCTCGGCCGCCCCGAGCAGGCGCTCGCGATCTACGACCACCGCATGCAGGGCGATTCGCTCTCGGAGCTGATCGACGCTTCGGCGCTCCTCTGGCGCCTGCAGCTCGCGGGCGCGCCGCTGGGAAAGCGCTTCCACGCGCTCGCCGCGCAATGGTCGCCCTACGCGGAGGACGCCTACTGCGCGTTCAACGACCTGCACGCGATGATGGCGTTCGTGGGCGGGCAGCGGCCGGATGACGCCAGCCGCCTGCTCGCGGCGCTGGAGCGTCGCGTGGCGCGCCGCTCGGGCGCCAACCACGACATGACCCGGCTGGTCGGCCTCCCGGCGAGCCGCGCGCTTGCCGCTTTCGGCCGCGGCGACTACTCGGGCGCCGCGCGGCTCCTGCGGGCGCTGCCGCCCGTGGCGCACCGCATCGGCGGCAGCCACGCGCAGCGCGATGTGCTGCACCTCACGCGAGCGGCCGCCGCGGCGCGCAGCACCGGCCTGGGTTTGCGCCGTGCCGCCTGACCTCGTCATTCGAAAACTTACGGGCCAGGACGCCACCCTGGTGCAGGAATTCGTGCGCGGCCTTTCGCCGCGCTCGCGGCACGAACGCTACTTTTCGGCCATCTCCGAGCTTCCTCCGCGCGAGCTCGAGCGCACGACGCGGCCTTCGGCGCCGAGCGACGCCAGCCTGGCGGCCTTCGACGGCCGCGAGCTGGTCGCGCTCGCCGAATGCGCCGGCGGCGAGATCGCGCTCGTCGTGACGGACGCGCTGCAGGGCCTGGGGCTGGGCCACGAGCTCATGCGACGGCTGCTGGAGCACGCGCAGCGCGCCCGGTTGCCCGGCCTGCACGGCCTGGTTCGGGTCGGCAATCGCGCCATGCTGCGCCTTGCCGCGAGCTTCGGCTTCCGCGCCAGGCCGAGCGGCGATCCCGACCTCGTGTGCATGGAGCTCGCGCTGGCCTAACCAAAAAAATGGTGACTGTCACCATTTAAGGATCGGGCCGAAGGAGCCCGGCTCAAGAAGCCGAAACGCTGACGCCCTTTTCCTCGAGGGCGTGCACCAGCGCATCGGTGTGATCGCGGTCGCGCGTCTCGACCAGGAACTCGACCTCGGGCGAGCGCACCGACGAGGTGCCGAAGATGCGCTGGTGCTGGATCTCGACGATGTTGCCGCCGGCCTCGGCGATCACGGCGGCTACCTTGGCGAGGCTGCCGGAGACGTCCGGCATCGTCACGCGCAGGCGCACGAGCCGCCCGTCGCGCACCAGCCCGCGCATCAGCACCGAGGCGAGCACGCGGCTGTCGATGTTGCCGCCCGAGATCGGGATGCCGACGCGCCGCCCGGCGAAGCGCGCCCCGTGCTGCAGCAGCGCCGCCAGGCCCGCCGCGCCCGCCCCCTCGGCCACGGTCTTCTCGATCTCGATCAGCGCCACGACCGCGCGCTCGATGGTCTCTTCCTCGACCACCAGCACCTCGTCGACCAGCTCGCGGATGATCGAGAGCGCGGTGGCGCCTACGTCCTTCACCGCGATGCCCTCGGCGATCGTGTCGCCGCCGCACTCGACCGGGATGCCGGCGAGGCGCTGGTGCATCGAAGGGTAGTTCCTCGATTCCACGCCGAAGACGCGGATCGAGGGCTTGAGCGCCTTTGCCGCGGTCGCGATGCCGGCGATCAGGCCGCCGCCGCCGACCGGCACCACGATGAGGTCGAGGTCGGGCACCGCGGCGAGCATCTCCAGGCCGACGCTGCCCTGGCCGGCGATGATCAGCGGGTCCTCGTAGGGGTGCACGAACACGAGGTTGTCGCGCGCGGCGAGCTCGCGCGCGTGCCTGCCCGCCTCGAAAAGGTTCTCGCCCTCGAGCACCACGGCGGCGCCGTGCACCTGGGTGTTCTTGATCTTGGTGTTGGGCGAGCCGCGCGGCATGACGATGGTCGCCGGGATGCCGAGCCGCGCGGCGTGGTAGGCGACGGCCTGGGCGTGGTTGCCCGCGCTCATCGCGATGACCCCGCGCCTGCGCTCGGCCTCGCCGAGCGAGAGCAGCTTGTTCAGCGCGCCGCGCTCCTTGAACGAGGCGGTGAACTGCAGGTTCTCGAACTTCAGGAAGACTTCGGCCCCGACCAGGCGTGAAAGTGTGCGGCTGTGCACACAGGGGGTCTGCTCGACCGCGCCCGAGATGCGCCGCGCGGCGGCGCGGATGTCGTCGATGGTGACCGGCACTCGCCGAGTCTAGCGGCTTTCGTGCCAGAGTTGTTTGCATCTGAAATTGAGCAGGGCTAGCCTTCCGTCGCCTGGGAAAGGGAGAAAGGGAAAACAATGACAAAAACTGCTGCCTTAACCGCGATGGCCGTGACGGGTTTGCTGGTCGCCGGCTGCGCCCAGCAACCGCAAACCGCGCAGGAATTCCGCGAGGCCATTCCGGGCGCTTTCATGGGCAAGGTGCAGAGCTTCGAGGCGAAGCGCCCGCTCGCCGCCGTGGCGAAGACCTTCCAGGCGCGCGCCCCCGAGTGCCTCAACGTGGCGGTGCGCACCGTTTCGCAGAGCTCGACCTCCTACCAGAACATCCTGACGGTCTACCACGCGACCGTGGTCAACCATCCGCAGAAGGCCGAGCTCCACCTGCAGCGCGACTTCAAGAGCGGCGTGCTGGTGCCGGGCAAGGTGCCCCCCGGCGGCCTCTACTACCTGGTCGCCGACGCCACGCCGATCGACAAGAGCCGCACCCGCATCGACATCTACGCCCCCTCGGTGGGCACGGATACGCTGGTGCGCGCGATCAACGGCTGGGCCACGGGCGACAACCTGGGCTGCCCGGACATGACGAAGTCGTGATGCGCGGCTTCATCGCCTTTGTCGGGGTCACGCTTCTTGCCGCCTGCTCCTCGCTCAGGGACTATCCGCACGTCGCGCCCGAGAACGTGCAGGTGAAGTCGAAGCTCGAATCGGGCTCGATGTTCTCGAGCATGCGCGGCGCGGTGCACATCCACGAGCTCGACGGCACCTGCCACACCAGCTACGTCGGCACGGTGAAGCTCGACCAGCCGTCCGTCGCGCTCGGCCTGCCGGCGGAGCGCGCGAGCTACCTCGTGTTCGTCTTCGCCGGCTCGTCCTTTCTCGGCGGCAGCTCGAGCAGCACGAGCGCCGGCACCGTGCTCAAGCCGCGCCCGGGATACCGCTACGAGTTCACGGTGACCTACAAGGAGAACATCTACAACGTCGTGCTGCGCGAGTCCGATCCGCGCGGCGGCTCGCACGAGCTGCCGCGGCAGCAATTGAAAGGGTGCAGCGCCTGAGCTTGTAGCCTGAGCTTGTAGTTCAATCTCTACAAGGTCAGCAAGCAACGCGGCGGGTAGAATTTCCCCGCCCATGGAACTCGACTCCAGGATCGCCGAGCGCGCGCTCGCCGGGCATCCGGCCGACGAGCTTTTCCGCCTGCTCGTCACCAGCGTAGCCGACTACGCCATTTTCCTGCTCGACCCCGCGGGCCACGTGGTGAGCTGGAACACGGGCGCCGAGCGCATCAAGGGCTACGTCGCGGCGGAGATCGTCGGCCGGCATCTGTCGGTGTTCTATCCCCAGGAGCAGCAGGCCGAGGGCGTGCCGGCGGCGATGCTTGCGCGCGCCGAGCGCGAGGGGCGCTCGCAGGGCGAAGGCTGGCGGGTGCGCAAGGACGGCACGCGCTTCTGGGCCGAGGTCACGCTCACCGCGCTGCGCGGCCCTTCGGGCGAGCTGCGCGGCTTCGCCAAGGTGACGCGCGACATGACGGCGCGCCAGCTGAGCCGCGAGAACGAGGCGACGCTCGCCGCGATGTTCGAGCGCACGCCGTTCGGCGCCGCGATGATCGATCCGACCGGGCGCTTCCTGCGCGCGAATCCGGTGTTCCTGCGCCTGTCGGGCTGCAGCGAGGCGGAGCTGCGCGCGCGGACCCTGGGCGACCTCGCGCACCCGGAAGACGTCGAGGCGGCGTGGAACGTGTTCGAGGAGCTGGTGCAGGGCCGGCGCAGCCACGCCGACTTCGAGGGCCGCATGCTGCGGCGGAACGGGCAGGTGATCTCGGTGCGCCATACCCTGGCGCGCCTCGCCGATGCCGACGGGCGCCTGCGCTGCATGCTCGCCATGGTCGAGGACATCACCGACCGGCGCTTCGCCTACGACGCCCTGCGCGAGAGCGAGGCGCGCCTGCAGGCGTTCACCAACCACAGCCCCGCGCTCATGTGCCTGAAGGACGCGGAGGGCCGCTACCGCTTCGCGAACGAGCGCTTCCTCCAGCGCTTCGGCCTGCGCCGCGACCAGGTGGTGGGGCGCAAGGACGTCGAGGTGTTCGCGCCCGCGCAGGCGGCCGCGGCCGCGGCGCACGACGCTGAAGTGCTTGCGCGCGGCGCGCCGGTGCAGTACGAGCAGGCCTCGCAGCACGTCGACGGCGAGCGCTTCAGCGTGGTGTCGAAGTTCCCGGTGTTCGACGCCGCCGGCGCGGTGGTGGGCGTGGGAGCCGTGGCCACCGACATCACCGAGCGGCGCATCGCCGAGCAGGCGCTGCGCGAGCAGCGCACGCTCCTCGCCGAGGCGCAGAAGCTCGCCGGCCTCGGCTGCTGGGAGTGGGACCCGGTGAGCGGCCGCGTCAACTGGTCCGACGAGATGTACTCGATCTACGGCGTGCACCCGGGCGAGTTCCGGCCGTCGTTCGAGAGCTACCTCGAGCGCATCCATCCCGAGGACCGCGCGCGCGCGGCCGCGACCGTGGCGCTCGCGCTCATGGACAACCGCGCCTTCAGCATGGACGAGCGCATCGTGCGGCCCGACGGCCTGGTGCGGCAGCTGCGCAGCCACGGCGAGGTGGTGCGCGACGAGAGCGGCCGGCCGCTCAAGATGGTCGGCGCCTGCATCGACGTCACCGACCAGAAGGCCGCCGAGGCGGCGCTGCGCGCGCTCACCCGGCGGCTGGTGGAGGCCGAGGAGACCGAGCGCCGCCGCATCGCGCGCGAGCTGCACGACCGGGTGGGCCAGAACCTTTCGGCGCTCAACATCAACCTCGACATCCTGCTCGGCAAGCTGCGCGACGAGACCGCGCGGCGCCGGCTCGAGGACTCGCTGAAGCTGGTCGACGCCACGCTGGCGTCGATCGAGAACGTGATGGCCGATCTGCGGCCGGCGCTGCTCGACGAGTACGGGCTCCCGGCCGCGCTTGCCTGGTACGGCGAGGAGTACGCGCAGCGCACCGGGATCCGCGTGGCGGTGCAGGCGGGCGAGGCGGGGGCCGGCCTGCGGCCGGAGGCCGCGGTGGCCCTGTTCCGGATAGCGCAGGAGGCGCTCAACAACGCGGCGAAACATTCTTCTGCTAAAAGGATCACCGTGGGCCTGGAAGAAAGCGGCGGCGAGCTGGTGCTCAGCGTCATCGACGACGGCAAAGGCTTCGACCCCGCGGCGGCGCCACGCGGCCGCTGGGGCATGACCACCATGCGCGAGCGCGCCGAGGCCGCCGGAGGCCGCTTTTCGATCAACTCTGTCCCGGGAAACGGAACCACGGTCAGCGCCGCGGTGCCGCTCTAGCCATGCCGATCCGCATCCTCATCGCCGACGATCACGGCGTGGTGGCCGAAGGGCTCAAGCACGTGGTCGAGACGCAGCCCGACATGGAGGTGGTGTCGCTCGCGGTCGACGGCCGCGATGCGCTGCGCCAGGCGCGCGAGCTCGCCCCGGACGTGGTGCTCATGGATCTCTCCATGCCGGAGCTGAACGGCGCCGACGCCACGCGGGCGATCCTCGAGCGCGATCCCAAGTGCCGGGTCATCGTGCTGTCGATGTACGCCGAGCGCGAGTACGTGCGCCGCGCGCTGAAGGCCGGCGCCGCGGGCTATGTGGTCAAGCGCTCGGCCGCCAAGGAGGTGGTCGAGGCGATCCGGGCGGTGTACGCGGGGCAGCGCTATCTGAGCGCCCGCATCGCCGACGTGGTGATCGACGACTATGCCGGCGAAGAGCGCGACGACCCGCTCGCGCGGCTCTCGGCGCGCGAGCGCGAGGTGCTGCAGCTCCTCGCCGAGGGGCACACCGGGGCGCAGATCGCCGAGCGCCTGTCGCTTTCGCAGAAGACCGTCGAGACCTACCGCGCAAGGCTGGTGGAAAAGCTCGGCATCCGCGACGTCGCCGGCCTGGTGCGCTTCGCCATCCAGCGCGGCATCGTCTCGCTCGACTGACGGAAGCTATCGGATGTAGACGTAAGAGTCGACCGCGCCGAAGCGCTCGCGCGCGGCGCTGGCGCGGAGGTGCGAGGCGTCCCGGTAGAGCGGGCGTCCGGCCTCGTCGGCGGCAGGGCAGTACGACGCGGTGCACAGCCAGTCGGCCGGATCGATCACGCTTGCGCCGACCGCGCGCGCGATCGCCGTGAGGCGCGCATCGATCCGGCCGGTGAGCGCGGCGAGCTCGCTTCTGGGCAGCGGCCTGAAGGCCCCGCGCACCCGCACCGCCATGCCGTCGCGCTCGATCACCCACTTCGGATCGAGCATCTCGCCCCGCGGCGACGAAAGCACGATCACCACGCGCTTGCCGGCGTGCACCAGCCGGGCGAGCGCCGCCTGGAAGCCCGCCATCACCCAATCGGTCTCCGGCGTCAGGAGCTTGAGCGGCCGCGCCTCGTCGTCGCCGATCCTGTAGTAGTCGCCGCGGCCGAGAAAACCCACCCACGAGCCCGCGATCACCACCGTATCGACTTCGGGCCGCATCGCAGCCGCGAACCCCTCGTCGACAAACGCGGCGCACTTCAGGCTGCGCCGCTCGATCCCCGGTACCGGCGCGCAGCCGGCGAGCGTCTTGAAGACGATCGTGCGCATGGGGGCGGCGTGCTCGGCGAGCAGCTTCTCGACGCGGGCCCAGTACTGCTGCATGTGGCTGTCGCCCAGGAAAAGCACCGTGCTGGGGGAGTCGCCGACGATGACCTGGTCGCCCTTGTAGCCCCAGTCGACGCTGGCGCGCGAAATCTCGTTCACCAACGCGATGGAAGCCGATTGCGGCTGCACCCGGCTTTGCAGCACCGCGATGCCGAAGACGCCGAGCGCGGCCATCGCCGCGCCGAGGGCCGGCACCGACAGCCGCTTGACCGACGGCAGCCTCGCGAAGCGGATCTTCTTCTCGACCAGCTCGTAGGTGAGGCAGGCGAGCACGAAGCTCATCGCCAGCAGTGCGAGGCGCAGGGCCGCCGGGGGCTCGCCGCCCTCGGTGATGCGCGCATAGACGAGCAGCGGCCAGTGCCAGAGGTACAGGGGATAGCTGATGAGCCCGATGTACACCACCACGGGATTGGAAAGGAGGCGGCGGTTGATCCAGGCCGCGGGGCCCGCGGCAATGAGGAGCGAGCTCCCGACCACCGGCAGCAGCGCCCACCAGCCAGGGAACGCCCGCCCGGGGCTGAGGAGGGCGATGCCCGCAGCCACCAGCGCGAGGCCCGCCGCCGCTTTGGCGTCGGCCATGCGTCCACCCCGGCTGCCGTAATGGGCGTGGTAGGCGAGCGCGCTTCCCGCCATGAGCTCCCAGAAGCGCGTCAGCGGCAAGTAGAACGCGGCCGACGGGGCGCGCGGCGTAAGCCAGACGTTGAGGGCGAACGAGAATCCGGCGAGGCCGACGATCATCCACGGCAGCGCGCGCGGCCGCGCGGCGAAGAAGGCAAGGAGCAGCGGCCAGACGAGGTAGTACTGCTCCTCCACTCCGAGCGACCAGAGGTGCAGGAGCGGTGTGACCTCGCCCGCGGGGGCGAAGTAGCCGGCCTCGCGCCACAGCGCGATGTTGGACAGGAATCCGGCACCCGCGAGCACGTGCTTGCCGAGCAGCAGGTATTCGTCCGGCAGTAGCAGCATCCAGCCCAGGCCGAGGGACGCGGCGAGAACCAGAAGGAGCGCCGGGAAGATGCGCCGAACGCGCCGCCGATAGAAGTCGATGAAGCTGAAATGGCCTGCCCGCAGCGCTTCGAAGAGGATCCCCGTGATGAGGAAGCCCGAAATGACGAAGAAGACGTCGACCCCCGCGAATCCCCCTGGCGCGGCCCGGGGGAAGGCATGGAACGCGAGCACCGACAGCACGGCGAGCGCCCGCAGGCCGTCGACGTCGGGTCGATAGGCGTGCGGCGAGCTCATGGAGCGCAAGATAACGCGCACCTAGCGTCACGATGTCGAAAGCCCTCAGTCCGTTCAGACTGTGGGCGGCGCGTCGCCGGGGGACGGCGCGCTGTCAGGTTTACCCCGACCCGAGGTCGCGCCGCAGCCTGACTGACCCGCGCCTGCGGCGCCGCTAGCATGCGGCCTGTCGAGTACGCTTGCTCGAGAGCAATGACGCTTCATCCGCTCGCCGTGGATCCCGCTGTGCCGTCCGTACTGGTGGTCGAGGAGCACGACGAGATGCGGTGCGCGCTTCGCGACTGGCTCCTCACCTCCTTCCCTCCCCTGAGGCTGAGCGAGGCGCGCAGCATGGAAGAGGCGCTCGCGCTCGCCGGGCAGGCGCCGCTCGACCTGATTCTCGTCAACCTCGAGCTGCCCGGACCGAACGGCATCGAGGCGGCGCGCGCGCTGCGCCAGCGCCATCCCGGCTGCCGGGTGGTGGTGATGTCGGTGAACGACTCGGTGGCGCTGCGCCTCGCGGCGCTCGAGGCGGGCGCCGAGGCCTTCGTATCCAAGCGCGACCTGCGCCTCGCGCTGCATCCGATCGTGGCGACCCTCATGAAGCAGCAGGCCTGATGGACGTATTGCTGGTAGACGACGAGCCGAAGAACCTCCTGGCGCTCTCTGCGCTGCTCGAGGACCTGGGGGCCCGCATCCATTGCGTCAATTCCGGCGAGGATGCGCTGCGCCAGGTGCTCAAGCGCCGGTTCGCCGCCATCCTGCTCGACGTGCGCATGCCCGGGATCGACGGCTTCGAGACCGCCGCCGCCATCCGCAGCCTCGAGCGCAGCCGGCGCGTGCCGATCATCTTCCTTTCGGCCCAGCGCGACCGCCGCACCGACGGGCGCGACGCCTACTCCGAGTTCATCCTCAAGCCGGTCGACCCGGACGTCATCCGGCCGCGGGTCGCGGCCCATCTCGCCAGCTTCAAGAAGCACTGAATTTCGCGGATCGCAGGAAATCGGGGTCAGAGCCCTATTTCCGGCACGCGTAGCTGTTTAGGAAATAGGGCTCTGACCCCGATTTCCCCTGCCGTGTCGGTGCAAAACGACACGACGCCAATATGACACGACTGTTAAATAAGGCGCCCGCTATAGTCCGCCGTCGCCACGCGACATAGCATCGTCCCCGCTCACCAACAACAGGAGACGCCATGGGCGGTTCCATTCTGGTAGTGGAAGACGAAGCGGCGATTCGAGACCTGCTCGCGGCCAATCTGCAGCGCGCCGGGTACAAGGTCATGTGCGCGGGCGACGTGCCGCAGGCGGAGGCTCTGGTGCGCGACACGCGGCCCGACCTGGTGCTGCTCGACTGGGTGCTGCCCGGCGTTCCGGGGCTGACCTTCGCGCGGCGCCTGCGCTCGGACCAGCGCACCAAGGACATCTCCATCGTGCTCCTGTCCGCCCGGGTGGAGGAGCAGGACAAGGTGACCGCGCTCGAGTCCGGCGCCGACGACTACGTGACCAAGCCGTTCTCGTCGCGCGAGCTGCTCGCGAGGATCAAGGCGGTGATGCGGCGCCGCGCGCCGCAGCTCGCCGACGACGTGGTCGAGATCGCGGGCCTGCGCATCGACCCGGCGGCGCACGTGGTGAGCGCCGGCGACAAGCCGATCGACCTGTGGACCACCGAGCTGCGCCTGCTCCACTTCTTCATGACCCATCCCGGCCGCGTCTTTTCCAGGGCCCGGCTGCTGGACGAGGTGTGGGGCGAGCACGTGTTCGTCGAGGAGCGCACCGTGGACGTGCACATCCGGCGGCTGCGCCAGGCGCTCGCGCCCACCGGCCACGACAAGCTGATCGAGACGGTTCGCGGCACCGGCTATCGCTTCAAGCCGGACCTCAACGCCCAGAACCTCGCGGCCTGAGTATTCGCAAGTCAAGGAAGGGGGAAGGCCGCGAGGGCCTTCCCCCTTGCAAAAGACTCAGTAGGCGTTCTTGTGAAGCAGCACCACCGCCGTCTTCAGGATGATGCGCATGTCGAGCGCGAGCGACCAGTTGCGCAGGTAGGCGAGGTCGTAGTCGATGCGCGCTTTCATCTTGTCGACGGTGTCGGTCTCGCCGCGCAGGCCGTTTACCTGGGCGAGGCCGGTGATCCCCGGCTTCACCTTGTGGCGGATCATGTAGCCGCGGATCAGCTTGCGGTACATCTCGTTGTGCGCCACCGCGTGCGGGCGCGGGCCGACGATGCTCATGCGCCCCTGCAGCACGTTGATGAACTGCGGCAGCTCGTCGAGCGAGGTGCGGCGCAGGAACGCGCCGAAGCGGGTCACGCGCTGGTCGTTGCGCGTCGCCTGGCGCACCACGTCGCCGTCCTCGGCCACCGTCATGGAGCGGAACTTGTAGACCACGATGCGCTTGCCGTCGAGGCCGTAGCGGCGCTGCTTGAACAGCACCGGGCCGGGGGACGAGAGCTTCACCCCGAGCGCGACGGCGAGCATGAGCGGCGAGATCGCGGCGAGGATCAGGGAGCCGAGGCAGAAGTCCGAGACCCGCTTGACCACGGCGTTGAAGCCGTAGAAGGGCGACTCGCACACCGCCACCACCGGCAGCCCGCCGATCGAGTCGACCCGCGCCTGGATCAGGTCGGACACGAAGATGTCGGGCACGAAGTAGATCGAGGCGGTGGTGTCGCGCAGGTCCTCGAGCAGCTTCAGGATCCTCGGCTGCGAGGCCATCGGCAGCGCGATGTAGATCACGTCCACGGTGTTCGAGCGCGCGTGGTCGGCGAGCGCCGAGAGCGCGCCGAGGTTCTCGCGCGGCACCACGTTCTGCAGCCGGCCGGGGGCGCGGTCGTCGAAGTAGCCGGCGAAGCGGATGCCGAGCAGCGGGTCGCTGCGCAGCCGCGCGGCGAGGCGGCGGCCGAGCTCGTTGGCGCCGGCGACGACCGCGGTCTTCTGCATGCCCTCGGCGGCGAGCACGCGCGGCCACACCACCGGCAGCAGCCGGTGCGCGGCGAACAGCGCCGCCGGCGTGGCGAGCGCCCAGGCGAGGATCACCCGCGGATCGAACACGTCCAGCGTGCGCGAGGCCCAGCCCAGGAACAGCAGCAGCCCGACGATCGCGAGCCATCCGGCGGCGATGTCGAGCGCGAGGTCGCCCGCGCGCGGGCTGGCGCCGCGCGCGAGCGAGCCCGGGAAGGTCATCGCGAACACGAGGAGCGCCAGGATCAGGCAGGCGCCGTCGAAGCGCTCGCCGAAGTACGACACCACCGCCCCGAGCGTCGCGATCGCGACCAGCGGGTCGATGCAGGCCTGCAGCAGCGTGCCCGGCCCGGGCGGCGTGCGCAGCAGCGACGTCTGTGTTTCTCTGCTCGGGTGCAAGGCCAAGACAGGTTAGGGCACGCAGGTTCAGGCATTGCGTTGCGCCTGCGCGCGCGCAGTAGGCTCACCGGACTAGCTTTTCGGCGTGCACCACGCCGAACGGATGCGTAATGACGTTCAACTAGTATTGCCGCCACCATGCCACTTACCAGCGCCGAAACTCCCATCGCCGTCCCCGCGCCGGCCATTCCGCTGCAGCACGAAGGCGGCAACGGCGATGCGCGCTCGTCGGCCACCGATTTCCTGCAGATCGAGTCGATCGTGCTCAACCTGGATGCGTCGCTGCGCGTGCACGCGCGCGCGCATTTCTTCAGCTGGACCCAGGGCCTGCTGCAGAGCCTGATCCGCCACGAGCTGCTGATCTGCACGCTGTGCCACGGCAAGCCGCCGGCGTTCCGCGCCGACGGCTTCTCGATGACCGCGCCCGATCCGGCCACCTTCAGCGACCTGTTCCTGCGCGACACCGCGGTCGCGCCCGCCCTGCTCAAGGCGTGGGAAGAGCGCCGCCATCAGCCGGTGGTGATCGAGCCCGGCGGCGCGCTCGTCCCCGCGGGCGCGTTCACGCGCGAGCTCGAGCGCATCGGCGCGACGCAGCTCCTGGTCCACGGCGTGCACGACTCCGAAGGCCGCGCGATCTGCCTCTTCACCTTTGCCTGCCGTCCCGGCTCGGCCGGCACGCGCCAGGCCTACCTGGCGCAGCTCCTCGTGCCGGCGCTGTACGCCGCGTGGGTGCGCACGCAGTTCCAGCGCCACGCCGACGGCGGCGCCGCGGCGGACAAGTCCTCCGGCCAGAGCGTGCTCACGGTGCGCGAGCTGGACATCCTGAAGTGGATCTACGTCGGGAAGAGCAACTTCGAGATCGGCGCGATCCTCAAGATCAGCCCGCTCACGGTGAAGAACCACGTGCAGAAGATCCTGCGCAAGCTGAACGTCGTGAACCGCACGCAGGCGATCGGCAAGGCGCTCGAGCTCCGCATCCTCAATCCGTGAGCCGCTGACGGGCGCAGCCGACGGGGCTCCGGCCCCGTTTTTTTTTGGTAGTCCGTACGGCGGATGCCGCGTCTACCCGGACGGCTCCGTGCCGTAACAGCCCGCTCTTAGCATGATGCACCGCTTTCCCATGAGACTCGCGAAGCTCATCGCCGGCCTGTCCCTCGCTTCCGCGGCGTTCGCCGCCGCGGGGCAGGACACCTCCTTCCAGGGCGCGCTCGGGCGCGCCGTGGCCGCCAACCCGTCGCAGTATTCCTTCGTCGACGTCTATCGCCTGGCGCTCGCCGGGCCGGGCCCTGCGGGCCTTGCCGCCGCGCCGACCGGCGCCGCCCCCGCGCAGGCGGGGGAGAGCACCGTCCGCGTCGCCGCGTCGAGCGCGCCAACGCCTCAGTTCGCGGTCGCCGACGCGCGCGAGCCGCGGCTCTGGATGCTGCTCCTCGCCGGCCTGGCGGCGGCGGTATGGGTGGCGCGACGCAGGCTGGGATACGCGTTCTGATGCGCCGGGCCTGCCAGCTCGCCGCCCTCGCGCTGCTCGCGGCCCTGTCCGGCTGCGAGCGCGCCTCGGCTTTCAAGCCCGGGACCCAGGTCGTGGTCGCCAAGGTGAACGGCGTCGAGATCTCGGCGCGCGACGCGACCACCCAGGCGCTCGAAAAGATCATCGACCGCGAGCTGCTGGTGCAGAAGGCGCTCGCCGCCGGGCTCGACCGCGATCCCCAGGTGGCCCAGAGCATCGACCAGGCGCGCAGGCACCTGCTGGCGCAGGCCTACCTCGACCGCGCCGCGGCGGCGGCGCCGCGCAGCACGCCCGAAGAGGTGCGCGCCTTCTATGCCGAGAACCCGGCGCTGTTCGCCGAGCGGCGCATCTACCGGCTGCGCGAGCTCGCGGTGTCGGCGCCCGCGGAGCTGGTCGACGTGCTGCGCGCCGAAGCGGCGCGCGCAGCCGACCTCGACGCGGTCGCGGCCTGGCTGCAGGCGCGCGGCGCGCGCATCACCAGCGCCAGCCTGACCCAGCCGGCCGAGCAGGTGCCGCTGTCGCAGCTGCCCGAGCTCTCGCGCATGAAGGAAGGCGAGATCGCGGTGTTCGCCGCGCCGCCGGGCGTCTCGGTGGTGCAGCTGGTTCAGGCGCAGGAGGCGCCGCTCTCCGAGCAGCAGGCGGCGCCCCTCATCGAGCAGTTCCTGGCGGCGCGCAAGAGGATGGAGCTCGCCGCCGCCGAAGTGCGCAGGCTGCGCGACGGCGCGCGCATCGAGTACGTAGGAGACATCAAGCGGTGACCGAGAGACGAAACCCGAGCGAGGCGATATGAGATCTGTTCTGTTGGGATTGATGCTGTTGTGGGTGCTTGCGGGCTGCGGCACGACGGGCGCGAAGCAGGGCGGCAAGGCCCCGCCACAGCAGGCCGCGAAGCTCGTGCCGCAGCAGGCCGAAAAGGCCGTGCCGGTCGAGAAGGCCGCGCAGCCGGTCGAGAAGCTGGGCGTGGGCGACGCGGTGAAGGTGACCGTGTTCCAGCAGCCCGACCTGACCCTGGATGCCCGCGTCGACGAGAAAGGCGCGATCCTGATGCCGCTCGTGGGCAGCGTGAAGGTCGCGGGCCTCACCACCAACGCGGCGGCGATCAAGATCGCCGAGGCGCTGAAGCAGGGCAAGTACCTCAACAACCCGCAGGTGAACGTCGCGCTCACCACCGTGAGGAGCCGCCAGGTCTCGGTGCTCGGCATGGTCGCGAAGCCGGGACGCTACCCGCTGGACGAGACCAGCTCGCAGCTCGCCGACGTGATCGCGGCCGCCGGCGGCATCCTGCCGACCGGCTCCGAGACGATCCTGGTCTCGCGCGACGGCAAGGAGCAGAGAGTCCCGCTCATCGGCAAGGGCTACATGCTGAAGGGCGGCGAGACCGTGTACGTCGATCGCGCGCCGATGTTCTACATCTACGGCGAGGTCACCCGCGCCGGCGCCTACAAGGTCGAGCCCAACATGAGCGTCATGCAGGCGATCGCCGCGGGCGGCGGCATGACCCCGCGCGGCAGCGACCGCAGGCTGAAGCTGCGCCGCGCCACCGCCGACGGCAAGTGGGTCGAAACCGACGTCGGGCTGCAGGAAGCGGTCCGCGCCGACGACGTCATCTACGTGAGAGAAGCCCTCTTCTAGGGAGAACCGAATGGACCTCAGCCAATTCCTGCTTGCCCTTCGCGCGCGCCGCAAGGCGTTCATGCTGGCGCTCGTCGCGACCATCGTCGCCGCGCTCGCCGTCGCGTTCATCATGCCGAAGAAGTACGTCGGCCAGGCGACCCTGATCGTCGACTCGCGCGACGAGCAGACGATCGCCCCGACGCACGGCGGAGTGGCGCTCGCCACGCGCGCGGCCTACGTCGCGACGCAGATCGAGCTCATCCAGAGCGGCCGCGTCGCCACGCAGGTGGCGCGCGACCTGAACCTCGCCGAGAACGCCGAGCTGCGCGAGATGTGGCAGGACGACACCGGCGGCGTCGGCCCGATCGACGTCTGGATCGGCGACCTCCTGCTGCAGAAGCTGAAGGTGACCAACACCGTAAGCAACCTGATCACGATCGAGTACTCGGCCAAGACGCCGAAGGCCGCGGCGCAGGTCGCCAACGGCTTCGCCAAGGCCTACCTCGACGTGGTGCTCGAGCTGCGCAACCAGCCGGTGCGCGAGGCCTCGAAGTGGTTCGAGGAGCAGCTCGGGGGAATGCGCAACCAGGTGACGCAGGCCGAAAACAAGCTCACCGCCTTCCAGAAGCAGAAGGGCATCCTGGTCGCCGACGAGCACCTCGACATCGACACGGCGCGGCTCACCGAGCTCAACACCCAGATGCTCGCCGCGCGCGCCGCGTTCTACGACGCGGAGTCGAAGTACAAGCAGGCTTCCGAGCTGCTGGCGAGCGGCGGCAGCCCCGACGCCATGGCCGACGTGATGGCGAGCCCCGCGGTCGCCGCGGTCAAGCTCGATCTCGCCCGCGCCGAGAGCCTGCTCCAGACCGCGAGCACCGACCTCGGGGCGAACCATCCCGTCTACATGAAGTATTCGGCCGACGTGAAGGCGCTGCGCGAGAAGCTCGCCAACGAGATGAAGAAGGTGGTGGCGACGCTGCGCAACGGAATGGACGCGGCGCAGAAGCGCGGGCAGGAAATCAAGGCCGCGGTCGACGCGCAGCAGGCGCGCATCATGCAGGCGAAGGACGTGCGCGTCCAGCTCGCCGCGATGACGCGCGACGTCGAGAACGCGCAGCGCAACTACGACACCGTGCTCACCCGCGCCATGAGCACGCAGCTCGAGAGCCGCGCCCGGCAGGGCGACGTGCAGCTGCTCACGCCGGCGATCGAGCCGGCGCTGCCGGCGCAGCCCAAGATCCCGCTGATCGCGGCGCTGTCGGTGGTGCTCGGCCTGCTCGTCGCCGCCACCATGGTGTACCTGCTCGAGACGCTCGACCGGCGAGTGCGCTCGCGCGCCGACCTCGAGGCGCGCCTGGCCGTCCCCTCGCTCGGCCTGCTTTCCAAGTGGCACCCGACCGGCGGCCGGCTGCTCGCGGCGCCGCGCCCCGCAGCCCGCGCCCTTCCCCATCCCTTCTGAGGCCCGACCATGCTACTGAAATCGAACGAGAACGTAGTTCCGCTGGACGGCGCACGCAGCCCCGCGGCCACCGGGCGCCAGATCGGCGCCATCCTGATGGACGAGGGCAAGCTCACTGCCTCGGACGCCGAGCAGGTGCTGGTGCGCCAGCGCGAGCTCGGCTGGCGCTTCGGCGAGGCCGCGATCGAGCTGAACCTGATCACCGACGCGGAGCTGCGCGAGGCGCTCGCCAAGCAGTACGAGTTCCCGTATCTCGTGAGCGGCCCCGACGGCGTGAGCAAGGAGCTGATCGCCGCCTGGGATCCGTTCCACCCGACGGTCGAGGAGCTGCGCGTCATCCGCACCCAGCTCCTGATGCGCTGGTTCAACCCGGAGGCCGGGCGGCGCACGCTCGCCATCGCGAGCGCCGGCTCGCGCGAGGGCAGGAGCTTCATCGCCGCCAACCTCGCGGTGGTGTACTCGCAGCTCGGGCAGAGGACGCTGCTCATCGACGCGGACTTCCGCGCCCCGCGCCAGCAGAGCATCTTCAACGTTCCCGACCGCTTCGGGCTGTCCTCGGCGCTGTCGGGGCGCGCCGAGCTCTCGACCGCGCTGCCGGTGAGCGGGCTCACGGGCCTGTCGGTGCTGCCGGCGGGGCCGGTGCCGCCCAACCCGCTCGAGCTCCTGTCGCGCGCGAGCTTCGCCGCGCTGCTCGCGAAGGCGCAGTGCGAGTACGACATCATCATCATCGACACGCCGCCGCTCGGCCTGTACGCCGACGCGCAATGCGTGGCGTTCCGCGCGGCCGACGCGCTGCTCGTCACCCGCCAGCACCAGACGCGCCTCGCCGATACCGAGCGCGCGGTGCGCGATCTGACCGAGGCCAGCGCGCGCGTGGTCGGCACCCTGATGAACGCCTACTGAGCCGCTGCGATGGCCGCGACGACCCTGCGTCAGGAGTACGCGAACACCGGCTGGGTGCCGGCGGCGCTCGCCATGGTGGCGCTCGCCGTCGGCTCGGGCTACGCGGTCGCCATGGGCGAGCTCGCCGGGCTGTACGTCGCGCTCGCGCTCACCGGCTGCGTCGCGGTGCTGCTCGACTTCCGCGTGGGCGCGGTGCTCCTCCTGCTGATGCTGCCGATGTCGCCCAGCGAGCTGTTCCCGCGCACCCTGATGCAGGTCCCGGGCCTCAACCCCCTCAACCTGATGGTGGCGGCGACCGTCGGCTCGTACGTGGTCGCGGGGCGCCTGCGCCCGGCCGGACCCATCCTGCGCCAGCCTCTGGTGTGGCTCTATGTGGTTCCGATGTGCGTAGCCGCCCTCATCGGCATGCCGCACCTGCGGGAGATTCCGTACGTGGTCACCCCGGAAGGCAGCCCCCTCGCACAGTTCGTCAACGAACGGCAATATCTCATCGTCGAGCTGGCGAAGGGAATAGTGATCGTGGCCATCGCGCTGATGATCGGCGCCGCCGCCGCGCGCTCGCGAAAGCCCGAGGGGTTCATCCTGGCGGTCGCGGTATCGGCGTGGTTCATCGCGCTGATCCAGATCGGGTTCGTCCTGCTCATGGGCATGCCGCTTGCCGAAATGGCCACGCCGGACGCGCGCAACTTCTACGCGCCGATGGGCATGCACGCCAACGGGCTGGGGCGGCTGCACCTTTCGGCCCTGGCGCTGCTGCTGTTCGCCTGGGCGGATAGCAGGCAGCCGCGAATGAGACTGTTCCTGATGCTCACCATCGGCGTGGTGGCGCTGGCGCTGGTGCTCACGTTCTCTCGCGCTTCCATCGCCGGCGCCGGCCTGGTCGGGGCGCTGTTCCTGGTGTGGAAATTCAACGTCAGGAGCCTTTCGCTCGCGATCCTGGGCGGGGCGTGCTTCGCGGTCGTGGCCGGGGCGGCCATCTGGGCGCGCGTGACGATGGGCATCGGCGAAGGCGCCAACGCAGTGAGCGCGGGCCGGATCGACGGCATCTGGCTGCCGCTTCTGCCGGAGCTCTGGAGGAGCCCGTTGTGGGGCCACGGATTGAACTCGGTGCTGTGGTCGTTCCCGATGCAGAACGGCTCCATGCTGCCGGTAGGTCACCCGCACAGCGCGTACCTCGAGGCCCTGCTCGACATGGGCCTCATCGGCACTGCGCTGTTCGCCGCCTACTTCGTCCACGTGTGGAAGGGTTTCCGTGCGGTGAGCAAGGACACGACGCTCAGCCCGGAGATGCGGGCGTTCTTCCAGGGCGCGACGGCCTGCCTGTGCGCATTTTTCTTCACCTGCCTGGTCGGCGGCAGCTTCAGGCCTGAACCCGAGGTGGCCTATCTATGGATTGCGATCGGGCTCATGTACGGCATGCTTGCGCGGAGGCCGGCGAAGTAGATGCACGTCTGCTTTGTCGCGCCGCAGGCCTGGCCGGTTCTTTCGGCCGACTCCAGGATCGGCGAGGTGGGCGGCGCCGAGGTGCAGCAGAGCATCCTCGCCCGCCTGCTCGCCGCGCACGGCTACCGGGTATCGATGATCTGCCTCGATTACGGCCAGCCCGAGCGCGCGCTCGTCGACGGCATCACGGTGCACAAGGCCTACCGCCCCGACGAGGGCGTGCCGCTGCTGCGCTTCCTGCATCCGCGCCTGACCGCGATGTGGCGCGCGCTGCGCGAGGTCGACGCCGACGTCTACTACACCCGGACGGCCGGCATGCTCGCCGGCGTGGTCGCGGAGTTCTGTCGCCGGCACGGCCGGCGCTCGATCCATGCCGGCGCCTCGAACATGGATTTCGTCGACGGGGCGGGCGGGCAGATCCGGTACGCACGCGACCGCTGGCTCTACCGCCGCGGCCTCGCCCTGGTCGACCGCATCGTGGCGCAGAACGAGGTGCAGCGCTCGAGCTGCCGCGCGACCTACGGGCGCGACGCAGTGGTGATTCCGAGCTGCTACCAGCTTCCCGAGCGGCGCGCCGGCAACCCGCCGCCCCGGGACACCGTGCTCTGGGTCGGCGTCATCCGCGCCGGCAAGCGGCCGGAGCTTCTGCTCGAGCTCGCGCGGCGCCTGCCGCAGCGGCGCTTCGTCATGGTGGGCGGACCCCGCGGCGGCGATGCGGCGCTGTTCGAGCGCACCCGCGCCGAGGCCGCGACGCTGCCCAACGTCGAGTTCACCGGCTTCCTTCCGCTGCCCGAGGTGGAGCCGCGCTTCGACGCGGCGCGCCTGTTCGTCAACACCTCGGACTACGAAGGGCTGCCGAACACGTTCCTGCAGGCCTGGGCGCGCGGCGTACCGACGCTCGGCACGGTGGACGTCGGCACGAGCGCCCACCGCCGCTTCGGCGACGTCGAGGCCGGCGCGTACGAAATCGAAGCCCTGCTCGGCGATGCGCGGCGCTGGGCGGAAGCCTCCGGGCGCTGCCGCGAGCACTTCGAGCGCAACCACTCCGGAAGCGAGACGCTGGCGCGCTACGGCCGCCTCCTCGAAGGGCTCGCCGCATGAGCGCGGCCACCGGCGGCGTCTCGTTCGCGCGCCTCAAGCGCCGCGCGCTCTCGATCGGCGCGGTGAAGGCGTTCGACCACGCGATGCAGTTCCTGCTGCCGCTCGTGCTGGTGCGCTGCCTCGACACCGCCACCTTCGGCGAATACCGCCTGCTGTGGCTGGCGGTCGGCACGATCATGAGCTTCGCCACGCTCAACATGTGCGGCACGCTGTACTACTTCGTGCCGCGCTCCGAGCCGCAGAGGAAGCGCCTGTACGTGCACCAGACGCTGATCTTCCTGGCGCTCTCGGGGCTCGCCTGCGGCTTCTTCGTGAGCCCGGCGAACCCGCTGCTGCCGGCACCGATCCAGCCGCTCGGCGCGCACGGCCTGCTGGTGCCGGCGTTCGTGACCCTGTGGGTGGTCGCCGACCTGCTCGACCGGCTGCCGACCGTGGACGAGCGCATCGCCTGGCAGGCGTATGCCACCGTGGGCGTGTCGGCCCTGCGCGTGGCGCTGATGGCCGCGGGCGCGTGGTTCACCGGCGACTTCCTTTTCCTGCTGTGGCTGTTGCTGGCCGTGGCGCTCACCAAGACGGGCCTCCTCGCCTGCTATGTCTGGCGCCGGCACGGCCTGGGCCGGCCATGGTTCGAGTGGGCGACCTTCTCCGAGCAGTTCCGCCACTCGGCCCCGCTCGGCCTGAATGCCGCGTTCTACGGCTTGCGCGGCAAAGCCGACCAGTGGGTCGCGGCGACCCTGTTCTCGCTCGCGAGCTTCGCCGCCTTCTCCATCGCCGCGGTGGTGGGGCAGCTCGTGCATATCCTGCGCCAGTCGGTGATGGAGTCCTTCCTGCCGAGCATGAGCCGCCTGCAGGCGGCGGGCAACGTGCGCGGCATGCTCGACATGAACAGCCGCGGCAACGTGATGGTCGCGAAGCTCCTGTACCCGGGGCTCGCCTTCGTGTTCGTGTTCGCGCCGGAGCTGGTCACGATGGTTTACACGGCCTCGTATTCGGAGGCCGCGCCGGTGATGCGGGTCTACATCGTGGGCATGGCTGCGAGCGTGGTCGAGATGGGCAGCCTGGTCATGCTGCTGCGGCAGGGGGGCTACGCGCTGCGCGTGACCGCGGTCACCCTCGCCGTCTCGGTCGCCGTGAGCTGGGCCGCGGCGCACTTCTTCGGCCTGGCCGGCGCCGCCGCCGGCAGCGTGCTCGCGATCTACCTCGATCGCCTGCTGATCCTGCGCCGGCTGGCGAGTCTGACCGGCATCGCGCTGCGGCACGTGCAGGACTGGCGCACGCTCGCCACGCGGCTCGCCGTCGCCGCCTCGTCCGGCGCCGCGGCATGGTCGATCGCCGAATGGATGCTCGCCGCGCACGGCCCCCTGACGCGCGTCGCCGCGGGCGCCGCGGTCATCGCGCTGGTGCATGCGCCGGCGCATCTGCCGGGGCTTCTGCAATTCGCAAGCAAGAGGAACGCAACGTGAGGCTGGTTTTCGTCACCGGTTCGCTCAACCACGGCGGCGCCGAGCGCCATTCGATCGCGCTCGTCAACCGGCTGGGCGAGCGCGGACACGAATGTCACGCCGTCCACGTCAAGGACGGCGCCGGGCAGATCTCCCGGCTGCGCGGCGCGGCGAGCACGACCTGCCTGGGCGCGGCGCGCTACCTCGACGGCCGATCGGTGCGCGCCCTGTCGGAGCTGCTGTCGAAGTGCAGCCCGGGGGTGGTGGTGGCCGCGAATGCCTATGCCGCAATGTATGCGCGGCTCGCCTTGCGGCTTTCCAGGGTGCGCGCGGCGCTCGCCATCACCTATCACACCACGGTCCTGGCAGACCTCAAGGAACGGCTGCAGATGCTCTACTACCGGCCGCTCTTCTGGAGCGCGGACTGCGTGGTGTTCGTCTGCGAGGCGCAGCGGCGCTATTGGCTCGAACGCAGGCTGCGAGGGCGGCGCAACGAGGTGATCTACAACGGCATCGACCCCGCCGCGTGGCGGCCGCGCGCCGACGACGAAGCCGCGGCGGCTCGCCGGCTGCTTGGCCTGTCCGATGAAGACTTCGTCGTCGGCATGTGCGCCCTGTTGCGGCCGGAAAAGAACCACGTGCAGATGGTCGACGCCATCGCCGCGCTGCGCGCGCGCGGCGTGCCGGCGCGCGCCCTGCTGATCGGCGAGGGCCCCACCCGGGGGGCGATCGAGGCGCGCGCGGCGCAGCGCGGCGTCGCGCGCCACGTGCTCATCACCGGCATGCAGGAAGAGGTGCGGCCGCTCGTCGCCGCCTGCGACGCCGTCGCGCTGTGCAGCACGCGCGTGGAGACTTTCTCGATGGCCGCGCTCGAGGCCATGGCCATGGCGCGTCCGGTGGTGCACGCCGACCTCGGCGGCGCGGCCGAGATGATCACGCACGGCTCCGACGGCTACCTCTTCCCCGTCGGCGACACGCCGGCCCTGGTCGAGCGCCTCGCGGAGCTCGCCCTGCCTGCGGCGCGCAAGCGCATGGGCGCAGCCGCGCGCGCCAGCGTCGCGTCGCGCTTCGCCGAGCAGGCGATGGTGGAGCGCTACGAGCAGCTATTCCTCGAACTCGAAACCACAAGGAGCATCCGTGAAACTTCACCCAGACTTCGCGGCGCGGATTAGCGCCGGCCGGCGCCGCTGGCTGGTCACCGGGGCCGCCGGCTTCATCGGCTCGCATCTCGTCGAAAACCTGCTCGGGCTCGACCAGGAGGTGGTCGGCCTGGACAACTTCTCCACGGGAAAGCGGGAAAACCTCGAGCTGGTGCGCCAGGCCGTGGGCGAGGCGCGCTGGAAGAGCTTGCGTTTCGTGGAAGGCGACATCCGCGCCGTCGATACCTGCAACGCCGCCTGCGCCTCGGTCGATCTGGTGCTGCACCAGGCGGGCCTCGGCAGCGTGCCGCGCTCGATCGACAAGCCGCTGCGCACGCACGACAGCAACGTCAACGGCTTCCTCAACGTGCTGATCGCCGCGCGCGACGCCGGCGTCCAGCGCATGGTCTACGCCAGCTCCAGCGCGGTCTACGGCGACCATCCGGCGCTGCCGAAGACCGAATCGCAGATCGGGCGCGCGATGTCGCCCTACGGCCTGTCCAAGGTGATGAACGAGCTGTACGCGGATGTGTTCGCGGCCTGCTACGGCTTCAAGAGCGTGGGCCTGCGCTACTTCAATGTCTTCGGGCCGCGGCAGGATCCCGACGGTCCGTATGCCTCGGTGATTCCGGCCTGGCTCGGGGCGCTGCTGCGCGGCGAGACCGCCTACGTGAACGGCGACGGCTCGGCGGCGCGCGACTACTGCCACGTCGACAACGTGGTGCAGGCGAACCTGCGCGCCGCCACGGTCGAGGATCCGCAGGCCCTCGGCCAGGCCTACAACGTCGCGGTGGGCGAGCAGACCACGCTGAACGAGCTGTTCGAGCTCATGCGCGCCCAGCTCGCCGAGCGGCTGCCGCATCTGCGCAGCGCGCGCGCGGTTCACCGCGCGCCGCGGCGCGGCGACATGCTGCTGTCGCGCGCCGACATCGGCAAGGCGGCGCGGCTGCTCGGCTATCGACCCGCTTTCGACCTGCGCTCGGGCCTCGCCCAGACCATCGACTGGTACATGGAGAACCTGCGATCCGAGAAGGAAGGGAGCCTCGCCCATGTCTGAAATCCTCGAGTTTCCGCCGACGCCCGCGCCGGGTCTCCGGCAGCCGAGCGAGGCAGGGCTGCCGACGGTCGCCGTGGTGGGCCTGGGTTACGTCGGCCTGCCGGTCGCGACCGCCTTCGGCAAGGAGCGGCGCACCATCGGTTTCGACCTGTCGCGCAAGCGCATCGAGAGCCTGCGGCGCCACGTCGACGCCACCGGCGAAGTGTCGACCACCGAGCTGATGGCGTCGGGCCACCTGCACCCCACGGCCGATCCCGCCGAGCTCGCCCAGGCGGACTTCATCGTCGTCGCGGTGCCGACCCCGATCAACGCCGCCCGTCAGCCCGACCTGGGCCCGCTCGAGGCTGCGAGCGAGACGGTCGGCCGGCACATGAAGCCCGGCGCGACCGTGGTCTACGAGTCCACGGTCTATCCGGGCTGCACCGAGGAAGTGTGCGTGCCGATCCTGGAGAAGCGCTCCGGAATGCGCTGGCGCCAGGACTTCCACGTCGGCTATTCGCCCGAGCGCATCAATCCCGGCGACCGCGAGCACACCTTCGGCCGCATCCTGAAGGTGGTCTCCGGAGACGACGCCGACACCCTGGACAAGGTCGCCCAGCTCTACGGCTCGGTGGTGAAGGCCGGGGTGTTCCGCGCCTCGTCGATCAAGGTGGCCGAGGCGGCGAAAGTGATCGAGAACACGCAGCGCGACCTCAACATCGCGTTCGTCAACGAGCTGGCGATCATCTTCGAGAAGCTCGGCATGGACAGCGCCGAGGTGTTGCAGGCGGCCCAGACCAAGTGGAACTTCCTGCCGTTCCGGCCCGGCCTGGTCGGCGGGCACTGCATCGGCGTCGACCCGTACTACCTCACCTACAAGGCCGAGCTCCTCGGCTACCACCCGGAGGTGATCCTCGCCGGCCGGCGCATCAACGATGCGATGGGCAGCCACATCGCGCGCAAGACCGTGCAGGAGATGATTCACGCCGGGCGCAGCATCAAGGGCGCGCGGGTCAACATCCTCGGCCTGACGTTCAAGGAAAACGTCCCCGACATCCGCAACTCGAAGGTGATCGACATCATCCGCGAGCTGCACGAGTACGGGGTCCAGACCTTCGTGCACGACCCGCTGGTGAACGCGGAGGACGCGCTGATGGAGTACGGCGTGCGCCTGTGCAGCTGGGAGGCCCTCCCGGTGGCCGACGCGCTGGTGCTCGCCGTCGCCCACCGGCCATTTGTCGAGATGTCCGCGGCCGCCTGCATGCAGAAAATCGTGCGCCAGGGCTGCCTCATCGACGTGAAATCGGTGTGCGACGCGGCGGCGTTCCGCCGCCAGGGGCTGCGCGTATGGCGACTATAAGGAGATAGCACATGGCCGATGCACCTCATCTGGTAATGATCGGACCCGCCGCCGAGAGCCGCGGCGACATGGCCGCCGTGCTCGAGTGCTACAGGGCGCACGGCCTGTTCCGACGCTGGTCGATCGATTACGTGGCGACGCACGGCGATGGCGGCGCCTGGCGCGATGCCGGGCGTGCCTTGAGCGCGTTGCGCGAGCTGGCGGGCCTGCTCGCGCGCAGCCGCCGCGTGGCGGTCCACCTGCACACGGCGGCCGGGCGCGGCTTTTGGCGCGACGCGCTGTTCATGGCGTTGGCGCTGGCGGCACGCTGCCCTCTGATCCTGCATCTGCACGGCGCGGGCTACGAGCGGCTTCGCGACGACGCCGGGCCGCTCGGGCAGCGCCTGATCGGCTATCTGCTCGAGCGGGCCGCGTGCGTCGTCGTGCCTTGCGAGTCGCTGCGCGCCTGGGTCGACGCCGTCACGCGCAGGGCGCAGGTCGTCTGTCTTCCCAACCCGATCACGCCCGCCGAGGTGGCGCCGGAAGGCCGCCGTCCGAACCTGGTGCTGTTCCTTTCCAAGCTCGATCCGGCGCACGGCTTGCTCGACCTGCTCGCGGCCGTGGCCGGGGTGCGTGCCGCGGTGCCCGACGTGCGGCTCGTGTGCGCGGGCGAGGGCGACCACGCCGCCTTCGAGCGGCACGCCGAGAAGCTCGGCATCCGCGACGCCGTCACTTTCACCGGCTGGGTCGGCCCGTCGGGCAAGCGCGCGCTGCTCGAAAACGCCGCGGTGTTCGCCCTGCCGTCGTACGGCGAAACGCTTCCCGCAAGCCTGCTCGAAGCGATGGCGGCGGGTCTTCCGGTGGTGGCCTCGTCGGTCGGGGGCGTGCCGGAGATGGTCGCGGAAGGCGTGACCGGCTTTCTCGTGCTCCCGGGCGACGTCGCGACGCTCCAGCGGCTGCTGCGCAAGCTCCTGCTCGACCCGGCGCTCGGCACGCGCATCGGGGCGGCTGCGCGCCAATCGGTCCGGCTTCGCTGCGCGCCGGAACGCGCGCTCGCCAGCCTCGAGGCGCTCTACGGCGCGCTGGGGTTGCGGGCCTTCGGCAGCTCGCGGCCGCCGCTCGCGCCGGCGGACGTGGACGGAGCGGCATGAAGCGACCCGCCGTTCTCTTGCTCGGCCCCAGCCTCGAGGCAATCAGCGGCGTAAGCACGCATGTCGGCCTGCTCCTGGGTTCGGCGCTGACACGCCAGTTCCGCCTGGTTCACTTCCAGGTCGGCAGCGAGGGACGGAAGGAGGGCGCGCTGGCCAAGCTGTGGCGCCTCTTCGCGAGCCCGTTCCAGCTCGCGGCGGCGATCGTGCGCTCGGACGCGGCGGTCGTGCATGTCAACACCTCGCTCGACGCACGCGGCTACCTGCGCGACCTGGTGTACGTGGCCGTGGCCAAGCTCTTCGGCGCGCGCGTCGTCTACCAGGTGCACGACAACCTGTTCCGTGTCTTCGGCAAGCCGCGCCTGGCATTCGCGCCGGCGCTCGATCTCGTCGCGCGCTGGCCCGACGCCGTGGTCCTGCTCTCGGAGCGGGAAGCCGAGGCCTGGCGCGCCCGCGCCGGCGCGCCGGCGCTGCACGTGGTGCCGAACGGCATCGATTGCGCACCCTATCTCCGGCAGAGCCGGGCCGCGCCCGATCCGGCGGCGCCGCTGCGGCTCATCTGCATCGCCCGCCTCGTGCCGCGCAAGGGCCTGCTGGAATCCATCGAGGCCGTGCGCCTCGTGCGCGGGCGCGGCATCGCGGCGCACCTGGTGATTGCCGGCGGCGGGCCCGAAGCGCCGCGGCTTCGCCAGCACGTGCGCGACTGCGGGCTCACGCGCGATGTCACCTTCGCCGGCCCGGCGTATGGCGAGCACAAGGCGCGCCTGCTTGCGCAGGCCGACGTGCTGCTCCTGCCGAGCTACAGCGAAGGCTTGCCGTACGTGCTTCTCGAAGCCATGGCGAGCGCAGTGGTGCCGGTGGTCACGCCGGTCGGCGCGGTGCCCGAGGTGGTCGCCGCGGGCGAGCAAGGCTTTTTCGTCGAACCGCGCGACGCCGCGGCCATCGCCGGGGCGATCGCCGAGCTGGCGCGCGACCGGGCGGTCCTTGCGCGGATGAGCGCCGCCTGCCGCAAGCGCGCCGCCGAAGCCTATTCGCTGCAGCGCCTCGGCGAGGATTTCTCGGCGCTCTACCGGGCGCTCGCCGGGGCGCGCGTGCCGAAGACCGTTCCATAGGCGGCGCGGCATGAGCGCGATCGCCGGATGGGCAGCGCGCCGCGGCGGCGCCGACCCGGGCGTGCTCGCCGGGATGCTCGACGCCCTGGCGCATCGGACCCGGCCGGGCGAGGCACTCTCGGCGCTCGTCGACCGGCATCCGCGGCGCAGCATCGTGCTCGGCGCTTCGCTCGTCGAGCTGGCCTGCGGCGTCGCGCTGGCGCTCGATGGCGAGCTCCTGAACGGCGCCGAGCTCCGCGGCGAGCTCGCCGGGCGCGGTTTCGGCTTCGCCGGCGAGAGCGATGCCGAAGTGCTGCTGCACGCCTACCAGTACTGGGACAAGGAGGTCGTCAAGCACCTGCGCGGCGCCTTCGCGTTCGCGCTGTGGGACCTGCGCAAGGACCGGCTGCTCCTCGCGCGCGACCGCTTCGGCCAGAAGCCGCTGTACATCGCGGAGCGCGCCGGCACGCTCTATTTCGCCTCGGAGATGAAAGGCCTCGCCCGCGTGCCGGGCGTCCTCGACGAGGTCGACCTCGACGCGGTCGCGGACTATCTCGCGCTGCGCTACGTGCGCGGACCGCGCACGCTGATGGCGGGCGTGCGCAAGCTCGAGCCCGGCAGCTACGCGACCTGGCAGCTCGGCGCGCTGCGCGAGGCGCGCTACTGGACGCCGCCCGACGGCGAAGCGGCGGCGCCGGCGCGCGCGAGCGGCGGCGACGCCGTGGCGGCATTCATCGACCGCCTCGACGAGGCGGTGCGCGTGCACATGAACGGCGCGCGTCCGGTCGGGGCGCTGCTCTCCGGCGGCTACGATTCGGCGGCGATCGTGGCGCTGATGAAGCGCCACAGCGACGCGGTCGAGACCTTTTCCGCGGGGTTCGCCGAGGACCGGAAAAGCGAGCTGGCCGCGGCCGGCGCGCTGGCCGGGCACTTCGGCACACGCCATCACGAGCTGGTGCTGCAGCCGCGCGAGCTCCTCGCCGGCCTGCCGCAGCTCGTGGCAAGCCGCGACGCGCCGTTCTGCCGGCCGGCCGACGTGGCGCTGCACCTCATCGCCCGCGAGGCGGCGCGCCATGTAAAGGTGGCGCTCTCGGGCGACGGCGGCGACGAGGTGCTCGGCGGCTATCGCCGCCACACGTTCCTGCGCGGCTTCGCGCCGCGGCCGCAGCGGCCGGGCGGCCTGTTCGTGATTCCGGCGGCGTCGACCCGGGGCGACGAGCGCGCCGAGCCGCAGCCGAATTCGACGCCGCTGCGGCGCATCCTGTATTACGAGCAGCGGCACTGGCTCGCCGACAACGTGCTCGAGCGCGCCGACCGCATGACGATGAGCGCTTCGCTCGAGCTGCGCGCGCCGTTCCTCGACCATCGCCTGGTGGAGCACGTCTCGCGCCTCGCCGACGCGCAGCGCGTGCGCGGGCTGTCGACGAAGTGGATCCTGCGCAAAGCCGACGAGCGGTTGCTCCAGCATGCGCCGGCCAGGCCGCGCAAGGGCGGCTTCCGCATCGCGCTCGCGGACCTGCTGCGCGGCGAGACCCGCGATCTCCTCACCGATCACCTGCGCGGGCCGGGCTGCCTGACACGCGCCTATTGCAACGAGGCGGTGCTCGACCGTCTGCTCGACGAGCACCTCGCCGCGCGCCGCAACCATGAAGAGATCCTGTGGACGCTACTAAACCTCGAAATCTGGCACCGGACCTACAGAAGCCCCCCCGGCGCGCCTTCGCCGGCGGCCTAGGCCGCAAGCTGCGCTGGCGGCTCAACCGCCTGCGCTGCATGACGCCGCTGGAAATTGCGCATCGCGCGCTGCGCTTCGCCCAGGCGCGCGCGGAGCGGCTCGGCTGGCTCGGCGCCCGCGCCGTCCCGCAGCCCGACCTGTCGCGCCGCGGCGCGCGTTGGGTCCACGCCGGGACGCGCATTGCCGCGGCGCCGTACATCGCCGCCGCAGAGCGCCTCGCGCTCGGCCGGCTGGACGTGTTCGCTCTCGCCGACGCAGACCTCGGCCTGCCGCCGCGCTGGAACCGCGACCCGAAGACCGGCATCGAAGCGCCGCTTGGCTTCGGCAAGATGCTCGACTATCGCGACCCGGAGCTGGTCGGCGACATCAAGTACCTGTGGGAGCCGAACCGCCACCTGCAGCTCGTGACGCTGGCGCAGGCCTACGCCCTTACGCGCGAGCGCAAGCACCTCGACGCGCTCGTCGAGCAGCTCGAGAGCTGGTTCCGCGCCTGCCCCTACGCCCTCGGGCCGAACTGGTCGAGCGCCCTGGAAGCAGCCATCCGGCTGGTCAACTGGTCGATCGCCTGGCAGCTCATCGGCGGCCGCGAGGCGCTCGAGGCGGACTTTTCCGCGCGCTGGCTGGAGTCCGTCTACCGGCATGCGCACTTCGTGCGCCACTGGTTCTCCGCCCACTCGTCGGCCAACAACCACCTGATCGGCGAGGCGAGCGGGCTGTTCGTCGCCGCGCTCACCTGGCCGCACTGGCCGGAGTGCGGCGATTGGGCCCGCACCAGCCAGAAGATCCTCGAACGCGAGGCCCTGCGCCAGGTGGCGCGCGACGGCGTGAACCGCGAGCAGGCGGTGTGCTACCAGCAGTTCGTGCTCGACATGCTGGTGCTCGCCCTGCTGGCCGGACGCGCAAACGGCACGCCGTTCTCGGCGGAATACGAGTCGCGAATCGAGGCGATGAGCGATTTCATCGCCTCCGTCATGGACGTCTCGGGCAACGTGCCGATGATCGGCGACGGCGACGACGGCGCGCTGGTGCGCCTTGCGCCGCATGGGGCCTCGCCGTTCCGCTGCGCGCTCGGCATCGCCGCGCTGCTTTTCCGGCGCGGCGACTTCAAGACCAAGGCGGGCGCGCTCGGCGACGAGGCGCGCTGGCTGTTCGGCGAGGACGCGGACAAGGCCTTCGGCGCGCTGGCCCCGGAAGCGAACCGGCTGCCGCTGCGCCGGGCATTCGCCGACGGCGGGTATTACGTCCTGGGCTGCAATTTCGAAACGCCGCGCGAGATTCGCGCCGTGGTCGACGCCGGAGCGCTCGGCTACACGTCGATCGCCGCCCACGGGCATGCCGACGCGCTCGCCTTCACGCTGTCGGTGCAAGGCCGCGAGTTCCTCATCGATCCGGGCACCTACGCCTATCACACGCAGCCGGAATGGCGGCAGTACTTCCGCGGCACCGCCGCGCACAACACGCTGCGCATCGACGGCCTCGACCAGTCCGAGCAGGGCGGCAACTTCCTCTGGCTGAGGAAAGCGCGCGCCGCGTGCAGCCTGTGGCTGTCGAGCGCCGACGCCGACAGCTTCGAGGGTTGGCACGACGGCTACATGCGCCTCGCCGACCCGGTGAGGCACCGCCGGCTGATCGCGCTCGACAAGCGCGAGCGGCGCCTGCGTGTCGAGGATGCGCTCGAGATGACGGCGGCGCACGATGTCGAGCTCTTTTTCCACTGCGCCGAGCAATGCGCGGTCGAGCCGATAACCGGCGGCTTCCTCATTTCGCGGGACGGCGTGCAGGTGACGCTCGTCCTGCCGCCGAGCGGCGACTCGACGGTGCACAAGGGCGAGTATGCGCCGCCGCTCGGCTGGGTCTCTCGCGCATTCGACCGCCGCCAGCCTACGCACACGATCGTCTGGCGCGCCCGGCTCTCCGGTAACGCGCTGCTGCGGACGGAGCTCGCCGTCTAGCGGCGCCGGCGGGTCGTCGCCAGCAGCATCGCCCCGAGCATGGGCATGCGCGACAGGCCGACGCCCAGGGCGCCGAGTAGCGGCAGCTCGAAGCTCGTCCACTGCGGCGGCTCGAACCCGGCGCGCTCGAGCATGCCGGCGAACGCGGCCGGCGAGTACTGATGCCGCGTGTACTGCAAATCGTGGCGGCGGCCGAGCAGCCGGTTGCGCGCGCTGCGCGCCGCGTCGATGGCTTTGCGCGCCAAGCTGTCGCGGTTCGGTACCGAGATGAGGAGCGCGCCGCCGGGCGCGAGCGCCTCGGCGAAGCGCTGCAGCAGCCCCGCGTCGTCGGCAACGTATTCGATCACGCTCGAGCAGACGACGGCGTCGTAGCGACGGGCGGCGTGCCAGGTATCGGGATCGATGGCTCGAAACGAGACGCTGGAGAGTCCTTCGGCGGCGGCGTTGCGCGTCGCCTGCTCGACCATCGCGCTCGAGCCGTCGACGCCTTCCAGGCGGTAGGCGCGGCGTGCCAGCTCGAGCGCAATGCGACCGGTGCCGCAGCCATAGTCGAGGACCGTGGCGCCCGGGGCGACGCTTGCGCGCAGCCCTTCGACGAAAAGCGAAAGGCGGTCCTTGAAGCGGCGCGAGCGATAGAGCTCGTCCCAGCGCGGTGCGCGCGTGTCGAAATGCTCGAGTGTATTCATTCGCTTGCGTCGGTGGAGGAGCGATTAGAGCAGCAGCGCCCGGTGCGCTCGACCGCCCCGGGCTGCGCCGTCCGGACTATCGAGCGCCGAGCCAGGCGCGCCGCGGCTCGGGCGGCGTCATCCTTCGGCGGCGCGGCCCGGCTCGATGGCCCCGCCCGCGAGCAGGTCGTCGGCGCTGAGCTCGTCGGTCTGCTTCGCGGCTTCGCGAATGGTCTGCGCGCCTTCGTGCGCCTCGCGCGCCTTGTCGAAGCACTGCTCCGCGGCGCGCGTGTTTCCCGAGGCGGCGAAGTTCTCGCCGAGCTGGTTGAGCAGCATCACCGCCTCGTCGAGCGCCCGCACGCCGTCCCACAGCTTCTGCTCCAGGACTTCGTTCGCCCCCTGCAGGAGGGAGCTCGAGCTCAGGGCGTGGCCGGTGTGGCAGCGAAAGCGCACGATCTTGCCCTCGCGCAGCATCGTGAGCACGCCGCGGCATTCCGGGCAGGTGAACGGCGAGAGCTCGCCGAAGCGCATCACGTTCTCCTCGAGCGCGTCGCCGCCCTCGGCGATCTTCACCTCCAGCCGCGTCTTTTCCTCCTCGTCGGGCGCGATCTCCGGCCGGGCCGGGGCGCCCTCGCGCGCGAGCCGCGCGATCAGCCCGCCGATGCGATCGGCGGGAAGCGTGTAGTCCGCCCGGGTGTGCTCGAGCGCGTTGAGCGGCATCGAGCGGATCATCGCGTCGGCAGGCTCCTGGACGATCGCGGTGCCGCCGCGCAGCTTGATCGTGTAGAGGCCGGCGGTGCCGTCGTCGAGCGCGCCCGTGAGCACCACGCCGACGACGCGCGGCCCGTAGATGTACGCCGCCGAGCGGAACAGCGGATCGATGGCCGGGCGGAACCGGTTCTCCTTGGGGCCCTTCGTGATCCGGACGTAGCCGTTCTCGAGCAGCATGTGGTGGTCGTTGGGCGCGATGTAGATGCAGCCCCGCTCGATGCGGTCGCCGTCGCGCGCGTGCTGCGCGGGCAAGGGGCCGCTTTTCCTCAGCACCGAGGGCAGGATGCTCTTCAGGCCCGGCGAGAGATGCCAGACGACGAAGATCGAGGCGGGCAGATCCGCGGGAAGGCGGCTCACCACCCTCTGCAGCGCCTCCATGCCGCCTGCCGAGGCGCCGATCACGACGATGTCCTTGCGGGCCATGCAGTCGTGAAGCAACCTTCAGGCCGCGACTGCGTTCCTTTCGTACTGTTTCTTCTACGGCACCTCGTCCATGGTGAGGATTACGCCTTCGCGCTTGCGCGAGGGCGAGACGAGCGGCGTGCACACCACGTGGCAGCGGATGTGCTTGCCGCGCCGGTTGGTCGACTCGACGGTGGCGTCGCGCGCGTCGGCTTCGCCGGCGAGGCAGGCGCGGATCAGCGGACGCAGGTCGCCCACCGGCAGGCCGATGTCGAGGCCGAGGAACGAGCGCCCGCGCACCTCGTCGGCGCGCAGGCCCCACAGGTCCTCGGCGCGCTGGTTCCACATCAGCACGTTGTAGTTCTGGTCGATCACCGCAGCGCCGCCCGGGAGGCTCGCAAGCACCGATTCCAGGAACGCGTTCAGGTGGTTGAGCTCGTCGCTCCTCTGGCGCAGCTCCTCGTTCACCGTCTGCAGCTCCTCGTTGGTGGACTGCAGCTCCTCGTTCATGGTCTCGAGCTCCTCGTTGGTGGACTGGAGCTCCTCGTTGGTGGTTTCCAGCTCCTCGTTGGAGGACTGCAGCTCCTCGTTGGTCGTCTCCAGCTCTTCGTTCGACGACTGCAGCTCCTCGTTGGTGGTCTGGACCTCCTCGCGCGAGCGCTGCAGCTCGTCGAGCAGCTTGTGGTTGCGCGTGACGTCGAGGAAGGTGACGCTCACGCCGAGCGGCGCGTGGCTGTCGTCGTAGAGCGGCTGCACCGTGATGTCGAGGTACTGGGACTCGGCGTCGCTGAAGCGCCGCTCCACGCTCGTCTGCGTGACGGGGCGGCGCTCGGCGTAGGCCTGCTCGATCAGCGAGCGCAGCTCGGTGGGCCGGTACGAGATCTCGAGGTCCTGCAGCGGGCGGCCGATGTCCTTCGGGTTGAGGGTGAAGAGCAGGCGCGCCTTCTGGGTGGCCTGCACGAGCGTGCCGTCGGTGTCGACGATGATCCGGGCGAGCGGATTCTCCTCGAGCGCCATCTCGCGCAGGCGTTGGTTTCGGTTCATCTCGCCTCCGTTGCCGTTGGGAACCGGGATCGCGAGCGCCGGCGCGCGCTGGCGCACCCCCGGGGGCTGGACCTTCGCGAACACGCGGCACTTGAGATCGAGCGGCGTGAACAGGCTGCTCTGGGTGAGCAGCATCTCGGCGCGGCCGAGGAAAAGGTAGCCCGCGCCATTATCGTGCCCGTTGAGCGCGAAATGGAAGCGCGACATCACCTTGGCCTGCGTCTCGGCGTTGAAATACATGAGCGTGTTGCGGCAGATGAGGAGGTCCAGGCGCGAGATCGGCGCGTCCTGCACCAGGTCGTGGCGGCCGAAGATCACCGAGCGGCGCAGGTCGTTGCGGAACACGTAGCGCCCGTTCACGGCCTCGAAATAGCGCTCGCGCAGCGGGGCGGGAAGGTTTTCCATGTCCTTCGGCGCGTACGCCGCGTGGCGCGCCTGGGTCAGAGCCTCCTCGTCGGCGTCGGTGGCGTAGACCTTGACCCGCTCCCTGAACGCCTCGTCGCCGAGCGCGTCGGCGAGCAGGATCGCGATTGTGTAGGCCTCCTGCCCCGACGCGCAGCCCGCCGACCAGATGCGCACCGGCGCGTGCGGCCCCTTCGAGGCGAGCATCACCGGAAGCACCTGCTTCTCGACGAACTCCCAGGCCGGCGTGTCGCGGAAGAAGCTCGTCACGTTGATGAGGATGGTGTTGAAGAGCAGCCCGAACTCCTCGGGATGCACTTCGAGGTAGTCGCGGTAGGCCTCGAAGCCGCTGACGCCGACGGTCTGCATGCGGCGCAGCATCCGGCGCATCAGGCTCGGGCGCTTGTAGCCGGTGAAATCGAAGCCGCGCTGCTGCTGCAGGAACCGCAGCAGGTGCTCGAAGCGCTCCTGCTCTTCGGCGCTCATGACGGCGTGCTGTTCACGAGGGTCTGCAGCGCCGGCGCGATCTCCTGCAGCGGCAGCACGAAGTCGACGATGCCGGTCTGCTGCGCCGCGTCGGGCATGCCGCCGAACTCCGAGCTCTTCTGGTCCTGCACGATCACCGTGCCGCCCATCTTCTTGATCGCCTTCACGCCCATCGCGCCGTCGGTGCCGGAGCCGGAAAGTACCACAGCGATCGCGCGCTCACGGTAGGCGGCCGCGGTCGATTCGAACAGCAGGTCCGCGGAGGGCCGCACGAAGTGCACGAGCTCGGTCTGCGTCAGCGTCACCGTGCCGTCCTGGTTGACCAGCAGGTGGTTGTTCGGCGGCGCGATCATCACCGTGCCGGCGGCCACCTTGTCGCCGTTCAGGGCCTCTTTCACCTTGAGGCCGGTGCGCCGCCCGAGGATATCGGCCATGAGGCTGCGGTGGCGCGGGTCGAGGTGCTGGACCACCACGATGCCGGCGGCGAAATCGGTCGGCAGGGCCTGCAGGACGTGGGTCAGGGCGTTCAGGCCGCCCGCCGAGGCCGCCAGGGCGACGATGTCGAAGCTACTCACCCATCCAGCTTACGCTGAGGTGGAACATTTCCGGTCGAAGGCGTACAAATGAGTCAGGGAACACCGATATGGACCAGTCACGAAATTTCGTCATTCCCGGACAAAACCGGATCCTCGCGTCGCTGAGCCGCGAGCTGCAAATTCGTCTCCTGCCCCGGATGGAAAAGATGTCCTTGTCCATCAGGCAGATACTGTACGAGCCGGACGAGCCCATCACCCACGCGTGGTTCCCGCTCTCGGGCGTGGTGTCGCTGCTCATCGGCCTCAAGGGCGGGGAAAAGGTGGAGGTGGCCACCGTCGGAAACGAGGGCGTGGCGGGAATTCCGCTGCTCCTGGGCGCCGACCGCGGCCCGCTCAAGGCGGTCTGCCAGGTGTCGGGGCAGGCGCTCAGGATGCGCGCGGACAATTTCCGGCGCTCGCTCGACGAGCATCCCGAATTCGCCGACATCGTGCGCCGCTACGCGCAGGCGATGTTCGACCAGGTGGCGCAGACGACGGCCTGCAATCACGTGCACAGCGTGCAGCAGCGCATGTGCCGATGGCTGCTCATGACCCACGACCGCGTCGGCTCGAGCGAATTCCACCTCACGCAGGAGTTCCTCGCGCAGATGCTGGGCGTGCGCCGCCCGAGCGTCACCGTGGCCGCCGGCCAGCTGGCGCGCTCCGGCCTCATCCGCTACCAGCGCGGCCGCATCCAGATCTCCGACCGCGCCGGCCTCGAGGCGGGCGCGTGCGAATGCTACGACTCGCTGCGGCGCGAGTTCGACCGGCTGCTCGCCAACCCCGCGCCGTAAGCGGCGAGCTGTTCCGCGCGGCTTCGCGGCGCTACAACGCGCACGCGTAGGCGCCGTAGCCGCAGCCGTAGTCCGTTCGCACCGGTCGAGCCTCTCCCACCGGACTAAGGCACCGCGGCGGCTTCCCGCACGCCGCTCAACCTGCCTTGTTCATTCTTGCTGGCTATGAAAATCAGCGTGCTGGGGCTCGGTTACGTGGGCGCCGTCTCCGCGGCCTGCCTTGCAAGAGACGGTCACGAAGTCATCGGCGTCGACCCCGAGCGCACCAAGGTCGAGCTCATCAACGCCGGGAAAACGCCGATCATCGAGGCCGACGTCGGGCCGATGGTCGCCGCCCAGGTCGCGGCCGGAAAGCTGCGCGCCACCACCGAGCTCGCCGACGCGGTGCGAGAGACCGATCTCAGCCTGGTGTGCGTCGGCACGCCGAGCCTGCCGAACGGCGGCATCGACCTCAAGTACGTGCGCCGCGTGTGCGAGGAGATCGGCCGCACGCTCGCGGCGCATCCGGGCGCCCCGGTCATCGTCATGCGCAGCACCATGCTGCCGGGAACGATGCGCGAGCTCGTCATCCCGACGCTCGAGCGCTTCTCCGGCAAGCGCGCCGGCGAGGAGTTCGGCGTGTGCATCAACCCCGAGTTCCTGCGCGAGGGAACCGCGGTGCACGACTATTACCATCCGCCGAAGACCGTGATCGGTGAGATGAACCGCGCGAGCGGCGATCTGCTCGCGTCACTCTACGCCGCCATGCCCGGGCCGATGATCCGCAGCGACATCGAGACCGCCGAGATGGTGAAGTACGCCGACAACGCCTGGCACGCGCTCAAGGTCGGGTTCGCCAACGAGATCGGCAACCTGTGCAAGGGCGTCGGCGTCGACGCGCACCGCGTCATGGACATCTTCTGCCAGGACCGCAAGTTGAACCTCTCGCCCTACTACCTCAAGCCCGGCTTCGCGTTCGGCGGCTCGTGCCTGCCGAAGGACGTGAGGGCGCTCCTCTACAAGGCGAAGCAGCTCGACCTGAGCCTTCCGATACTTTCTTCTGTTTTGCCGTCGAACCAGCTGCAGATCGAGCGCGGGCTGCAGGCGGTGATCGAGAAGGGCGGCAGGAAGATCGGCATCC
>DASXAO010000169.1:0-2490 GCA_036406675.1 Burkholderiales bacterium
TCCGAGCGTGACGCGAGCGAGGCGTTCGTAGTCGAGCGTCTCCGGCGTGTCGGTCGCCTTGTGGTAGCGCGGATTGCGGTTGTAGGCGGTGTCGGTGACCATGAGCGCGGGGAAGCCCTGGTCGCGGAACGAGGCGTGGTCGGAGCGCATGATGCCCGGAACGGCGGCAGGCGCGGCGACGCCTTCCGAGGGAAATCGGGCATGTTTCCTAAAAAGACCTATAGATTCTCTGACTAGATTGCGGGCGCCGACGTCGCCGACGAAGCCGATGAAATTGCCGCGGTTGGGATAGATGAAGGAGAGCGGCGGCGGATAGCGCTGGCTGCCGGGCTCGTCGCGGTAGCAGCCGAGCATCTCGAGCGAGAGCATCCCGCGCAACGGCTCGTTGCGCTCGCGCGAGCGCCGCGCCGACACCCAGCTTCCCATCTCCGGCCCCATGAAGTAGGGCAGCTCCTCGTTGGCGAAGGCGACGAAGCGGATCGGCAGGCCTGCCTTTCCGACCAGGCCCGCGAGCTCGATCAGCGCGGCGACGCCCGAGGCGTTGTCGTCGGCGCCCGGGGAGCCGGGCACGGTGTCGTAGTGCGCTCCGACCACGATGGCGGCCGGGCCTGCCGGAGACACCTCGACGTTGCTGACGTTTCGCCCGCGGCTCTCGAAGGTTTGCCGTTCGGAGGTAAGACCGTGGGCCGCAAATGCACTCTCGATGTAGCGCACCGGCGTCTCGAGGTCGGTGTTGCGCTCGCTCTGCGCCAGCGTGAACACGTGCCGGCGCAGCCGCTCGGCGAGGGCGCGTTCCTCGTCGGAAAGGGGCGGCAGCGGGCCGGCGTGCGAGGTCCCCGGCATGGCGGTGAAGTACCAGAGCGCCGCGCCGGCGAGGAGCGCGACTGCCGCGATGATTAAGAGAAAGTAGATCGTCTTACTCGAGGGCGTGTTTCAGCTCGGCGATGAGGTCGTCGACGTTCTCGATACCGACCGAGAGGCGCACCAGCCCCTCGTCGATGCCGAGGTTCGCGCGCACGTCCTCGGGCAGCGACGCGTGCGTCATGATGGCCGGGTGCTCGATCAGGCTTTCCACGCCGCCCAGGCTCTCGGCGAGCGTGAAGAGCTCGCAGCGCTCGAGGAAGCGGCGGGAAGCGGCCAGGCCGCCTTTCAGGACCGCGGTCACCATCCCGCCGTAGCGCTGGCTCATCTGGCGCGCCGCAAGGAGATGCTGCGGATGGGTCGCGAGGCCGGGGTAGATCACGCGCTGGACCTTCGGGTGCTTCTCCAGGAACGCCGCGATATGCATGGCGTTGCCGCAGTGACGCTCCATGCGCACCGCGAGCGTCTTGATGCCCCGCAGCGTCAGGAAGGCGTCGAACGGGCTCGGCACGCCGCCGACGGCGTTCTGCAGGAATCCAAGTCTTTCCTTGTGGGTGTCGTCCTTGAGAATCGCAATGCCGCCGATGACGTCGGAGTGGCCGTTCAGGTACTTGGTGGTCGAGTGCACCACGATGTCGAAGCCGTATTCCAGCGGGCGCTGCACCCAGGGCGAGGCGAACGTGTTGTCGCACACGGAGATGATTCCGCGTTTACGCGCGATCGCGGCGACGGCTTCCAGGTCGACGAGCTTGAGGAGCGGATTCGTCGGACTCTCGACCCACAGCATCTTCGTATTCGGCCGGATGGCGGCTTCGAGGTTCTCGGTTTTCGACAGATCCACGAAGGAGGGTTGAAGAGCCGCAGAGCGCTTGCGCACGCGCTCGAGGATCCGGTAGCTGCCGCCGTAGAGGTCGTCCATCGCCACGACGTGCGAGCCCGAGTCGAGAAGCTCGAGCACGGTGCCGATCGCCGCCATGCCGGAAGCGAAGGCGAACCCGTGCTTTCCGCCTTCGAGCTCGGCGACGCACGCCTCGAGCGCGTCGCGCGTCGGGTTGCGCGTGCGCGCATAGTCGTAGCCCTTGTGCTCTCCGGGACTCGACTGCGCGTACGTCGACGTCGCGTAGATCGGCGTCATCACCGCGCCGGTGCGCGGGTCGGGTTCCTGGCCGGCGTGGATGACCTTGGTCTCGAATTTCATTTCGGCGTCCTGCCTTTATTCAAGTCCTGGCGGCGCAGCCAGTTCAGCAGATCGATGCGCGTGATGAGGCCGAGGAATTCGTCGCCGTCGACCACGATCGCGACCATGCCGCGCTCGAAGATCTCCTTCAGCTGCTCGACCGGCGCCGAAGGCGGCAGGGTGACGAGGCTGGACTCCATCGCGGCGGTGACCGGCTCGCGGAAGTGGTCTGGATTCTCGAACACCTCGAGCAGGATGTCCTCCTCGGTGACGATGCCGACGATCCGGCCGTCCTTCAGCACCGGGAGCTGAGACACGTCGTAGAGCTTCATCCGCTGGTAGGCCGCGGCCACCGTCTCGTCCGAGCTCACCGTGGCGACGGCGTGCTCCTTGTGCCGCCGGGAGATGAGGTCGCGCAGGTCGCCGTGCGTCTCGCGCTTGATGAAGCCCTG
>DASXAO010000170.1:0-1523 GCA_036406675.1 Burkholderiales bacterium
CTGGCGGCGCGGCCGAGCGGATCGGTCGCCACGGCGTCGACTGCGGCGCCGGCGACGCCCCCGACCAGGCCCCCGACGACCGCGACCGGCACCACGACCACCATGCAAAGCGGCCCGCCGATGGTGCAGAGCATGCCGGCGGACGAATACGCCGACATGGCGCCGAGTCCGGCGCCGCCGGCCGCGCCGACGAACGCGCCGTCGGCATAGTTCCCCGGGCTGCCGTTGAGCTGCGCCGCCGGCTCGAGCGGCGAGGCGACTACGGCCACCGGACTGGCCGCGATGGGGGCGGGGCCCTCGGACAGGAGATCGGTGACGCCGCAGCCCGCCAGAGTTGCGGCGCAGACGAGAGCAAGGGAAGTCCGCATCGCCGTTGAACGTTTCCGGGACGCATTCCGTTGACCCGGTGGGGAAAAGCCGTTTCGTTCAGAATACGGCGCGTGAAGCTCGGCGAGTGGTCGCTGCATTTCTACAGGTTGCCTTACGTGCGGGACATCCAGTGGGTGTACGCGGCCGAGGCGAGCGGCGACTATGTGCTGCTCAAGATCGTCGCCGACAGCGGCGCTTCCGGCATCGCGGAGGGGGTGATCAAGCCCACACGCACCGGCTACTCGCCGCGCTCGCTTGCGGTCGTGCTGGAGGACGTGATTCTGCCTCAGCTTCGCAACGTCGACCTCGCGGATGCGAAGGCAGTGACCACGGCGCTCGCGCGGGTACCCGAAAACCGCCTCGCCAAAGCACTGGTCGACAACGCCTGCTGGACGCTGCGCGCCGCGGCCAAAGGCATGCCGCTTTGGGCGATGTGGGGCGGAAGCCGCGAGGTCGAAGTCGCGTGGATGGTGACGCGCCAGACTCCCGCGCGCATGGCGGCGGAGGCCGCCGAAGCCTGCGACAAGCACGGCATCCGCTCGCTCAAGCTTCAGGGCGGGCAAGGCTGGGAGACCGACGCGCGCATGCTGGCCGAGGTGCGGGCAGCGGTCGGCAACACGGTGGAGCTCATGGTCGACGCGAACGGCAGCTATCCGCGCGAAGAAGCGCTCGAGTACGTGCGCACGCTCGCGCACGCGGGCGTCACGATCGCCGAGGATCCGTGCCCGCTCGCACCGGACGCCGCCTACTCGGCGCTGCAGCGCGACTGCGGCCTTCCCATCCTGGTCGATCTCGCCTGCGCTTCAGCCGACGACGCGCGCCTTTTCGCCGGACGCGGAGCGCGCGCGCTCGCCGCGAAGCCCGCGCGCATCGGCTTCAGCGAAGCCCGCGCCATCGAGAACGTCGCCGCGGGCGGCCACGCGCACCTCGCGGTCGCGGTGTACTATGAAAGCGCGCTCGGCACGCTGATCTCCCTGCAGCACGCCGCGGCGGTGAAGAATCCGCGCCGCATCCCGGCGTCGCATTCGTTCTTCATGCTGCTCAAGTCGCAGGTCACGCGCCTCAGCCCGCAGATCCGCGGCGGCAAGATCGAGCTGCCGAACGACGCCGACCTCGAAAAATTCGTCGACTGGAAAGCCGTCCAGCGCCTGCAG
>DASXAO010000171.1:0-13069 GCA_036406675.1 Burkholderiales bacterium
CTGGAAGCCCTCCGGCAGCTTCTGGCGCACCGTCTGCTCGATGACGCGCGGGCCGGCGAACCCGATGAGCGCCTTCGGCTCGGCGATGACCACGTCGCCGATCATGGCGAAGCTCGCCGACACCCCGCCCATGGTCGGATCGGAGAGCACCGAGACGAAGGGCAGGCGCCGCTCGGCGAGATCGGTGAGCGCGGCAGTGGTCTTCGCCATCTGCACGAGCGAGAGCAGCCCCTCCTGCATGCGCGCCCCGCCCGAAGCCGTCACGCACACGAAGGGCAGCTTCTGCTCGATCGCCACGCGCACGCCGCGCACGAAGCGCTCGCCCACGACCGAGCCCATCGAGCCGCCCATGAAGTCGAACTCGAACGCCGCGCACACCACGCCGAGCGCCTTGATCGAGCCCTGCATCACGACCAGCGCGTCGCTCTCGGCGGTCTGCTCCTGCGCGTCGGACAGCCGCTCGGTGTAGCGGCGCGAATCCTTGAACTTGAGCGTGTCGACCGGCAGGACTTCCGAGCCGATCTCGAAGCGGCCGTCGGGATCGAGCAGCGCGTCGATGCGCGGGCGCGCGCCGAGGCGCTCGTGATGGCCGCACTTCGGGCACACGTTCAGGTTCTTTTCCAGGTCGGTGCTATAGAGCACCGCGTCGCACGCGGCGCACTTGGTCCACAGGCCCTCGGGGACCGTCTTCTTGGCGCCGCCGGTGCGCTGGATCTTCGGCGGCAGGAGCTTCTGCAGCCAGCTCATCGGCGAAACGAGGCGTCCAGCGCCTCGCGGATCGGCTTCAGGAATGCCTTCGCCCGCGCCACGGCCTGGTCGGGCGTTCCGGCCTCGATCTCCTGGATGAGGCGGCTGCCGATCACCACGGCATCGGCGCTCGCCGCGATGCGGCGCGCCGACTCGGGGTCGCGGATGCCGAACCCGACGCCGATCGGCATCCGCGTCGCCGCGCGGATGAGCGGCAGATTCTTGCCGACCTCGGAAAAATCGATGTTCGAAGCGCCGGTCACCCCGCGCAGCGACACGTAGTAGAGGTAGCCGCTGCCGCTGCGCGCGACCTCGTGGATGCGCTTCTCGGTCGAGGTCGGCGCCAGCAGGAAGATCGGGTCGATGTCGTTTTTCTGCATCAGCGCCGAGAAATCGACGCATTCCTCGGGCGGATAGTCGACCACGATCACGCCGTCGATGCCCGCCGCCTTCGCGGCAGCCGCGAATTTCTCGATGCCCATCGCCTCGATCGGATTGGCGTAGCCCATCAAGACAACGGGGGTGGTTCTATCTTTCTCCCTGAATTGCCTGACCAGGGAAAGGACGTCCTTCAATCCCACCCCGTGCTTCAGCGCTCTCTCGCCGGAGCGCTGGATGACCGGGCCGTCGGCCATGGGATCGGAGAACGGCACGCCGAGCTCGAGGATGTCGGACCCGGATTCCACCAGCGCGTGCATCAGCGGCACGGTGAGCGAGGGATGCGGGTCGCCGGCGGTGATGTACGGGATCAGGGCCTTGCGCCCCGCGCCGGCGAGGGCTTCGAAGCGGCCCTGGATGCGCGACATCAAAGCTTCTTCCCCGAGCGCTCGGCGACAGTGTGCATGTCCTTGTCGCCGCGGCCGGAGAGGTTGACGAGGAGGATCGCGTCCTTCGGCATCGAAGGCGCCATTTTCATGGCCTGCGCCACGGCGTGCGCGGATTCCAGCGCCGGGATGATGCCCTCGCTGCGGCACAGCTCGTGGAAGGCCGCGAGCGCTTCGTCGTCGGTCACCGCCACGTATTCGGCGCGCTTGCTGTCCTTCAGCCAGGCGTGCTCGGGGCCGACCCCGGGATAGTCGAGGCCCGCGGACACCGAGTGCGTCTCCGTGATCTGGCCATTGGCGTCCTGCAGGAGGTAGGTGCGATTGCCGTGCAGCACGCCGGGCCGGCCGGCGCAGAGCGACGCCGCGTGCTTGCCGCTCTCGAGGCCCTCGCCCGCGGCTTCGACGCCGACGAGGCGTGTTTTCAGGTGTTTGATGTAGGGGTAAAAAATCCCCATGGCGTTCGACCCGCCGCCGACGCAGGCGATCACGGCGTCGGGCTGGCGGCCGGCGAGCTCCTGCATCTGCGCGATGCTCTCCTCGCCGATCACCGATTGGAAGTCGCGCACCATCATCGGGTACGGATGCGGACCCGCCACCGTACCGATGATGTAGAACGTGCTGTCCACGTTCGTGACCCAGTCGCGCATCGCCTCGTTCAGCGCGTCCTTCAGCGTGCGCGAGCCGGACTCGACCCCCACCACTTTCGCGCCGAGCACGCCCATGCGGTGCACGTTCGCCGCCTGGCGCTTCACGTCGTCCACGCCCATGTAGACGACGCACTCCATGCCGTAGCGCGCCGCGACGGTCGCGGTGGCGACCCCGTGCATGCCGGCGCCGGTCTCGGCGATGACGCGCGGCTTCTTCATGTTGCGGGCGAGCAGCGCCTGGCCGATGGTGTTGTTGATCTTGTGGGCGCCGGTGTGGTTCAGGTCCTCGCGCTTGATGTAGATGCGGGCGCCGCCGCACTTTTCCGTCAACCTTCTCGCGAAATAGACCGGGCTCGGGCGCCCCACGTAGTGCTTGAGCTCGTGCTTGAATTCGGCCTGGAACGCGGGATCGTTGCGCGCGCGCTCGTAGGCGGCGCGCAGCTCGTCGAGGGCGGCGGTGAGCGTCTCGGCCACGAACACGCCTCCGTAGGGCCCGAAATGGCCGCGCGCGTCGGGCAAGTCATACATCCGCATCCCTGACCTCCGCTATGAAGGCGGCGATTTTCGCGGCGTCCTTGACGCCCTTCGCCGATTCGACGCCGCTCGACACGTCCACGCCCCATGGCCGCACACGCCGGACGGCCTCTGCCACGTTCGCCGGGGAGAGCCCCCCGGAGAGAATGACCGGCTTCTCGTTCACCGCCGGCATGAGGCTCAAGTCGAAACCTTCTCCAACGCCCCCGTACTCGGGAACATGGCTGTCGAAGAGCCACGCCGCCGCGCGTGAGAAAGGGCGCAGGTATTCTAGCGCATCGTCGCCCGCCCTCTTCCCGCCCCTCATCCGGCACGCCTTGACGAACGGCACGCCGAATTGCGCGCAGAATTCGGGGGTTTCCTCGCCGTGGAACTGCAGCAGGGCGGGGCGCACGCGCTGCAGCACCTGGGCGACCTGCGCCGCATCCGGGTTGACGAACAGCGCCACCGTCTGGACGAACGGCGGCAGCGCGTCGCGCAGCTCCACCGCGCGCTCGGTCGAGAGATACCGCGGGCTCGGCGGATAGAACACCAGCCCGATGGCATCGGCGCCGCACTTCGCCGCGGCGCGCCCGTCCTCGGCGCGGGTGATTCCGCAAATCTTGATCCGTGTTCTCACTGAGGCAATCCCCAGCGGGCATCGTACTGGATCTTCTCGAGGTAAAGCCCCTCCGGGCCAAAGGTCGGGGCCGCCGCGCTCCGGTTTCCGGAGAGCAGCACCTCCCTCGCCCACGACGGCGGATGCTTGCCCTTGCCGACGTAAACCAGCGTGCCGACGATGTTGCGTACCATGTGGTGCAGGAACGCGTTCGCGCGCAGGACGAAGTCGATGCGCGCGCCGCGCGCCTCGATCTCGAGCGCGTGCAGCGTGCGCACCGGCGTCTTCGCCTGGCACTCGGAGGAGCGAAACGCGGAGAAGTCATGCTCGCCGACGAGATGCGCCGCGGCCTCGCGCATCTTCGCCACGTCGAGCGGGAGGTGAAACCAGCCCAGGCGGGTGGCGCCGAGCCCCGGCCGCACATCGCGGTTGAGAAGCTCGTAGCGGTAGGTCCGCGACACGGCGCTGTAGCGCGCGTGGAACTCGCGCTCGACCTCGCGCGACCAGAGGACCGCCACCGCCTCGGGAAGCAGCGCATTGACCCCGCGCACCCAGGCGCTCGCCGGGCGCTCGGCGCCGGTATCGAAGTGAACCACCTGCAGCCGCGCGTGGACCCCGCGGTCGGTTCGCCCGGCCGCCGTCAGGCCCACGGGCGCGCCGGCGATCGCCGACAGAGCGGGCTCGAGCGCATCCTGCACCGCGCCGCCGCCGGTCTGGGTCTGCCAGCCGAGGAAGCGGCTGCCGTCGTATTCGATGCCGAGGGCGATCCGGGGCATGGATAAAAAATAGGGACAGTCCCTATTTTCCGCTGCTTCGCATAGCGCGCAGGAAAATAGGGACTGTCCCTATTTTTCTTCTTTAAACCCCTACCCCAGTTTGCTGAGGAGCTGCTGCGCCTGCCCCTTCTGCGTGGCGTCGCCGTCCTTCATGACTTCGCCGAGGAGCTCGCGCGCGCCGTCCTTGTCGCCCATTTCCTCGTAGGCCTTGGCGAGGTCGAGCTTGGTCGCGACCTCCTGCCACTTCGGGTCGTTGCTCGAGGTCGAGCCGCCGGGCTCGCCGGCCGAGCCGAGGTCGAGGCTGATCGAGGACAGGTCCATCGACGGCACCGACTTGGTCGCCGCTGCAGACTGGTCGCCGAGATCGAGGTTGAGGTCGAAGTCCAGGCCGCTCGCGGTCGAAGCCGATTCCACTGCCGCCGGCGCCGGCGCGGCCACCGCGGCCGGAACCGGCTTCTTGGTGGGCTCCGCATCGAGGTTGAAATCGATGGCGGCGAGGGTCGCGTCCGGATCGGGCACCTTCGCGCTGTTCGGCGTGCTGCCCGCGCCGAGATCGAAGTCGATGGTCGTGGGCGCGGCCGCCTTGTGCTGATCGTCGAGCGGAATGTCGGTGGCGGCCAGTCCGGGCGTAGTGCCGCCGCCGATATCGAAGTCGATCGAGGGCGCGGCGGCCGCGGCGCCGGCGAACGCGGCCGCGGCCGGAGCCGCTGCCACGGCGCCCGCGGACGAACCGCCGCCATAGAGGCCGTTGCCCGGATCGATCGAGCGTCCGAGCGCGGCGGCCTTGTCCCAATCGGCTCCGCTGCCGTTCGTCAGCGTCTTCAGCTTGATCGCCGACTGCTCGAAGGCGCGCGTGTCGTTGCGCTTCGCATAGATCTCGAGGAGCTTCGCGTGCACCGGGGCCCGGTTCGAATCCTTCTGCAGCGCTTCCTTGAGGATCTCTTCGGCCTGGGCATCGCGGCCATAGGCCATGTACACGTCAGCCTCGGCGATCGGGTCGACCTCCTCGGCTTCCATCCCGGAAGTCTGGCTCACCGAGGCCTGCGACGCGGAAGCGGGCGAGCGCGAGTCGCTCAACGAAGGTCCGGCGCCGCCGGGCCCGAGCACGCTGTCCGAGAAATTGGCCTGGGTGGCCTTCTTGCGCCGCCACGACCACAACCCGTAGCCGAGCAGCAGCACCACGACGGCGCCGAGACCCGCGAGCGCAACCGTGTTGTCGAGGAACTCGTCGAGCAGGCTCGGCGGCGGGGGCGGCGGCGCGGCCTTCGGTTTGGATTTCGCCGGTTCGACCTTCTTCGCCTCGGCAGGGGCAGCGGGTTCAACCTTCTTCGCCTCGGGCTGCGGGGCCGCAGCGCCAGGCGCGGTAGCGGGCGCCGGCGCGGCAGCAGGCGCCTGCGCGACGACCGGCGCCGCGGGCTTGGCCGGCTCCGCCTTCGCTTCGGGCTTGGCCGGTTCGGCTTTCGCCGCGGGCTTGGCCCCGGACTTCTTCTCGAGCTCGGCGAGCTGCTGGTTTTTCAGGTCGAGCAGCTTCTGGAGGTCGGCGACGTTCTTTTCGAGATCCGTCACCCGCGATTGCGCTTCCTGCAACGCGCGCTCGCGCGCGGCGGCATCGTCCGCTCGCGCGGCGCGGTCGGCGGCGGCACCGGGTTTCGCCGGATCGGCCTTCGACAAGCGCACCTGGTCCTCGGCGGCTCCTGGCGCGCCCGCTTCCGGCTTGCCCTCGATCTTGCCGCTCACGGCGCGGCCCGACGCGGTCTCGGCGCGCGTCGGCGCGGCAGCGAGACGGCTGCGATAGTCCTCCCACTCGGCGCGGTGCGACTGCACGAGGCGGTTCGCCTCCGCCGCATCGACGCCGTTCAGCTCTTCCGCGGACGGAAGCGTGAGCGTGCGGCCGGCGCGCACCAGGTTGATGTTCTCGCGCAGGAACGCGTCCGGGTTCGCGCGGTAGAGCGCGATCATCATCTGGTTCAGGCTCACGCCCGGAGGCAGGTTGGCGCGCGCGATCGCGCCCAGCGTATCGCCGCGCTTCACGTCATACGCATTCGCGCCGGCCACCTTCTCCTGCTTGGCCGGTACATCCTGCACGGGCGCACCTTGGCCTTGCACCGGCGCTGCAACATCCTGGACCGGCGCGCCGGAGTCCTGCGTGGCGGGTGCCCCGGCATCCTGAACCGGTGCTCCGGAATCCTGCGGCGCGGCGGCCTCGGGCTTCGGCTTCGCCTCGAGCGGAGGAAGCGGCTGCGCGCTCGGCGCGGCCGGCTTCAGAGGCGCGGCCGCAATCGCCTGCGGCGCCTTGATCTCGGGCGGATCGAGAAGCACGGTGTATTCGCGCGTAAGGCGCCCGCCGGTCCACTCGAGATCCACCAGGAGATCAACGAAGGGCTCGTTCACCGGCGCGGTCGACGTAACGCGCAATACCGGCCTGCCGTCGCGCTTGACGATCGCAAAGCGAACTGTGCGCAGCGCAGACGAAGGCTCGATGCCTGCCTGGCGATAAGCGTCGGCCGAAGCGAGGCGCGCGGAGAGGTTGTCTTCTTCCCCGGGCTGCAACGAAACGATCTCGATCTCGGCGTTCAGCGGCGAGCCGAGCGGAGAGAGGACGGTAAGGCGGCCGAGGCCCGCGGCCTGCGCGGCAAAGGGCTCCGCGAGGCACAAGATGCCGGCCAGGATCGCTACGCTGATGGTCCTCACTGTGCCCCCGCTTTAATAGGTCTTCTAAGGTGGACCAACTACCTTAACATCATGGCCTTACGACCGCAACTTAAAGAAGAACTCTTGCGGCTTAATGCCTCGGGCCTGAGTCCAGAAGGATTCTTAACATCCGCCGCAGCGGCTCGGCGGCGCCCCACAGAAGCTGGTCGCCTACGGTGAAAGCCGAAAGAAAATCCTGTCCCATCGGCAGCTTACGGAGGCGCCCGACGGGAACAGAAAGCTTTCCGGTCACCGCTGCAGGGGTCAGCTCGGCGAGACTTTCTTCCTTTCGGTTGGGCACCACCTTCACCCATTCGTTGCCTTCGGCCAACATGCCTTCGACCTCGTCGAGCGGCAGCGGCCGGCGCAGCTTGATGGTCAGCGCCTGGCTGTGGCAGCGCATCGACCCCACGCGCACGCAAATGCCGTCCATCGGGACCGGGGCGCGCCCGTTGCCTTGGCGGCCGAGGATCTTGTTGCCCTCGGCCTGCGCCTTCCATTCCTCGCGGCTCTGCCCGTTGCCGAGATCCTTGTCGATCCACGGCAACAGGCTTCCGGCGAGCGGGTAGCCGATCTCCTTCTTCGGCAGCGCGCCGGAGCGGATGGCGCCGCTCACCGTGCGATCGATGTCGAGGATCGCCGAAGCGGGGTCCGCAAGCAGGGGCTTCGCGCCTTCGCCGATGCTCGCCATTTGCCCGACCAGCTCGCGCATGGTGGCCGCTCCGGCGCCGGAGGCCGCCTGATACGTCATGCTGGTCAGCCACTCGATCGCGTCGTGCTCGAACAGGCCCGCGGTCGCCATCAGCATCAGGCTGACGGTGCAGTTGCCGCCGATATAGTCCTTCACGCCCTTGGCCAGCGCGCCCTCGATGAGCGGCATGTTCACCGGGTCGAGGATGATCACCGCGTCGTCGTTCATGCGCAGCGCGCTGGCGGCGTCGATCCAGTACCCCTTCCAGCCTTCGCGCCGCAGCTTCGGGTAGATCTCGTTGGTGTAGTCGCCGCCCTGGCAGGAAACGAGCACGGGCAGCTTCTTCAGCTCCGCGACGTCCATCGCGTTCTTGACCGGCTCGACCGGCTTTCCGATGTCCGGGCCCTTGCCGCCCGCCTGGGAGGTCGAGAAGAACACCGGCTCGATATGGTCAAAGTCCCGCTCCTCGCGCATACGCTGCACGAGCACCGAGCCCACCATCCCGCGCCAGCCGATGATTCCGGTCCTGAGCATGGCCATAGTTTAAAGCGCCTCCAGCACCGCAGCGCCCATTTCCGCCGTGCCGACGCGACGCGTCCCGACGGTGTAGATGTCCGCCGTGCGCAGCCCTGCCTTCAGGACTTTTCGCACGGCCTCCTCGATCCGCGCCGCCGCTTCGGGCCGGTCGAGCGAATAGCGCAGCATCATCGCCGCGGACAGGATGGTCGCGAGCGGATTCGCCACGCCCTTGGCGGCGATGTCGGGGGCGCTGCCGTGGATCGGCTCGTACAGGCCCTTGCCGCGCTCGTCGAGCGAGGCCGAAGGCAGCATCCCGATCGAGCCGGTCAGCATCGAGGCCTCGTCGGACAGGATGTCGCCGAACATGTTGCCGGTGACGATGACGTCGAACTGCTTCGGATTGCGCACGAGCTGCATCGCGCAGTTGTCGACGTACATGTGCGTCAGCTCGACATCCCCATATCCCTTCGATTCTTCTGTAACGACTTCTCGCCACAACTGGGATGTCTCGAGCACATTGGCTTTGTCGACGGAGCACAGGCGCCTGGAGCGCTTGCGCGCGGCCTCGAAGCCCACGCGCGCGATGCGCCGGATCTCGGGCTCGCTGTAGCGCATGGTGTCGAAGCCCTCTCTCGCGCCGCCGGCTTCGCGGATGCCGCGCGGCTGGCCGAAGTAGATGTCTCCGGTGAGCTCGCGCACGATGAGGATGTCGAGCCCGGCCACGACCTCGGCTTTGAGCGCCGAGGCGTCCGCGAGCTCGGCGTGCACCTGGGCGGGACGCAGGTTGGCGAAGAGGCCCAGCTCCTTGCGCAGCCCGAGGATCGCCTGCTCCGGGCGCTTGGCCCGCTCGAGGCGGTCGTAGCGCGAGTCGCCCACCGCGCCGAAGAGCACCGCATCGGCTTCCCGCGCGAGCGCGAGGGTCGCGGCGGGCAGCGGATCGCCCGCCGCCTCGTAGCCGGCGCCGCCGACCGGGGCCTCCTTCATCTCGATGCCAGGCACGAGCTTTCGCAACACCTTCGTCGCCTGGCCAACGATCTCCGGCCCGATCCCGTCGCCGGGGAGAACGGCAACCTTCATCGGATCAGCTCCTCAGAAATACCAGGGGTACTGCGCCTTGCGCTTCGCCTCGAAGGCGCGGATCTCGTCCGCGCGGCGCAGCGAGAGGCCGATCTCGTCGAGGCCGTTCAGCAGGCAGTGCTTGTTGAACGGGTCGATGTCGAAGCGGAAGCTTTTCGAGCCATCCGCGGTCGAGACCGATTGCTTTCCCAGATCGACTATCAATTTGAAGCCGGGAAACGACGCGGCATCGTAGAACAGCTTGTCGACCTCGGACTCCGTCAGGGCGATGGGCAGGAAGCCGTTCTTCAGCGAATTGTTCTGAAAGATCTCCCCGAACGACGGGGCGATCACGGCGCGGAACCCATAGTCGCGCAGCGCCCAGGGCGCGTGCTCCCGCGAGGAGCCGATGCCGAAGTTCTTGCGTGCGAGCAGGATCTGCGCGCCCTTGTAACGCGACTGGTTGAGCACGAACTCGGGGTCCCTGCGCCACGAGGCGAAGCAGGCGTCGCCGAACCCGGTGCGCTTGATCGACTGCAGGTACCTCTGCGGAATGATCTGGTCGGTGTCGACGTTCGCGCGGTCGAGCGGCAGCACAAGGGATTCCAGGACGGTGAACTTGTCCATCAGCGCCAGGTCCTGACGTCGACGAAATGGCCGGCGATCGCCGCTGCGGCGGCCATCGTGGGACTCACCAGATGCGTGCGGCCGCCAGCGCCCTGACGGCCTTCGAAGTTTCGGTTCGAGGTCGAGGCGCAGCGCTCGCCGGCGTCGAGCTTGTCGGGGTTCATGCCGAGGCACATCGAGCAGCCCGGCTCGCGCCATTCGAAGCCCGCGTCGCGGAACAGCTTGTCGAGGCCCTCCTTCTCCGCCTGCGCCTTCACCAGCCCGGAGCCCGGCACCACCATGGCGAGGCGGATGTTGGAGGCGATCCTGCGGCCCTTCACCACCGCCGCGGCGGCGCGCAGGTCCTCGATGCGCGAGTTGGTGCACGAGCCGATGAAGATCTTGTCCAGCTTGATGTCGGTCATGCGGGTGCGCGGCTTGAGACCCATGTAGGTCAGCGCGCGCTCCATGCCCTCGCGCCGCGTCGAATCCTTCTCGCGATCCGGATCGGGAACCGCGTCGTCCACGGCCACCACCATGTCCGGGGCGGTGCCCCAGGTCACGTGCGGCTTGATCTCCCTCGCGTCGAGCGTCACCTCGCGATCGAACCTGGCGTCGGGATCGCTCTTCAGCGTGCGCCAGTAGGCGACCGCGCTGTCCCAGAGCGGCGCCTTGGGCGCGAACGGCCTGCCCTTCACGTAGCCGATCGTCGTGTCGTCGACCGCCACCATGCCGGCGCGCGCGCCGGCCTCGATGGCCATGTTGCACACCGTCATGCGGCCTTCCATCGACAGCGCGCGGATGGTGCTCCCGGCGAACTCGATGGCGTAGCCGATGCCGCCGCCGATGCCGATCTTGCCGATGATCGCGAGCACGACGTCCTTGGCGCTCACGCCGGCGGGCAGCGCCCCTTCGACGTTGACGCGCATGTTCTTCATCTTCTTCGTCACCAGGCACTGCGTGGCGAGCACGTGCTCGACCTCCGAGGTGCCTGTGCCGTGCGCGAGACAGCCGAAGGCGCCGTGCGTGCTCGTGTGCGAGTCGCCGCAGACGACCGTCATGCCGGGCAGCGTCGCGCCCTGCTCGGGCCCGATGACGTGGACTATTCCCTGCCTCTTGTCCAGAAAGGGAAAGTACACCTTGGCGCCGAACTCCTTCATGTTCCTGTCCAGCGTCTCGATCTGCAGCTTGGCGAACGGGTCGCGCACGCCGGCCATGCCTTCGTTCCAGTTCGTCGTCGGCGTGTTGTGGTCGGCGGTCGCGACCACGGAATCGACGCGCCAGGGCTTGCGGCCCGCGTTCGTCAGTCCCTCGTAGGCCTGCGCGCTCGTCACCTCATGGACGAGATGGCGATCGATGTAGAGGAGCGCCGTGCCGTCGGGCTCGACGTGCACGACGTGGCTCTCCCAGAGCTTGTCGTAAAGGGTGTGTCCCATGTTTCCGCTGGGGAAACATAGGATTATAAGCTACTTGCCCGCGCTCGGACTCGCCTTCGCGGCGGTGTAGAGCGGCATCACCTTCTGGGCGTATTGCTGGACGTCCTTGATGCGGTCTTCGTTCGACGGGTGCGTCGAGAGCCATTTCGGCGGCTGCCCGCCGCTGTTCAGCTTGGCCATCTTCTGCCACAGGCTGACCGCCGCCTGCGGGTTGTAGCCGGCGCGCGCCGCAAGCTCGACCCCGATGCGGTCGGCCTCCTGCTCGTTGGTGCGCGAGTTGGGCAGGTTGAGCGTGACGTCGGCGACCATGTTGCCGAGGCCCTGGCCGAGCTGGCCGACGCCGAAGAGCGCGCCTGCGATGCCGACCGCGGTCTGCGTCGCCATCTGGCGCGAGATCGCTTCGCGCGAGTGCTCGCGCAGCGCGTGCGAGATTTCGTGCCCCATCACCGCGGCGAGCTCGTCGTCGGTCGCCTGCAGCTTCTCGATCAGGCCGGTGTACATGGCCATCTTTCCGCCCGGCATGCACCATGCGTTGACCTCGCTCGTCGACAGCACGTGGACTTCCCAGGCCCACTTCTGGGCGTCCGGACGGAACACCGCGGTCTGGGGAATGAGCCGGCTGGTGATGGCTTTCACGCGCTGCACCTGCGCTGCGTCCTTGTCGAGCGCGCCCTTCTTTTGCGCGTCCGCCATCATCTGGGCGTATTCCTTCTGGGCGCTCGCCTCCACTTCCTGCTCGGACACCAGCATGGTCTGCTTCCGGTCGACGCCAACGGTGCCCTGCTGGGTGGTCTGGACGCTTTGGCAGCCGGAGGCCAGAGCGGCGGAGATCGCGAGAGCAATCAGCGGGATGCGCATCATCATGGGGAGCCCCTTAACGTAAGCCCGAGGTCGGTGTTGAAAAGCTTACACGCCTGCATGCCTCAGGCTACGAGCAAAATGCAGTCCTGCCAAGCCGCAAAGCGCCGACAGCGAGAAGGCGAGCCCGGGCCCGCCGAGCGTCCACAGCCAACCGGCGGCAAGGGCGCCGAACGCGCCGCCCGCCCCGTAGGCCACGCTCGAAAACAGAGTCTGGCCGCGCGCTTGTGCCGCCTGCGGAAACACACGCTGGACTGCGGCCACCGCAGCGGCGTGAAACGCGCCGAAGGTCGCAGCGTGCAGGAGCTGCGCGATCAGGACCAGCCACAGCACTTCGGCGAGCCACGCCAGCAGGAGAAAGCGAACCACGGCGCACGCGAAGCTCGCCGCCAGGATCGTGGAGAGCGCAAAGCGCCTGAAGATCTGCGGCAGGAAAAAGAATACGGCGATCTCGGCTACCACGCCGAGCGTCCAGAGCACTCCGATCGTGGTCACGCGGTAGCCCGAGCGCTCGAGATGCAAGGTGAAAAAGGCGTACAGCGTGCCGTGCGCAGCCGCCATGCAGAACCCGCACGCGAGCAGCGACAACGCCGCCCGGTCCACGCGCCACGCTTCATTACCGGCGTGCGTGCGCGGTGTGCGGCCCGGCAACGAAAGCGCAACCGCGAGCGCGGCGAGCGCGAAGCCCAGCATCGCCCAAGGCAGCGCCGTCACGGGTGCGGCATCGAGCCACGCACCGCCAGCGAGGACCGCGGCGATGAAGCCGACCGAGCCCCATAGCCGGACGGGACCGTAGCGCCCAGGTTCGCCGGCAAAGGCGCCCAGCGTGATCGCTTCGACGATCGGCAGCGCGCCGGCGGAGAGCAGGCTCGCAACGCCGATGACCAGCGCCACGGCGACGAAGCTCTGGACGAACGGCAAAACCAGGAACGCGCTTGCCAAGGCAGCGCAGGATGAGACCACCAGCGCGCGCATCGCGCCGGTCCGGTCCGCCACGGCGCCCCAGCCAGCGGGCGCGAACGTGCGCATGATCGCCGGCAGCGCGAGCACCCAGCCGATCTCGACCGCGCCGAACCCGCGCCCCGC
>DASXAO010000172.1:0-108882 GCA_036406675.1 Burkholderiales bacterium
GCGAAGCAGGCACGGATCGCCGGCGCGCTGGCGATTCCGTTCGTTCAGGCTCTGACCCAGAAAGTCGCGGCGGTGTCCTCAGGGGCGGCGCGCTACGTCCACTACGGGGCCACCAGCCAGGACGTCATGGACACCGCGGCCGCGCTCTGCATGCGCGAAGCGTGTGAGCGGATTTCCGCTTTGGCCGTGGTCATGGGAAATGCGAGCGCCAAGCTCGCAGAGCGGCATGCGGATACGCCGATGCTCGCGCGCACGCTGCTGCAGCCCGCCGCGCCGGTGCCGTTCGGCTGGAAGGCCGCGATGTGGCTCGCGCCGGTCGCGCGTTCCTATCCGCGCTTTCGCAGCGCTTCGCGCGAAGCTTGCGTGCTGCAGTTCGGCGGCGCGGCAGGCACGCTCGCCGCGTTCAGAGAGAAAGGGCTGGAAATTCAAAAAGCCATCGGCGAGGAGCTCGGGCTTGAAACCGCGCCAACCTGGCACAGTGCCCGTGACGCGTTTGCGCGCCTCGGAGCCGAAGCCGCCATCCTGACCGGGCTCGCGGCGAAAGTCGCGCGCGACGTGGCGCTGCTTTCGCAGCCCGAGGTCGGCGAGGCTGCCGAGCCGGCGCTCGCCGGCCGGGGTGGCTCCTCGAGCATGCCGCACAAGCGCAACCCGGCCGGATGCCTGCTCGCGCTCGAGGCCGCGGCGCGCGCTCCAGGCCTCGCCGCGACGCTGCTGGGCGAGCTCGCGCCCGAGCACGAGCGCGGTCTGGGGCAGTGGCAATCGCAGTGGTTCACGCTTCGCGAGCTGGCCGGTGCCTGCGCAAGCGCGCTCGCGGCGGTGGGCGAGGTCCTGGAAGGCCTCGAGGTCGACCCGGAAGCAATGGCCGCAAACCTGGCGCGCGCGAACGGGCTCGTATTCTCGGAAGCTCTTGCGCTGCGCGTATCGCGTGCGGTCGCCGACCGCCTCTGCGAGCAGGCGCTGCGCGAGGGACGCAATCTGCTGGAGGTCGCGGGGGCCGACAACGACGTAAAGAAGCACCTCGAGAGAGCGGAGCTGGAAGCACTGTTCGAGCCGCGAAGCCAGTTCGGCGCCGCCGGCGCCACCATCGAGCGGGTGCTTGCCGACTGGGCTACTGCGCGCGGAAGCGCTGCTTGAGCTCCTCAGGAATCGCCTCGCCCTTCATCGGCGTGCCCGGGCCGCTCACGTGGCGTCCCCAGACGCGCGTCTCTTTGCCCTTGGCGAGCATGGCACCGTCGCTGCGCACGACATCGTGCTCCACCACGAACGACTTGCCGCCGAACCGGGTGATGCGCGAGCGGACTTCGCAGCGGTCGCCATGCTCGGCGGGAAACAGGAACTGGCACTCCGCGGACACCAGCGGCATCGCCATGTGGTTCGCGCGCATCCACTTGGGGCCGTGCCCGACCGCGTCGAAGAGCGCCCAGCTCGCGGCATCGATCCAGCGGAAGTAGGTCGGATAGAAAATGATGCCGGCGGGGTCGCAGTCGCCCCACTGCACCTGGCAGGGAAACACGTTGACGATGGAGTTGAAATCGTCGTCCTTCATGCGCAGCGGCGGCTCCTCATAGGCGCAGCGGATTATAAGGTTATAGGGTCAAACGATTGACGCAGCGCCGCGACAATGGGCAGAATCCCACTGCTGCACCACGCGCCGATTTGATGTTCAGCTTGCGGGCGCGCAATAAATACCGCTAAAGAGACGCGCCATCGAAGCCCGTTTCTGCACAAGCTGAACGGGCTTTTTTATTTGGAGCCGCATGCAGCTCGAGCCATTGCTCGCCAAGCGCATCGTTCTGCTCGACGGAGCGATGGGCACCATGATCCAGGGCGCACGCCTCGCCGAGGAGGACTACCGGGGCGCGCGCTTCCAGGCATGGGAGCGCGAGCTGCGCGGCAACAACGACCTGTTGTCGCTTACCCAGCCGCGCCTTGTACGCGACATCCACTGGCAGTACCTCGAGGCGGGCGCGGACATCCTCGAGACCAACACCTTCAACTCGACATCGATCGCGCTCGCCGACTACGGCATGGAGGGTCTGGCGCGCGAATTCAACACGGCCGCCGCGCGCCTGGCGCGGGACGCCGTGCGCGACTGGCAGGCGCGCCATCCCGGCGAACCGCGCTTCGTCGCCGGGGTTCTCGGTCCGACGAACAAGACCGCCTCCCTCTCGCCGGACGTAAACGACCCCGGCTACCGCGCGGTCAACTTCGACCAGCTGGTCGCGGCGTACGGGGAGGCGGTAGACGGCCTGCTCGACGGCGCCGTCGATCTGCTGCTCGTCGAGACGATTTTCGATACGCTCAACGCAAAGGCGGCGCTGGTGGCGATCGAGAACGCCTTCGACCTGCGTCGCCTGCGCCTGCCGGTGCTGATTTCCGGCACCATCACCGACGCGTCGGGCCGCACGCTCTCGGGACAGACCGCGGAAGCGTTCTACAACTCGGTGCGTCATGCGCGTCCGCTGGCGGTAGGCCTCAACTGCGCGCTGGGGGCGCGCGAGCTGAGGCCGTACGTCGAGGAGCTCGCGCGGATCGCCGAGACACGCGTGTCCTGCCATCCCAATGCCGGCTTGCCAAACGCCTTCGGCGAGTACGAGGACACGCCCGAATCGATGTCGCGCCAGATCGGCGAATGGGCGCGTGCCGGCTGGCTCAACATCGCCGGCGGCTGCTGCGGCACCACGCCCGAGCACATCCGGGCGCTTGCGGAGGTGCTCCGCGGAGTCGCGCCGCGCACCCCGGTCGAGCGCTCTCACGCGCTGCGCCTCGCCGGCATGGAGCCCCTGAACGTCGACGAGCGCTCGCTCTTCGTCAACGTGGGCGAACGCACCAACGTGACGGGATCCAAGGCGTTCGCGCGCCTGGTGCTCGCAGGCGACTATCCCGGCGCGCTCGCCGTCGCGCGCCAGCAGGTCGAGAACGGCGCCCAGGTCATCGACGTCAACATGGACGAGGCGATGCTCGACTCGGAGAAGGCGATGACGACGTTCCTCAATCTCGTCGCCGCGGAGCCGGACATCGCGCGCGTGCCGGTGATGATCGACAGCTCGAAGTGGAGCGTGATCGAGGCCGGTCTCAAGTGCGTGCAGGGCAAGCCGATCGTCAACTCGATCTCGATGAAGGAGGGCGTGGACGAATTCCTGCGCCAGGCGCGCCTCGCGCTCAAGTACGGCGCCGCGGTGGTGGTGATGGCGTTCGACGAGAAGGGCCAGGCCGACACGCTCGCGCGGCGCACCGAGGTGTGCGCCCGCGCCTACCGGCTGCTCACGGAAGCGGTTGGCATGGCGCCCGAAGACATCGTGTTCGACCCGAACATCTTCGCCGTGGCCACCGGATTGGAGGAGCACGCCACCTACGGCCTGGACTACATCGACGCGGTGCGCTGGATCCGCCAGAACCTGGCGCACGCCAAGGTCTCGGGCGGCGTGTCCAACCTGTCGTTCTCGTTCCGCGGCAACGACCCGGTGCGCGAAGCGATGCACACCGCGTTCCTGTACCACGCGATCCGCGCCGGCATGACGATGGGCATCGTCAACGCCGGACAGCTCGGCGTCTACGAGAAGCTCGACCCGGCGCTGCGCGAGCTGGCCGAAGACGTGATCTTCAACCGGCGGCCCGACGCGACCGAGCGGCTGGTGGAGCGGGCGGCGAGCTTCAAGGCAGGCGCGAAGGAGGTGGCGGGCGGCGAGGCCTGGCGCTCGGCCGGCGTGGAGGAGCGCCTGTCGCACGCGCTGGTCAACGGCATCTCGACCTACGTCACCGCCGACACCGAGGAGGCGCGCCTCAAGTATCCCCACCCGATCCAGGTCATCGAGGGCCCGCTCATGGACGGCATGAACGTCGTGGGCGACCTCTTCGGCGCCGGCAAGATGTTCCTGCCGCAGGTGGTGAAATCGGCTCGCGTCATGAAACAGGCGGTGGCGCATCTCGTTCCATTCATCGAGGCCGAGAAAGCGAAGAGCGGCGAAGCGGGGCGCAGCAAGGGCCGGATCGTGATTGCGACGGTGAAAGGCGACGTGCACGACATCGGCAAAAATATCGTCGCCGTGGTCCTGCAATGCAACAACTACGAAGTGGTCAACCTCGGGGTCATGGTGCCGGCGCAGACCATCCTCGAAACGGCGGCGCGCGAAAAAGCGGACATCGTCGGCCTTTCGGGGCTGATCACCCCTTCGCTCGAGGAAATGGGCCACGTCGCGCGCGAAATGGAGCGCACGGGACTGAAGCTTCCGTTGCTGATCGGCGGAGCCACCACCTCGCGCGCGCACACCGCGGTCAAGATCGCGCCGAACTACTCCGGGCCGGTGGTGTACGTGCCCGATGCTTCGCGCAGCGTGCCGGTGGTGCAGTCGCTCCTGTCTGAGAACCGCGCGCGCTTCCTCTCGGAAGTTCGCGCGGACTACGAAAAAATCCGCGACCAGCACCGCGAAAAGAAAGGACCGGGTCCGTTGCACGCCATCGCCGAGGCGCGGCGTCTGGGTCACCCGACCGATTGGAGCAAATACGTTCCACCCCGGCCGCGCAAGCCGGGCGTCACGACACTAGGCAGCTATCCCCTCGCCGAGCTCGTCGACTACATCGACTGGTCGCCGTTCTTCCAGGCCTGGGAGCTTTCCGGACCGTACCCGAAGATCCTGCAGGATCCGCTCGTCGGCGACGCCGCGCGCAAGCTCTTCGGCGAGGCGCGGGAAATGCTCGAGCGCATCGTGCGCGAAGGCTGGGTCGTCGCGAACGGAGTGTTCGCCCTGTATCCCGCGGCGCGGGCAAACAGCGACGACATCGAGATCTACCGCGACCAGGCGCGCAGCGACCGTCTCATGACCTGGCACAACCTCAGGCAGCAGAACCACAAGCCTACCGGCCGCGCCAACCTCTGCCTCGCGGACTTCGTCGCGCCGAAGGAGGCGGGCGTCGCCGACTGGATCGGCGCCTTCGCCGTGTGCGCCGGCGGCATCGAGCAGCGCGTGGCGGATTTCGAGGCGGCCCACGACGACTACAACGCCATCATGCTCAAGGTGCTCGCAGACCGCCTAGCAGAGGCCTTCGCCGAGCGGCTGCACGAGCGGGTGCGGCGGGAGTTCTGGGGATACGCGCCGGAAGAGCGCCTCGGCGGCGCCGAGCTCATCGCCGAGGCCTACCGCGGGATCCGCCCCGCGCCCGGCTACCCGGCCTGCCCGGACCACACGCCAAAGGGACCGCTCTTTCGCCTGCTCGATGCCGAGCGCAACGCCGGCATGCGGCTCACCGAATCGTTCGCCATGTGGCCCGCGGCGGCGGTCTGCGGCTTCTACCTGTCGCATCCGGAGTCGCAGTACTTCGCGGTCGGCAAGGTCGGCCGCGATCAGGTGGAGGACTACGCCCGCCGCAGCGGCATGCCGCTGCCCGAGGCCGAGAAATGGCTGGCGCCGTACCTCGCCTACGAGGCGGAGACCGTGCCGCTATAATCGCCGCATGGGTAAAGGCGACAAACGCACGCGGCGCGGCAAGATCTACAAGGGCAGCTACGGCAGGAAGCGCCCGCATCGCGCCAAGAAGAACACCAAGAAACCGGCCTGAAGGTCTTCCTGGCACTCGGCGCGCTCGCCGCCGCGGTCGCGGTCGGCCTGGGCGCGTTCGGCGCTCATGCGCTCCGGGCCCGGCTTGCGCCGGAGATGCTCGCCGTGTGGCAGACCGCAGTCCAATACCACGCGTGGCATGCGCTCGGCCTCCTTGCCGTGGGATTGACCGGTTATCAAACCGACGGCAGCTGGATCAGGGCGGCCGGGTGGCTCCTCCTCGCCGGCATCGTGCTCTTCTCCGGAAGTCTTTATGCGCTCGCACTAGGCGCGCCGCGCGCAGTGGGCGCAGTGACGCCGGTTGGCGGAGCGATGTTCATTCTGGGCTGGATCGCTTTCGCGGTCGGCGTCATTTACGCCAGAACGCCGGGGTAAGGACGACGAGCAGCGTAAAGAGCTCCAGCCGTCCGAGCAGCATGGCGAAGGTGCAGATCCAGGTCTGAGTGTCGGTCAGCCCGGCATAGGTGGCGGACGGCCCGACCTCGCCCAGACCCGGGCCTGCGTTGTTCAGCGAGGCGACCGCGGCCGAAAACGCCGACACCACGTCGAGTCCCGACGCGGTGAGCAGCAGCGTGAGAACGACGACGCTCGACGCGTACATGAAGAGGTATGCGAGCACGGCGAACACCGTGGCGTTGCCGATCGGATTGTCCGAAAGCTTCACGGGGTTGTAGATGCGCGGATGGATCGTGCGCAGCAACTCGCGAAAGAGCTGCTTGAACAGGATCTGGGCGCGGATCATCTTCATCCCGCTGCCCGTCGAGCCCGAGCAGCTGGCGAAGCTCGAGAGAAACAGCATCACCAGCGGGGCGAAGATCGGCCACTGGCCGTAGTCGGTGTTCGAATACCCGGTGGTGGTGGCGAGCGAGACCACGTTGAATGCCGCGTAACGCAGAGCGGTGCCGAATTCGCCGTACACGCCGGTGAGGAACAGGTAGCCGGCGACCACCAGGACCGCGAGCGCCACGACCAGCAGCATCGGCTTTGCCTCGGGGTCACGAACGTAGGGGCGCATGCTCAGGCGCCGCCAGGCGAGGAAGTGGGAGGCGAAATTGATCGCCGCCACCAGCATGAAGACGATCGCCACCGCCTCGATGGCGGGCGAATTCCAGTACGCGTAGCTCGCGTCGTGACTTGAAAAGCCGCCCAGTCCCATGGTGGTGAAGCCGTGCATCAGGGCGTCGAACCCGTCCATCCCGGCGAGCCAGTAGGCGAGCGTGCAGGCCGCGGTGAAGCCCACGTAGACCAGCCACAGCCCCTTGGCCGTCTCGGCGATGCGCGGGGTGAGCTTGGTGTCTTTCATCGGCGTCGGCGTCTCGGCCTTGAAAAGCTGGCTCCCGCCCACGCCGAGGAGCGGCAGGATCGCGACGGCCAGCACGATCACGCCCATTCCGCCCATCCAGATCATGAGGCCGCGCCAGATGTTCACCGACACCGCGAGCCGGTCGAGGCCCTCGAGGACGGTGGCGCCGCTGGCGGTGAGCCCGGAAACGGCCTCGAAATAGGCGTCGGTGAACGTGAGCCCGTCGATGCTCAGCATCAGCGGCAGCGCGGCGAAGCCGGGCAGCACCGTCCACACCAGCGCGACGAGCAGGAAGCCGTCGCGCACCTGCAGCTCGCGGCGCTCCTGAAACGTGGCGAGCCACAGCGCGAGGCCCGCGATCAGGGTCGCCGCAAGCGAATAGCCGAAAGCGGCCTGCGCGCCGTCGTGGATCGCATAGGAGAGCGCCCATGGCAGCGCCATGCTCGCGGCGAACAGGAGCATCACGCGCGAGAGCACGTTGACGACCGCGAGGAAGCGCATCGCGGGCTACACGAAGCGCACGCCGACCTGGAACATGCGCTCCACGCGCGGCAGGTTCTTCTTGTCGGTCACGAACACGATGACATGGTCCTCGGGCCGGATCACCGTGTCGTGGTGCGCCATGAGCACCTCGCCGCGTCGCACGACCGCGCCGATGGTGGTGCCAGGCGGCAGGTCGATCTCGTCGACGCGCCGGTCGGTGAGCTTGCACGACTCGCGGTCGCCGTGCACCACCGCCTCCAGCGCCTCGGCCGCGCCGCGCCGCAGGCTGTGTACGGCGACCACGTCGCCGCGGCGCACGTGCGCGAGCAGCGTGCCGATGGTCGCCTGCGCCGGCGAGATCGCGATGTCGATCTGGCCCGATTGCAGCAGGTCGACGTAGGACCTGCGGTTGATGAGCGATACCACCCGGCGCGCGCCCATGCGCTTGGCGAGGAGCGAGCTCATGATGTTGTTTTCGTCGTCGTTGGTCACGGCGACGAACAGATCCATCTCGCCGATGTTCTCGCTCTCGAGCAGCTCCTCGTCGGTGGTGTCGCCGTTCAGGACCAGCGCTTCCCCCAGGCGCGCCGCGATCAGCTCGCAGCGCCGCTTGTTGTGCTCGATCACCCGGACCGAGTAGCGCTCTTCGAGGGCCAGCGCGAGCCGCAGCCCGATATTGCCGCCGCCGGCGATCATCACCCGCCGCACCGGCCGGTCCATGCGGCGCAGCTCGCGCATGACCTCGCGGATGTGCTCGGCGGCCGCGAGGCAGAACACCTCGTCGCCCGTCTCGATCACCGTGTCGCCGTCGGGCACGATCGAGCGGTCGCCGCGGAAGATCGCGACGATGCGCGCGTCGACGCGCGGGATGTGCCGGCGCAGGTCCTTCAGCGGATGGCCGACGAGCGGCCCGCCGGCGAACGCGCGCACCGCGACCAGGCTGACCTTGCCGCCGGCGAAGTCGAGCACCTGGAGCGCCTCGGGGAACTCCACCAGCTTGACGATGTAGTCGGTGAGGATCTGCTCGGGACAGATCGAGAGGTCCACGTCGAAGCCGTCCTCGCCCAGCACGCGCTCGTTCGCGAGGTAGTCGGTGGCGCGCACGCGCGCGATGCGGCGGGGGACGTTGAACATCCGCGCGGCGATGCGGCAGGCGACCAGGTTGGTCTCGTCGGACTGGGTGACCGCGACCAGCAGGTCGGCGTCGTCGATGCCGGCCTCGGCGAGGACCGAGGGATGCGCCCCGCTGCCCAAGACGGTGCGCAGGTCGAGGCGTTCCTGCAGCGTGCGCAAGCGCTGCGGCTCGATATCGACCACGGTGATGTCGTTCGCCTCGGAGACCAGGCTCTCGGCGACCGAGCCGCCGACCTGCCCGGCCCCCAGGATCACGATCTTCATTCCTCGCGGCGTCCGACCGGCAGCCCGAGCGCCTTGAGCTTGCGGTAGAGATGGGTGCGCTCGAGGCCCGAGCGCTCCGCCACGCGCGACATGCTGCCGTGCTCACGGGAGAGCAGGTGCTCGAAGTAGACCCGCTCGAACGCCTCGCGCGCCTCGCGGTAGGGCCGATCGAGCAGGACTTCGGGCAGCGCGCCCGGCACCGCGCGCCCCGCCAGCACCCGCTCCACGTCGTCGAGCTGGATCTCCTCGTCGAGCGAGCTCAGCGCCAGGTCCTTCACCACGCCCTCGAGCTCGGTCAGATTGCCGGGCCAGACATGGTGGCGCAGCGCGTTCAGCGACGCTATCGAGAGGCGCCGCTGCGGGCAGGCGCGCGCCTCCACCATCTGCGCGAGCATCAGCGAGGCCAGGTCCGGCACGTCCTCGGCGAACTCGCGCAGCGCCGGCAGGCGCAGCGTGAGCTCGGAGAGCCGCGCCCCCAGGTCGGGATCGAAATCGTGCTTCTCGGCCAGGCTCTTCACGTCGAGCGGAGAAAACGACACCAGGCGGACCTTGTGCTTCTCGGCGCGCGTCAGCAGGAATTCGAGGCTGCGCTGCTCGCCCCGCGCCAGCCGCCCGAGGTCGGGAAAGAACAGGATCCCGCCGGTCGCCTTGGCGAGGAGCTCCGAGGGCGGCTCCGCCAGGAGCTCCGCTCCGGACAGGAACGGCGCGCTCGGCGCGGCGAGGAGCCGGGCGAACAGCTCCGGCCGCATGCCGCGCTCGCCCCGCAGCAGGAGCGGCGCCGCCGCCTGCGCGAGCTGCGCGAGCCGCTTCTTCGCGTCGGCCAGCGCCGGCGAGCGGCCGAGCGCGGAAAGCGCGAGCTGCGGCGCCGCGGCCGCCTCCGGGCTGCGCAGCGCACGCTTCACGGTCGCAAGCAGGCGCTGCAGCGCCACGGGCTTCTCCAGGAAGTCGAGCGCGCCGATCCGCGTGGCCTCGACCGCGGTCTCGATGGTGGCATGGCCCGACATCATCACCACCGGCATGGTGAGCTGGCCGCTCGCCGCCCATTCCTTCAGCAGCGTGATGCCGTCGGTGTCGGGCATCCAGATGTCGAGCAGCACGAGGTCGGGCCGGCCGCGCTCGCGCAGGCGACGCGCATCGCCTGCGCTCTCGGCGAGCATGACCTGGTGGCCCTCGTCGGCCAGGATTTCCGACAGCAGCTCGCGGATGCCTATCTCGTCGTCGACTACCAGGATCTGTGCCATGTCTATGCAGCCTTCGCCAGCGGCAGCAGCACGCTGACCGATGCGCCCCGCGTCGGGCGGTTCTCGATCGCCACGCTGCCGTGATGCTCATCCACGATCTTCTTCACGATGGCGAGCCCCAGACCGGTGCCGCGCGGCTTGGTGGTGACGTAAGGCTCGAAGATCCGCGCCATCAGCTCCTCCGGAAAGCCGCCGCCGTTGTCGCTCACGGCGAGGCGCACCTTGTCGCCCGCGAGCTCCGTGCGGACCTCGATCGACCCCGCCGCGCCGCGCGCCCCCGTATTCTCCAACGAGTCCTGCGCGTTCTGAACCAGGTTGTGGATCACCTGGCGGATTTGCGCGCCGTCGGCCCAGACCGCCGGGAGGGCTTCGGCGAGGCGCTTCACGATCGGCACCGCGGAATTTTCATACAGCGCCAGAACGTCGGACACCAGGTTGTTGAGGTCCAGCCGCGCGGGCGCGGGCGCGGGCAGGCGCGCGTAATGCCGGAAATCGTCGACCATCGCCTTGAGCGCCGCCACCTGGCTCACGATGGTGCCGGTCGCCCGGCGCAGCGTTTCGGCGTCCTCGCGCGCGAGACGTTCTCCCAGCTTCACTTCCAGCCGCTCGGCCGAAAGCTGGATCGGGGTCAAGGGGTTCTTGATCTCGTGCGCGAGGCGCCGCGCGACCTCGGCCCAGGCGGTCGCGCGCTGCGCCTGGATAAGCTGGGTGATGTCGTCGAACACCACCACATAGCCGCCGCCGGTGGCGAGCGGCAGACGTGCGCCGCGCGCGTGCACCGTCTTCCCGTCCCTCAGGGCGAGGTCCAGCTGCCAGTCCCTGGCGCCGTGCTCGACGCAGCGCTCGCGCATGCGCTCGGCGAAGGCCTCGAGCTCCGCGCCGAGGATCGCGCGCGCACCGCGATTCGAGATCGTCAGTCCCAGCTCGTGGTCGTACACCAGCACGCCCGCCGACAGGTTGGCCAGGATGCTCTCGAGGTGCGCCTTGGCCGCCTCCAGCGCAGCGCGGTTGGATTCGACCCCGCGGCGCGCGTCCTCGAGCTGGCGCGTCATCGAGTTGAAAGACTCGGTGAGCACGCCGAGCTCGTCGCGGCTGGTCACCGGGGCCTGGCGCGAGAAATCGCCCCGGGCCACCGCCTGAGTGGCCTGGGCCAGGTTGGCGAGCGGCTCGGCGAGCAGGTTCGACTGCGTGGCGGCCACGGCGACCGCGACGAACAGCGCCATCAGCAGCGCGAAGCTCAGCGTGACGACGTAAATGCGCTTGAGCCCGTCGCGCGAGATCGCGAGCTCGCGGTAGTCGCGGTAGGCGCTTTCGACCGCCTCGGCGCTGCGGCCGAACTGCAGCGGGACGGTGTTGCGCAGCTGGAGAAAGCGCGCTTCCTCCGCCAGACCGCGGGCGCCGAGCGGCAGGACCACGCGCAGCGACAGCGGCCGACCTGCGACCGAATCCATCGTGGTGTAGCCGCGGTTGGCGCGTGCCTGGCGCAGCATGTCGCGGCTCGGCAGCTCGGGCACGAGGCGGGTGACGTCGTCGCTCGCGCTCGCGATCACGCGCCCGCTCGCGGTCACGACCACCGCGTCGGCCACGCCCGCCTGGCTGCGCAGGCGCTCGAGGCGCGCCGGCAGCTGCGGCTCCGAGCGCTCGGCCAGCTCGAGCGCCATCGCCTGCGCCTTGCCCTGGAGCTCGAGCATCATCTGGTCGATCGCCTGCTGGGCGAGGTTGATCCCGCCCTCGAGCGCGGCATCGACCTTGACGTCGAACCACGACTCGATCGAGCGCGTGAGGAACTGGACCGACACGGCATAGACGATGACTCCCGGCACGACCGCGAGCGCGGCGAAGCGCGCCAGCAGGCGCAGCGTCAGCCGCGTGCCGAAAACCCTTGCCCGATAGCGCCGCACGATCGCGACGACCTGGTATACGACGAGCGCGGCCAGCAGCGCGGCAAGCGCCGCGTTCAGCCCGAGAACGAGCGGATACTGCCGCTCGAGCACCGCGGTGTCGCTGCTTGCGGTGGCGAGCAGGAAGAGGCCCAGCGCCGCCACCACGCCGCCGACGATCAGCACCCACTTCATCGCGGCGGCGCTCCCTGCAGGTCGCGGCTCTCCACGGGCGCCGGCGCCTGCTCGAGCGCGCGCACGGTAAAGCGGTACCACGCCGAATCGAGGTGCAGGTCGCGCGCGGTGAGCGCGGAGAGCTGGAACGGCTTGGGCAGCAGCGAGACGTCGTGCCGCATGCGCAACGCCGCCTCGTAGTCGCCCGAGAGCGGGACGCTGCGCTCGACCACCAGCCAGTTGCGAACGCGCTTCAGCACGTTGAGCGCTTCCTCCAGCGTCGAGAAGTTCTGCTGCAGCAGCCCGGTCGACAGGCGGTACTGCCGCGACAGCGCATGATAGGACAGGCGCACCTGTAGACGGCGCACGGCGGTCGTGTCGTCGAACCAGTACCAGCGCCGGCGGATCAGCTCGAACTCGACCCGGAAATAGATCGGCACGCCGTTGGCCACCACCTCGGCGAGCCGCGGCGTGAGCTGGAACGCGAAGTCGGCGTCGAGCATCAGGCCTTCCTCGGTCGCCCGCAGCGCGACGCCGCGCACCTCGATGTCGTCGGCGCGCGCGGCGCCCGCGGCGAGCGACGCGAGGAGCAGGGCGAATCTCGCGAGGAAGGCGATGCGGCGCACCGCGTCAGGCTTGTTTTTGGATCAGGGCGTAGAAAAACCCGTCGTGCCGGGGGCCCGGCAGCCACTGGCCGTCCCCGCCGTCGGGCAACGGCAGGGACCGCGCGCCTCGCGTGCGTGCGAGGAATGCCTGCACCACTTGCTGGTTCTCCTGCGGAAATACCGAGCAGGTGACATACAGCAATTTACCATCCGCTGCGAGCACCTGCCAAAGCGCGTCCAGGATCGCCGCCTGGCGAGTCGCGAACGCCGGCGCGTCGCCGGCGCGACGCAGCCATTTGAGATCGGGATGGCGCCGCGCGACACCCGAGGCCGTGCAGGGCACGTCGGCGAGAATGCGGTCGAACGGCGCGCCATCCCACCAGTCCTGCGGCCGCGTGCAGTCGGCCGCCCGCACCTCGGCGTTCAGCGACAGCCGCTCGAGGGTGCGCGCCACGCGCTCGCAACGCGCCGCGTCCGCGTCGAGAGCGATGAGCGCGACGTCGGCGCACTCGAGCATATGAGCGCTTTTCCCGCCCGGGCCGGCGCACGCGTCGAGCACGCGCAGCCCCGGCGAGAGGTCGAGGAGGGCCGCTGCACGCTGCGCGCCTGCGTCCTGGACTGAAGCGTCGCCGCGGGCGAAGCCCGGGAGGCGCTCCACCGGCACGGGCTTCTCGAGGAGGAGCGACGCGCCTCCGATCGCGTTCGCGGCGATCCCCGACTCTGCGAGCCGCGCCAGGTAATCCGCTGGGGCGACGCGGCGCGTGTTCACGCGCAACGTCATCGGCGGATGCGCGTTGCCGGCGGCGAGGATCTCCTCCCAGCGTTCGGGATACGCGTCGCGCACGAGATCGATCCACCATTGCGGGTGCTGGTAACGCGCTTCCTGGTCTGCTCGCAGCCGCGCTTCCAGCGTCTCGCGGCTTCTAAGGTACGTGCGCAGCAACCCGTTCACGTAGTCCTTGGCCGGCCACCGCTCGAGCAGCGCGCAGGCGCGAACAGCCTGGTCGACGACCGTGTACTCGGCGTAGCGCCCGGATTGCAGCGCGTAGAAGGCGCACCACAGGAGCGCTTGTACGAGCGGGTCTGGCGGGCCGCGTCGCGAGAGCGCGGCGACGATTGCTTGGACCAGACCGAAGCGCCGCAGCGTCCCGTGGGTGAGGTCGAGAAGGGCAGCGCGCGAGGTCTCGCTTCCTTCGGCGTTGCGGCTGAACTGATCGGCGAGACTGCGGCCGGAAGCGACCCGCGCCACCAGCCGGGCGGCGTCGCGCAGCGCGGGCGCCAGGGCGGCCGCGCCCTTCATTCGAACCGGGCGCCTGCCGGCAAGGGATGGCCGCGCAGAAATTCGGCGGCACTGAGCCGCCTGCCGCCCGCGCGCTGCAGCTCGAGGATCCCGAGCGCGCCGTCGCCGCAACCGACGATCAAGCCTTCGCCCACCTCCCCCGGCGCGAGGCGCGAGCGATCGGCGATCCGGGCCCGCCAGATCTTGAGCTCCGCACCGTCGACGCGGGTCGACGCGCCCGGCGCCGGCCGAAAGGCGCGCACGGTGCGTTCGAGCTCTACCGCAGGACGGCTCCAGTCCAGCCGAGCCTCAAGCTTTTCGATCTTCCGGGCGTAAGTAACCCCTAGCTTCGACTGTGGCTCCGGGGCTGCGCCAGACTCCACGTCCCGCAGCGCCTCGATGATGAGGTCGGCCCCGATCGCGGCCAATCGATCATGCAGGGTCCCCGCGTCGTCAGCGGTCTCGATCGGCGTCCGCGCTTGCTTCAGGACCGGGCCGGTGTCCAGTCCGGCGTCCATTTGCATGATGGAGATTCCGGTTTCCAAGTCGCCGGCCAAGAGTGCCCGCTGAATGGGCGCGGCGCCACGCCAGCGCGGAAGCAGCGAAGCATGAATGTTGAGGGCCCCGTGACGGCCGGCGTCGAGCAGCGGCTGCGGCAGGATGAGTCCGTAGGCGGCGACCACGAGAGCGTCCGGTCGCGCGGCACGCACGCGCTCGACCGCGTCGGAGCGCTGCAAGCTTTCGGGTTGAAGCACTTCGATGCCGCGCGCCGCGGCAAGACGCTTCACGGGGCTTGAGCTCGACCGCAACCCGCGTCCGGCGGGACGGTCGGGCTGCGTCAGTGCGAGAACGACCTCATGCCCCGCGGCGAGCAGCCGAGCCAACGCCCGTTCCGCGAACTCGGGCGTGCCGGCAAAGACGAGGCGCAGGAAAGCGCGATCAGGCTGTCTTGCGCAGCTGCTTGGCGAGCTTCGCGCGAATGCGCTGCTGCTTGAGCTGCGACAAGTATTCGATGAAGACCTTGCCCTTCAGATGATCCATCTCGTGCTGGATGCACACCGCGAGCAGCCCCTGGGCCTCGAGCGTGAAGGCATTGCCGTTCTGGTCATAGGCGCGAACCTTGACGCGCTCGGCACGCTCCACCAGCTCGTAGATGGTCGGCACCGAGAGGCAGCCCTCCTCGATGTCGGACACGCCCACCGCCTCCACGATCTCGGGGTTCACGAGGACCACGAGGGAGTCACGCCGCTCCGAGACGTCGACCACGATGACCTGCTTGTGGACATCGACCTGGGTGGCGGCGAGGCCGATGCCGGGGGCGGCGTACATGGTCTCGGTCATGTCGGCCACGAGCTTCTTCAGGGCGTCATCGAAGACCGTGATCGGGGCGGCTTGCTTGTGGAGCCGGGCGTCGGGGTACCGCAGTATGTTCAAAACAGCCATCTGAGGACAAATTCGCGGGACAAATTCGCTTGCTAATTGAATAGATTATATGGACAATCTAACGCAACATATAAACTATTCGGCCTTTGGATATCAGTACTTAGGGTACTACTTGGGGTCGACAAACAAAAATTCCAGCCGGTCCAGCCGGTCCAGGATGCCGCAAAAGGGACGGGGTCGCCATGGTCCAGCAGTTCCGTAAGTCTATCACAGCGCTCATTTTCTTCGTCGTCTCCGCCTGGGCGGCTAGCGCCTGGGCGCAGGCGCCAAGCGCGCCGCTCGTGATCAAGCCGGACGCGCCTGACCGCTACGTGGTGGTGCCCGGCGACACCCTCTGGGGCATTTCCACGCGTTACACCGATTCTCCTTGGCGCTGGCCGGAGCTCTGGGGAATGAACCGCGAGCAGATCCAGAACCCGCACTTGATCTACCCCGGGATGGTGCTGCTGCTCGATCGTGCCCGCGGCACGCTATCGGTCGCCGGAGCCCCTTCCGGCGCCCAGTCGGGTGCGCCTTCCGGTGCTCAGTCGGGTGCGCCCTCCGGAATGGCATCCGGGGCGCCGCCGAGCGGCACGAGCCGGCTCGCGCCGCGCGTGCGCGCCGAGTCGCTCTCGGAGCAGGAGATTCCGAGCATTCCGCCGTCGGCGATCGAGCCCTTCCTCTCGAGACCCCTCGTCATCGAGCCCGGCGGGCTCGACAAGGCGCCGACCATCGTGGCGACCGAGAAGGACCGCGTCATCCTCTCCGCCGGTAATACCGCCTACGTACGCGGCATCGCGGAAGCCGGGGAAGAGACTTGGTACGTCTTTCGGCAGGGCGCGCCGCTCGTCGATCCGGATACCGAGCGCACCCTCGCGTACGAAGCCATCTACCTTGGCACGGCCCAGGTGACGCGCGCCGGGAATCCTGCCACGGTGGTGCTGACGAGCGCGGTGCAGGAAGTCAATGCCGGCGACAAGCTCGTCTCCGCCGGCCCGCCTGCGGCGATGAGCTACGCGCCCCATGCGCCGGCGGCGCAACTGCGCGGGCGCGTCATGAAGATCTACGGCAGCGTCGGACGCGTCGGCGAAGCCGGACCGCTCCAGATCATCGCCATCAATCGCGGTCGCGCCGACGGAGTCGAGGTCGGCCACGTGCTCGCGCTCTACTCGCTCGGCGGCGTGGTGCGCGACACCACCAAAGCGGCCAGCGCCGCCGATGCGCTTATCAAGCTGCCCGAGGAGCGCGCCGGGCTTTCGTTTGTGTTTCGCGTCTTCGACCGGGTATCCTACGCGCTGGTCATGCACGTCACGAGGCCCATCAGCCCGCTCGATGTGGTACGCACCCCGTAAGGCGGCATGACGCAAGACCCCGGGCTGGCGAGCTGGCTGCAGCTCACGCTCACACCCGGGCTCGGCGCCGCAAGTTTGCGCGCCATGCTCAAGCAGTTCGGTCTGCCGCAGGTCGTCCTCCAGAAAAAGCGTTCCGAGCTGGCGGCATTCGCGTCGGCCGAGGCTCTCGGCGCGCTCGATTCCTCCGCGGTGCGCGAGGCGGTCGAGCGCAGCCTGCAGTGGGCGCAGACGCCCGGCCACGCGATCGTCACGCTCGCCGACGAAGCCTATCCGCGCGCCCTGCTCGAGATCGCCGATCCGCCGGCATTGCTGTACGCCGCGGGTCGCATCGAGCTCGCCTCGCGCCCGGCCCTCGCCGTGGTCGGAAGCCGCAACCCGAGTGCCCAGGGCGAGCGCAATGCGGAGAGCTTCGCGCGCGCGCTGAGCGAGGCCGGGCTCACGATCGTTTCGGGTCTAGCGCTCGGCGTCGACGCCGCCGCCCATCGCGGAGGCCTTGCCGGTGCGAGCAGCACGATCGCGGTCCTTGGCACGGGGATCGACATCGCTTATCCGCTGCGCAACGCCGCGCTCGCGGCAGAGGTGGCGAGCCGCGGCCTCCTGCTTTCGGAATTCCCGCCCGGCACCCCGCCCGCGGCACATCACTTCCCGCGCCGCAACCGACTGATCAGCGGCCTGGCGCAGGGCTGCCTGGTGGTCGAGGCGGCGCTCGCCTCCGGCTCTCTCATCACCGCCCGCGCCGCCGCGGAGCAGGGTCGCGAAGTGTTCGCGATTCCCGGCTCGATCCACTCGCCGCTGTCCAAGGGCTGCCACGCCCTGATCAAGTCGGGTGCGAAGCTGGTCGAATCGGCGGAGGACGTTCTCTCCGAGCTCGCGGGCTTTCGGCCGAGCGGCTTTGCCTCGACCGTGGCGGCGGCGCGCGAACCGGCATCCGAGGGCGAGCCGGCCGCGGCGGAGGCTGCGCTGCTCCAGCACATGGGCCACGATCCGGTCGACGTGGACTCCCTGTGCTCGCGCGCCGGGCTCTCGGCCGAGCAGGTGGCCTCCCAGCTCCTGCGGCTGGAGCTCGACGGCCGCGTGGCGTCGCTTCCCGGCGGCCTGTACCAGCGCCTCGAGATGGGGGAGCGCCGGTAAACCCAATCCCCAGTGCAACGTTAACAAGAAGGGAGCGCCTATGTACGACATCCTCGTCTACGTGTTCGAGAACTGCCAGCAGGCCGAAGTGGCGCACGAAGCCGACCGCGTCGCGAAGAAGCTGTCCGCGGCCGGGTTCGAGGATTCCGACATCAGCGAAGCGCTGCACTGGCTCGCCGGCGTGCTCACCGCGCCGCACGCCGGCCTCACCAGCCTGCCCGACGCGAAGCGATCGTTCCGCGCGTTCGCCGCGCGCGAGATCGCGAAGCTCGACGCTCAATGCCGGGGCTTTCTCATGACGCTCGAGCACTCCGGGATCCTCAATCCGCAAACCCGCGAGCTGGTGATCGAGCGCTCGCTCGCGGCATCGGGCGAGGCGTTGACGCTGGAGCAGCTCAAGCTCATCGTGCTGATGGTGATGTGGAATCAGCAGACGGCGGCGAGCCGCCTCATGGCGGAGGACCTCTTCAGCGCGCCGCGCGCGCGGGTCGCGAGCTAGCGCGCTTTTCGCCGCGACGCGCCGGTGGTTGAGCCGGTGCTCGTTTGCACTTATCATCTGCCGCCTTTCGCGGCATGGGCAAGAAACTCATCATTGCGGAGAAACCGTCGGTCGCGGCCGACATCGCGCGTGCGCTCGGCGGCTTCACGCGCAAGGGCGACTATTTCGAGGGCGACGAGTACGTCCTGTCGTCGGCGGTGGGGCACCTGCTCGAGCTGGCCGTTCCGGAGAAGTACGACGTCAAGAAGGGCAAGTGGTCGTTCGCGCGGCTGCCGCTCATCCCGCCGCATTTCGACCTCGCGCCGATCGAGAAAAACGAGAACCGGCTGAACCTCCTGCTGCGCCTGATGAAGCGCAAGGACATCGTCGGCCTGGTCAACGCCTGCGACGCCGGACGCGAAGGCGAGCTGATCTTCCGCTACATCGTGCAGCATGCCAAGGCCAAGAAGCCGGTCGAGCGACTTTGGCTGCAATCGATGACGCAGCAGTCGATCCGCGACGGGTTCGAGGACCTGCGCGCGGACAAGGCGATGCTGCCGCTCGCCGATGCCGCCAAGTGCCGCTCGGAAGCCGACTGGCTGGTCGGAATCAACGGCACCCGCGCGATGACCGCGTTCAACTCGAAAGAAGGCGGTTTCTATCTCACCACCGTCGGCCGGGTGCAGACGCCGACGCTCGCCATCCTGGTCGAGCGCGAGGAGAAGATCCGCGCTTTCGCGCCGAAGGACTACTGGGAGGTGCACGCGAAGTTTGGCGCGCACGCCGGCGAGTATCCCGGCCGCTGGTTCGATCCCAAGTTCAAGAAGGATGACGACGCGGAGCGCAAGGCCGAGCGGCTGTGGAGCGCGGCGACGGCCGAGGCGGTCGTCTCCGCCTGTCGTGGAAAGACCGGCGCCGCAAGCGAGGAGTCCAAGCCGACTACCCAGATCTCGCCGCCGTTGTTCGATCTCACCAGCCTGCAGCGCGAGGCCAATGCGCGCTTCGGATTTCCCGCCCGCATGACGCTGTCCCTGGCGCAGGCGCTTTACGAGCGCCACAAGGTCCTTACCTATCCGCGCACCGATTCGCGCGCGCTGCCCGAGGACTATGTCGCCACGGTCAAGAAGACCCTGGACTCGCTCACCGACCTGCGCGAGTACGCCGCCTTCGCGAAACAGATCCAGAAGCAGGGCTGGGTGAAGCCGAACAAGCGGATCTTCGACAACAGCAAGATCTCGGACCACTTCGCCATCATCCCGACGCTGCAGGTGCCCAAGCACCTGAATGAGGCGGAGCAGAAACTGTACGACTTCGTGGTGCGCCGGTTCCTCGCCGTGTTCTACCCGGCGGCGGAATTCCTGCAGACCACGCGCATCACGCGCGTTGGCGAGCACCACTTCAAGACCGAGGGGAAGGTTCTGCAGAATCCCGGCTGGCTGGCGGTCTACGGCCGCAGCGGCGGCGAGGAGAACGAGAACCTGCCGCCGATCGAGGGCAACGAGAAGGTGAAGGTGCTGGAGGTCGCCGCGCAGGCGAACCAGACCAAGCCGCCGCCGCGCTACACCGAGGCGACGCTGCTCTCGGCGATGGAAGGCGCGGGCAAGCTGGTCGAGGACGACGAGCTGCGCGAGGCCATGGGCGCCAAGGGCCTGGGCACGCCGGCGACGCGCGCCGCCATCATCGAAGGACTCATCCGGGAAGAGTACGTGCACCGCGAGGGGCGCGAGCTGGTGCCGACGCCCAAGGCCTTCTCACTTCTCTTCGCGCTGCACGTGATGACCATCCCCGAGCTCGCCTCCCCCGAGCTCACCGGCGAATGGGAGCACAAGCTCAAGCTGATCGAGGCGGGCAGTTTCACGCGCGAAGAGTTCATGGAGCATATCTCCGAACTCGTGCGCAAGGTCGTCGCGATCATCAAGGACGGCGACATCCCCGACACGGTGTTCGCCACCGTGCGGGCGCCGTGCCCGAAGTGCGGCGGCGAAGTACAGGAGAACTACCGCAAATTCCAGTGCCAGAAGTGCGACTTCTCGATCTGGAAGGTGGTGTCCGGGCGCGAGTGGTCGGCGGACGAGATCGCCGAGCTGATCAAGAAGCGCTCGATCGGCCCGCTAACCGGCTTTCGCAGCAAAATGGGCAAGCCGTTCGCCGCGGTCGTGAAATTGAACGACGAGCTGCGCCCCGAGTTCGACTTCGGCCAGGCTTCAGGCGAGAGCGCGGAGGCGCCGGACTTCAGCGGGCAGGAACCGCTCGGCGTATGCCCCAAGGACGGCGGCCGGGTGTTCGAGCACGGGATGGTCTACACCTGCGAAAACGCCGTGGGGCCCAAACGCGGCTGCGATTTCCGCTCCGGCCGCATGATCCTGCAGCAGCCGATCGAGCGCGAGCAGATGAAGAAGCTGCTCGAAACCGGCCGCACCGACCTGCTCACCGGATTCGTGTCGAAGAAAGGGCGCCGCTTCAAGGCGTTCCTCGTCAAGCAGCCCGACGGCAAGATCGGCTTCGAGTTCCAGCCGCGCGCCAAGGACAAGGCGGACAAGCCGGAGAAAGCCGACAAGACGCCCGAGGAGAAGCCTACACGTCGAGGTTCCGCACCCCGAGCGCGTTCGACTCGATGAAGGCCCGGCGCGGCTCCACCTCGTCGCCCATCAGCTTGGTGAAGATCTCGTCGGCGGCGATGCCGTCCTCGATCTGGACCTTGAGGAGGCGCCGCGTCCCGGGGTCCATGGTGGTTTCCCAGAGCTGCTCCGGGTTCATCTCGCCCAGGCCCTTGTAGCGCTGCAGCGTGGTGGCCTTCTCCACCTCGCCCAGCAGCCACTTCATCGCTTCCGCGAAGTCGCGCACCGGCTGTTTCTTGTCGCCGCGCTGCACGTAGGCGCCCGCGCCGATCAGGCCGCGCAGCATCTCGGCGGTCTGGCGGATCTGGGCGTAGTCTCCTGAGTGCACGAACTCGGTGTCGATCGCGGTCATGCGCACGTTGCCGTGGCGGGTGCGCTCGATGCGCACCTGGTAGCGCTCGGTCTTCTGGTCGAAGTGGGGCGCCACGGCCAGCCCGTCGCTGCCGATGGCCGCCTCGAGCGCCTCGGCCGAGGCCTCGGCGGTCTCGCGCCGCGAAAGGTCGATCTGGGCGCCACCGAGGATCGCCAGCAGCACCTCGCGGTCGATCAGTCGCGAAACGCGTCCGATGACCGCCTCGGACAGCAGGAACGATTTCGCGAGCTGGGCGAGCGCATCGCCCGCGATGGCCTCGCGCCTCGCGCCCGGGTGCAGGGCGGCGTCGACCAGCGCCTGCCTGAGCATGAACTCGTTCAGCTCGTGCTCGTCCTTGAGATAGCGCTCTTCCTTGCCGAGCTTGGCGCGGTAGAGCGGCGGCTGGGCGATGTAGATATGGCCGCGCTCCACCAGCTCGGGCATCTGCCGATAGAAAAACGTGAGCAGCAGGGTGCGGATATGCGAGCCGTCGACGTCCGCGTCGGTCATGATGATGATGCGGTGGTAGCGCAGCTTGTCGGCGTTGTACTCCTCCTTGCCGATGCCGCAGCCCAGCGCCGTGATCAGGGTCGCGATCTCGGCCGAGGAGAGCAGCTTGTCGAAGCGGGCGCGCTCCACGTTCAGGATCTTGCCTTTGAGCGGCAGGATCGCCTGGAACTTGCGGTCGCGCCCCTGCTTGGCGGAGCCGCCGGCCGAGTCGCCCTCGACCAGGTAGAGCTCGCACAGCGCCGGATCGCGCTCCTGGCAGTCGGCGAGCTTGCCGGGCAGGCCCATGCCGTCCAGCACGCCCTTGCGGCGCGTCATCTCGCGCGCCTTGCGCGCCGCCTCGCGCGCGGCAGCCGCCTCGACGATCTTCACGGTGATGGTGCGCGCGTCCGCCGGGCGCTCGTCGAGGTACTCGCGCAGCCGCTCGGCGACGATCTCCTCTACCACCGGGCGCACCTCGGAGGACACCAGCTTCTCCTTGGTCTGCGACGAGAACTTCGGCTCCGGCACCTTCACCGAGAGCACGCAGGCGAGCCCCTCGCGCATGTCGTCGCCGGTGGTTTCAACCTTCGCCTTCTTCGCGATCTCGTTTTCCTCGATGTACTTGTTGAGCACGCGCGTCATCGCCGCGCGCAGGCCGGTGAGATGCGTGCCGCCGTCCTTCTGCGGGATGTTGTTGGTGAAGCAGAGGACGCTCTCCTGATAGGAGTCGTTCCACTGCATCGACACCTCGACCGCGATTCCGTCCTTCTCCCCCTGGCCATGGAACACGTTCGGGTGCAGCACGTTCTTCGCCCGATTCATGTACTCGACGAATCCCTGGACGCCGCCGGAGAAGGCGAAGTTCTCCTCCTTGCCGGCGCGCTGGTCGATGAGCACGATCTTGACGCCGTTGTTCAGGAACGAGAGCTCGCGCAGGCGACGCGCCAGGATGTCGTAGTGATAGTCGATCGAGCCGAAGGTCTCGCGCGAGGCGAGGAAGTGCACCTCGGTGCCGCGGCGCTCGGTGCGGCCCGCTTCCTTCAGCGGCGCGGCGGCGGCGCCGTTGCGGAACTCCATCTGGTGGACCCGGCCGTCGCGCCAGACCGTCAGGCGCAGCCACTCCGAAAGCGCGTTGACCACCGACACCCCGACGCCGTGCAGGCCGCCCGAGACCTTGTACGAATTGGAGTCGAACTTGCCGCCCGCGTGCAGCTCCGTCATGACAATCTCGGCTGCGGAGCGCTTGGCCTCGTCGTCTTCCTTGATCCCGGTCGGGATGCCGCGGCCGTTGTCGAGCACCGAGATCGAGTTGTCGGTATGGATGGTGACCACGATCTCGTCGCAGAAACCGGCGAGCGCCTCGTCGACCGCGTTGTCCACGACTTCGAACACCATGTGGTGCAGGCCGGTGCCGTCGGAGGTGTCGCCGATATACATGCCGGGGCGCTTGCGCACCGCTTCGAGGCCCTTCAGGACCTTGATCGAGTCCGAGCCGTACTCGGAGGTCGCCTCCGGCTTAGCGGAGGTCGCCTCCGGCTTGGAGGAAGTCGCCTCCGGCTTGGCGCTGCCCTCGGGTTTGCCCGGGTCTGGTTTTTCCTGTTCGGACAAGGCGCTAGATCCTCATCGGCATGACGACGTACTTGAAATCCTTCTCCGAGGCATACGAGATCAGCGCGCTCGAGGAAGCGTCGCCGAAGGCACACTCGATTTCGGCGCCGGGCACGTTGTTCAGGACGTCGAGCAGGTAGTTGACGTTGAAGCCGATGTCGAGCGCGTCGCCGGAGTACTTGACCTCCATCTCCTCGTGCGCCTCCTCCTGCTCCGCGTTGGATGACACGATCTTCAGGCTGCCTTCTCCCAGCACCCAGCGTACCCCGCGGAACTTCTCGTTCGACAGGATCGCGGCGCGCAGCAGCGCCTGGCGCAGCGGCTCGCGCTCGATCTGAAGCCGGTTCTTGTGCTGGGCAGGGATCACGCGCGTGTAGTCGGGGAACTTGCCGTCGACCAGCTTCGAGACGAGCTCGACGGAGCCGAAACTGAATGCGGCCTGGGTGGAAGAAAGCTGGATGCTCACTTCCTCGTCGCTGTCGGCGAGGAGCTTCGACAGCTCGAGCACCGTCTTTCGCGGCACGATGACTTCCTGGCGCGGCAGCTCCGCCGCCAGCTTGAGGGTCGCCAGCGCGAGCCGGTGGCCGTCGGTCGCGACGAGCTTCAGGCTGCGGTCCTCGACCACCATGAGCAGCCCGTTCAGGTAATAGCGGATGTCCTGCTGCGCCATGGCGTACTGCACGAGCGACAGCAGGCGCCGCAGTGCCCTCTGCTCGAGCTTGAGGTGCGCCGCCTCGCCGGAGGGCTTGGCGAGTCTGGGGAAGTCCTCGGCCGGCAGGCTTTGCAGCGAGAACCGGCTCCGGCCCGCCTTGACCACGAGCTTCTTGTCCTGCTGCTGCAGGATCACCTCGGCCGAGTCCGGCAGCGCTCGCAGAATGTCCAGCAGCTTGCGGGCGCCGACGGTGATGGAATGCGATTCGGCGGCCGCCTCCAGGCCGCTCCTGGCGGTGATCTGGATTTCGATGTCGGTGGCGAGGAACGAAAGCTTGCCGCCGACGCGCTCGATCAGCACGTTGGACAGGATCGGCAGGGTGTGTCGGCGCTCGATGATTCCGCTCACCGCAGAAAGGGGCCCGAGGATCTCGTCGCGCTTTGCTTTGACCAGAACCATTTGTTCGTTACCTTTGTATCAATAACTAGTAATAGGTAATAGAGGCGCCGCCGTCGCGGGGTAACGCGTGAACGCGCTTGCGGGCCAATGGCTTGGCGCTGGTGCGGACCCCTTGGCAAGCTGTGGAGCCGCTGTGCGGCGCTGTGGACAGAATTTCGCCTTTCGCCCCGCCGCCAAGTTACCCACAGCTTGTCCGGTCTTCGCGCACAGCTTCCTCATCCTTTGAGCACCTGCTCGAGGATGAGGTAGTCGCGGTTGAGCCCGGTGTCCTGCTTGCGCAGGCTGGCGATCGTGCGGCAGGCATGCAGCACCGTGGTGTGGTCGCGGTTGCCGAAGGCCTCGCCGATCTCCGGCAGGCTCATCTGGGTGAGGTCCTTGGCGAGCGCCATGGCAACCTGGCGCGGCCGGGCCACGTTGCGGTTGCGCTTTTTCGAATGCATGTCGGAGATCTTGATCTTGAAGTACTCGGCGACGGTCTTCTGGATTCCCTCCACGCTCACCTGGCGGCTCGCGACGTTCAGGATGTCGCGCAGCGCTTCCTTGGCGAGGTCGAGCGAGAGCTCGCGCGCATTGAAGCGGGCAAAGGCGAGCACCTTCTTCAGCGCCCCCTCGAGCTCGCGCACGTTCGACCGGATGTGCTTGGCGATGAAGAAGGCGATGTCCTCGGACAGCGCAATCGAATCGGCCTCGGCCTTCTTCAGCACGATCGCCACGCGCATCTCGAGCTCCGGCGGCTCGATCGCCACGGTCAGCCCCCAGCCGAAGCGCGAGATCAGCCGCTCTTCCATGCCGGCGATCTCCTTGGGGTAGGTATCGCAGGTGATGACGATCTGCTTGTGCGCCTCGACCAGCGCGTTGAAGGCGTAGAAGAACTCCTCCTGCGTGCGGCCCTTGTTCGAGAAGAACTGGATGTCGTCGATGAGCAGCAGATCGAGGGAGTGGTAATAGCGCTTGAACTCGTCGAAGGATTTCTGCTGGTAAGCGCGCACTACGTCGGTGACATACTGCTCGGCGTGACTGTAGCGGATCCGCGCCTGCGGCCGGCCGTCGGCGAGATGGTTGCCGATCGCCTGCAGCAAGTGGGTCTTGCCCAGCCCTACTCCGCCGTAGATGAACAGCGGGTTGTAGGAGATGCCGGGATTCTCGGCGACCTGAATGGCGGCCGCGCGGGCGAGCTGGTTCGCCTTGCCGGTCACGAAGCTGTCGAAGGTAAAAGCGCGGTTGAGCCGGCCACGCTCGGGCGCGGCCGGGGCGCCTTCGGCTCCGGCGCGCGCGGGCGCCTGCGCCGCGCGCGGCAGCATTTCGGGGGCGCGGGCGAGCACCAGCCTCAGCCCGAGCTCGCGGCCGCTCGCCTCGGTGGCGAGGCGCTCGATGCGGGCGGCGAAGCGCTCGCGCACCAGCTCGAGCACGAAGCGGTTGGGCGCGGCCAGCACCAGCGTGTCGGCAGCCCCGTCGGCCTCCGGCGCTAGCGGCCGAATCCAGGTGTTGAATTGTTGCGCGGGCAGCTCCTGCTCGAGGCGACGCAGGCAGGCATCCCAGAGGTTGTGCATCTTGTAGTCGGCCCGGTTGGTAGGCCCCAGGTGATTCGCCTGGTCGAGGAGAGAATTTTACCTTCTTGCCCCCGGGTTATCCACAGCGCCGCGGCGCGCCAAGCGTGCCGCAAGCGAGGCGTACGCCTATTTGACAATGCATTGACGCGCGCGCTCTAATACCGCCCTTTTTCGGACCGGCGATGGCGACGAAGCGGACCTACCAACCCTCCAAGACACGGCGCGCGCGGCGCCACGGTTTTCTCGTGCGCAGCGGCACACGAGGCGGGCGCGCGGTGCTGCGCAACCGTCGCGCGCGCGGCCGTCGGCGGCTCGGGCTCTAGCCGCGGGCGTCAAGCGCTTCGGGCTCGGCGCTGGCCGGCGCCTCACGCAAAAAGCGCAATTCGAACGCCTGCTGCGCGACGGCAGGCAAGAAAAAGTGGCTGGCTACACCTTCTATCTGGAAAGCCGTGATGCGGGCGCCCCGCGCCTGGGACTGCTCGTGACGCGCAGGCATGCCGCCCGGGCAAGCGAGCGCAACCGCATCAAGCGGTGCATACGCGAGGCATTTCGCCTCGAGCAGGACCGGCTCGGCGCGGTCGACCTGCTGGTGCGGCCGCCCTACGGCGTCAAGCCTTCCCCCGGCATGATCGCGCGGCTGCGCGGCATCTTCGCCACGCTGAGCGTCGCGTGAGCGCTCGCCTTCTCCTTGGCGTCGTAAAGGCATACCAGTGGTGCGTGCGCCCGCTTCTGCCGCGCGCCTGCCGTTTCCATCCGAGTTGCTCCGACTACGCCTGCGAGGCGCTCACGCGCCACGGCACCTGGCGCGGCGGCCTGCTGAGCGCGCGGCGACTTTGCCGCTGCGGCCCCTGGCACGCCGGCGGCTACGATCCGGTGCCGTGACGTGAAGATGGATATTCAAAGACTGATCCTGCTTTTCATCTTCAGCTTTTCGCTGCTGATGCTGTGGGAGGCGTGGAACAAGCAGGGCCGCCCCGCCCCGGCGCCGACGGCGCCCTCCGCGCAGCAGGGGGTGCCTGCGCCGAAGCCTGCCGCGCCGGAAGCGGCCTCCAAGCCTGCGGCGAGCACCGTTCCGGGCGCCGAGGCGTCGGCCAAGGGGGAGACGATCCGCGTCACCACCGATCTCGTGGTGGCCGAGCTCGATACGCTGGGCGCCACGTTGAAGCGGGTCGAGCTCCTTCAGCACAAGGATTCGAGGGATCCGAGCAAGCCCTTCGTGCTGCTCGGCGCCGAGCATCATTACGAGGCGCAGAGCGGGCTCGCGGGAGAAGCCGGCCCCAACCACCGCAGCCTGTGGCGCGTAGAGGCCGGCGAGCGCAGCCTCGCTCCGGGTCGCGATGCCATCGAGGTCAAGTTCTCGGCCAGCGGCAAGGACGGCCTCGAAGTCACCAAGACCTACACCTTCAAGCGCGACAGCTACGTGATCGATGTCGCGCTCGAGCTGCGCAACGCTGGCGCGGCGGCCGCTTCGACGTACGCCTATTTCCAGCTCACCCACGACGGCAGGCCGGATACGCCGACGAACAGCGTGGCGTCGACCTTCGGCGCGCAGAGCTTCATCGGCTTCGGCGTGTACACGAACGAGCACAAGTACCAGAAGGTTCACCTCTCGGACCTCGACAAGGGCAAGTCGGATCTGCACGTAAAGCAGGCCGACAACGGATGGCTCGCCTTCGTGCAGCACTACTTCGTCTCGGCTTGGTTGCCTCCCGAGGCTACGCCGCGCGACTACGTCACCGAGAAGCGCCCCGACGGCACCTACGCCGGGCGCTTGATGTTCCCCGCCAGCGTCGCGCCGGGCGCGTCGGCGCGAATCTCGGCGCCGCTTTACGCCGGGCCGCAGGAGCAACGGCGGCTGCGCGCGGCCGCGCCGGGGCTCGACCTCGTAGTCGACTACGGGTGGCTCGCGATCATCGCCTGGCCGCTCTTCTGGCTGCTGCAGCAGTACCACAGCCTGAGCGGCAACTGGGGCGTCGCCATCATCCTGCTGACAGTGACCGTCAAGCTGCTGTTCTTCCCGCTTTCCGCGGCGAGCTACAAGTCGATGGCCAAGATGAAGCTGGTGACGCCGCGCCTCACCAAGATCCGCGAGCAGTACGCGCACGACCGCCAGAAGATGAACCAGGCGATGATGGAGCTCTACAAGACCGAGAAGATCAACCCGCTCGGCGGCTGCTTCCCGATCGTGGTCCAGATCCCGGTGTTCATCGCGTTGTACTGGGTGCTGCTCGCCGCGATCGAACTGCGGAACGCGCCATTCGTGCTCTGGATCCACGACCTCGCCGCGCTCGATCCCTACTATGTGCTGCCGATCCTGATGACCGCCACCATGGTGCTGCAGACCAGGATGAACCCGGTGCCGCCGGATCCGGTCCAGGCGCGGGTCATGAAGTTCATGCCGTTCGTCTTCAGCATCTTTTTCTTCTTCTTCCCCGCCGGCCTGGTGCTCTACTGGCTGGTCAACAACATTCTCTCGATCCTTCAGCAGTGGCAGATCCAGCGCATGTTCGACCGCGACAAGCCTGCCCATGCCAAGCGCTGAGCGGCCTGGCCGCGATCCCGATCCAGTAGGCCGCGACACCATCGCCGCGATCGCCACCCCCGCGGGGCGCGGCGGCATCGGGGTCGTCCGGGTCTCGGGGCCGAACGTGCCCGAGATCTCGAGCAGGATCGTGGGCGGCCTGCCGCCGCCGCGGCAGGCGCATTTCGCGCGCTTCCGGGACGCCCGCGGCGAGGCCATCGACGAGGGCCTTGCGCTCTATTTTCCCGCGCCGAATTCCTATACCGGGGAAGCCGTGCTCGAACTGCACGGCCACGGCGGCCCGGTGGTGATGCACACGCTGCTGCGCGCGTGCCTCGAGGCCGGAGCGAGGCTCGCGGAGCCGGGGGAGTTCACGCGACGCGCGTTTCTCGAGGGCAAGCTCGACCTGGCGCAGGCCGAAGCGGTGGCCGACCTGATCGAGGCCTCGAGCGAGCAGGCGGCGCGCGCTGCCCTGCGCTCCCTGAGCGGAGAGTTTTCGGCCGCGATCCACGCGCTCGCTTCGCGGCTGGTCGAGCTGCGCGCGCTCACCGAAGCCATGCTCGATTTCCCGGAGGAGGAGCTCGACGCCGTCCACCGTTCAGACGCCGCTTCCCGCTTGGCGGCCATCAGGCAGAGTCTCGACCAGGTCCTCGCCAAGAGCCGCGAGGGCAGCCTTCTGCGCAGCGGCATCCACGTGGTGCTCGCCGGCCGCCCGAACGTCGGCAAGTCGAGCCTGCTCAACCGGCTGGCCGGCGCGGAGCGCGCGATCGTCACCCCGATCGCCGGCACGACGCGCGATGCGCTGCGCGAGCCGATCCAGATCGAAGGCGTGCCGCTCACGCTGGTCGATACCGCCGGGCTGCGCGAGTCGGACGACGAGCTCGAGCGCCTCGGCGTGGAGCGCACGCGTCGCGAGCTCGCGCAGGCTGATCTCGTCGTCATGGTCGAGGACGCGGGCGCAGCGGCGCAGCCGCTTCCCGGCGTCGCGACGCGGGCCGAGCGGATCGTGGTGTACAACAAGCTCGACCTCTCGCCGCGTTTCGAGCGCCCGCAGGGCTCGCTCGCGGTATCGGCCAAGACCGGGCAGGGGCTCGAGGAACTGCGCGCCGCGATCCTCGCGGCGGCCGGCTGGTCCGCGACCGGCGAGTCGGTGTTCCTCGCGCGCGAGCGCCATTTGCGTGCGCTCGAAAACGCGCGCGGCCATATCGACCTTGCGCGCCGCGAGCTCGACCGGTGGGAGCTCTTCGCCGAGGAGCTGCGCCTCGCGCACGCCGCGCTCGGCGCCATTACGGGCGAATTCACCGCGGACGACCTGCTCGGCGAGATCTTCGGCCGCTTCTGCATCGGCAAGTGAGGGCGGCGCGCGACAGCTGGGTGAATCCAGCGCTTGCGCTTCTGCTGTGCGCGGCGGTCGGCGGCGCGTTTGCCTGGCTGAGGATGCCGCTGCCGTGGATGACGGGCCCGCTCCTCGCGATGGCGACGTGCAATTTCGCCGGCGCCGGAATGCGCAGCCCGCCCGGCGCGCGTGCCGTCGGCCAGATCGTCATCGGAACCGCGCTCGGCCTTTATTTCACCCCGATGGTCGGGCGCGAGGTGGGCGAGCACTGGTGGGTGCTGGTCGCCGCGGCGCTCGTCGCCATCTTCCTCGGCGTGCTCGGCGGCTGGGTGCTCAGCCGCGCCTCGGGCGTCGACGCGAGAACCGCGTTTTTCGCCAGCGTTCCCGGCGGTGCCGTGGAGATGGCAATCCTGGGGGAGCGCTTCCACGCGCGGGTCGACCGCATCGCGCTCGCGCAATCGTTGCGCGTGCTCATCGTCGTGATCGCGGTGCCGTTCGCGATGACCTATTCCGGCGCGCATGGCGCGGACAGCTACGTGCAGGTCGCGGTGCCCGTGCGCTGGCCAGGGCTTGCCATGCTGCTCGCGGTGGGAGGACTGGCGGGCCTGGCGCTCAATCGGTTGCGCATGCCGAACGCGTTCTTTTTCGGACCGCTCGCCACCACGATCGCGCTCACGGTGAACGGCGTCGAGCTCTCGTCCTTGCCCACGGCGCTGACCAGCCCGGCGCAGATGTTGCTCGGCTGCGCGCTTGGCGCGCGCTTCGAGCGCCGCTCGCTCGAAAGCGCGCCCCGCTATGTCACGGCAGTGCTGGTGAGCGTGCTCGTGGCCTTGCTCGTGTCCGCGGCGTGCGGCTGGGCCGTCGGTCTCGCCGCGGGCGTCTCCGTTCCGAGCATGATCCTCGCCATGGCGCCGGGCGGCATCGCGGAAATGTGCATTACCGCCAAGGTCCTCCAGCTCGGCGTGCCCCTCGTGACGGCGGCGCACGTCTTGCGGGTGGTGGTGGTCATCACCACGACCGGAGCGGTGTTTCGCGCCGCGCGCGCCGTGCGGGCACGCTTTGCGAATCGTTAAATCTATGTTTAACCAGTACTTTAGTACTAAGCGACGGCCGGGGCCGCCGCTTGGCTCAAAGTGCCCGGTGATAGAATCGCGCTCCTGTTGTTACCATGAGTCGGCCCGGCTTTGTGCTGGGCCGTTTGGCTTCTGGAGTCTATGCGAATGAACGCACCCGCCGCCGCCCCCGCCGACCAGTCGAACGCTCCCGCGTGGGTTCGCCACCGCGGCCTGCGCCAGTGGGTATCCGAAGTCGCCCGCCTGACCAAGCCCGAACGCGTCGTCTGGTGCGACGGTTCGGAAGCGGAATACGACCGCCTCTGCGCCGAGCTGGTGGCCGCCGGCACCTTCACCAAGCTCTCCGAGAAGCGCCGGCCCAACTCGTATCTCGCGCGCTCGCACCCCAGCGACGTGGCGCGCATGGAGGACCGCACGTTCATCTGCAGCAAGAACAGGGAGGACGCGGGTCCGACGAACAACTGGCTCGATCCGGTCGAGATGCGCCGCACGTTGAATCGCCTCTTCGACGGCTGCATGCGCGGACGCACGATGTACGTGATGCCCTTCTCGATGGGGCCGATCGGCTCGCACATCGCGCAGATCGGTGTCGAGATCTCGGATTCCCCGTACGTCGTCGTCAGCATGCGCGTCATGACCCGGATGGGTCGTGCGGTCGCGGAGTGGCTGGGCGAGGACCGCGAATTCGTCCCGTGCGTACATTCCGTCGGCGCGCCGCTCGCCCCGGGACAGAAAGACGTGCCCTGGCCGTGCAACGACCAGGACAAGTGGATCGTGCACTTTCCGGAGACGCGCGAGATCTGGTCGTTCGGCTCCGGCTACGGCGGTAACGCGCTTCTCGGCAAGAAATGCCTGGCGCTGCGCATCGCCTCGGTGATGGCGCGCGACGAAGGCTGGCTCGCCGAGCACATGCTGATCCTGGGGATGCAGCCGCCGGGCGGCGAAACGATCTACGTCGCGGCGGCGTTCCCGTCGGCCTGCGGCAAGACCAACCTGGCGATGCTGATCCCGCCGCCGGCGTTCGCGGAGTGGAAAGTCACCACCATCGGCGAGGACATCGCGTGGATCAAGCCCGGCAAGGACGGGCGCCTCTACGCGATCAATCCGGAATACGGCCTGTTCGGCGTGGCGCCGGGCACCTCGGAGCAGACCAATCCGAACGCGATGAAGATGCTCCATAGCAACGTCATCTACACGAACGTCGCGCTGACGCCCGACGGCGATGTGTGGTGGGAGGGAATGACCGATCAGCCGCCCGCGCGGCTGATCGACTGGCAAGGCAAGGAGTGGACGCCGGAGGACGGCAAGAAAGGGCGGCTCGCGGCGCATCCCAACGCGCGCTTCACGGTGCCCGCCTCGCAGTGTCCGTCCATGGATCCGAACTGGGAGGATCCTGCGGGCGTGCCGATCTCGGCTTTCGTGTTCGGCGGACGGCGTTCCACCACGGTGCCGCTCGTCGTCGAAGCACCCAGCTGGGAAGACGGCGTGTACATGGCGGCGACGCTCGGTTCCGAGACGACCGCGGCGATCACCGGTAAAGTCGGCGTGGTGAGGCGCGATCCGATGGCGATGCTTGCTTTCTGCGGCTACAACATGGGCGACTACTTCGGCCACTGGCTGAAGGTGGGCCGCGGCCTCGCCCGCGCGCCGAAGATCTTCCGGGTCAACTGGTTCCGGCGCGATACCCACGGCAAGTTCATCTGGCCGGGCTTCGGCGAGAACATGCGCGTGCTGCAGTGGATCGCGCGGCGCTGCCAGGGCGATGCCGCGGGAGTCCAGACACCGCTCGGCATCATGCCGCGATTCGAGGACCTCACCTGGACCGGGATCGAGGCGAAGCTCACCCCGGCGCAGTACGCCGAGCTTGCGCGGGTCGACCGTGCGGCATGGAAAGAGGAGCTCGCCTCCCATGACGAGCTTTTCGCCAAGCTCGGATCTCACCTGCCCGAGGCGCTCGAAACCCGCCGCGGCGAGATGCACGGCAGATTGGCGGCCTAGTCCCGGCGTAGCAACTCGGCAGCCGCAGCCGCGATCAGCGCGGCGCTCGCGCCGGCTGCCAGTACCGCCGGAGAGCGGAAGTGCTCGAGCAACCCGCCGCCGGCCGCAAAACCGATCCCTACCCCGCAGAGCAGCGCGCTCGCCGACCATGTAAAGGCCTCGGTCATCTCTTCAGGCCGGGCCGTTTTTGCCACCAGCATCGACTGAACGATGAGCGCCGGCGCCATGACCACTCCGGCGAAGAGCGACCAGAAGGCGAAGGGCCAGGGCGACCAAGGCAATGCGAGGACTAGCAGTCCGGTGCCCATACAGGCGAGCATCAGCGAAAATTGGCGCGCCAAGGGTAAGTGCCAGCTTCTGCTACCGTAGGCGATTCCGCCGAGGGCACTGCCTGTGCTCATCAATCCAAGCAGGACACCAGCGAGCGCGGCATTGCCCCTTTCCGTAGCGTACGCGGTCATCCCGATTTCGAGCAGCCCGAAGGCGGTCGAGTAGCACAGGATTACCGCGATGAGGATCGGGAATCCGGGTCGCCCGAGCGGTCCGAGCGCGCTCGTCGCGGTACGCGGCTCGATTCGCCAGGAGCGTAGCGGCGGAGAGCGCAGGAAAAGCAGCGTACCGATGCACCCGGAAGCGGCCGCGAAAAGCACCGCTGCCGCAGGCGACGCGGCAGCCACGAAGAGCGCGACCAGCATTGGGCCGACGATGAAGATCAGCTCGATCAGCACCGATTCGAGGGAATAGGCGGTGGCGAGAAGCGCGTCCTCGCTCAGCCGCTGCCTGAAGTAGGTCCGCATGCACACGGTGATGGGCGGGAAGGTCGCGCCTGCGGCAGCGGCAAGCGCGAGCGTGAGAGCGGAGTCGGAGCGGCCATGGACCGCGGCGACGAGTCCGAGTAGCGCCGCGGGGAAAGCGATGCTGCAGGCGAGCAGCGCCCAACGGGGCCCGATCCTGTCGATCAAGCGGCCGACGGCGGGCGCGACGGCGGCTAGCCCCATGACGTAGGCTGCGGTGGCGGCCCCGCCCCTCGAGAAGGAATCGGTGGCGCCCTGCACGAGAAGCAGGATGGCGAGTCCCGTGATCCCGATCGGCAGACGGCCGATCACCGAAACGGCAATAGCGTGCTTCATGTCGCGCGGCTCGAGCAGCGCGGTGTAGCGGGCGAGGGAAATCACTGCGGCGCGGAAAGGTGGGATCGATTCTCGCACGACGGGCTTCTGCTGCGATGCAGCATGAGCGGTATGTTTCACGTGGAACCAACCAGCTTTGACCGCCCTGACTGGTTCCACGTGAAACCCTCGCGTAAAATGCGCGGCCTTCCGATGCGATTCCCAGAGCGATTCGACGTCATCGTGGTAGGCGGCGGCCATGCGGGTACGGAAGCCGCCCTCGCCGCCGCCAGGATGGGCTGCCAGACCCTCCTCCTGACGCATAGCGTGGAAACGCTCGGACAGATGTCGTGCAATCCTTCCATCGGCGGCATCGGCAAGGGACATCTCGTCAAGGAAATCGACGCGCTCGGCGGCGCCATGGCGTTGGCTACTGACGAGGCTGGTATCCAGTTCCGCACCCTGAATTCATCGAAGGGTCCTGCAGTCCGTGCCACGCGCGCCCAGGCTGACCGGCTGCTCTACAAGCACGCCATCCGGTGTCGGCTGGAGAACCAGCCCGGCCTGACGCTGTTTCAGCAACCCGTGGACGACATCATCCTGGAGGGCGATCGGGCGGTCGGCGTGCTGACCCAGCTCGGTTTGGAGTTCCGGGCGTCCTCGGTGGTGCTCACTACGGGTACCTTCCTCGCCGGGGTGGTCCACGTCGGGTTGGACCGCCATCCGGCCGGCCGCGCGGGAGAACCCGCCGCTGTTACGCTGGCCGCCCGCTTGCGGGAGCTGAAGCTGCCGGTCGGCCGGCTCAAGACCGGCACGCCACCACGCCTCGACGCCCGCAGCATCGAATTCGCGGTGATGGGCGTCCAGCCTGGGGATGCTCCGGAGCCGGTGTTTTCCTTCGTCGGCGCGCGCGGCATGCACCCGCGCCAGATGCCCTGCTGGGTCGCCCACACGAACGAGCGCACGCACGACATCATCCGGGCCGGGCTCGACCGCTCGCCGATGTTCACGGGCGTGATTCAGGGCGTCGGCCCGCGGTACTGCCCGTCGATCGAAGACAAGATCCACCGCTTCGCCGACAAGACGAGCCACCAGATTTTCCTGGAGCCCGAGAGCCTCTCGACGAACGAGATCTATCCGAACGGCATTTCGACGAGCCTGCCTTTCGACGTGCAGCTCGCTCTCGTACGCTCGATCCGCGGCCTCGAGAGCGCGCACATCGTGCGCCCGGGGTACGCGATCGAGTACGACTATTTCGACCCGAGGAGCCTGCGCGATTCGCTCGAGACGAAGAGCATTCACGGGCTGTTCTTCGCGGGGCAGATCAACGGAACCACCGGTTACGAAGAAGCCGCGGCGCAAGGCCTGCTCGCCGGAGTCAACGCCGCGAGCCGGGCGCTTGGGCGCGAACCATGGACGCCGCGCCGCGACCAAGCCTATATCGGCGTCCTCGTCGACGACCTGGTGACCCGCGGCGTTTCCGAGCCTTACCGCATGTTCACCAGCCGCGCCGAATATCGGCTCATGCTGAGAGAGGACAACGCGGACCTGCGGCTCACGGAGGCGGGTCGGCGGCTCGGACTGATCGAGGACGCACGCTGGTCGGCCTACTGCCGAAAACGCGAGGCCATCGAAAAGGAAACGCAGCGTCTGCGGTCTACGTATGTAAGCGCAGGCTTTCAACAAAAGCACTCTATCTACGAGCTTCTCCGCCGCCCCGAAGAGTCTTTTGCCCGCCTCGTGCCGGAAGCCGAGCTCGACCCGGCGGTGATCGAGCAGATCGAAATCCAGGCGAAGTACGAGGGGTACATCGAGCGCCAGCGCGCGGAGGTCGAGCGCAACGCAGAGATGGAGAGCCGGGAACTGCCGGCCGATCTCGACTACGGCCAGGTGAAGGGGCTTTCGGCGGAAGTCCAGCAGAAGCTGAACCGGCATCGTCCGCGCACCATCGGCCAGGCGGGGCGGATCTCCGGTGTCACCCCGGCGGCGATTTCGCTGCTGCTGGTGCACCTGAAGCGAGGCTTCAGGACTCCCGAGCACAAGACGGCATGACGCCGGAGGACGCGCTTCGCCGCGGCGTGGCGGAGCTGGGGCTCGCGCTGCCGCAGGGCGCCGAGGCGCGGCTCATGCAATACATGGCGCTGCTGGAGAAATGGAACCGCACCTACAACCTGACGGCGATTCGCAATCCGGCTGAGGTCGTGACCCACCATCTGCTCGACTGTCTTGCCGTGGTGCCACACCTTCCGGTTGCCGCAGAGGGCGCTCTTGCCGACGTGGGCGCTGGCGCGGGCCTGCCGGGCATTCCGATTGCGCTCGCGCGGCCGCGGTGGCGCGTCACCCTGAACGATGCGAGCGAAAAGAAGGTGGCTTTCATGCGTCAGGCGGCGATCGAGCTCGAGCTCTCGAACGTGGCCGTGCATCCGGGGCGCGTCGAGCAATGGATGCCGCAGCCGAGATTCGCGCTCGTCATCGCGCGTGCGTTCGCCGGGCTGGCCCAGTTCCGGTCGCGCTGCGCGCACCTGGTCTCTTCCGGCGGCGTGCTGGCGGCGATGACCGGCGCGGCGCCGCAGGCCGGCGACTGCCGCGTCATTTCGCTGAGCGTGCCGCTGCTCGAGGCACAGCGCCATCTCGTGCTCTGTCCGGTGGAGAGCTGAGGTGGCGCGCGTGCTGGCGGTCGTGAACCAGAAAGGCGGCGTGGGCAAGACCACCACCAGCGTGAACCTCGCGGCCGCGCTGGCGCAAGCCGAGCGGCGCGTGATGCTGGTGGACCTGGACCCGCAGGGCAACGCCACCATGGGCAGCGGGGTCGACAAGCGCAACCTCGTGCGCACGGTGTACCACCTGCTGGTCGGCCTGGCGGACCTGCAAAGCGTGCGCGCGCGCCCCGAGCGCGCGGGCTTCGACCTGCTTCCCGCCAATCGCGAGCTCGCCGGGGCGGAAATCGAGCTGGTCGGGCTCGACGCTCGCGAAACCCGCCTGCGCGATGCGCTCGCGCGCGTCGACGCCGAATACGACTTCGTGCTGATCGACTGCCCGCCGTCGCTCAGCCTGCTCACGGTGAACGGGCTGACCGCGGCGCAACGAGTACTGATTCCGATGCAATGCGAGTACTACGCGCTCGAGGGCCTGTCGGACCTCGTGTCCACGATCAAGCGCGTGCGCGCGAACCTCAACCCGCAGCTCGAAATCGCCGGCCTGCTGCGCACCATGTACGACCCGAGGAACACGCTCTCGCAGCACGTATCGCAGCAGCTCGAGCAGCACTTCGGCGACAAGGTTTATCGCACGCTGGTGCCGCGCAACGTGCGCCTCGCCGAAGCGCCGAGCTACGGGGTACCGGCGGTGCTGTGGGACGCGGCCTCCAAGGGCGCGCAGGCCTATCTCGCGCTCGCCGCGGAAATTCTCGCTCAGGGACAAGCCGCATGATGAAACCTAAGGGACTAGGCCGGGGTCTGGACGCGCTTCTCGGGACCGACACCGCCGCGCCGCGCGACACGCTGGCGACGCTTCCGGTCGGACGCATTCGCCCGGGCAAGTACCAGCCGAGGACCAAGATGGACCAGCAGGCGCTGGCGGAGCTTGCGGCGTCGATCCGCTCGCAAGGCCTGATGCAGCCCCTGCTCGTCAGGCCGGTCGACCGCGAGCGCTACGAGCTCATCGCGGGAGAGCGCCGGTGGCGCGCCGCGCAGATGGCGGGGCTGGAGGAGGTCCCGGTGCTGGTGCGCGACGTGCCTGACGAGGCGGCGCTCGCCCTTTCGCTGATCGAGAACATTCAGCGCGAGAACCTGAACCCGATGGAGGAGGCGGCAGGGATTCAGCGCCTGATCGACGAATTCAAGATGACGCACGAGCAGGCGGCCGACGCCGTCGGCCGCTCGCGCACCGCCACCACGAACCTGCTGCGGCTGCTGAAGCTCGCGCGGCCGGTGCAGGAGATGGTGATGGAAGGCGCGCTCGACATGGGGCACGCGCGCGCGCTGCTGGCGCTCGATCCCGCGCGCCAGATCGAGGCCGCGCACCGCATCGCCGCGAAGGCCCTGTCGGTGCGCGAGGCCGAGGCCCTGGTGCAATCGAGCGTGCGCGGCAAGGCGTCCCAGAAGGGCGCCCCGAAGCGCGACCGCGACCTCGAGCGCCTGGAAGAGGAGCTGTCCGCAAGTCTCGGCACCACGGTCGAGATCCGGGCGGCGAAGAAGGGCAGCGGCAAGCTCCTCGTTCACTATTCGAGCCTCGACCACCTGGAGGAGCTGCTCAAAAAGCTGCGTTGATGCGTTATACTTTTGCGGATTTGCCGGGCGCGAAACCGGGCGCAGAAAACGCCAACGCCATGCTTCGCGCCTTGCGCAGACCGATACGCACCGTTCTCATGTGGCAGGTCGCAGCCACGGCCGTGATGGCCCTGGTTGCGGGGCTCGTGGCCGACATGCCGGGCGCGCTATCGGCGGCCGCCGGCGGCGGCGTCAGCATTCTCGCCGGCCTGGCGTCCGCGTTCGTGGCTTCGCTGAGCAGCGCGAAGTCCGCAGGGGGGGTTCTAGCTGGCGCGCTGAGGGCCGAAGCGGTCAAGCTCGGCCTCGCGTTGCTCCTGCTGTGGCTCGTGCTCGCGAACTACGAACAGGCGGTGGTTGCCGTCGTTCTCGGCGCGTTTGTCGCGACGATGCTGATTTTTTCGATGGCGTTCTTTGTGCGCGAGTACTGACCCATTCCGCATGGCACCTTGGTCCAATTTGCTCGGACGCCCGGGGGGCGTAAGGTTCGGCGTCTCGGCGCCGGTCCCTGGGCGCAAATACTGACGTAATCAACGATGGCCGCAGGCAACGAACTCACTCCGTCGGAGTACATCCAGCATCACCTCAGCTTCTTCAACAAGCCGCTCGGCGAGGGCGGCTTCTGGTCGCTCAACGTCGATTCGATCGCGGTGTCGATCCTGCTCGGCCTGATCGGCATGGGGTTCATCTGGTGGGTGGTGCGCAGCGCGACCTCCGGCGTGCCGGGCAGGCGCCAGGCTTTCGTCGAGCTGCTGATCGATTTCGTAGACGAGCAGGCCAAGGGGATTTTTCAGCACGGCGATCGCCACCGCTTCGTCGCGCCGCTCGCGCTGACGGTGTTCGTGTGGGTGCTGCTGATGAACGCGATGGATTTCCTGCCCGCCGACCTGGTCGCCAAGCTCACGCACCACATCTCCGAGCACGGGTTCCACTACGTGCCCACGGCGGACGTGAACACCACATTCGCGCTGTCGATCTCGGTGCTGGTCCTGACGATCGTGTTCGCGGTCGCGGTGAAGGGCGTGGGCGGCTGGCTGCACGAGCTGTTCTTCGCCCCGTTCGGCTCGCATCCGCTGCTGATTCCGGCCAACTTCCTGTTCCAACTGGTCGAGTACACGTCGAAGACGCTGTCGCACTCGCTGCGCCTGTTCGGCAACATGTACGCCGGCGAGATCCTGTTCCTGCTGCTGTGGCTGTGGGCGGCGAACAGCTTCCAGGGCGACTACGGGCTGGGCTGGCTCGCGACGGTGGTCCTCGGACTGGGCTGGGCCATCTTCCACATCCTGATCGTCGTGCTGCAGGCCTACATCTTCATGATGCTCACCATCGTGTACGTGTCGATGGCGCACGAGCACCACTAACGCCAAATTCGTCACTCGCTCCGAAAGGGAAAATCACAAATGGACAAGCTACAACTCCTCGCCATGGTGCAGGCCTACACCGGGATCGGCGTCGGCCTCATGATCGGCCTGGGCGCGGCCGGCGCCTGCATCGGCGTGGGCATCATGTGCAGCCGCTTCCTGGAGGCGGCCGCGCGCCAGCCGGAGCTCACCAACTCGCTCCAGGGCAAGGTGTTCCTGCTGCTCGGCCTGATCGACGCCTCGTTCATCATCGGCCTGGGCATCGCGATGTTCTTTGCCTTCGCCAATCCGCTCGCAACGGCGTTCCGCTAGGCGTCCGCCGAGGTTCCATGAACATCACCGCGACACTGTTTGCCCAGGCGGCGGTCTTCGCGCTGTTTATCGCCTTCACGGTGAAGCTCATCTGGCCGTTCATGCTGCGGGCGATCGAGGTGCGGCAGAAGACCATCGCCGACGGGCTCGCCGCGGCGGAGCAGGGGCGCCGCTCGCTCGAGACCTCGACGCGGCAGGCCGAGGAGGCGCTGGCGCAGGCGCGCGGCCGCGCCGCCGAGATCCTGTCGCAGGCCGAAAAGCGGGCCGCGCAGCTGATCGACGAGGCGCGCAACTCGGCGAAGGAAGAGGGCAACCGCGAGAAGGCGGCGGCGAAAGCCGAGATCGCGCAGGAGCTCACGCGCGCGCGCGAGCAGCTGCGCGACCACGTGGCCTCGCTCGCGGTGGCGGGCGCAGAGAAGATCCTGCGGCGCGAGGTCGACGCGAAAGCGCACGCCGAGCTCCTGGACTCGATCAAGAAGCAACTTTGAAACAGCGATGGCGGAACCCAGCACCGTAGCCCGTCCGTACGCCGAAGCGGCCTTCAAGCTCGCCGACGCCGACCACGCCCTCGGCAGATGGTCCGAGACGCTGCACGCGCTCGCGCTGGTCGCCGCCGACGAGCGCATGCGCCAGGCGATCTCCGACCCCAACCTCTCCGCCGCGCAAGTGGCCGGAATGTTCATCGCCGTGCTTTCCGGCAAGCTCGACGGCGCGGGCGAGAACTTCGTCCGCGTGCTGGCAGACAACGGCCGCCTGGAGCTGCTTCCCGAGATCCAGACGCAGTTCGAGGCGCTTAAGAACGAGCGCGAGGGCGTGGTCGAGGCGCAGGTGCATTCGGCCTTCGAGCTCTCCGCCGCGCAGGTCGCCGACCTGCAGAGCCGCCTCGAGAAGCGCACCGGGCGCAAGGTGACCACGCAGGTCCATGTCGACAAGGACCTGATCGGCGGCGTGAAGCTCGTGCTGGGCGACAAGGTGATCGACGGCTCCGCGCGCGCCCAGCTTGCCGCGCTCGAGACCGCACTCAAAGCATAAGAAGCGAGACGCTTAAGGAGCTTTCATGCAACTCAACCCTTCCGAAATCTCGGAGCTCATCAAGAGCCGCATCCAGAACCTCGACGCCGGCGCGCGCATGCGCACGCAGGGCACCGTGGTGTCGGTGACCGACGGCATCTGCCGCATCCACGGCCTTTCGGACGTGATGCAGGGCGAGATGCTGGAGTTCCCGAAGAACACCTTCGGCCTGGCGCTCAACCTCGAGCGCGACTCGGTCGGCGCGGTGATCTTGGGCGAGTACCAGCACATTACCGAGGGCGACATCGTCAAGACCACCGGCAAGATCCTGTCGGTGCCGATCGGTCCCGAGCTCCTCGGGCGGGTGGTCAATTCGCTCGGCCAGCCGATCGACGGCAAAGGGCCGATCAACGCCAAGGAGACCGACGTCATCGAGAAGGTCGCGCCCGGCGTGGTGTGGAGGAAGTCGGTGGCGCAGCCGGTGCAGACCGGGCTGAAAGCGATCGACTCCATGGTGCCGGTCGGCCGCGGCCAGCGCGAGCTCATCATCGGCGACCGCCAGACCGGCAAGACCGCGGTGGCGGTCGACACCATCATCAACCAGAAGGGCAAGGACCTCTTCTGCGTCTACGTCGCGATCGGTCAGAAAGCGTCGACCATCGCCAACGTGGTGCGCAAGCTCGAGGAGCACGGGGCGATGGCGTACACCATCATCGTCGCGGCTTCGGCCTCTGAGTCTGCCGCCATGCAGTACATCGCGCCCTACTCGGGCTGCACCATGGGCGAATACTTCCGCGACCGCGGCCAGGACGCGCTCATCATCTACGACGACCTCACCAAGCAGGCCTGGGCTTACCGCCAGGTGTCGCTGCTCCTGCGCCGGCCGCCGGGCCGCGAGGCGTACCCGGGCGACGTGTTCTACCTGCACTCGCGGCTGCTGGAGCGCGGCGCGCGCGTGAACGAGGAGTACGTCGAGCGCTTCACCAACGGAAAAGTGAAGGGCAAGACCGGCTCGCTCACCGCGCTGCCCATCATCGAGACGCAGGCGGGCGACGTGACCGCCTTCGTGCCGACCAACGTCATCTCGATCACCGACGGCCAGATCTTCCTGGAGACGGATCTGTTCAACGCCGGCATCCGCCCCGCGATCAACGCGGGTATCTCGGTGTCGCGGGTGGGCGGCGCCGCGCAGACCAAGGTCATGAAGAGGAAAGACACCGGCGGCGGCGTGCGCCTCGCGCTCGCGCAGTACCGCGAGCTCGCCGCGTTCGCGCAGTTCGCCTCCGACCTCGACCAGGCCACGCGCAAGCAGCTCGACCGCGGCCGCGTCGTCACCGAGCTGATGAAGCAGCCGCAGTACCAGCCGCTGCAGGTCTGGGAGATGGCGCTCACGCTGTTCTCGGTGAACAACGGCTACTTCGACGACATCGACGTCAAGAAGGCGTTGAGCGCGGAGAAGTCGATGCGCGATTACCTCAAGGGCAAGTACGCGGCGCTCGTCAAGACCATGGAGGACAAGAAGGATCTCTCCGCCGACGACGAGAAGGCGCTCAAGGCCGCCATCGAGGACTGGAAAAAGAACGGCAGCTTCTGACCGACCTGAATCATGCCCGGCACCAAAGAAATCAGGCTGAAGATCCGGAGTGTGCAAAACACCCGCAAGATCACCAAGGCGATGGAGATGGTCGCCGCCTCCAAGATGAGGAAGGCGCAGGAGCGCATGCGGCACGCGCGCCCCTATGGCGAAAAGATCCGCAACGTCGCGGCGCATATCTCGCACGCCACCCCAGAGTACCGGCATCCCTTCCTGGTGGACCGCGACAGCGTGAAACGCGTCGGGATCATCGTGGTCACCACCGACAAAGGGTTGTGCGGAGCGCTCAATACGAACCTCCTGCGCATGGTGCTTTCCGAGTACAAGGGCTTGCAGGCGCAGGGCGAGGAAATCGATGTCTGTGCCCTCGGCTCCAAGGGCGTGGGGTTCATGCAGCGCCTCGGCGCGAAAATCGTCTCGCAGGCCGTGCAGCTCGGCGATTTCCCGCACATGGAGCGGCTGATCGGCGCGCTCAAGGTGATGCTCGACGCCTACATGTCGGAGCGCTTCGACCGCCTGTTGATCGGCTACAACCGCTTCGTCAACACGATGAAGCAGGAGCCGGTGATCGAGCAGCTCCTGCCGCTCTCCGGAGAGCGCCTGGGCGCGCCGGAGACAGTGTGGGACTACATCTACGAGCCCGAAGCGCGAACCGTGCTCGACCAGGTCATGTTGCGCTACATCGAGGCGCTGATCTACCAGGCGGTGGCCGAGAACATGGCCTGCGAGCAGTCCGCGCGCATGGTGGCGATGAAGGCGGCCTCGGACAACGCCGACACCCTGATCGACGAGCTGACGCTCATCTACAACAAGAACCGGCAGGCCGGTATCACCAAGGAAATCTCGGAAATCGTAGGCGGCGCGGCCGCCGTCTGATGGACAAGGACTGAAAGGGCACGAAACAGAACCATGGCAGAAGCTCAAGTGACCGGAACCATAGTGCAGTGCATCGGCGCGGTGATCGACATCCAGTTCCCGCGCGAGGCCCTGCCCAACGTCTACGACGCGCTGCTCCTCGAGGACTCGGGCGAGAAGAGCTTCGCCGAGAAGGGGCTCACTTTCGAGGTCGAGCAGCAGCTCGGCGACGGCATCGTGCGCTGCATTACCATGGGCTCGGCCGACGGTCTGCGCCGCGGCATGAAGGTGAAAAACACCGGGGCGCCGATCTCCGTGCCGGTGGGCAAGGCGACCCTCGGGCGCATCATGGACGTGCTCGGCAGGCCGATCGACGAGGGCGGCCCGATCAAGACGCAGGAGCGCCGCTCGATCCACCAGGCGGCGCCCAAGTTCGACGAGCTCTCGCCTTCGGTGGAGCTGCTCGAGACGGGCATCAAGGTGATCGACCTCATCTGCCCGTTCGCCAAGGGCGGCAAGATCGGCCTCTTCGGCGGCGCCGGGGTCGGCAAGACCGTGACGATGCTCGAGCTCATCAACAACATCGCCACCAAGCACGGCGGCCAGTCGGTGTTCGCCGGCGTGGGCGAGAGGACGCGCGAGGGCAACGACTTTTACCACGAGATGATCGAGGCCGAGGTCATCAAGACCGAGAAGCTCGAGGACTCCAAGGTATCGATGGTGTTCGGTCAGATGAACGAGCCGCCGGGCAACCGGCTGCGCGTGGGCCTCACCGGCCTCACCATGGCCGAAGCGTTCCGCGACGAGGGCCGCGACATCCTGCTCTTCATCGACAACATCTACCGCTTCACGCTCGCCGGAACCGAAGTGTCGGCGCTGCTCGGGCGCATGCCCTCGGCGGTGGGCTACCAGCCCACCCTCGCCGAGGAGATGGGCAAGCTCCAGGAGCGCATCACCTCGACCAAAGTCGGCTCGATCACGTCGATCCAGGCGGTGTACGTGCCGGCCGACGACCTGACCGATCCGAGCCCGGCGACCACCTTCGGCCACCTCGACGCCACGGTGGTGCTGTCCCGCGACATCGCCGCGCTCGGCATCTACCCGGCGGTGGATCCGCTCGACTCCACCTCGCGCCAGGTCGACCCCAACACCATCGGCGAGGACCACTACAACACCACGCGCGCGGTGCAGGCGACCTTGCAGCGCTACAAGGAGCTGCGCGACATCATCGCGATCCTCGGCATGGACGAGCTCTCGCCCGAAGACAAGCTTGCCGTGGCGCGCGCGCGCAAGATCCAGCGCTTCCTATCGCAGCCGTTCACGGTGGCGCAGAACTTCACCGGCACGCCGGGCAAGTACGTGTCGCTGAAGGACACGATCAAAGGCTTCAAGATGATCGTCAACGGCGAGTGCGACGCGCTGCCCGAGCAGGCGTTCTACATGGTGGGCACCATCGAAGAAGCGCAGGAAAAAGCGAAGACGCTCCAGTAGAGATGGCAAACGCGACCATCCACGTCGACGTGGTGAGCGCCGAGGAATCGATCTTCTCCGGCGAGGCGGAGTTCGTCGTGCTGCCGGGCGAGGCGGGCGAGCTCGGCATCTACCCGCGCCATACTCCGCTCATCACGCGCATCAAGCCGGGCGCGGTGCGCATCGTTCCCGCGGGCGGCGGCGAGGAGCAGCTCATTTTCGTCAACGGCGGCATCATCGAGGTCCAGCCCAAGGTGATCACGGTGCTCGCCGATACTGCGATCCGCGGCCACGACCTCGACGAAGCCAAGGCGGCCGAGGCCTTGCGGGCGGCGGAAGAAGCCCGCCGTACCGCCAGGACCAACGAGGAGCAGGCGATCGCCGAGGCCTCGATCTCGAACATGGCGGCGCAGCTGGCGGCGATCCGCAAGCTGCGCAAGCGCTAGCTGCGGCGGGTCATTGGACCTTGGTCCAATGGCGGCGGCGGAGGATTTGCTCCAATGTGAGCCGTCGAGACCGACATGAACCTTTGGATCGGCAACATCGCGCCGGAAGTCACCGACGAGGAGCTCATCGAGTTCGTCGTCAAGTACGGTTGCCCGCGCCCGGCGCGCATCGAGCGCGTGCCCGGCGACGGCACCCGGCCGGCCGCGGTGCTCGCGTTCGGGACGGAGGCAAGCAACATGGTCTCCAAGGCGCAGCTGCGCCTGAACGGCATGTATTGGAAGGGCAGGCAACTGCTCGTGCAGACGGTCGTTCAGCATTGAGCGCGTTCTCTCAAGAAACGTGCGCAAGGGCGTGGGAGGAACAGGAAAATCGCGAGTCGGACGCAGGCGCGAAGTCGCTCCAGCTCTACAGATGTAGTCGGCCGTCGACTTGCGCGGCTGGGATAGTCCGGCGAGACTAATCGCACACGCAATGCCGCACGGCGGTGTTTGGAAGAATGAGGCGGGTCAGCGTAGGAGCGGAAACCGCATGAAACACATCCTCGATTCCTCGTTCCGGTACAAGCCGAGCTTCGACACCGACGTGCGCAGGACCTTCGAGCGCGTGCGCAAGCAGCAGGCGCAGGCGCGCGAACAGTCGAAGGCGGGCCCGGAAGTTCGCGTCAAGGTGCTCCAGCTCGAGCAGGTAAAGAAAGCAAGCTCCTCCTAGCGAGCGGCAGTTCGGCGGTCGAGGCGGCGGCGCGCTATAGTGCGCCGCCATGGCCGCGGCGAACTGCGATCTCCTCGTCATCGGCGGCGGCATCAACGGCGCGGGCATCGCCCGCGACGCGGCGGGCCGCGGCCTCTCGGTGGTGCTGGTCGAGAAGAGCGACCTCGGCGCGGCAACCTCTTCGGCTTCTTCCAAGCTGATCCACGGCGGGCTGCGCTACCTCGAGCTCTACGAGTTCCGCCTGGTGGCCGAGGCGCTGGCCGAGCGCGAGATCCTGCTCGGCATCGCGGCGCATCTCACCTCGCCGATGCGCTTCGTGATGCCGCACGTGCCCGAGCTGCGGCCGCGGTGGATGATCCGCGTGGGCCTGTTCCTGTACGACCACCTCGCCCGGCGCTCGCTGCTGCCAGGCTCGCAGGCGGTGCGGCTCGACACTCCGCCCTACAGCGACGGGCTGCGGCCGCAGCTGCGGCACGGATTCCTGTACTCGGATTGCGCCGTGGACGACTCGCGTCTCGTAGTGGCCAATGCGCTCGATGCCCGGGCGCGGGGCGCGCGCCTGCTGGTGCGCACGGAACTGCTGCGGGCGCGCCGCGGCACCGACCGCTGGCAGGCGGAGCTCTCGAACGGCGAGGCCCTCCACGCGCGCGCGCTCGTCAATGCCGCCGGACCGTGGGTCAAGCAGATCCTGAACGAACGGCTCGAGCAGCCGAGCGCGGACGAGGTGCGGCTGGTTCAGGGCAGCCACATCGTCGTGCCCCGCCGCTACCGCGGCGAGCACGCCTTCATCCTGCAAAACGACGATCGGCGCGTGGTGTTCATGATTCCGTTCGAGGAGCGCTTCACCCTGATCGGCACCACGGACGTGCCGGTTCAGGGCGACCCGGGGGCCGTCTGCGCCAGCGAGGAAGAGGTGGCCTACCTCTGCCGTGCGGCCAGCCGCTACCTCGCGCAGGCCTTGCAGCCTTCCGACGTGGTGTGGCGCTATGCGGGAGTCCGTCCGCTGCACGACGACGGGTCGCGCGATCCGTCGGCGGTCACGCGCGACTACACCCTGCGCCTGGACGAAGTCGGCGGCCAAACCCCCGTTCTTTCGGTCTTCGGCGGCAAGATCACCACCTATCGACGTCTCGCCGAGCACGTCATGGAAAGGCTGCGCCCCTACTTCCCCCAGCTGAAGGGCGCCTGGACCGAGCGCGCCCCGCTTCCGGGCAGCGACTTCACGAGCCGCGAAGAGGCGCGCAGGGAGATCTTCAGCCGCTACCGGGCGCTTCCGGTGCCGGTGGTCGAAGGCGCGTTCAAGCGCCACGGCGCGCTCGCTTCCGAAGTATTGGGCGACGGGATCACGGGCGAGCACTACGGCGCGGGCCTCACTGAGCGGGAGCTGCGCTATTTCGTCGAGCGCGAATGGGCCGGCAGCGCCGACGACGTGCTGTGGCGCCGAAGCAAGGCCGGCCTGCACCTCGACGCGCGGCAGCAGGCGCGCGTCGCCGAGGCGCTGGGACGATGAAGCCGCTGGCGTTGCTGGACGCGCACGCGGTGCGGTTCGTCCTCCTCGACATCGACGACACCCTCACTACCCGCGGCAAGCTTGGCGCACAGGCCTACGGCGCGCTCGAGGCGCTGCAGCGCGCCGGCAAGAAGGTGATTCCCGTGACCGGGCGCCCGGCGGGGTGGTGCGACCACATCGCGCGGATGTGGCCGGTCGATGCCGTGGTCGGCGAGAACGGCGCGTTCTATTTCTGGTTCGCCGAGGGCAAGCTGGCAAAGCGCTTCCTCGACGACGAGCCCACGCGCGCCCGGCAGCGCGGCGAGCTGCAGGAGCTGGCGAAATCGATTCTCCGGGAGGTCCCCGGCGCCGCGCTCGCCTCGGACCAGCCGTACCGCGAAACCGACCTCGCCATCGACTATTGCGAGGATGTGGCGCCGCTTTCGACCGAGGCGGTGGCGCGCATCGTCGCGCTCATGCGCGGCGCCGGCCTGAGCGCCAAAGTGAGCTCGATCCACGTCAACGGGTGGTTCGGGCGCTACGACAAGCTCGCCACGGTCCAGCGGCTGTTCGCCGAGCGCTTCGGCGTCGACCTGCGGGCCGAGAACCGCCGCGTGGTCTACGCAGGGGATTCGCCGAACGACGCGCCGATGTTCGGCTTTTTCGACAACTCGGTCGGTGTCGCGAACGTGCGCCGTTTTCCGGATCTGGCGCCGAAGTACGTGACCGAGGCCGAGGCCGGAGCGGGGTTCGCCGAGCTCGCCGCGCACCTGCTGCGGGTGCCCTAGTGCAGTGGTGGCTCGCCTACCTCGCCATCGGCCTGGCCGTGGGCTTCTTCGCCGGGCTGCTGGGCATCGGCGGCGGCGCCGTGATGGTGCCTCTCCTGGTGCTGGTATTCGGCGCCCAAGCGCTGCCTTCCGATCAGGTCGTGCATCTGGCTTTGGGAACGTCGATGGCATCGATCGCGTTCACTTCGATCTCCAGCATGCGGGCGCATCATGCGCACGGCGCAGTGGACTGGGCCATCGCGCGAGCGATGGCGCCCGGGATCCTCGCGGGTTCGTTTTGTGCGGCGCTGTTGGCGGGAATAATCCCGAGGCGACCGCTTGCCTTGATGTTCACGGCTGTCGTGTTCTATGCGGCCACGCAGGTCCTGCTCGACCTGCGACCCAAGCGTTCTCGCGAACTTCCGGGCGGACTCGGGCTCTTCACGGCAGGCGCAACCATCGGCGGGATAGCAAGCCTGGTCGCGGCGGGGGGCGCCTTCCTGTGTATTCCGTTCCTCGCCTGGTGCCGGGTGCCGCTGCGGCGGGCAATCGGCACGGCGGCGGCGATCGGCCTTCCGATCGCGCTGGCCGGGACGCTGGGGTACGTGGTTCAGGGTTTGCGCGCGGAGGGCCTACCCTCGCTGACCCTGGGGTACGTGTACCTGCCGGCGCTCGTTCTCGTGGTCGCTACCAGCATGGCTGCGGCGCCGCTGGGTGCGCGCATCGCGCATCGCCTGCCGGTGAGGCAGCTCAGGATCATTTTCGCGCTTCTGCTCTACGTCCTTGCCTTACGCATGCTTGTCAGCGTCTGGTAGGGCCCGGAGCCCCGGCATTGCGGCGGCAGTCGCCGAGCGGCGACATGGCCTGATCGTCGCGGCGCATGAAATACGTCATGTGGAGAAACGAGCGTGGCGCCTATAGTAGGACGCACGATGAAAAAGCGCGCCTGGGTCCTGCTCCTCGCAACGTTGCTCAGTCCTTGGGCGTGGGCGCAGTACAGCGGCGAGGCGTCCCAGGCCGCGGTGCGCACCGACTTCGTCGCGCTCGACCGCAACCGCGACGGCTATATCAGCAAGGTCGAGGCGCTGGCGAATCCCGAGGTCCAAAAGCGTTTCGCGGCGTTCGACACCGACAAGGACGGGCGGCTTTCCGAAGCGGAATACGCCGCGGCCATGGAGGACAACGACAAGCGCATCGTCCAGGACTCGGTCATCACCGCCCGGGTCAAGGCCGCCCTGCTGGCGGAGCGCGGCATCCCGTCGCTCTCGATCTCGGTCGAGACTTACGAGGGCGGGGTGCAGCTCAAAGGGTTCGTCAACGCGGCCGAGATCGTCTCCCGGGCCGGCCGGATCACCGCCGGCGTTGCCGGCGTTCGAACGGTGCACAACAACATCAGCGTCAAGCAGTAGGCGTTAAACTCAGCCGTTTCAGCTGCAGAGGCTCCCATGCCTGGCCCGCTTTCGCACGTCCGCGTCCTCGACCTTTCCCGCGTGCTCGCCGGACCGTGGGCGGGGCAGAACCTGGCGGACCTCGGCGCCGAAGTGATCAAGATCGAGCGCCCGGGCGCGGGCGACGACTCGCGCGCCTTCGGCCCGCCCTGGGTCAAGGACCGCAGCGGAAAGGACACGCGCGACTCGGCCTATTTCACCTCGGCGAACCGGGGCAAGAAATCGGTCACCGTCAATATCGCCGCGGCCGAAGGCCAGGCGTTGGTGCGCGAGCTGGCACGCCGCTCCGACGTCCTGCTCGAAAACTACAAGTACGGCGACCTCGCGCGCTATGGCCTTGGCTACGACGACCTGCGCGAGCTCAACCCCGGCCTCATCTACTGCTCGGTGACCGGATTCGGCCAGACCGGGCCGTACCGCCAGCGGCCCGGCTACGACTTCATGATCCAGGGCATGGGCGGCATGATGAGCGTCACGGGCGAGCCCGACGACGCGCCGGGCGGCGGGCCGCAGCGCGCCGGCGTGCCGATCGCCGACATCATCACCGGCATGTACGCCTCCATCGCGATCTGCGCCGCGCTTGCCCATCGCGCCGAGACCGGCGCCGGCCAGCACCTCGACCTCGCGCTGCTCGACTCCCAGATCGCGCTGCTCGCCTACCAGAACACCAACTACTTCGCGACCGAACAGCCGCCGAAGCGGATCGGCAACCTGCACCCGAACATCGTGCCCTACCAGCCGTTCAGGACCCGCGACGGCGCGGTGATCCTCGCCTGCGGCAACGACAACCTGTTCCGCAAGTTCTGCGAGGCGTCGGGGCAGGCGGCGCTCGGCGCCGACCCGCGTTTCGCCACCAACGGCAAGCGCGTGGAGAACCGGGCGGAGCTCACACGTCTGCTCGGCGAGTTATTCCGCCAGCGCCCGACCGCGGACTGGGTCGATCTGCTGGAAAAGGCCGGCGTCCCGAACGGCCCGATCAACGATCTGGCGCAGGTCTATGCGGAGCCGCAGGTCAAGGCGCGCGGCATCCGGGTCGACCTCGACCATCCGGTGGCGGGCAAGCTGCCGACTGTCGCGAGCCCGATGCGGTTTTCGGCCACCCCGGTGGACTACCGGGGCGCGCCTCCGGTGCTCGGCCAGCACACCGACGAGGTTCTGCGCGGATTGCTCGGCAAGAGCGAAGCCGAGGTCGCAAGGCTGCGCGCCGAGCGGGTAATATGAATCTCTTTGGAGGAGGAAAGCATGAGAAGGCTTGAGCAGGCTATCGTTCTGGTGCTCGGCGCCGCATTCGGCGCGGGCGCTTTCGCCGCCCCGATCACGCTGCGCGCTTCGCACCAGTTCCCCGGCGGCCGGGGGGACGTGCGCGACGAGATGGTCCAGATCGTCGCGCGCGAGGCCAAGGCGGCCAACGTCGATCTCGACGTGCAGGTGTATCCCGGCGCGTCGCTGTTCAAGCCGAACGAGCAGTGGAACGCGCTCGTCAACGGCCAGCTCGACATCTCGTCCTTCCCGCTCGACTACGCGAGCGGCAAGCAGCGCGCGTTCGGCGCCACGCTGATGCCCGGCCTGGTGCGCAGCCACGACCGCGCGCAGCGCATGAACGACTCGCCGTTCATGAAGGACATCAAGGCCCAGATCGACAAGGCCGGCGTCGTGGTGCTCGCCGACGCGTGGCTCGCGGGGGCGATCGCCTCCAAGAAGGCCTGCATCCGCAAGCCCGAGGACATCAAGGGCTTGAAGGTGCGCTCGGCCGGGCCGACGTTCGCATCGATGTGGCAGGCAGCGGGCGCCTCGATCGTCTCGGTGCCGTCGAACGAGGTCTACAACGCGCTGCAGACCGGCGTTGCCGACGCCACCGACACGAGCTCCGGCAGCTTCGTGTCCTTCCGCATTTACGAGCAGGTGAAATGCCTCACCGCGCCCGGCGACAACGCGCTCTGGTTCATGTACGAGCCGGTCCTGATGTCGAAGAAGAGCTTCAGCCGGCTGAACAAGAAGCAGCAGGACGTCTTGATGCAGGCGGGCAAGAAGTCGCATGATTTCTTCGCGCAGAAGGCGAAGGGCCTGGACGACGAGATGGTCAAGGTGTTCAAGGACCACAACGTCGAGGTGGTCACCCTCACCTCGGCCGAGTACGACCAGTGGCTGAAGGTGGCCGAGAAGAGCTCGTACGCCGAGTTCGCGAAGGACGTGCCGAACGGCAAGAAGCTGATCGAAGAGGCGCTCTCGGTCAAATAGAACCGGGCGCGCAAAGGGCGGTGCGAGCCGCCCTTTTTCATTTCTCGAGGGGAGGCAGGCGATGCAGGGCTACGTGCGCGCCATGCGCGCGATCTCGCAGCTGTGCGGCTTCATCGCCGCCGGCCTGATCGCGGCCGGCGTGATCGTCGTGTGCGAGATGGTGATCCTGCGCTACGTCTTCGGCGAGAGCACGATCTGGCAGACCGACTTCACGACCTACTGCCTGATCGGTGCGACGTTCGTCGGCAGCCCATACGTGCTGATGACGCGCGGCCACGTCAACGTCGACATCCTGCCGCACTACATGGGCCCGAAGGCGCGCTGGCGGCTCGCGTACGCCTCGAGCTTCGTCACGATCGCGTTCGCCGTCGTGCTCGCCGTACTGACCTTCAACTTCTGGATGGAGGCGTGGGAGCAGCGCTGGGTGTCCGACACCATGTGGCGGGCGCGGCTATGGATCCCCTACTCGTCGATGCCGATCGGGCTCACGCTGCTCACGCTCCAGGCCGTGGCCGAGCTGATCCAGCTCATGACGGGCGAGGCCAAGCCTTTCGGCATGCCTGACGCGGAGCACATGGAATGACCCCGACCCAGCAGGGAGCGCTGGTCCTCGTCGTCACGCTGGCGATGCTGCTCTCGGGCGTCCCGGTTGCGTTCGGGCTGGGTGCGCTGTCCATCGCCTTTCTCGTGCTGTTCCAGGGCTTCGATGCGCTGCGCGTGGTCGCCGAGACGTTCTACGCAGGCCTGAACGATTTCACGCTGGTCTCGATCCCGATGTTCGTGATGATGGGCGCGGCGATCGGCTCATCGCCCGCGGGCAAGGACTTGTACGAGGCGCTCGACCGCTGGCTGTACCGGCTCCCCGGCGGCCTGGTCATTTCCAACCTCGGCGCGTGCGCGATCTTCGCCGCCCTGACCGGCTCCTCGCCGGCGTGCTGCGCGGCGATCGGCAAGATGGGCATCCCGGAGATGCGCCGGCGCGGCTACCCCGACGATGTGGCCACCGGCTCGATTTGCGCGGGCGGCACGCTCGGAATCCTGATTCCGCCGTCGATCACCTTCATCCTCTACGGCATCGCCACCGAGACCTCGATCGGGCGCCTGTTCCTCGCCGGCGTCCTGCCCGGGCTGCTGCTCACCGGCCTTTTCATGCTGTGGACGCTGTTCATCATCTGGAAGCGCGGCTTCCGCTCGCACGCGCCGGACTTCCGCTACAAGTGGCGCGAGAAGTTCCAGTCGATTCCGAAGATCGCGCCGTTCATCGCCATCATCATCGGCGTGATGTACGTCCTGTACGGGGGCGTCGCGACGCCGTCGGAAGCGGCCGGCGTGGGCGCCGCGCTGTGCGTGGTCTGCGCCGTCGTGATCTACCGGATGTGGGACGCGAAGAGCTGGTGGCAGATCCTGCGCGACACCACGCGCGAGTCGGTGATGATCCTCACCATCATCGCCGCGGCGGTGCTGTTCGGCTACATGCTGACGTCTCTCTACCTTACACAGACGCTTGCGCAGGCGATCGCCGAGATGCACGTGAACAAGTGGGTGCTGATGCTCCTCATCAACATCTTCCTGCTCGTGTGCGGCTTCTTCATTCCGCCCGCGGCGATCATCCTGATGACCAGCCCCATCCTGCTACCGATCATCACGGCGGCAGGCTTCGACCCGGTGTGGTTCGGCGTCATCCTCACGATCAACATGGAGGTCGGGCTGATCCATCCGCCCGTGGGACTCAACATCTACATCGTGCAGGCGATCGCCCCCGACGTGCCCGTGACCCGGGTCATGTGGGGCACGATTCCCTACGTGCTCTGCATGTTCCTCGCGATCGTGATCCTGTGCGTCTTCCCCGAGATCGCGACCTGGCTGCCCGACCACCTGATGGGCGCCGCGCGCACCAGGTAAATCAGTTATCGACTTTCGCGCCGGAGTCCTTGACCACCCGCGCCCACTTCGCGATCTCGCTTTTCACCAGCTTGGCGAATTCCTCGGGCGGTTCGCCGCCGGCAGTGGCGCCCTGGCTCTCCCAGACTTGCTTCAACTCCGGCGAATGCATCGCTTTGACGGTCTCGCGGTGCATGCGCTCGAGCGCGTCCTTCGGCGTGCCGCGCGGCGCCCATAGCGCGTACCACGTCGTCACGACGTAGCCGGTCAGCCCCGCCTCCTGCATCGTCGGCACGTTCGGCGCGACGAACGAGCGCTCCTTCGTGGTGACCGCAAGGGGCTTCAGCTTCCCCGCCTTGATCTGCGGCGCGGAGGTGCTCATGCCGTCGAACGCCATGTCGACCTGGCCCGCGATCAGGTCCTGCATCATGGGACCGGCGCCTTTGTACGGAATATGCGTGATGTCGACACCGGTCATCGTCTTGAAGAGCTCGCCGGCAAGATGGTGCGTCGTGCCGTTCCCCGCGGACCCGTAGTTGAGCTTGCCGGGGTTCGTCCTCGCGAAGGCGATCACATCCTTGATGGAATTCAAGCTGCCGTGCTTCGGGTGCACCACCACGACGTTCGGCACGTAAGCGAGCACGGTGATCGGCGCGAAATCCTTTTCCAGCGAATACGGCAAGCGCGTGTACAGGCTTTCGGCGATGGTGTGGTGTACCGCGCCGAGGAAGAACTGGTAGCCGTCGGCGGGCCGCTTTGCCGCCGCGGCCGCCCCGACGGTCCCGCCCGCGCCGGCCAGGTTCTCGACCAGGAATTGCTGGCCGAGCGTCTTGCTGAGATAGACCGAAAGCGGCCTGCCGAAGGCGTCGACGCCGCCGCCGGGCGCGAACGGATTGATCATCGAAACCGGCTTGGACGGCCAGGACTGCGCCAGCCCGATGCCGGGAAGAGCGAGCACGCATGCGGCGAGCCCTGCCTCGACGAATCTCATCGTCCCCATCCTCCGAACCTTTCTAATTTGTCAGGTTCGGGGATGATATCAGGGGCTGACTGCGGCGCCCGAGTCCACCAGGGCCTGGATTTCGCTCTCTAGAAAACCGAATTCGGCCAGGACTTCCCGCGTGTGCTGCCCTAGCAAGGGCGCCGGTCGCGCGACCTTTCCAGGGGTGGCAGAGAGCTTGACCGGAAGCCCGAGGGCGCGCGTCGCGCCAGCCCGGGGATGATCGAGCTCGACCACCATCGCCCGAGCCAGAGTTTGGGGATCGGCTGCCATGTCGGCGACGGAGTTGATCGGCCCGCACGGTACGCCCGCCGCCTCGAGCGCCCGGATCCACTCCGCGACCGGTCGGGCTTTCAGGCGCGCGTTCATCAGGGCCTCGAGCGCCTCGAGATTGGCCATCCGGTCGGCATTGGTCCTGAAGCGCTCGTCCGCCAGCCATTCGGGCGCGCCCAGCACCCGCACCATCCGCTCCCAGTTCGCCTGGTTGGCCCCCCCGATCGTCAGCCAGCCGTCGGCGGCGCGAAACGCCTGGTACGGCGCCGAAAGGTGATGTGCCGAGCCGCCCGGCCCCGGCGCTTCGCCAGTGGCGAAATAGATGGCCGACTGCCAGTAGGTCTGCTGGATGCCGGCCTCGAAGAGCGAGGTGTCGACGAGCTGGCCTTCGCCGGTCTTCAGGCGGTGGACATAGGCCGCCACCACCCCGAGCGCCCCGAGGAGCCCGGCATTGATGTCGCAAACCGGCGCGCCCGACTTCGCCGGCGCGCGGCCGCGCTCCCCGGTGATGGACATCAGCCCCGACATGCCCTGCGCGACGAGGTCGTAGCCGCCCTTGTCGGCATACGGCCCGGTACGCCCGTACCCCGAGATCGAGCAGTAAATGAGACGCGGGTTGAGCGCGCGGAGCGCCTCGTAGCCCATGCCGAGCTTTTCCATCGTCCCCTTGCGGTAGTTCTCGGTGAGCACGTCGGCGCGCGCCACCATGCGTTTCAGCGCCTCCTGCGCCGCGGGCAGCTTGAGGTTCAGCGCGATGCCCCGCTTATTGCGGTTCATCGCCATGAAGGCGGCGGATTCGCCACGCACCGAGGGCCGATTCATCATGCGCGTGTCGTCGCCGCCCGGGACGCGCTCGACCTTGATCACGTCGGCGCCGAGGTCCGCGAGCATCAAGCCGCAGGTGGGACCGGCCATGATCTGCGCCAGCTCGAGGACCTTGATCCCGGCGAGCGGCCCGCTCACTTGCGTACGAGCGCGATGGCCCGCGAGATCGCTGGCCAGAAGAGCAGCACCAGCGCGAGCGTGGTGATCGACCCGACCAGGCCGTTCGACCAGAACACCCGCAGGTCGCCGTTCGCACCGATCATCGACAGCCGAAAATTGTCCTCGGCGCGGCTGCCAAGCACCATCGCGAGGGTCAGCGGCGCAAGCGGGATACTGATTTTCTTGAACACGTAGCCCAGCACGCCGAAGCCCAGCATCAGCCAGATGTCGAACATGGCGTTCTGGATCGCGAACGCGCCGATCGCGCAGGACACGACAATCATCGGCGCGATGGCGGCGAAAGGCACGCGCAGGACGGATGCGAACACCGGCACCGTGGTGAGCACCAGCATCAGCCCGACGACGTTGCCGAGGTACATGGACGCGATGAGGCCCCAGACGAAATCCTTGTGCTCGACGAAGAGCAGCGGTCCGGGGTTGAGGCCCCACACCATCAGGCCACCGAGCAGGATCGCCGCGGTGCCGGACCCGGGGATGCCGAGCGCGAGCATGGGCAGCAAGGCGGATGTTCCCGATGCATGGGCGGCGGTTTCAGGCGCGAAGACGCCCTCGATGCGGCCTTTGCCGAACGAGTCCTTGTCGTCGGAGAAGCGCTTGGCGAGGTTGTAGCCCATGAACGACGCAGCAATCGCGCCGCCGGGCGTGATGCCGAGCCAGCAGCCGATCACCGAAGATCGGATGAGCGTCACCCAATAGCGCGGGAGGTCCATCCAAACGCGCAGGACCACCCGCAGGCTGATGCTGGCCGCGTGCCCGCGCAGCGCGAGCCGTTCCTCCATCGTCAACAGGATCTCGCTGATGCCGAAGAGCCCGATCACCGCAACCAGGAAGTTGATGCCGCGATAGAGCTCGCTCCAGCCGAAGGTCATGCGCAGCTGCGCCGAAACGGTATCCATGCCGACGCCTGCAAGCAGCAGTCCGAGCGCCATCGAGATGAGGGTCTTGTGCTTCTCCTCGCGTCCCAGCCCGACGAACGAGCAGAACGTGAGCAGGTAGACCGCGAAGAACTCCGGCGGACCGAACCGCAGGGCAAAAGAAGCGATGCCGGGCGCCAGGAAGGTGATGAGCAGCACCGCGACGAGCGAGCCGATGAAGGACGAGGTGAACGCCGCGGTCAGCGCCTCGGCCGCCTTGCCCTGCTGCGCCATCGGATAGCCGTCGAAGGTCGTCGCGACCGACCATGCCTCGCCCGGGATGTTGAACAGGATCGAGGTGATCGCGCCGCCGAAGAGCGCGCCCCAGTAGATGCAAGACAGCATCACGATCGCAGAGGTCGGGTCCATGGTGAAGGTGAGCGGCAGCAGGATCGCCACGCCGTTCGGGCCGCCCAGGCCCGGCAGCACGCCGACGAAGATGCCGAGCACCAGCCCCACCAGCATGAGGGCGAGGACCTTCCACGTCAGCAGAACGCCGAAGCCGTAAAGCAGCAGCCCGAAAGCTTCCATCGTTCCGCCTAGCGCCCGAACAGGGCTTCGACCGGCCCCTTGGGCATGATCACGTCGAATGCGATCTCGAACGTGACGAACATCAGCGCCGAGAACACGAAGGCCGTCGCGATGGATTTCCACCACGCGATGCGCCCGACGTATCCCATGAAGCCGGCGATCAGCAGGAAGCTCGCCACGTAGAGCCCGAGAAACTGCGTGAGCGCGCAGAAGGCGATCGTCGGCGCGAGGACCTGCAGCACCCGGCCGAGCTGGTCGCGCGTGACGAACGCCTCGCTCCCCCTCCCGCGTACGACGAGCTCCTTGGCGATGCCGAAGAGCGACGCCGCCGCAAGGATGAGCGACAGGTAGAACGGGAAATAGCCTGCCTTCGGCCCGGTCGACTCCCAGCCAATCCCGGTGCGCCAGTTGTCGAAGGCGAGCAGCGCCGCCAAGCCGAGCAGGCAGAGGTACACCGCCAGCTCGACCGACCGGGTGGACGCGACGGGCGCCGACTCGACCGGCGGCGCGGCCGGATCTCCGACGACGATCTCCTCGTCGGAGCGCGCCATTACTGCGCGACGAAGCCGGCTTCCGTCATCAGGCCCTTGTTGAGCTTGTCGTCCTCTTCCAGGAACTTCAGCATGTCCTTGCCGGTGAGGAAGATCGGCTTCAGCGCCTGCTTCTCCATGTAGTCCTTGTACTCCGCCGTCTGCGAAACCTTCTTGAAGAGGTCCACGTAGAACGCCGTCTGGTCCGCCGTCACCTTGCCGGGCAGGAACATGGCGCGGAGCATCAGGTACTCCACATCGACGCCCTGCTCCCTGCAGGTGGGGATGTCGTTCCACGACATCTCGCCCGCCACCTTGTTCTTGTACTGGATGCGCTCCTTGTCGAACACGCAGAGCGGCCGGACCTGGCCGGCGCGCCACACCTCGAGGTTCTCCGACGGGTTGTTGACGTTGGACTGCGTATGGTTGCCGACGAGCTGCGTGGCGGCCTCGCCGCCCGACTTGTAGGGCAGGTAGGCGAACTTGGCGCCGGTCTTCTTCTCCAGGAACACGGTGAGCACGTGGTCCTCGCGCTTGGAGCCCGTGCCGCCCATCTTGAATTGAGGATTGGCTTTCTTCGCCGCGTCGGCGAATTCCTTGACCGACTTGTAGGGGAGCTGGGTGTTCGTCCAGAGCACGAACTGGTCGAGCGCGATCACGGACACCGGCGTCAGCTCGCGCCAGTTGAACGGGATCTTCGCCGAGAGCGGCAGCATGTAGATGAGCGAGTAGGCGATCAGGACCTTGTTCGGGTCGGTTGCGCTCGACTTCATGTACATGAGCGCTTCCGCGCCGGATGCGCCGCCCTTCAGCGACACGACCATCGGCTGCTTCATCAGGTTGTTCTTCTGGACGGCGGACTGCATCATCCGCGCCATCTGGTCCGACGCGCCGCCTGCACCGGCGGCAACTACGATCTCCACAGGTTTGGTCGGCTCCCAGGCGAGCGCCGGGGCGCTTGTCAGCGTCAGGCCGCACAGGGCGGCCGCGAAAAAGCGAATCACTTGCCTCATTGCACTCCTCCTCGTTTGGATTGCGGCGCTAGCTAGGCCGCTTGGCGCGCCGGCCTCTTGGCGCAGCCCGAAAGGTACTGCATTGCCGCCGCCACGCCTTCCTTTTTCACGGGCACGCCGGCGAGTTCCAGGCCCATCTCTACTCCGGCGAGCGTCCCCATCAGGGTCAGGTCGTTGAAATCTCCGAGGTGGCCGATGCGGAACACCTTGCCGGCGAGCTTGCCGAGTCCCGTGCCGAGCGACATGTCGAAAGCCTCGAGGATCACCTTGCGCACGCGATCCGCATCCTGCCCGGCCGGCGTGACCACCGCAGTGAGCGAGCCGGAGTACTCGCGCGGGTCGAGCGCCAGGACCTCGAGTCCCCAAGCACGCACTGCGCGTCGCGTCGCCTCCCCGTGGCGCTGGTGGCGCGCGAAAACGGCGTCGAGGCCTTCTTCCTCGAGGAGCATGGTCAGCGCCTCGCGCAGGCCGTAAAGCAGGTTCGTCGCCGGCGTGTACGGGAAGTAGCCGTTCTTGCCGTTGGCCAGCATCTCGTCCCAGGCCCAATAGCTGCGCGGCATTTTCGCCGCCTTGGAGGCGGCGAGCGCCTTGGCCGAGATGCAATTGAACGACAGCCCCGGGGGCAGCATGAGGCCCTTCTGCGAGCCGGCCACCGTGACGTCGACGCCCCACTCGTCATGGCGGTAGTCGAGCGATGCGAGCGAAGAGATGGTGTCGACCATGAAGAGCGCCGGATGCCCGGACGCCTCGATGGCCTTTCTCACTTCGGCGATGCGGGAGACCACGCCGGTCGAGGTCTCGTTGTGCACCACGCACACCGCCTTGATGGCCTTGCCCGTGTCGGCGCGCAGCCGCTTCTCGATCGCCTCGGGGTCGGCGCCATGCCGCCAGTCGCCGGCAAGAAACTCGACATCGAGGCCAAGTCTGCCGGCGAGCTTCTGCCACAGCGTGGCGAAGTGGCCGGTCTCGGCCATGAGCACGCGGTCCCCGGGCGAGAGCGTGTTCACGAGCGCGGCCTCCCAAGCGCCGGTGCCGGAAGCCGGATAGATCACGACCTCTCCGCGCGTGCTCTTGAACACGCGCTTCATCCCGGCGATGACGCCTTTGCCCAGGTCCGCGAACTCGGGTCCGCGGTGATCCATGGTCGGGAAGTCGATCGCCCGGAGGACTCGGTCCGGAACGTTGGTGGGTCCGGGGATCTGGAGGAAGTGGCGGCCGGCGCGTCGCGTGCCCGATGAGGTCATTGGAGTATTCTACCCGCGCCCCTATGAACGCCCCCTTGACTCCGGTCAGGTTTGCCGCTGCGGACCGCAGCTCGCTCGCCGCGCGGCTGCGCCGGGAGCTCGACGCCGAAGTGATGTTCGACGCGGGGAGCCGGGGCCGCTATTCCACCGACGCGTCGATCTACCAGCTCGAGCCGATCGGCATCGTGGTGCCGCGCACCGAGGAGGCGGCGCGGGGGGCGATCGCCGTCGCCGCCGCCGAGGGCATCCCGATCCTGCCGCGCGGCGCCGGCAGCTCCCAATGCGGCCAGGCGGTCGGCGAGGCTCTGGTCATCGATCACACCAAGTACCTGAACCGGGTGCTGTCGATCGATGCGCCTGCCGCGGCGGCGGTGGTGCAGCCCGGCATCGTGCTCGACGCGCTCAACGCACAATTGCGGCCGCACGGGCTGTGGTTCCCGGTGGACGTGTCCACGAGCGCGCAGGCCACGCTCGGCGGGATGGCGGGGAACAACTCCTGCGGCTCGCGCTCGATCGCCTACGGCAACATGGTCCACAACGTCGCCGCGATCGAAGCCGTGACCGTCGGAGGCGAGCGCTGGAAGTTCGGCCCGATGAACGACGCATCGGGCCCTCGCGGCTACATCGAATTGGTCAATCGCCTGAAGGCGCTCTACGAGCGCGAGCGCGGGGAAATCGAAGCTCGCTTTCCGAAGGTGCTGCGCAAGGTCGCCGGCTACAACCTCGACCACCTGGGCCCGCCGCACGCCAACGCGGCGCACCTGCTCGTAGGCTCGGAAGGCACTCTGGCCTACTCCGAGCGTCTGCACCTGAAGCTCTCGCGCATCCCTGCGGCCCGCACCCTCGGCGTGTGTCACTTCGCGCGCTTCTACACCGCGATGGATTGCACGCAGCACATCGTGAAGCTGGGACCCTCCGCGGTCGAGCTCGTCGACCACACCATGATCGGGCTCGCCCGCGGCATCGCCGCCTTCCGCGGCACCGTGGATGCGGTGATCAAGGGCAATCCCGAAGCGATCCTCCTGGTCGAGTTCTCCGGAGACGATGCGTCGCTGCAGCAGAGGAGGCTGAAGGAGCTGGTGCAGCTCATGGCCGACCTCGGCCAGCCCGGCAGCGTCGTCGAGCTCAACGACGCCCGCAGCCAGCGAGAGCTTTGGGAGGTGCGCAAGGCGGGTCTCAACATCATGATGTCGATGAAAGGCGACGGCAAGCCGGTCTCGTTCATCGAGGACTGCGCCGTGCCGCTCGAGCACCTCGCCGAGTACACCGACCGCCTCACGCGCGTCTTCGCCAAGCACGGCACGCGCGGCACCTGGTACGCGCATGCCTCGGTCGGCACTCTGCACGTGCGACCGATCCTCGACATGCGGCGCGACGGGGCGGAGAAGATGCGCGCCATCGCCGATGAAGCCTGCGCCATGGTGAAGCAGTACAAGGGCGCCTACTCCGGCGAGCACGGCGACGGCCTGGTGCGCTCGGAGTGGATCGCGCCCTTCTTCGGGCCGCGGCTCACCGCTTGCCTTGCCGAGATCAAAGGCTGGCTCGACCCGCGCGGGCTCATGAATCCGGGGAAGATCGTCGATCCGCCGAAGATGGACGACCGGCGCCTGTTCCGCTTCAAGCCCGGATACGAAGCGATTTCTGCAAGCACCTATCTGGACTGGAGCGAATGGGGCGGTTACGACAAGGCGGTGGAGATGTGCAACAACAACGGCCACTGCCGCAAGTTCGACGCCGGGACGATGTGCCCGTCGTATCGCGCCACCCGCAACGAGCAAGATTTGACCCGAGGAAGGGCCAATACGCTGCGCCTTGCGCTCTCCGGCCAGCTCGGCGACGCCGGCGACGAAGCGGTCAAGGCGGCGCTTGATCTGTGCGTGTCGTGCAAGGGCTGCAAGCGCGAATGCCCGACCGGCGTCGACATGGCGCGCATGAAGATCGAGTTCCTGGCGCGCTACAAGGCAAGCCGCGGTCACCCGTTGCGCGACCGTGCGATCGCCTACCTGCCGCGCTACGCGCCGTGGGCGGGTCGACTTGCGCCGCTGGCGAACGCGGTCGCGTCAATGGGCAAATCGTTCGTCGGCTTCAGCCGCGAGCGAGAGCTGCCCGCCTGGCGCGGCGACTACTTCGAGGACCGCGCGCGCGAGGCGACCGGCAACGGACGCGAGGTGGTGCTATTCGTCGATACCTTCAACCGCTGGTTCGAGCCCGGGAACGTGCGCGCCGCGATCCGGGTGCTCGAGGCTGCGGGCTGCTCGGTCCGCACGGCGCGGCCGCTTGCCGCGGGACGGCCGCTCTGCTGCGGTCGCACGTTCCTCACCGCCGGTATGGTCGATGAGGCGCGGAGCGAAGCCCGCCGCACGCTCGACGCCCTGCGCCCGCATCTCGAGCGCGGCGTCCCTATCATCGGACTCGAGCCTTCGTGCCTGTTCTCGTTCCGCGACGAATACGCGGTGCTCTTCAAAGATGCGCCGACCGAGGCGCTGTCGGCGGGAAGCTTTCTGCTCGAGGAATATCTGGCCCGCGAACCCGGCAGGCTGCGGCTAAAGGAAATGAAGCAGGAAGTCCTGCTGCACGGGCATTGCCACCAGAAGGCGTTCGACGCCATGCCGGCGGTGGAGAAGGTGCTCGGGATGATTCCAGGACTCAAGGTCTCGACGGTGCAGACGAGCTGCTGCGGCATGGCGGGGAGCTTCGGCTACGAGGCCGAGCATCACGCCACCTCGATGCAGATGGCCGAGATGGCGCTGTTGCCCGCGATTCGAAAAGCGGATGCCGCATTGGTAATCGCCGACGGGACGAGCTGCCGCCACCAGATCGCCGACGGCAGCGGACGCGAAGCGCTGCACGTCGCGCGGGTACTTGATTCGGCGCTCGACCTCGGCTAAACCTGGCGCCGGCTCCAGGCGAAGAGCCAGGCGCCGAGCGCGATCATGGGCACGCAAAGCCACTGCCCCATGGTCATGCCGAGCGCGAGGTAGCCGAGGAAGGCATCGGGCTCGCGCGCGAACTCGGCGATGAAGCGCAGCACCCCGTAGCCCATCAGGAAAAGCGCCGAGACCTGGCCCGTCGGCCGCGGCTTGGCGGAATACCACCACAGGATCACGAACAGCGTCAGGCCTTCGAGCGCGAACTGGTAGAGCTGCGACGGATGCCGCGGCGCTTCGCCGGCCTGCCGGAACACCATGCCCCAGGGCAGATCGGTCACCCGGCCATAGAGCTCGCCGTTGATGAAATTTCCCATGCGTCCGGCGGCGAGGCCGAGCGGGCACAGCGGCGCGATGAAGTCGGCGAGCCGCAGAAAGCCGATGCCATTGCGCCGCGCGTGGAACCACATCGCCAGGATCACGCCGATCAAGCCGCCGTGAAACGACATGCCGCCCTGCCAGATGGCGAAGATCTCGAGCGGATTCGCCGCGTAGTAGCCCGGCTTGTAGAAGAGCACATAGCCCAGCCTGCCGCCGAGGATCACGCCGAGCACGGCGAAGAAGATCAGGTCGTCGAACTGCTTGCGCGTGATCGGCGCCCGGTTGTCGCGGATGCGCTTCAGGCCGAGCCACCAGGCGGCGGCGAACCCGACGAGGTACATGAGGCCGTACCAGCGCACCGCCAGCGGGCCGATGGAGAAGGCGATCGGATTGAAGTCCGGGTGGACGAGCATGGCGGCTATGGAGCGCCGCGGCGCGCGTGCGCGACGAACTCGCGTGCCGCGGCCGAGAGCGTACCCCGCGGCCACGCGAGCCAGACGTCGAGACGGGGGTGCCGGTCGGCGAGCTCGCGGTACGCCACGCCGCGGCGCCCGAGGTTGGAAACCGAGGCCGGGACGATCGCGACGCCCAGCCCGCTCGACACCAGGCTCACTACGGTCTGCATCTGAATGGCCTCCTGCGCCACGTTGAGCGGGATACCGGCCCGCGCGGCCAGCCCGCGCACGATATCGTACAGGCCTGGAGCGATGTCGCGCGGCACCATCACGAAAGGTTCGCCGGCGAGCTGGCTCACCGCGAGCCGTCCGCCCTCGCGGGCGAGCCGGTGGCGGGACGGAAGCGCGGCGACGAAGCGCTCGCGCTGCACCACGAGGTGCTCGAGGTCGGCCTCGCCGTCGACCGGCGGCAGCAGCAGCCCGAAGTCGAGCTCGCCTGCGCCGAGCGCCGCGGCCTGCTCGGGCGAGAGCATTTCGCGCAGCGCGAGCGACACGCCGGGCCGGACGGCCTTGAAGCCCTTGAGCAGCGCCGGAAGCATCCCGTAGTCGGCGAGCGAAACGAAGCCGATGCGCAGGCGCCCCTGCTCGCCCGAGGCGATGCCCTGCAGCTCGAGCACCGAGCGCTCGAGCTGGGCGAGGATCCGGCGCGCCTCCTCCAGGAAGCGCGTGCCCTCGGCGGTGAGCTCGACGCGCCGGCGGCTGCGCGCGAAGAGGGCGACGCCAAGGCGCTCCTCGAGCGCGCGGATGGCGCGCGACAGCGGCGGCTGCGAGATGTGCAGCGAGGCGGCGGCGCGGCCGAAGTGCAGCCGCTCGGCCACGGCCGAGAAATACCGCATCTCGCGAATTTCCGGCAAATTCATACCCACAGGGTATTACAACGGCGCTCAAATAGCATTGGCCGTGCGCCATGCGCCGGCGCACAATCGCGCCCGCATCGTGGAAATCTACACTCCCGGCCACAGCGAGGGCGTCTCGGACTTCATGGCGCGGCGAACGCTCGCCACCCACGGGGCGTTCTTCGTGCCGCACCTGCGGCCGGGCCTGCGGCTCCTCGATTGCGGATGCGGGCCCGGCTCGATCAGCCTGGGGATCGCCGCGCGCGTCGACCCGGGCGAAGTCGTCGGGATCGATTTCGCGCCGGACCAGATCGCGCGCGCGAGACTGGCGGCGGCGCGCGAAGGACGCACCAACGTCAGGTTCGAAACCGCGAGCGTCTATTCGCTGCCATTCGAGAACGGGCGCTTCGAGCGCGTATTCAGCCACGCGCTCTTCGAGCACCTTGCCGATCCGCAAAAGGCGTTGCGCGAGCTCCATCGCGTGCTCGCTCCCGGAGGTGTGATCGGGGCATGCAGCCCGGACTGGGGCGGCTTCCTCGCCTCCCCGCCATCGCCGCGCCTGTCGCGCGCGCTCGACGCATACATGGCCTTGCAAACGGGCAACGGCGGCGACGTGCAGGCGGGGCGAAATCAGGGCCTGCATCTCGCCGCGGCGGGCTTCGAGGCGATCGAGCTCGCGGCGCGCTACGAATGCTACGACTCGCGCAAACTCATAGCAGAGTATCTGGCACGGCGCCTCGAGGAAGCGGGTGATGGCGCGTCGGCGTCTGCACTTCGCGATTGGAGCGAGGACGAGCCCGGCATGTTCGCCCAGGCGTGGGTGTCCGCGGTCGCTCGGAAGCCGCGATAATCGAATCCACAATTTTGGAGGACAGGATGGCCACACGAGATTCAGCGCCCAACCGCCGATCCCGGTTGATCACCCAGGGCGTCGCCCGCTCGCCGAACCGCGCCATGCTGCGCGCGGTCGGCTTCGGCGACGGCGACTTCGAAAAGCCGATCGTCGGCGTGGCGAACGGCCATTCGACCATGAATCCCTGCAATGCCGGCATCCAGCCGCTCGCCGACCGCGCCGTCGCGGCGCTCGAGGCGGCGGGCTCGAAGCCGCAGACTTTCGGCGTGCCGACGGTGACCGACGGCATCGGCATGGGCACCGAGGCGATGAAGTATTCGCTGGTGTCGCGCGAAGTGATCGCCGACGCCATCGAGACCAGCGTCAACGGCCAGGCCATGGACGGGGTGCTGGTGATCGGCGGCTGCGACAAGAACATGCCGGGCGGCATGATGGCCGTGGCGCGCATGAACGTCCCCGCAATCTACGTGTACGGCGGCACCATCAAGCCGGGCAAGTGGAAGGGCCAGGACCTCACCATCGTTTCGGCGTTCGAGGCGGTGGGCTCCTTCGCCGCCGGCAAGCTGTCCCAGGAGGACTTCGTCGGCATCGAGAAGAATGCCTGCCCCAGCGTCGGGGCCTGCGGCGGGATGTACACCGCGAACACCATGAGCTCGTCGTTCGAGGCGCTGGGCATGAGCCTGCTCGGCTCCTCCCAGATGGCCGCGCCCGACGGCGAAAAGGCCGACTCCGCGGCGCAATCCGCCCGGGTCCTGGTTCAAGCGATCAAGAACAACCTGTGCCCGCGCGACATCATCACGCGCAAGTCGATCGAGAACGCGGTCGCGCTGGTGATGGCCACCGGCGGCTCGACCAACGCGGTGCTGCACTATCTCGCCATCGCGTCGGCCGCCGGCGTGAAGTGGACGATCGACGACTTCGAGCGCATGCGCAAGAAGGTTCCGGTGCTGTGCGACCTCAAGCCCTCCGGCCGCTTCGTGGCGGTGGATTTCCACCGCGCCGGCGGCGTGCCGCAGGTCCTCAAGATCCTGCTCAAGAACGGCGTGCTGAACGGCGCCTGCATGACCATTCACGGAAGCACCATGGCCGAGCTGCTGAAGGACGTCCCCGACGAGCCGCGCGCGGACCAGGAGGTGATCCGTCCCTGGTCGAACCCGCTCTACCGGCAGGGCCACCTCGCCATCCTCAAGGGCAACCTCGCCACCGAGGGCTGCGTCGCCAAGATCACCGGCCTGAAGAATCCGGCGATCACCGGTCCGGCGCGCGTGTTCGACTCGGAGAACGCCTGCATGCAGGCGATCATGGCGAAGCGCATCAAGCCGGGCGACGTGATCGTGATCCGCTACGAAGGGCCGCGCGGCGGCCCCGGAATGCAGGAAATGCTCGCCCCGACCTCGGCGCTGATCGGCCAGGGGCTGGGCGAATCGGTGGGTCTCCTGACCGACGGACGCTTCTCCGGCGGCACCTGGGGCATGGTGGTCGGGCACGTCGCGCCGGAAGCCTACGTCGGCGGCACCATCGCCCTCGTCAAGGAAGGCGACTCGATCACCATCGACGCCAAGAAGCGCCTGCTCCAGCTCAACGTCCCGGCGAAGGAGCTCGCGGCGCGGCGCAAGAAGTGGCAGCCGCCGAAGCCCCGCTACACCGCGGGCCTGCTCGCGAAGTACATGAAGCTGGTTTCGACCGCCTCTCGCGGCGCCGTGACCGACGCCGGCTAGAAGCTCGAGCCCGGGCCTTTCAGGAACTCGAGCTCCTCGGGCGTGCTGGCGCGCCCGAGGATCGCATTGCGATGGGGGAAGCGCCCGAAGCGCCGGACGATGTCGCGGTGAAGCAGCGCGTAGCGGTACGCCTCCAGAGCGGGTTCGAGTGCGTCGAGCGGCTGCGTCAGCTCGCAGGCGAGGTCCTGGTCGGCGAGGGCCTCGCTGTGCTCGAACGGCAGGTAGAAGAACAGGCGCTCCACGGCCAGCATGCCGCGGTCGAAGCCGCGGGCGAGCGCATGGCGCGCCGCGTCAAGCGCGAGCGCGTCGGTCGCGAACGCGCGCGGCGTGCCGCGAAACATGTTGCGCGGGAACTGATCGAGCACCACGATCAGCGCGAGGCAGCCATCGGCGGTTTCCCTCAGGTGATCGAGCTTGCCGGCGGCCGCGTCGCCATGCAGCCCGCGGAAGCGCTCGCGCACCGCGCGGTCGAATGCTTCGTCCTTGACGAACCAACGCTTGTGCGATTTGCCGCGCTCGCCCGGCGGGCCGAACCAGAATAGCAATACCTCGGCGCCGCTCGATTGGTGCGTCATGAAGCCGATGATAAGCTCCTCGTACCACCAACAACATGGGAGAACCCATGCCGCGCCTCTTCAAGCGACTGATTTCCAGCCTGGTCATCGTCTGCGTCGCCGGGCTGGGACTGCCGGTGCACGCCGGCATGCTGCCGACCGACGCCGCGGGCCCGGAGCGCTCGCGCGTGCTGCATGTGCTCGATCGCGAGGACGTACTGGCCGGGCTCAAGGCGCGTGGCGTGAGCGCGGCGGACGTGAAGGCGCGCGTGGCTGCGATGACCGACGACGAAGTCGCGCAACTCGCCGGGCAGATCGACAGCCTGCCGGCCGGCGGGACCGACATTCTCACTTTCATCCTCGTGGTATTCATCGTCCTGTTGATCACCGACATCATGGGCGTGACACACATCTTCCCGTTCACCAAGAAAAAGTAGTAGTAATAGGGAAACCCCGCCGGAAGCCACCGCCGCGGCGGGGCTTCCGGCCATGCCGAACCGCCTTTCGGGCGAGACCTCGCCCTATCTGCAGCAGCACGCCGCCAACCCCGTCGACTGGTATCCGTGGGGCGAGGAGGCGCTCGAGCGCGCGCGCAAGGAAGACAAGCCGATCCTGCTTTCGGTCGGCTATTCCGCGTGCCACTGGTGCCACGTGATGGCGCACGAGAGCTTCGAGGACGACGCGGTCGCCGCGGTGATGAACCGCCTGTTCGTCAACGTGAAGGTCGACCGCGAGGAGCGGCCCGACATCGACCAGATCTACCAGACCGCGCACCAGATGCTGGCGCAACGCGCCGGCGGCTGGCCGCTCACGATGTTCCTGTCGCCGCGGGGCGTGCCGTTCTTCGCCGGCACCTATTTTCCGCGCGCCGCGCGCTACGGCATGCCGGCGTTTCCCGACCTGTGCGAGCGCATCGCGGCGATCTGGCGCGAAAAGCGCGCCGAGATCGAAGCGCAGAACGCCGAGGTGCTGGACGCGTTTGCGCGCAGCGTGGCGCGCAGCCCGGGCCGCCGCGAGGAGTTTTCGGCCGAGGTGATCGGCGCGATGCTCGACAACCTGCGCGCCAGCTTCGATGCGCAATACGGCGGCTTTGGAGCCGCGCCCAAGTTTCCCCATCCCACCGACCTCGAACTGTGCCTGCGCAAGGGCGAGCTCGAGATCGCGCGCGTCACGCTCGCGCGCATGTGCGATGGCGGCATCTACGACCAGCTCGGCGGCGGCTTCTGCCGCTACAGCACCGACGCGCGCTGGACCATCCCGCACTTCGAGAAGATGCTGTACGACAACGGGCCGCTCCTCGGCCTGCTCGCCGACGCCTGGGTGCTCGGCCGCGAGCCGACCTTCGCACGCTGCGCCGCCGAAACCGCGGGCTGGATCATGCGCGAGATGCAGTCGCCCGAAGGCGGCTACTACTCCTCGCTCGACGCAGATAGCGAGCACGAGGAGGGCAAGTTCTATGTGTGGGGTCGCGAGGAAATCGCTGCGCTGCTGACACCCGCGGAGTACGAGGCTGCGGCCGCGCACTACGGCCTCGACCAGCCGCCGAACTTCGAGAACAGGCATTGGCATCTGCGCGTCAACGGCCCGATCGGGGATGCGAATCTGGTTCGTGCAGCGAAGCAAAAACTTTTCGAAGCCCGCGAAAAGCGGGTGCGGCCCGGTCGCGACGAAAAGATCCTTGTCTCGTGGAACGCACTGGCGATCCGCGGCATGGCGCACGCCGGACGCGTCCTTGGGCAACCGGAATGGATCGCGTCTGCGCGCGGCGCGCTCGACTTCATCCGCGCGAAGATGTGGCGCGACGGAAGGCTCCTCGCGACCTACAAGGACGCACGCGCGCACCTCAAGGCCTACCTCGACGACTACGCCTTCCTGCTTGCCGCCGTGCTCGAGCTTTTGCAGGAGCGTTTCGACGCGAACGATCTCGCCTTCGGCTGCAGGCTCGCCGAGGTCCTGCTCGAGCAGTTCGAAGACGCCGGCGCGGGCGGCTTTTTCTTCACCGCCGCCGATCACGAGCAGCTCGTGCATCGTCCGAAGCCGCCGCACGACAATGCCACGCCGTCGGGCAACGCGGTGGCCGCACGGGGGCTCGGGCGCCTCGCCGCCATCACCGGCGATGCGCGCTACGCTCGCGCCGCTGAGCGCACTCTGGAGCTTTTCTACCCGCAGATGCGCGACTATCCGGCCGGTTTCGCGGCCATGGCGATCGCCCTCGACGAAGCCTTGCAGCCGCCGCGCACCCTGATCCTGCGCGGCCGGGCCGAGGCGCTGCCCGCCTGGCAGGCCGAGCTCTCGCGGGAGTTCCTGCCCGACCTGACCGTTCTTGCGCTCAGCGACGGACTCGCCGGACTCGGCGCAGTGCTCGACAAGCCGCCCCGCCCGGAGCCTGTCAACGCATGGCTATGCCGGGGCGTTACTTGTCTCGCGCCGATGAGCGATCTTGTACACTTGAAAAAAACCCTCAAGGAGCAAGCATGAAGCGCCTCGCACTCGTCCTGGCCGTGGCAGCCGCCGTTCCGGCGTCCCTGCCCGCCCATGCGCAGGAAGAGCTCGCCAAGAAGCACGCCTGCCTTGCGTGCCATGCGATCGACAAGAAGCTCGTCGGTCCTGCCTACAAGGATGTCGCCGCCAAGTACCGCGGCGACCCGAACGCCGAAGCGAAGCTCGTCGACAAAGTGAAGAAGGGCAGCCAGGGCACCTGGGGCCAGGTGCCGATGCCGCCCAATTCCAACGTCCCCGACGCGGACGTGCGCGCGCTGGTGAAGTGGATCCTCTCGCAGAAGTGATCGGCAGCTAGTTCCGGCTCGGTTTTCGCAAGCCGACTGGCCGCGCCCGGGGGCGGTATGATTGGCGCGTCACAGCGCAACCCAGGAGGATTCGAATGAACAACAAGCACAACAGGGTCGGCATCGCGCTCGTTGCCGCAGCCTTCGCGCTCGCCGGTTGCGGCGAACAACAAAAGCCGGCGGCCAAGAACGACGCCAAGTCGGCGGCCGAAGCCCCCAAGGCCTCCTCTGCGCAGGAAGTTCGCATCGGCCACGTCGCCCCGCTCACGGGCGGCATCGCCCACCTCGGCAAGGACAACGAGAACGGCGCGCGCCTCGCCATCGAAGAGGCCAATGCAGCCGGGGTGAAGCTCGGCGGCAACGCGGTGCGGTTCACTTTGCTCGCCGAAGACGACCAGGAGGACCCCAAGACCGGCACGACCGTCGCGCAGAAGCTCGTCGACAGCAAGGTGGTCGGTGTCGTCGGTCACCTCAATTCCGGAACGTCCATCCCGGCGTCGCCGATCTACAGCCAGGCCGGAATCCCGGTGATTTCCGGCTCCGCCACGAACCCGAAGCTGACCGAGCAGGGATTCAAGACCCAGTTCCGCGTCGTGGGTCGGGACGACCAGCAGGGCCCCGCCATTGCCAGCTACCTGGCGAGCGTCAACAAGCCGAATCTGGTCGCGGTGATCGACGATGCCAGCGCCTATGGCGAGGGGCTCGCCAACGAAGTCGAGAAGACTCTCAAGGCCGCGAACATCAAGGTCCTGCCGCGGGAGCACGGCAACAACAAGCAGACCGACTGGAAGTCGCTCCTTACCAAGCTGCGCGGCCAAAAGCCCGACGCCGTGTTCTACGGCGGCATGGACGCCACCGGCGGACCGCTCCTCAAGCAGGGGCGCGAGCTCGGCATGAAGGCGGTGTTCTCTTTCGGCGACGGCGCATGCACCGACAAGATGAAGGAGCTCGCCGGCGACGCCGCCGACGGGTTGCTCTGCTCGCAGGCCGGGATTCCGCCCCAGGCGGCCGACAAGAAGTTCCTCAGCGCGTACAAGAAGAGATTCAACAGCGACCCGATCCTGTATTCGCCCTTCACCTACGATGCCACGAATCTGCTGATCGAGGCGATGAAGAAGGCCGACTCCGCGGACCCGGCCAAGTACCTGCCGGAGCTCGCCAAGATCGAGTACAACGGCGCCACCGGCAGGATCGCATTCGACCAGAAGGGCGACCGCCGCGATCCCGAGATGACGATCTTCACGATGAAGGGCGGCAAGCTCGAGCCCATCGCCATCGTGAAGGGCGGCAAGACCATGAGCTACGACGACTTCATGCGCTCCGCCGGCGGCGCCGCGCCCGCGGCTGAGAAGAAGTAGCCGCTTCCCGCCCGAAACCCACCGACGGCACCGCGAGGTGCCGTTTTCGTTTCTGCTAGGCTAGCCGGCGCTCATGGATACGTTCCTGCAGCAGCTGGTGAACGGCCTCACCGCAGGAAGCGTCTACGCCGTGGTGGCGCTCGGCTACACCATGGTGTACGGCATCATCCAGCTGATCAACTTCGCCCACGGCGAAGTCGTGATGATCGGAGCGATGGTCGCGTTCACGGTCATCACCGCGCTCGCGCCCTCGGGCCTGCATCCGGTCTTGGTCGTCGCGCTCGGCACCGCCGCCGCGGTGCCGGTGTGCATGCTGGTCGGCTACGCGATGGAGCGCCTCGCCTACCGGCCCCTGCGGCGCGCGCCGCGGCTCGCCCCGCTCATTACCGCGATCGGGGTGTCGATCGTCCTGCAGCACCTCGCGATGCTCGTCTGGAGCCGCAACGTCCTCGCCTTTCCGCAGATCATCAAGGTGGCGAGCTATTCGATCGGCGGCGCCTCGATCACCAACGTGCAGATCGCGATCATCGGCGCCTGCCTCGCGATGATGGCGGCGCTCGCGGCGCTGGTGTACCGCACCCGCCTGGGCACGGCGATGCGCGCGACCGCGCAGAACCAGCAGGTCGCGGGCCTGATGGGAATCGACGTCAACCGCGTGATCGCGAGCACCTTCGTCATCGGGGCGGCCCTTGGCGCGGTTGCCGGGGTGCTGTTCGGCACCTACTACGGCGTCGCCCAGTACACGATGGGATCGATCCTGGGCCTGAAGGCGTTCTGCGCGGCGGTCCTCGGCGGCATCGGCAACATCCCGGGCGCGATGCTCGGCGGCGTGGTGCTCGGCCTGGTGGAGGCTCTTGGCGCGGGATACATCGGCGACTACACGGACCTGTGCCAGTACGGCTGGCTGGCCCGCTTCATCGGCGACTGCGACGGCGGCGGCCACTTCATCCTGTTCGGCTCGAACTACCAGGACGTGTTCGCCTTCATCGTCCTCATCCTGGTGCTGGTGCTGCGGCCGCAGGGGCTGCTCGGGGAGCGGGTCGGGGACCGCGCATGAAGACCCCGGCGCGGGTGTGGATCGGATTCGCCCTGATCGGCCTTTGCCTCGCGGCGCTGCCTTTCGCGCTCGCCTACTACGGCACCGCCTGGGTGCGCATCGCCAATTTCGCCGTTCTCTACGTGCTGCTCGCCCTCGGGCTGAACATCGTGGTCGGGTTCGCCGGCCTGCTCGACCTGGGCTACATCGCCTTCTACGCCGTGGGCGCCTACGTCTACGCGCTGCTTGCCAGCCCCCACTTCAACATCCACCTGCCCTTCTGGGTGATCCTGCCGATCGGCGCGCTGGTCGCCGCTTTCTTCGGCATCGTGTTGGGGGCGCCGACCCTCAAGCTGCGCGGCGACTACCTCGCTATCGTCACCCTGGGTTTCGGCGAGATCATCCGCATCTTCCTCAACAACCTGTCCAGGCCCGTGAACATCACCAACGGCCCGCAGGGCATCACCCGCATCGACCCGTTCCGCTTCGGCGCTTTCGATTTCTCGAGCCGCGACGCCTTCTTGGGCCTGGAGCTGAGCGGCCCGATCAAGTACTACTTCCTGCTGGTCGCGATTGCGCTGGTCGTCATCGTCGTCAACATCCGGCTGCAGAACTCGCGCATCGGCCGCGCCTGGGAGGCGATCCGCGAGGACGAGATCGCGGCGCGCGCGATGGGCATCAACACGCGCAACCTGAAGCTGCTCGCCTTCGCCATGGGCGCGAGCTTCGGGGGGCTCGCCGGCGGCATGTTCTCGGCAATGCAGGGATTCGTCTCGCCGGAGAGCTTCGTCCTGGTCGAGTCCATCATGGTGGTGGCGATGGTGGTGCTGGGGGGAATGGGCAACATCTGGGGCGTGATCCTCGGCGCGGTGCTGCTCTCGTTCGTCCCCGAAATCCTGCGCTGGACCGTGGAGCCGCTGCAGCTCGCGCTGTTCGGCCGGCTGCTCATCGACCCGGAGGTGATCCGCATGCTGATCTTCGGCCTGGCGCTGGTGCTGATCATGCTGTTCCGGCCGGCCGGGCTGCTGCCTTCGGCGGTGCGCAAGCGGGAGCTCACCTCGTGAGCGGGCTGTGCGCGGAGCGGATCAGCAAGCGCTTCGGCGGCGTGCAAGCATTGCGCGAAGTGTCGTTCCGGATCGCGGCCGGCGAGGTCTTCGGCCTGATCGGCCCCAACGGCGCCGGCAAGACCACGCTGTTCAACGTGCTGACCGGGATCTACGCGCCCGACGGCGGCAGCTTCGTGTTCGACGACAAGCCGCTGACCGGGCTGCCGCCCCACGAGGTGGCGATCGCCGGCATCGCGCGCACCTTCCAGAACATCCGCCTGTTCGCCAACCTGTCGTCGCTCGAGAACGTGATGATCGGCCGGCACGCGCGCACCCGGGCCGGCGTCGTCGGCGCGGTGCTGCGAAACGGCGCAACGGTGCGCGAGGAGCGCGAGACCGAGCGGCGCGCGCTGGAGCTGCTCGAGTTCGTCGGCATCCGCGCCCGCGCCAACGATCCGGCGGGCAGCCTGCCCTATGGAGACCAGCGTCGCCTGGAGGTGGCGCGCGCCCTCGCCACCGACCCCAGGCTCCTCGCGCTGGACGAGCCGGCGGCGGGGATGAACGCCGCCGAATCCCTCGGCCTGCGCGCGCTCATCGAATCGATCCGCGCGCAGGGCATCACCGTGCTCCTCATCGAGCACGACGTGCGGCTGGTGATGAACATCTGCGATCGCGTCATGGTGCTCGACTACGGCGAGAAAATCGCCGAAGGCAAGCCCGCGGAGGTGCAGCGCGATCCGAAGGTCATCGAAGCCTACCTCGGGGCGCCGCATGCTTGAGGTGCGGGACCTGGAGGTGCGCTACGGCGGCATCCGCGCGGTGAAGGGGATCAGTCTCGACGTCGCGCAAGGCGAGCTCGTCGCGCTGATCGGCGCGAACGGCGCCGGCAAGACTTCGGCGCTGAAGGCGATCTGCAGGCTGGTCCCTTCCAGCGCGGGCAAGCTCGAGTACTCCGGAACCGACCTCAGGACATCGCGGGTGCACGAGTTGCCGCGCCGCGGACTGGTGATGGTGCCCGAAGGCCGCGGCATCTTCGGCCAGCTCACGGTCCAGGAAAACCTCGCGATGGGCGCTTACGTGCGCGGCCGCGCCGACCCGGAGGCGCAGTACGCCGCGTTCCCGCGCCTCAAGGAGCGGCGGCGCCAGATCGCGGGCACGCTTTCGGGCGGCGAGCAGCAGATGCTCGCGATCGCCCGCGCGCTGATGAGCGAGCCGAGGCTGCTCCTGCTCGACGAGCCGTCGATGGGGCTCGCTCCCCTGATGGTCGCGAAGATCTTCGAGATCGTGCGCGACATCGCGTCGCGCGGCGTGACCATCCTGCTGGTCGAGCAGAACGCCCGGCTCGCCCTCGAGGCGGCGCGCCGCGCCTACGTGATGGAATCGGGGTCGGTCACGCTTTCGGGCGACGCCAGGACGCTGCTGCACGACGCGCGCATCCGCGAAGCCTATCTGGGCGAAACGAGATCCGCCTGAGTCGTGAAGCTGTCGGCGAAAAATTCGTCTTCCGGCAGCTTGCACTGCTGCGTAAAGTCCCGCCTCGCCGCGTCGACCATCACCGGCACGCCGCAGGCGTAGACCTGGTGGCCGGAGAGGTCGGGGAAGTCTTGCATCACGGCGCGGTGCACGAAGCCGGCGCGCCCGGTCCAGTTGTCCTCCGGGAGCGCATCCGAAACCACCGGGACGTATTCGATCGGCCATTGGCGGGCGAGCGCGTCCATGTACAAATCCTTCGGCCGCCTTCCGCCCCAGTACAGCACCATCGGCCGTGCCACGCCCTTGTGCAGCGCATGCTCGATGATCGACTTGATCGGCGCGAACCCGGTGCCCGAGGCGACGCATACGATCGGCTTGGCCGAGTCCTCGCGCAGGAAGAAGGTGCCGAGCGGACCCTCGAGGCGCAGGATGTCGCGCTCCTTCATCTTGCCGAACACGTGGTCCGTGAACTGCCCTCCGGCCACGTGACGCACGTGGAGCTGGATCAGCTCGTCGTCGTGCGGCGCGTTGCCCATCGAGAAGCTGCGGCGTGCGCCGTCCTTGAGCAGGAACTCGACGTACTGCCCGGCGAGAAATTGCAGCCGTTCGTTGGCCGGCAGCCTCAGGTAGAGCGCCATGACGTCGTCGGCCAGACGCTCCATCTTCTGCACGCGGCACGGCAGCCTGCGGATGGGAATGTCGCGCGCCGCGCCGATGGTGCGCGCCTCGATCACGAGGTCGGTGAGCGGCTTCGCCTGGCAGAAAAGCGCCTTGCCCTGCGACTTTTCCTCGTCGGTCAGCGCTTTCTTCTGATGCACCCCGTAGTCGACGCGCCCCTCGACGATGCGGCCCTTGCAGCTCGCGCAGGCGCCGTTGCGACAGCCGTAGGGGAGCACCAGGTGCTGGCGCAGCGCGGCGGTGAGGACCGATTCGCCCTCCTCGACGTCGAATTCGTGTCCGCTGGGTTGGACCTTGACCTTACGCATAAAATGCAAGCATGAAACGGCTGCTGATCGCGGGTTTCGGCGATATCGCGCGCCGCGCGGTTCCGCGGCTCGAGCGGCGCTTCCAGATTGCGCCGCTGTCGCGCGCCAGCGGAGTCGACCTCGACCGGCCGGAGACCCTTACGCTCGACCCCCTGGTTGTCCCGGCGCAGGCGCTGCTCCACTGCGCCCCGCCGCCGGATCGGGGCACGGCGGACACGCGGACCGCGAATCTTCTGGCCGCTCTTGAAAAGGGCGGCATTCTACCGGCTCGCATCGTCTACGTCAGCACGAGCGGCGTCTACGGCGACTGCGCCGGCGCCCGGGTCGACGAATCGCGACCCCCGGCGCCCCAAAGCGAGAGAGCGCGCAGGCGTCTGGACGCGGAAACCCGACTGGCCGAATGGGCACGACGGAGAGGCAGCGTCCTGGTCCTATTGCGTGTGCCGGGCATCTATGCGCCAGACCGGTTGCCGCTGGAACGCTTGCGGTCCGGAACCCCCGTGCTGAGGACCGAGGACGATGTCTACACGAGCCACATCCACGCCGACGACCTGGCCGCGATCGTCTGCCGTGCGCTCGACGACGACGCGCCGCAGGGCGTCTACAACGCGGCCGACGACACCGAGATGAAGATGGGCGACTGGTTCGACCTGGTCGCCGACTTCCATGGCCTGCCGCGGCCTCCCCGGATTCCCCGTGACGCCGCGGACAAAAAGATTCCCGCCCCGCTGCTGTCGTTCATGCGGGAGTCGCGCCGTCTCGACAATACGCGGCTGAAGAGCGTGCTGGGCGTGCGTCTGCGCTATCCCACGGTCCACGAAGGATTGAGAAATGAGCACCCTGCTCGTCTTGACCAACCTGCCTGATCGCGCCGCGGCCGAGAAGCTCGCCGACGAGCTGGTGGAAAAGAAGCTCGCGGCCTGCGTGAATATCCTGGCGCCGTGCCGCTCGGTGTTCCGTTGGAAGGGGGCGGTGCAGCACGAGGAGGAGCACCCCATGCTCATCAAGACCACGCGCGCGCGCTATCCAGCGCTCGAACAGGCGCTGCGTGCGGGTCACCCCTATGAACTCCCCGAGATCATCGCGGTCACAATCGAACGCGGCCTTCCCGCCTACCTCGACTGGGTCGCCGCCGAGACAAGAACTTGAACCGCCTCCTCGCATTGCTGCTCGGCCTGGCGCTCGCCGCTCCCGCGGCGGCGCAGCTCAAGCTCGGCGGCGGCACCGACAACCTTCTCGAGCCCGAGAAAGCGTTCCGCTTCTCGGCGCGCGCCCTCGACGCCTCGAGCGTCGAAGTGACCTTCGCCATCGCCGACGGCTACTACATGTACCGCGAGCGCTTCAAGTTCGCCGCCTCCGGCAACCCGGCGGTGCGCCTGGGCACGCCCGAGTTCCCGCGCGGCATTCCCCACAAGGACGAGTACTTCGGCGAGACGCAGGTCTACCGCAAGAGCGTCCGGATCCGCCTGCCGGTGCAGGGCGAAGGGCAGTTCGATCTCAAGGTCACTTCGCAGGGCTGCGCCGACGCCGGCGTGTGCTACGTGCCGATGGAGTCGAGCGCCCCCATCCAGCTCGCCGCCGCGGGCGTCGGTGAGCGGTCGAACGTAAGCGAGGCGCCGCCGTGGGTCAACCCGCAGCCGAGGTTCTCGATCTTCGCCAGCGACCTCGACATCCAACGCCTCTTCGAGGGCAATTTCGCGCTCGTGCTCGGCGGGTTCTTCCTGTTCGGCCTGCTCCTGGCCTTTACGCCATGCGTGCTGCCGATGATCCCGATCCTGTCGGGCATCATCGCCGGCGAGGGCCGCGACATCGACAAGCTGCGCGCCCTTTCGCTATCGCTTTCCTATGTTCTCGGCATGGCGCTCGCCTACGCCGCAGCCGGGATCGCTGCGGCTTTCTCCGGCGTGCTGCTCGCAGCCGCCTTGCAAAACACCTGGGTCCTGACCGCCTTTGCGCTCGTGTTCGTGCTGCTCGCGTTGTCGATGTTCGGTTTTTATGAGCTGCAGCTCCCGGGCTTCCTGCGTGTGCGTCTGCATTCGGCGCATGGCCGGCTGCGGGGCGGGCAGATCGTCTCGGTCGCCGCCATGGGCCTCTTCTCCGCAGTGATCGTCAGCCCCTGCGTCGCCGCCCCGCTCGCGGGGGCGTTGCTCTATATCTCGCAAACGCGCGACGTGCTGCTCGGCGGCGCGGCGCTCTTCGCGATGGCGCTCGGCATGGGCGTTCCGCTCGTCGCCGTGGGCGTGTCCGAAGGCGCGCTCCTGCCGCGCGCCGGCGCATGGATGACGGGGGTGCGGCGTTTCTTCGGCGTGCTGCTGCTCGCGGTCGCGATCTGGGTGATTGCGCCGGTCCTGCCACCGATGGTCCACATGCTGGCCTGGTCCGGCCTCTTCATCGGCTCGGCGATTTTCCTGCGGGCGCTCGACGCGATCCCGGCCGGCGCCTCTGGCTGGTGGCGGCTGTGGAAGGCGCTCGGCGTCGGGGCCCTTGTAATCGGCGTGGCGCTCCTCGTCGGCGCGCTCTCCGGCAGTCGCGATCCGCTGCGCCCGCTTGCGGCGCTCACCGGCGGCGGCACGGCCGCAGCGGCGCCGGTGGCATGGCAGCGGGTGGCGTCGTTGCAAGAGCTGCAGGAAAAGCTGAAGGCGCCTGGCAAGCCCGCGATGCTGGACTTCTATGCCGACTGGTGCGTGTCGTGCAAGGAAATGGAGAGCTTCACTTTCTCCGATCCGAAAGTGCGCGCACAACTCGACGGGATGTTGCTGCTCCAGGCGGACGTGACCGCGAACAACGACGCCGACCGAGCGCTGCTCAAGCGCTTCTCGCTCTTCGGACCGCCGGGAATCGTTTTCTTCGACGCGCAAGGGCGCGAGATCAGGGGGCTGCGGGTGATCGGCTATCAGAACCCGGAACGGTTCCTGAAGACGCTTTCGCTAGCCACCGCGCCTTAGAACCCTGCCGGGCCGCGCGCCCGTAGGCTCACCGTCCTTCCATACCACGGTGCCGTTCACGATCACGGCGTGGATTCCCTTCGCCGGCCGGATCGGCTGCGCGAAGCTCGCCGCCTCGTCGATCGCGCCCGCGTCGAAGATCGCGAGATCGGCGAAGGCGCCTTCGCGCAGCACGCCGCGGCCTTCGAGGCCGAAGCTCCGCGCGGTGAGGCCGGTCATCTTGTGGACCGCGGTCTCGAGCGGAAACAGGTTGAGGCCGCGCGAATAGTGCCCGAGCACGCGCGGGAAGCTGCCCCACAGGCGCGGATGGGGTGCGGCGTCGTGCGGCAGCCCGTCCGAGCCGATCATGGTGTGCTCGAACGCGAGAATGCGCTGCACGTCGGCTTCGTCCATCGAGAAATAAATGGCGCCGGCCGGCAGCAGCTTCGCCACGGTCTCCTCGATCCCGAGGCCCATCTTTGCTGCGACCTCGTCCAGCCTGCAACCGGCGAACTCGGGATGCGGCTTGGACCAGGTCACGAGCGTCGTCGAGGCGATGAGCGTGCGGCTGTAGGAAAGGATCGTCGACGACGCGCAGTAGGGATAGCAATCGAGCGCGATCCTCTGCGAGCGCATCGCGCGCTCGATGAACGGCAGGGTTTCTACCGAGCGGCCGTGGTTCGGCGTGCCCACCACCTTGTGGTGCGAGATCACCACCGCCACGCCGAGCTCACGGCCGATGCGAAAGCTTTCGTCGAGCGAGTCGATCACGCGGGCGCCTTCGTCGCGCATGTGCGTGCAGTAGATTCCGCCGTGCTCCGCGAGCGGCCGGCAGACCTCGATCACTTCCGCGGTGGTCGCGGCGCGTGCCGGCTCGTAGTACAGCCCGGTCGAGACCCCGATGGCACCGGCCGCAAGCGCCTCCGCCGTCAGCCTGCGCATTTCTTCGATTTCGTTTTCCGTCGCAGGTCGTTGGAGATCCGCCATCGTCTGCGCGCGCAGCATGGTGTGTCCGACGAGCAGCGCGCAGTTCGTCGCCGCCGGCCGCGCCTTGAGCTCTTCGACATACGAGCGGAAGCTCGGAAAGCGGAACCATGCGCCTGCGTCGTCGAGGAGATCGATGGGCGGCAGGACCGGCGCTTTCATGCCGCGGGGCGCCGGCGCGAGCGAGATGCCGCAGTTCCCGGCGACCACGGTGGTCACGCCCTGGCTCACCTTGGGCGCCATCTCCGGCGCAGAAAGCATCAGGCGGTCGTCGTGGGTGTGGGCATCGATGAAGCCGGGCGCGACGACGAGGCCCGAGGCGTCGATTTCGATCCTTCCTTTTTCCGGAACCGGGCCCACGGCCGAAATGCGCTCGCCGGTCACTGCCAGGTCGGCGCGGAAACGCGGCGCTCGAGTGCCGTCGACGACGGTGCCGTTGCGCACGACGAGGTCGTAGCCCATCAGTCCACCTTGGCCCCGGAGCGCCGGACCACCTCGGCCCACTTCGGCGTTTCGCTGCGCACCAGGGCGAGGAATTCCTCGGGCGTGCCGCCGTCGGCCTCGGTATCGAGCTGCCTGAACCGCTCGAGCACCAAGGGCGAGGCGAGCGCCTTGCGGATCTCGGCGTGCAGCCTCGCGACGATCTCGCGCGGCAGGTTGGCCGGCGCGATCACGCCGCCCCAGGCGACGGTCTCATAGCCGGCGACGCCGGCCTCGTTGAGGGTTGGCAGGTCGGGAAAGAGCGGCGAGCGGCGCGGCCCGGAGACCGCGATGCCGCGTACCCGGCCGGCGCGCGCGTGCGGTCCGATCGACGAGATGTTGTCGAACATGAGCTGGACTTCACCCGAGATGAGATCGTTGATCGCCTGCGGGCTGCCGCGATAGGGGACATGCAGGATGAACGTGCCCGTCATCGCCTTGAAGAGCTCGCCCCCGAGGTGGCCCGTGGTGCCGTTGCCACCCGAAGCCATCACCAGCCGGCCCGGATTCTTCTTCGCGTAGTCGATCAGCTCCTGGACCGAGCGGACCGGAAGCTTGTTGTTGACCGCGAGCAGGTTGAACACGCGCACGCAGTTCGATACCAGCGTGAGGTCCTTCTCCACGTCGTAAGGCACTTTTTCGAGCAGCGAGCGGTTGATCGCGAGCGAGACGATGTTGCCGTAGCCCAGGGTGTAGCCGTCGGGAGCCGCCCGCACGACGTCCATCGTGCCGACGGTGTACGAGCCCGCCGGCTTGTTCTCCACCACGAAGGGCACGCCCATTTGAGTCGAGAGCTGCTGCGTCATCACCCGCATCAGGACGTCTGGAGAGCCACCCGCCGCCGACGGGATGACAAAACGGATCGGCTTCTCCGGATAGGCGGCAAACGCCGCCGCGCCGATCAACCACGAAAGGAGAAGAAACGCGCTACGCACGCCGCAGGGCTTTGGCGGCATCCATCGCGAAATAGGTGAGGATGCCGTCGGCGCCGGCGCGCTTGAACGCGAGCAGCGCCTCGAGCACGCACGACTCGGGCAGCCAGCCCCTGTCGACGGCGCCGCGCAGCATCGAGTATTCGCCGGACACCTGGTACACGTAGGTCGGTGCCTTGAACGCGTCCTTCACCCGGCGCACGATGTCGAGGTACGGCAGTCCCGGCTTGACCATCACCATGTCGGCGCCTTCGGCGAGATCGAGCCCGACTTCCCACAGCGCTTCGTCGGAGTTGGCGGGATCCATCTGGTAGGTCTTCTTGTCGCCCTTGCCGAGGTTCTTGGCCGAGCGTACTGCTTCGCGGAAGGGACCATAGAAGCCGGAAGCGTACTTGGCGGAATACGCCATGATGCGCGTGTGGATGTGGCCGGCCTTCTCGAGCGCCGCGCGGATGCGGCCGATGCGCCCGTCCATCATGTCCGAGGGCGCGACGATGTCGACGCCCGCCTCCGCCTGCGCCACCGCCTGACGCACCAGCGCGTCGAGCGTCACGTCGTTCAGGATGTAGCCGGAAGCGTCGATCACGCCGTCCTGACCGTGCGACGTGTATGGGTCGAGAGCGACGTCGGTCATGACGCCGAGCTCGGGAAAGCGCTTCTTGAGCTCGGCGACGGCGCGCGGCACGAGGCCCTTCGGATTGAACGCCTCGCGCCCGTTCGCGGTCTTCAACTTCTGGTCGACCGCCGGAAAGAGCGCCAGCACCGGCAGCTGGAGTTTCAAACACTGTTCCGCGACGGGCAGCAGCTTGTCGATGGTGAATCGCTCGACGCCCGGCATAGAGGCCACTTCCTCGGTGCGGGCTTTGCCGTCGATGACGAACACCGGATAGATCAGGTCGTTCGTGCTGAGGACGTGCTCGCGCATGAGGCGGCGCGAAAAATCGTCGCGCCGCATGCGCCGCATGCGAACCGCAGGAAACTCGCCGTAGATCTTCACTGGACTGATTTTTCGGACGTTTTTCCCCGGGGAACTTTTCCGCGGAGGGAGGCATCTTACCTTCAGACGATTCAATCGTCTCCCGCTTCTCCTCCCTGAGCGGGTGCCTTAATCCAAAGGTTAAGGCGTTTTTACCCCCGGTTTATTCCCCTTTACCGGGGGTTTTTTATTCTTGCGATCTGCCGGGGCGCGGCGAGCCGAGCCAGCGCTCCAGCAGGTCGCGGCATTCGTCGACGCCCTGTCGCGTGAGGCTCGAAAAGAGCCTGACCTCCGCCTGAATGGCCGCGCTCACCTGCGAGAGGGTCTTCGCCTGCTCCGCGCGCGAGAGCTTGTCGGCCTTGGAAAGCAGCGCGAGCAGGCGCACGTCGCCGAGAAACTCGATCAGCTGCAGATCGAGCTCGGTGAGCGGGTGGCGCGCGTCCATCACGAGCACCACGCCTGCCAGCGTGGCGCGCGAGCGGATGTAGGAACCCACCAGCGTGCGCCAGCCCGCGCGCATCGCCTGCGGCACCTTCGCGTAGCCGTACCCTGGAAGGTCGACGAGGCGCGCGCCCGGACCCAGCTCGAAGAAGTTGATGGTCTGCGTGCGCCCCGGCGTCTTGCTCGTGAACGCGAGGCGCTTGCGCCCCGTCAGCGCGTTGATCGCGCTCGACTTGCCCACGTTGGAGCGCCCGGCGAAGGCGAGCTCGGGCGGGCCCGGCGACGGCAGGTCGGCGGGGCCCGCGCTGGAGGCGAGAAACTGCGCTTGCGAGAACGCCTTCATGGCTCCCGGAAGGCGGGAATTCTAATAAAATCGCGCCTTTCCATCGGTACCAAGGGAGCTCCGGGAATGCTTCGCCTGCTCGCGCTGAGCGCGCTTTCCGTTGTCGTGGGGACGGCGGCGGCGCAGAACGCCGCGAGAGGACAGCAAATCGCCGGCCAGGTGTGCGCGGCTTGCCATGCCGCCGACGGCAACAGCGTGGCGCCTACGAACCCCAAGATCGCGGGTCAGTTCGCGGAGTATCTGCAAAAGCAGCTCGGCGACTTCAAGGCCCAGCAAGGAAAGAAGCCTGCGCGCGACAACCCGATCATGACCCCGATGGCGGCCAACCTGTCCGACGACGACATCCAGAGCGTCGCAGCGTACTACGCGGGTCAGAAATTGCGGCCCGCGACCGCCGCCGACAAGGACCTGGCCGCGCTCGGCCAAAAGATCTGGCGCGGCGGCATCGCGGCGAGCAACGTTCCCGCATGCGGCGGTTGCCACGGGCCGGCAGGCGCCGGGATCCCCGTGCAGTACCCCCGTCTTGCGGGTCAGTTCGCCGAGTACGTCGGCGCGCAGCTCAAGGGGTTCAGGGATGGCGCGCGCTCCAACGACCCCAATGGCATCATGCGCGGGGTCGCGGCTCGAATGACGGAGCGCGAGATTCAGGCGGTAGCGCAGTACGCGGCGGGACTGCGTTAGCGGAAGTAATCGACCGCTTGCCGTGTTAGCCGATCGGTCCCCCGGAAACCCTCTCAGGAGAACACCGTGCAAAAAAGATGGATTGCAGCAGCCGTGGTCGTGTCGATGGGCACTGTCGGAGGCGCGGCTTTCGCGCAGGTCAAACCCGAAAACCTGGTGAAGCAACGCCAGGCCGCCATGACCTTGATTGGAAAGTACTTTGGACCTCTCGGAGGGATGGCGCAAGGGAAAGTTCCGTACGACGCCAAGATCGTCCAACGCAACGCCGAGTATCTCCACGCCCTTTCGCAGATGCCTTGGGACGGCTTCGACGCCAGCACCAAGGGGATCAAGGACGTGAAGACGCGCGCCCTGCCAGCCATCTGGGAGCAGCCGGGCAAGGTGAAGGAGGCGATCGATCGGCTCGAGTCGGAGGTCGGCAAGCTGCAGCAAGTGGCCAAGGGCGGCGACGAAGGCGCCGTCAAGGCGCAGATCGGCGCGGTCGGCAAGGCCTGCGCGAACTGCCACGACAATTTCCGCGAGAAACAGTAGCGGTTTGCAGCGCATCCTGGGCCCCGCTGCGGCGGGGCTTTTGCTTCTTGGCTTGGCCTGGGCGGTGCACGCGCAGCAAGGCGACGCCCAGCGCGGCCTGTACATTTCCAAGGCGGCAGGGTGCGTCGGCTGCCATACCGAGGACCGGGACAACGCGCAGCCGTTCGCCGGAGGCCGGGCGCTCAAGACGCCCTTCGGCACCTTCTACGGTCCCAACATCACGCCCCACCCGCAGGCCGGAATCGGTCGCTGGACCGAGCAGGATTTCATTCGGGCGATTCGCGAAGGTCGCAGGCCCGACGGCGCGCACTACTTCCCGGCGTTCCCATATCCCTCGTTCACGCGCATCAACGATCAGGACCTGCGCGACCTCTGGGCTTACCTGCGCACGCTGCCGCCGAGCAACCGGCCGAGCGAGCCGCACGACCTGAAATTCCCCTTCGGCTGGCGCTGGCTGGTGTGGGTGTGGAAGCTCTTTTTCTTCAATCCGGGCCCGTTTTCGCCCGATCCCGCCGCGAGCGCCGTGGTGAACCGGGGCAGCTACCTCGTGAACGCGCTCGGCCACTGCGGGGAGTGCCATACCCCGCGCAACTTCCTCGGCGCGATGAAGAGCGGCCGCCACCTTGCCGGTGCAAAGCTGGGAGAAAAAACCAGCGCGCCCAACCTCACGCCGACGCGCCTCAAGAAAAAGAGCGACGCCGAGGTGAAGGACTTTCTCCAGACCGGCCTGACTCCGGACGGAGACGTAGCCGCCGAGTCGATGGCGGAAGTTGTCCGCAACACCACCAGCCAGCTCACTGCCCCCGATCTCGACGCGGTGCTCGCGTACCTTCGGTCGCTCCCACCATTGCCGGACGAGCCGAAATAGCGTGGAATATGGATATTCTCGGTCCTGTTCCCCGCTATGAACGAAGCCCAGCGCCTAGTCGACCTGATCCCGCGGCTACGACGCTACGCCCGTGCCCTCGTAGGCGACCGCGCCACGGCTGACGACCTGGTGCAGGACACGCTCGAGCGCGCGTGGGCAAAGCTCCATCTCTATCGCCGCGGGACCGATCTTCGGGCGTGGCTATTCACGGTCATGCACAACGTCCACGTGAACCGCGTGCGCGCCACGCGCCCGACTGATCTCCTCGACGACGAGATGCCGGAGCTCGCGCAGCGCCCGGCGCAGGGCGACGCCCTGCTGGTGCGGGATCTCGATCGCTCGATCGCGCGGCTGCCCCAGGAGCAGCGCGCCGTGCTGCTTCTCGTGACGCTCGAGGAGATGAGCTACGAGGAGGTCGCGCGCACGCTCGACGTGCCGATAGGCACGGTCATGTCGCGCCTGTCCCGCGCGCGCGAGAAGCTGCGCACCATGATGCTCGGCCAGTCGGCAGGCGCGGCGAAACTGAAGCTGGTGAAATGAGCGAAGCGCCCATTACCGAGACCGACCTGCAGGCGTACGCCGACGGCAGGCTCGAGCCCAAGCGCCGCATGGCGGTCGAAGCGTGGCTGGCGGCTCACCCCGAAGAGGCCGAGCGCATCGACGACTACCGCCGCATCGCCAAGGAGCTGCGCACCATCTACGATCCGGTCGCCGCCGAGCCGCTCCCGTCGCAATTCGTGCGTGCGCGGCCCCGGTGGCGGCGCTACGTGCTTGCCGCCGGGTGGATGGTCGTCGCCTTCCTGGCCGGTGTGCTGGCCGGGTGGGAATTGCAGTCGCGCAGCACGCCGGTCGCCGATGCCGGCGCCGCGATGGCGCGGCGCGCGGCAATCGCGCACGTCACCTACTCGCCCGAAGTGCGCCACCCCGTGGAGGTCGGTGCCGACCAGGAAGCGCATCTCATCGCCTGGCTGTCGAAGCGGCTCGGCGCGCCGCTGCGCGTGCCGCAGCTCGAGGAGGTCGGCTACAGCCTGGTGGGCGGCCGTCTCCTGCCGGGCGACACCGGGCCGGTCGCGGACTTCATGTACCAGACGCAGAAGGGCGCGCGCATCACGCTCTACGTCCGCACCGAGGTCGCCGGCAACCGGGAAACCGCGTTCCGCTACGCCGAAGAAGGCAAGGTGCGCGTGTTCTACTGGGTCGACCGCAAGATGGGTTACGCGGTCTCGTCCGGCGACATCAGCAAGGACGAGCTGTTGAAGGTCGCGAACAGCGTCTACCAGCAGCTCAATCCGTGACAGGAGGCGCAACTTGAAACGCGATCCCGACATCGGTGCGCTGCTGAAGCCAATGAAGCGCGAAGACGTGACCGACCTCATCGCCTTTCGCAGGCTCAAGAAAGGCGTGAAGTGGGCGGACGTGGCTCAGAAGGTCGGCCAGTCGAAGGAGTGGACCACTGCCGCGTGCCTGGGCCAGATGCAGATGACGCGCAAGCAGGCAGAAACGGTCGCGCGCCTCTTCGATCTGCCCGAGGAAGCGGTGCTTCTTTTGCAGACGGTGCCTTACAAGGGATCGCTGCCGACCGCCATCCCGACCGACCCGCTCATCTACCGCTGGTACGAGGTCGTCAACGTGTACGGCACGACGATCAAGGAGCTGATCCACGAGGAGTTCGGCGACGGCATCATGAGCGCCATCGACTTTTCGCTGGACATCTCACGCGAGCCGAATGAAAAGGGCGACCGCGTGCACGTCGAAATGTCGGGCAAGTTCCTGCCGTACAAGACCTACTAGCGCTGGAGCGAAGCATTGAGCGCAGCGGCGAGAGCCGCTTCGCCGCTTACGAGCGCATCCCAGCTGAGCTGCTGGCCTTTGCGCTTGCCCTTCGGGACGAGCTTCAACCCCTCGGGATCGATCGTCACCACGTAGGGTTTGCCGTCGACCCGGACCTCGCGCTTCAGCGGCTTGTCGAGCCTGGTGGTCATGACATCCTCAAAGACCGGAATAGTTTGACGAGCTGAGGAAGCTGATAGTTCGCGTTCAGGCCGCTCGGATTCGGCAGCACCCACACGCTTGCGCCCTCGAACGTCAGGGTTTGGGGACCGACCGGGGCATTCTTCAGGGAAAAAGCGTGGCAGTACGCGCCTACGCCAAGAAAGGCGAGCGTCTGCGGCCGATGGCGGCGCACCTTGGCGGCAAGGCGCTTGACGCCTGCGACGAATTCCGTGGGATCGAGCTCGTCGGCGGTCGCGGTACCCCGGTTGACCAGGTTGGTGATGCCGTAACCGGCTTTCAGCAGCTCGCTTTGCTCCGACGGGTGCAGCTCCCGCTCAGTGAAGCCGGAGCGGTGGAGCGCCGGCCAGAAGCGGTTGCCCGGGCGCGCGAAGTGGTGTCCGGTCGCCGCCGAGTACAACCCGGGATTGATGCCGACGAAGAGCACCTTCAGCCCGGGCGCGATGACGTCGCGGAGGCCCTTTCCGGCGGCGGCGGCGAGCTCGGCCTTAGTGGGCCGGGCGAAGGATGTGCCCGCCCGACTTCTCGTCCGGCTCGAGCGTGATGAGCGCCTTCTTCTCGGCTTCCTCGAGGAGGTCGGAAAAGGTGCGGAAGCCATAATAGGATTCGTTGAACCCGGGTTTGCGGCGCTTGAGCGCCTGCTTCACCATCGAGCCCCAGATGCGCTCGCCTTCGCCGCGCTCGGCGATGAGCGCGCCCAGCGTTTCGACGAGCAAGTCGAACGCCTCCTGCTTCTTGTCCTTGTCCTCGCCCGCGCCCGCGGCCGACTCGCGGCGCTTCTTCGCCGCGCGGCGCTTCTGCTCCTCGGCGCGCACCAGGTCGTCGTAGTAGATGAACTCGTCGCAGTTGCTGATGAGCAGGTCGGAGCTCGAGTTCTTCACGCCGACGCCGATCACGGTCTTGTCGTTCTCGCGCAGCTTGGACACGAGCGGCGAGAAATCCGAGTCCCCGCTCACGATGACGAAGGTGTCGACGTGCGCCTTGGTGTAGCACAGATCCAGGGCGTCGACGACCATGCGGATGTCGGCCGAGTTCTTGCCCGACTGGCGCACGTGCGGGATCTCGATCAGCTCGAACGACGCCGCGTGCATCGCGGCCTTGAACTCCTTGTAGCGCTCCCAGTCGCAGTAGGCCTTCTTGACCACGATCGAGCCCTTGGCGAGCAGGCGCTCGAGCACCTTCTCCATGTCGAACTGGGCGTACTTCGCCTCGCGCACCCCGAGCGCCACGTTCTCGAAGTCGCAGAAGACGGCGAGGCTACGCGCCTCGGGGCTCGCCGGCATGTCCGGGCAGTTCCGGTTGGTTCTTCCTGCTGAGCCAGGCCTGCAGGCGCTCGAGATAGAGGTAGATCACGGGCGTGATGTAGAGCGTGAGCACCTGCGACAGCAGCAGGCCGCCGACTACCGCGAGGCCGAGCGGCATGCGGGCGCCGCCGCCGGCGCCGAAGCCGATGGCGATCGGCAGGCTCCCCATCAGCGCCGCCATCGTGGTCATCATGATCGGCCGGAAGCGCGTGATGCCCGCCTGGTGGATCGCCCGCTCCGGCGTCATGCCCTCGTTTCTCTGCGCCTCGATGGCGAAGTCGATCATCATGATGGCGTTCTTCTTCACGATGCCGATCAGCATGATGATGCCGACGAAGGCGTACATGTTGAGCTCGATGCCGAACGCCATCAGCGTCAGCAGCGCGCCCAGGCCCGCGGTCGGCAGGCCGGAAAGGATGGTGAGCGGATGGATGAAGCTCTCGTAGAGGATGCCGAGGACGAGGTAGATCACGATGACGGCGAGGAGCAGCAGGATCCCCATGCCCTGCAGCGAGCTCTGGAAGGCCTGCGCGGTTCCCGAGAAGCTGCCGGTGAGCGTCGCCGGAAGCTGCATCTGCCGCGTCGCGGCCCGGACCTCGGCGATCGCCTCGGAAAGCGCGACCCCCTGCCGCAGGTCGAACGACAGGGTCACCGCGGTGAGCTGGCCCACGTGCGTCACCTGCAGGGGGCCGACGCCGTACTTCAGCGTTGCAACCGCGCTCAGCGGAACCAGCGCGCCGCTCGTGGAGCGCACGTAGAGCATCGGTAGCACGGAAGGATCGGTCTGGTAGGCCTGCGCGAGCTCCAGGATCACCCAGTACTGGTTGGTCGCGGTGTAGATGGTCGAGACCTGGCGCGCGCCGTAGGCGTTGTTGAGCGCCGTCTCGATCTGCTGCGCCGAGACGCCGAGCGCGGAGGCCTTCTCGCGCTGGATCTCGACCGTCACCTCGGGCCGCGTGATCTGCAGGTCGCTCGCCACGTCGGTGACGCCCGGCAGGGTGCGCAGCTTCTGCTCGATGAGCGGCGCCCAGTGGTAGAGCTCCTCGATGTTCGCGCTGCGCACCACGTACTGGTAGGGGCTCTTGGTCAGGTTGCCGCCGATGCGGATCGCCGGCACGTTCTGGATGAACACCTTGGCGCCGAGAATGTTGGCCACCTTCGGGCGCAGCTCGCGCACCACCTGGTCGGCGGGTTTCCTCTGGCCGAACGGCTTCAGCGTGATGGTGATGCGGCCGAGGTTGATCGAGGTCGAGGAGCCCGCCGCGCCGACGAACGACATCGCGGCCTCGACGTTCGGGTCGGCGCCGATGATCGAGGCGACCCGCTGCTGCAGGTCCATCATCGCATCGAACGAGATGTCCTGCGGCCCTTCGACCGAGCAGAACAGCTGGCCCGAGTCCTCGCTCGGCAGGAAGCCCTTCGGCGCGAACCAGAACAGCACGCCGGTCGCGATGAAGATGCCGAGGAACAGCACCAGCACCACCAGCCTGTGCCCGAGCGTCCAGCCGAGCGTCACGTCGTATGCATTGCGCCACGCGTCGAAGCCGCGCTCGAACGCCCAGTAGAGCCGCCCGTGCTGCGCGTGCGCCTGGTGCGGCTTGAGGATGCGGCTGCACATCATCGGCGTGAGCGTGAGCGAGACGAAGCCCGAGATGAGCACCGCCGCCATGATGGTCACCGCGAACTCGTGCAGCAGGCGGCCGAGAATGCCGCCCATGAACAGCACCGGGATGAACACCGCGGCGAGCGAGATGGTCATCGAGATGATGGTGAACACGATCTCGCGCGAGCCGTCGAGCGTCGCCTGCAGCACGCTCTTTCCATGCTCGATGTGGCGCGTGATGTTCTCCAGCATCACGATCGCGTCGTCCACCACGAAGCCCACGCACAGCGTGAGCGCCATGAGCGAGATGTTGTCCAGGCTGTAGCCGAAGAGGTACATCACCGCGAAGGTGCCGATGATCGACATCGGCAGCGCGATCGAGGGGATCACCGTGGCGGGGATGTTGCGCAGGAACAGGAAGATCACCATCACCACCAGCGCCAGCGCCAGGTACAGGGTGAACTGCACCTCGTCGACCGAGGCACGGATGGAGACCGTGCGATCGAACAGCGTCTCGATGTCGATCGCCGGCGGCACCTCGGCGCGGAAGGTCGGCAGCAGCGCCTTGATGGAATCGACCACCTCGATGGTGTTGGTGCCGGGCTGGCGCTGGATCGCGAGCACGATGCCGCGCTTGCCCTTGAACGAGGCCGCCAGCTTGTCGTTCTGCACGCCGTCGACGATGCGGCCGAGCTCCTGCAGGCGGATCGGCGAGCCGTTGCGGTAGGTGACGATGATCGGCCGGAAGGCCTGCGCGTCCTGCAGCTGGCCGGTGGCCTGGACCGCGAACATGCGGTCCTTGCCGTACAGGGTTCCGGTGGGCAGGTTGACGTTCGCCTGCGACACCGCCTGCTCGACCTCGTTGATGCCGACCCCGCGCGCCGCGAGCGCGTTCGGGTCGATCTGCACGCGCACCGCGTATTTCTGCTGTCCGAACACCTGCACCTGCGCCACGCCGTTGATGGTGGAGATGCGCTGGGCGAGATAGGTCTCGGCGTATTCGTTGACCGTCGAGAGCGGCAGCGCGCTGGAGGTGAGCGCGAGGTAGTAGATGGCGAAGTCGGCCGGGTTGACCTTGCGGAAGGCGGGCGGCGCCGGCATGGTCGCGGGAAGCTGGCGCGCGGCCGAGGCGATGGCCGAGTTGACGTCCTGCGCGGCGGCGTCGATGTCGCGGTCGAGGGCGAACTGAATCGTGATCCGGGTGATGCCCTGGCCGCTGATCGAGGTCATCTCGTCGATCCCGGCGATGGTCGAGAACTGCTTTTCGAGCACGGTGGCGACGGCAGAGGCCATGGTCTCCGGGCTCGCACCGGGCAGCTCTGCGGTCACCTGGATGGTGGGGAAGTCGACGTTGGGCAGCGTCGAGACCGGGAGCAAGCGGTAGCTCGCGAGGCCGAAGATCAGGATCCCGGCCATCACCAGGATCGTCATCACCGGGCGGCGGATGAACGGCTCGCAGAAATTCACGAGGCCTCCGCCCCCGGCTTGGCAAGCTGCACTCTCGTCTTCGGTCCGAGCCGCAATTGGCCCCGGACGACTACCAGCTCATCCTTGGCGAGGCCCTTGGCGATGATCGTGCGCTCGCCGTCGGTGCGCTGTACCGCGATGCGGCGCAGGTCGGCGATCATCTCCGAGTTGACCACGTAGACGTATTGGCCGTCGGGACCCGCCTGCACCGCGGTGGAGGGCACGACGATGGCGTCCGTCTGCTCGTAGAGGCGCACGCTCACGTTGACGAACTGCCCCGGCCAGAGCGCGGCGTCGGCGTTGTCGAACTGCGCGCGCATCCGGATGGTGCCGGTGTTCGGATCGACCGCGTTGTCGATGAAGATGAGCTTTCCGCTCGGCCGGACCTGCTGCGTCTCGGGCATGATCGCCTCCACCGCGAGCGGCCCCTTCGCCATGTATTGGCGCACCTCCGACAGGTTCTGCTCCGGCACGGCGAAGTTGACGTAGATCGGCCGGACCTGGTTGATCACCAGCAGCGGATTGACGTCGTTCGCCCGCACCATGTTGCCCGCCTGCAGCAGCACCCGGCCGACGTAGCCGTCGAGCGGGGAGCGGATGGTGCAGTACTCGAGATTGAGGCGCGCGTTCTCGAGCGCGGCCTGGCTCGCCTTGGCGGTCGCTTCCGCGGTGGCGGCGTTGGTGCGGATCTGCGCGTAGGCGTCCTTGGAGATGAAGTTCTTCTCGAGCAGTTCCTGGTAGCGGGTCTCCTGCGAGCGCGCATGGTCGCGCGCCGCCGTGTCGCGCAGCGCGTTCGCTTCGGCCTGGCGCAGCGCGGCTTCGTAGGGGCGCTGATCGATCCGGAACAGGACTTCGCCCTTCTTCACCGCCGCGCCTTCGCGCATGTTCACGTCGGTGATCTGGCCGTCGACGCGGGCCTTGACCTGCACGGTGGAGAAGGCTTCGACGTTGCCGATCGCATTGATGCGCACCGGCACGGTTTCCTGCACCACGCGCGCGACGGTGACCGCGACCGCCGCGCCGCCCTTGCCCTTCCCGGCTTCCTTGGCGCTCTTGGCCGTCCTGCCGTCGGCGACGACCAGGTAGCTTCCGAGTCCCACGGCGGCGGCGACCGCGACCACCACGGCAACGGCGAACACTCGGCGGCGGCTGGCGGCGGTCATGAACCGACGATTGTCATGCCGGAATGCGGTCGTGGGCAATCAACTCGTCCACCGATTCGCGGCGACGCACCAAATGCGCGCTCGAGCGGTCGACCAGCACTTCCGGCGCCCGGGGGCGCGAATTGTAGTTCGAGCTCATGGACATTCCATACGCGCCGGCGGAGAGCACGGCGAGCAAGTCGCCTTCCGCGGCGGCGAGGCGGCGCCCCTTGGCGAGGAAATCCGCACTTTCGCACACGGGGCCGACAATGTCGCAAACAGTATCGCCAGGCGCGGATTCCCGCACCGGTTGAACGTCGTGCCAGGCGCCGTAGAGCGCCGGGCGGATGAGGTCGTTCATGGCCGCGTCGACGACCAGGAAGCCCGGCTTCGCGTACTCCACCCGGGTGAGCAGCACGCCGGCGTTCCCCACGATCGAACGGCCGGGATCGAACACCACCGTTTCACGGCGCCGGCCGAGCGCCGCCAGCGTTCCCGCGACGAAGGCGGCCACCGGCTCGAGCGGTTCGTCCCGGTAGCGGATGCCGATGCCGCCGCCGACGTCGATGTGCCTCAGCTGGATACCGAGTCTTTCCAATCGTTCAACCAGCGCCGCCAGGCGCTCCGCCGCCGCGACGAACGGCCCGGCTTGCGTCAGCAGCGAGCCGACATGGCAGCCGATTCCCACCACTTCGAGGTCCTTCAGGCCGGCGGCGCGCTGGTAAAGCCGTTCGGCTTCCTCGTGCGCGACCCCGAACTTGCTCTCGCGCAGGCCGGTGGAGATGTAAGGGTGGGTCCGCGGGTCGATGTCGGGATTGACGCGCAGCGCGATCGGCGCGCGCCGGCCCGCTCGCCGCGCCACGCGCTCGACGCGCGCGAGCTCGGCCTCGGACTCCACGTTGATGCAGCGCACGCGCTTCTCGAGCGCGAGCTCGATCTCGGCTTCGCTCTTTCCCACGCCCGAGAAAAGCGTCTTCCCCGGATCGCCGCCCGCGGCGAGCACGCGCGCGAGCTCCCCGCCGGAGACGATGTCGAAGCCGGCGCCGAGGCGCGCGAGAAGCGCGAGCACCGCGAGGTTCGAGTTCGCCTTGACCGAATAGCAGACGAGCGAGTCGCGGCCGTGAAGCGCGCGCGCGAACTCGCCGTACGCCGACTCGATCGCCGCGCGCGAGTAGACGTAGCATGGCGTGCCGAAGCGGCGCGCGATGTCGTCGAGCGGCAGGTCCTCGGCATGCAAAACGCCCTCGCGGTAGGAATAGCTCACGGCCTTACTTCTTCTCTTCGAGTTCGCTGTCCGGGTACGGAACCGGCTTCGGCGGCGGCGGCTTCGGCACCTTCACGCCCGGCGGCGGCTTGTCGCGCAGGTACAGCGCCCCCTTCTGTCCGCATGCGGTCGCGGCCAGCGCCAGGGCGACCAACATGAGAAGGAAGCGCATAAAATCCGCATGTTAACCCATGGATGAGCGTCAATTCGAAGCCCTTGCGACCGAGACCTTGCAGAGGATCGAGCGCGCCCTGGACGAAAGCGGCGTCGACGCCGATGTCGAGCTCAAGGAGGGCGGCGTGCTCGAGCTCGAGTTCGGCAACGGCTCCAGGATCATCGTGAACCGGCACGGCGCGGCGCGCGAGATCTGGGTCGCCGCACGCTCGGGCGGCTTTCACTTCCGCTGGGACGGTAAGGCTTGGAAGGACACGCGCGACGGCGCGGAGCTGTTCGCGGCCCTCTCGAGGCTGGTATCCGCTCAAAGCGGAACCGGCGTGATTCTCTCTCCCTAGGGAGGCGTCTCGCCCGGGCCCGGCGGCGCCACCAGCGGAACGATCGGCTGGAGCACCTCGGGCGGCGGGACCGCTTCCTGATAGAAATACTCGGGCGCAAGCCGCCCTTCGCCGAGGACGCCCATCACCGGCACGCTCACGACGCCGACCGGGACGGTGCGCGGCGCCTCGGGGACGTCCTTCAGCGCCTTCTCCATGTAGCCGATCCAGATCGGCAGCGCGACGGCGGCGCCGGTCATGTTGCGGCCGAGGCTCTTCGGCTGATCGAAGCCCATCCAGGCGATGCCGACGAGGTTCGGCTGGTAGCCGGCGAACCAGGCGTCGACGAATTCGTTCGTGGTTCCGGTCTTGCCGGCCAGGTCGTTGCGGCCGAGCCGCGTGGCGCGCGCCGCCGTGCCATAGCGGGTCACGTCCTGCATCATGTGGTCCATGATGAAAGCGTTGCGCGGATCGAGCACGCGCAGGCTCTCGTCGCCCGCCCGCTTCGGGTTCGCCAAGGCAAGCGGCGTGCCGCGGTCGTCGACGATCTTCAGGATGAAATAGGGCTGCACGAGGTAGCCGCCGTTCGCGAACACGGCGTACGCACGCGCCATCTGCCACTCGGTCACCGAGCCCGCGCCGAGGGCCATCGTGAGGTAGGGAGGGTGCTTCTCCGGCTCGAAGCCGAAGCGGGTCACGTACTCCTGCGCGTACTTGGGCCCGATCGCTTCCAGGATCCGGATCGAGACCATGTTCTTCGACTTGGCGAGCGCGGTGCGCAGCCGCATCGGGCCCTCGAACTTGCCGTCGAAGTTCTTCGGCTCCCAGCGCTGGCTGCCGGTCTGCTCGGCTTCCAGCACCACCGGCTCGTCCGGGATTACGGTCGCCGGCGTGAAGCCCTTCTCGAGCGACGCCGAGTAGATGAAGGGCTTGAACGACGACCCCGGCTGGCGCCAGGCCTGGGTGACGTGGTTGAACTTGTTGCGGTTGAAGTCGAACCCGCCGACGAGCGCGCGCACCGCTCCGTCCTGCGGGTCGAGTGAGATGAAGGCCGACTCCACTTCGGGAAGCTGCACGATCTGCCAGGGCTTGTTCGGCGCCTCGCGATGCACGCGGATGACCGAGCCGCGGCGGATGCGCTTCTGGGGCGCCGCCTTGGAATCGAGCGAGCGCGCGGCAAAGCGCAGCGACTCGCCGGTAATGGAAACGGTCTCCCCGGTGCGCAGCGCCGCCTCGATCTGCTTGGCGTCGACCGAGGTGACGACCGCGGCGAAGAGATCGTCGTTGTCCGGGTGCTCGTTCAGGGCTTCCTCGTAGTCGTCTTCGTCGGGCTTCGCCGGCAGCTCGGAGAAACCCTCGGGACCGCGGTAGCCGTTGCGCCGGTCGTAGTCGAGGACCCCTTTGCGAAGCGAGGCGTACGCCGCTTCCTGATCGGCCTTGCGGATCGTGGTGTAGACGCGGAAACCGCGGCTGTAGACGTCGTCCGGGTAGTGCTCGGCGATCGCCTGGCGCACCATCTCGGCGGCATACTCCGCATGCACGGAGTATTCGTTCACTTCCCTTTTGGGCTTGATGGGCGCTTGAACCGCCTCCTCGTATTGCGCCGCAGTAATGTGGCCCAGCTCGGCCATCCGGCGCAGCACGTAATGCTGCCGTTGCTTGGCGCGCTGGGGGTTGGCGATGGGGTTGTAGAGCGAAGGCGCCTTGGGCAGTCCCGCGAGCATCGCCGTCTCGGCGAGGGTCAGCTTGTCCAGCGCCTTGCCGAAGTAGATCTGCGAGGCGGCGCCGAAGCCGTACGCGCGCTGGCCGAGGTAGATCTGGTTGACGTAGAGCTCGAGGATCTGCTCCTTCGACAGGCTGTGCTCGATCTTGAACGCGAGCAGCGCCTCGTACAGCTTGCGGGTGAGCGTCTTCTCCGACGAGAGAAAGAAGTTGCGCGCCACCTGCATGGTGATCGTGCTGGCACCCTGGCGCCGCCCGCCTGAAATCAGATTCATGTAGGCGGCCCGAAGGACGCCGATGTAGTCGATCCCGGCGTGCTCGTAGAAGCGCTCGTCCTCGGCGGAGATGATCGCGTTCTTCAGCGCGTCGGGAACTTCGCCGATCGACACCACGGCGCGTCGCTCCTCGCCGAACTCGCCGATCTGCACGCCTTCGGCGGTGTAGATGCGCAGCGGGATCTTCGGCTGGTACTCGGTCAGCGCCTGCAGCGATGGCAGATTCGGATAGGCGAGCGCGATGGTGAGCGCCAACAGCAGCACGCAGGTCACCAAAAAGCCTCCCGCCAGGACCAGCGGAAAGGCGAGAAATCTAAGCCATTTCAAGGGTTAATCGTTCTTATCGGTCATGTCGCGGAACGCTGCACCTCGAGCATGATACGCCCTTCCCCTTGTGGAAAATTGACTAGACACCTACGGGGCTTGTTGCTATCGTTTAACGCAAATTCTACTTATCGATCCTAAGCATCGGTAAGAAAAAAGAAAAACCGAAAATAACTCAAAAGCGACCGGAAACCAAGGGAATCCGCCCCGAATGGAATTCGACCTTTTCAAACCGAAGGCGCCGCCGCTCTTTGGACTCGACATCAGCTCTTCCTCGGTGAAGATGCTCGAGATCGTCGACGCCGGCAAGTCGAGCTACCGCGTCGAGCGCTATGCCATCGAGCCGCTGCCGCGTGATGCCGTCGTCGACGGCAACATCAACAACCTCGAAGCCGTGACCGAGGCGGTGCGCCGGGCGCACAAGCGCCTGGCGACCCGCACCAAGCACGTCGCCATGGCCGTGCCGACCGGCGCCGTGATCTCGAAGAAGATCGTACTCGGCGCGGGCCTGCGCGAGGAAGAGCTCGAGATGCAGGTCGAGAGCGAGGCGAACCAGTACATCCCGTTCGCGCTCGACGAAGTCAACCTGGATTTCCACTCGCTCGGGCCGGCGCCGAACAGCCCGGAAGAGCAGGAAGTCCTGATCGCCGCGACGCGCAAGGAGAAGGTCGAGGACCGCGTGGCCGTGGCGGAATCCGCCGGGCTGAAGGCGCTGGTCATGGACGTCGAGTCCTTCGCGCAGCAGGCGGCCCTCGGCCTGGTGGTGCAGAGCCTGCCGAGCGGGGGCAAGGATCAGAACGTCGCGGTGGTCGACATCGGCGCCAACGTCATGAACGTGACGGTGCTGCGCAACGACCAGTCGATCTACACGCGCGAGCAGGCCTTCGGCGGCAACCAGCTCACGCAGGACATCACGACGCGCTACGGCATGAGCCCGGACGAGGCCGAGAACGCCAAGCGCTCGGGCGGGCTGCCGGACGACTTCGAGGCCGAAGTGCTGCGCCCGTTCATGGAAAACCTCTCCATGGAGGTGCAGCGCGCGCTGCAGTTCTTCTTCACCTCGACCCAGTACCACAGCATCGACCACATCCTGCTCGCCGGCGGCTCGGCGGTGATCCCCGGCCTCGACGCCGTGGTCAACGCGCGCACCCAGGTCGCGACCAGCGTCGCCAACCCGTTCGCCTCGATGCAGACCTCGCCGCGCGTGCAGCTGAAGCGCCTCATGATCGACGCGCCCTCGCTGATCGTCGCCTGCGGGCTCGCCATGCGGAGGTTCGATCCCCAATGATGGCACGCATCAACCTCCTGCCGCACCGCTCCGAGCGGCGCAAGCGCGCCCGGCAGCACTTCTTCGTGGTCGCCGGCGGCACGGCCCTGCTCGGCGCCCTGATCGTCGTGGCGATGCACGGCTTCTACGCCGCGAAGATCGACAGCCAGATCGAGCGCAATCGCTTCCTCAAGAGCGAGATCGCCAAGCTCGACAAGGAGATCGCCGAGATCAACAAGCTGAAGGACGAGATCGCGGCGCTTCTCGCCCGCAAGCAGGTGATCGAGACCCTCCAGACCGACCGCGCGCAGACCGTGCACCTGCTCGACGAGCTGGTGCGCCAGATGCCGGAGGGCGTGTACCTCAAGTCGATGACGCAGCGAGGCTTGCGCATCACCGTGGTGGGCTACGCGCAGTCGAACGCGCGCGTCTCCACCCTGATGCGCAACATCGAGTCTTCGCCCTGGCTCGCCAACCCGGGGCTGGTCGAGGTCAAGGCGGCGGCGGTCGACAAGCGCAGGGTGTCCGAATTCAACCTCTACTTCGACGTCAAGCGTCCCGAGGTGAAGGACGAGAAGGCGGCCGGCAAGCCGCCGGCCAAACCCGCAGCGGTGAAAGGCTAGCCCATGGCGATCAATTTCAACGCGCTGCTCGACGAATTCAAGAAGACCAACTGGCAGGACCCGGGCACCTGGCACTGGTCGCCCAAGATCCTGGTGCTGCTCGCCGTCCTGATCGGCATTCCGGTGGCGGGCTTCTTCGCCGATACGCAGGGCCAGATCGACCAGCTCGAGGCCGGACGCGCCGACGAGGTCAAGCTCAAGCAGGATTACCTCGCCAAGAAGCGCCAGGCGGTGAACCTCGACCTGCACCGCCAGCAGTTGCGCGAGATCGACACCCAGTTCGGCGCGCTCCTGCGCCAGCTCCCCAACAAGTCGCAGATGGACGCGCTGCTCGTCGACATCAACCAGGCCGGACTCGGGCGCGGCCTGCAGTTCGAGCTGTTCAAGCCCGCGCCCCAGGAGACGATGCGCGAGTTCTACGCCGAGCTCCCCATCCAGGTGAAGGTCCTCGGCAACTACCACGACATGGGCGCGTTCGCGAGCGACGTCGGGCAGCTTTCGCGCATCGTGACCCTGAACGACGTCAAGATCGATGCCGGCAAGGACGGCAACCTTGCCATGGAGGTCGTCGCGCGCACCTTCCGCTACCTGGACGACCAGGAAGTGGCGCAGCAGCGCAAGGCGGCCACGGCGGCGAAGAAGGCGGCGAAGTGAAAAAGAACCTTCTTTTCGTGGCGGCGCTCGCGCTCGCCGCCTGCGGCGGCGAGGAGCACAGCGACCTCAAGCAGGAGCTGAACCAGCTCACCAAGGACTTCCGCGGCCGCGTCGATCCGCTGCCGCAGGTGAAGCCCTACGAGCCCGTGCCCTACACCGCGGAGGGCCAGATCGACCCGTTCCGCCCGCAGCGCATCGACGTGGCGCAGCGCAGGCTCAGCCCGAGCGCGACCAACGCGCGCGTCGAGAAGGAGCGCGACCGGCCGAAGGAGCCGCTCGAGGCGTTCCCGCTCGAGTCGATCCAGATGATGGGCACCATCACGCAGGACCGGGAGACGTTCGCCCTCGTCAAGGCCGGACCGAACCTCTACCGGGTGCGCAAGGGCAACTACATGGGCCAGAACTTTGGCGTCGTCACCGGGATCGACGAGGGCCAGATCGCCCTCAAGGAGCTGATCCAGGACGGTGGCGGCGAATGGGTGGAGCGCAACAGCGCGCTGCAATTGGTGGAGACAAAAAGATGAACAAGGCGATCACCATCGCTTCGGTCTTTCTCTTCTGGCTGGCCTGCACGGCAACGGCGTGGGCGCAAGCTCCGGCGAACGCCATCGAAGGCTTCGAGGTCACGCAGCAGGGCGGCAAGACCATTGTCCGGATCACCACCAAGGAGGCGCTGCGCAGCCCGCCCCCTAACTTCGCGGTGACCAACCCGGCGCGCATCGCGTTCGACTTCGCCAACACCACCAACGGCCTCGGCCGCTCGAGCCAGGATATTTCGCAAGGCGAGCTGCGCAGCATGAACGTGGTGCAGGGCGCGGAGCGCACCCGCCTGGTGCTCAACCTGCGGCGCGCCGTGCCGCACGAGACCACGGTGGACGGGCGCAGCGTGATCATCACGCTGTCGGAGGCGCCGGTGGCGCAGACCGCCCCCGGAGGGCAGGTGTCGCGCTTCGCCGAGGGCCGCGCCGACGCCAAGCACCAGATCCGCGACGTCGACTTCCGGCGCGGCAAGGGCGGCGAGGGCCGCGTCGTGGTGGACCTGTCCGACACGACCACCGGCATCGACATCCGCACCCAGGGCCAGAACATCGTGGTCGACTTCCTGAAGACCGGGTTGCCGGAGAACCTGCGCCGGCGCCTCGACGTGGTCGACTTCGCCACGCCGGTGAACACCATCAACACGTTCCAGCAGGGCGAGAACGTGCGCATGATCATCGAGCCGCGCGGCCAGTGGGAGCACAACGCCTACCAGTCGGACACCCAGTTCGTGCTCGAGGTGAAGCCCGTGAGCCAGGACCCCTCGCGCGCGACCCAGCGCGGCCGCTACACCGGCGAGAAGCTGTCGCTCAACTTCCAGAACGTCGAGGTGCGTGCGGTGCTGAACGTCATCGCCGACTTCACCGACCTGAACATCATCACGAGCGACACCGTCAGCGGCAACATCACCCTGCGGCTCAAGGACGTTCCGTGGGACCAGGCGCTCGAGATCATCCTGCAGACCCGCGGCCTCGACAGCCGCCGCGCCGGCAACGTCATCTGGATCGCGCCGCGCGACGAGCTCGCCACGCGCGAGAAGCTCGCGCTCGAGGCGGCGCAGCAGATCAACGACCTCGAGCAGACGCGCACCGAGTCGTTCCAGATGAGCTACCAGAAGGCCGCCGACGTGCAGAAGCTGCTGTCGGACCCGGCGCAGCGCATCCTCTCCAAGCGCGGCAGCGCGGTGGTCGACGCGCGCACCAACACGCTGTTCGTCCAGGACGTGCCCAGCCGCCTGGACGAGGTGCGCCGCCTGATCGCGCAGATCGACGTCGCGGTGCGCCAGGTCATGATCGAGGCGCGCATCGTCGAGGCGAACGACGCCTTCGCCAAGAACCTCGGCGCGCGCCTCGGCCTCCTCGAAACCGGGTTCCAGAACCGCCGCCCCTTCGGCGGGGCGGGCAACGGGCTCAACGTCGGCATGAACATCGGTTCCGAGATCGTGAATACGGGCCAGGCGGCGGGGATTGTGCAGGGCCAGCCCGTCATCAACGGCCCCGGCCTCAACACCAACTTCCCGGCCGCCGGCCTGAACTCGTTCAACGCCGGGTCGCTCAGCTTTCTCCTGTTCAATAGCGCCCTGACGCGGTTCCTCAGCCTCGAGATCTCGGCGCTCGAGTCCGACGGCCGGGGCAAGATCATCGCCAGCCCGCGGGTGCTGACCGCCAACCAGGCCGAGGCGCTGATCGAGCAGGGAACGGAAATTCCGTACCAGCAGGCCACCTCCTCCGGCGCCACCTCGGTGAGCTTCCGCAAGGCGAACCTCTCGCTCAAGGTGAAGCCGCAGATCACGCCCGACGGCAACGTCATCATGACCCTGGACGTGAACAAGGATCAGCCGGGCGCGACCACCCCCGCGGGCGTCCAGATCAGCACCAAGCACGTCAAGACCGAAGTGCTGGTCGAGAACGGCGGCACGGTGGTGATCGGCGGCATCTACGAGCAGAACGACCGCACCGACATCACCAAGGTGCCGCTGCTCGGCGACCTGCCGGTGCTCGGGTACCTGTTCCGCGGCACCAGCACCTCGAGCAACAAGACCGAGCTCCTGGTGTTCATCACGCCGCGCGTCGTCAACGAGCGCCTGACGATCCGCTAGCGAATAGCTGAAGAAGTCGCCCCCGCATGGCGGGGGCCTGTAGCGGCGCGCAGTTCGGCTATTTGTTCCTACAATGCCGGGGTGAAGCCGGGGAACATCTTCCTGGTCGGCCTGATGGGGGCCGGCAAGACGACCGTCGGACGGCTGCTCGCCCGGCGTCTCAAGCTGCGCTTCTTCGATTCCGACCACGAGATCGAGCGGCGTTGCGGCGTGAGCATCCCGCTCATTTTCGAGATCGAGGGCGAGGCGGGATTTCGCGCGCGCGAGGAGCAGGCGGTCGCCGAGATCACCGCCATGGACGGCATCGTGCTCGCCACCGGCGGCGGCGCGGTGCTCAATGCGGACAGCCGCCGGCGCCTCGCGGCGCGGGGCGCCGTGGTCTATCTGAACGCGCGTCCCGAAGACCTGTACGAGCGCGTGCGCCACGACCGCAACCGGCCGCTGCTCGCCAACGCCGAGCCGCTCGCCCGGCTGCGCGCGCTGCACGCCGAGCGCGATGCGCTCTATCGCGGCGTCGCCGACCTGGTCGTCGACACCGGCGCGCAGGGCGTGCAGTCGCTGGTGCGAGATCTCGTCGAGCGCCTGGAGGAGCTATGGAAACGCTCGGCGTAGCCCTCGGCGAGCGCTCCTACCCGATCCATATCGGCGCCGGGCTGCTCGAGCGGGCGGACCTGTATCGGCCGCATCTCGGCGGGAGAGCCGCGGCCATCGTCACCAACGAGGTCGTCGGGCCGCTCTACCTTGAAAAAGTCTCCCTCGGCTTGAAGCAGGCGGGGGCCCGCCTGGTTCACGTTTCGGTGCCGGACGGCGAGCAGGCCAAGAGCTGGCAGGTGCTGGAACGCGTATTCGACGCCCTGCTCGCAGCGCGCTGCGGGCGCGACACGCTGCTCGTCGCGCTCGGCGGCGGGGTCGTGGGCGACCTCGCGGGCTTTGCCGCGGCGGTTTATCAGCGCGGCATCGCGTTCCTGCAGGTTCCGACCACGCTGCTCGCCCAGGTCGACTCGTCGGTCGGCGGCAAGACCGCGATCAACCATGAGCGCGGCAAGAACATGATCGGCGCCTTCCACCAGCCGCTCGCGGTGATCTCCGACATCGCGACGCTCGACACGCTTCCCGACCGCGAGCTGCGCGCCGGGCTGGCGGAAGTGATCAAGCACGCTCTGGCGCTCGACCTCGCGTTCGTGGAATGGCTCGAAGCGAACATCGGCAAGGTCTTGAGCCGCGAGCGCCCGGCGCTCAGCTACGTCGTGAAGCGCTGCTGCGAGCTCAAGGCGGGAATCGTGGCAGCCGACGAGCGCGAGTCGGGAGTGCGGGCGCTGCTCAACTTCGGCCACACCTTCGGCCATGCGATCGAGGCCGGGATGGGCTACGGCGCATGGCTGCACGGCGAGGCCATCGCTGCCGGGATGGCCATGGCCGCCGAGCTCTCGCTCGGATTGAATCTCATCGGAAAATCGGAAGTCGATCGGGTGAAGCGCCTTCTCGCCGGGGCAGGACTGCCCACCCACGGTCCCGCGCTTCCGCCCGAGCGCCTGATGGAGCTTATGGCCGGGGACAAGAAGGCGGCGCAGGGAAAGCTGCGCTTCGTCGTGCTCCAAGCGCTGGGGAAAGCGGCGCTGCGCGGCGGCCTCGACGAGGCGCGCGTCCGGCAAGCCATTGTCGCTGCAGCGCAATAATTGTATATTCGTCAGTTCCGCCATGAGCTTGCCCGTCCCCCAAGGATTGCCCGTCCCCCAGGGTCTGTACGACCCGCAGCACGAGCACGACGCCTGCGGCGTCGGCTTCGTCGCCAACATCAAGGGTAAGAAGTCGCACACCATCGTCGAGCAAGGCCTGACGGTGCTGCGCAACCTGACGCACCGGGGGGCGGTGGGCTATGACCCGAAGCTCTCCGACGGCGCGGGCCTGCTGATCCAGATTCCCCACCGCTTCTTCCGCGACGAGATGGCGAAGCAGGGAGTCAAGCTGCCGGCCGCGGGCCAGTACGGCGTCGGCATGGTGTTCCTGCCGCGCGACCCGGCCTCGCGCATTGCGTGCGAATACGAGATCGAGCGCGCCATCAAGGACGAGGGCCAGGTGCTGCTCGGCTGGCGCGACGTGCCGGTGGACTCGGGCGATCTCGCCGAGGCGGCGCGCAAGCTGGAGCCGGTCATCCGGCAGGTGTTCATCGGCCGCGGCCGCGGGGTCACCGTCACCGACGCGCTGGAGCGCAAGCTCTACATCATCCGCAAGAGCTCGGGCCACGCCATCCAGGCGCTGAAGCTGCAGCATGCGAAGGCCTTTTACGTGCCGTCGATGTCGGCGCGCACCATCTGCTACAAGGGAATGCTGCTCGCCTACCAGGTCGGCGAGTACTACCTCGAGCTCAAGGACGCGCGCGTGGAATCGGCGCTCGCGCTGGTGCACCAGCGGTTCTCCACCAACACCTTCCCGTCCTGGGACCTCGCGCACCCGTTCCGGATGATCTGCCACAACGGCGAGATCAACACCCTGCGCGGCAACGTCAACTGGATCCGGGCGCGGCAGGGCGCAATCTCTTCGCCCATCCTGGGCAAGGACCTCGACAAGATCTGGCCGCTCATCTACCCCGGCCAGTCGGACTCGGCCTCGTTCGACAACGCGCTCGAGCTGCTGGTGATGGGCGGCTACTCGGTCGCACACGCCATGATGATGATGATCCCCGAGGCGTGGGAGAACCACACGCTGATGGATCCGGCGCGGCGCGCGTTCTACGAGTACCACGCCGCGATGATGGAGCCCTGGGACGGTCCGGCTTCGATCGCCTTCACCGACGGGCGCCAGATCGGCGCCACGCTCGACCGGAACGGCCTGCGGCCGTCGCGCTACATCGTCACCGACGACGACCTCGTCATCATGGGCTCGGAGTGCGGCTGCCTGCCGGTGCCCGAGGAAAAAGTGGTGAAGAAGTGGCGCCTGCAGCCGGGCAAGATGTTCCTGGTCGACCTCGAGAAGGGCCGCATCGTCGACGACAAGGAGCTCAAGGACTCGCTCGCCAGCTCCCGGCCCTACGCCGAGTGGATCGAGCGCATCCGGGTCAAGCTCGACGAGGTCGAGAGCGAGAAGACGCCCCCGCTCAAGTCGCAGGTCGCGGCTCTCGACCGCCAGCAGGCCTTCGCCTACACGCAGGAAGACCTGAAGTTCATCATGCAGCCGATGGCGGCGAACGGCGAGGAGCCGGTGGGCTCCATGGGCAACGACTCGCCGCTCGCGGTGATCTCGAACAAGAACAAGACGCTGTACCACTACTTCAAGCAGCTTTTCGCGCAGGTCACCAACCCCGCGATCGACCCGATCCGCGAGGACCTGGTGATGTCGCTGGTGTCGTTCATTGGCCCGAAGCCCAATCTCCTGGGCATCGACGAGCTCAATCCGCCGCTGCGCCTCGAGGTGTCGCAGCCGGTGCTCGACTTCTTCGAGATGGAGAAGATCCGGCACATCGAGCGCTACACCTCCGGCAAGTTCAAGTCCTGGGAGCTCGACATCACCTACCCCGTCGCCTGGGGCAAGGAAGCGGTCGAGGCGAGCCTCGCCTCGCTCGCCGCGCAGGCCGAGGACGCGGTGCGCTCCGGCTACTCGATCGTCGTGATCTCCGACCGCAACGTCGACAAGGATCGCGTCGCGATCCCTGCTTTGCTCGCTTTGAGCGCAATTCATCAACACCTGGTCGGCAGGGGCCTGCGCACCTCGACCGGCCTGGTGGTGGAGACGGGCAGTGCGCGCGAGGTGCACCACTTCGCGCTCCTCGGCGGCTACGGCGCCGAGGCGGTGCATCCGTACCTCGCGCTCGAGACGATCCTCAACCTGCATGTCGATGATCGGGCGGCGGCGTCGAAAGCGATCAAGAACTACATCAAGGCGATCGGCAAGGGCCTGAAGAAGGTGATGTCCAAGATGGGCATCTCCACCTACATGTCCTATACCGGCTCGCAGATCTTCGAGGCGGTCGGCCTGGCGAGGTCGCTGGTCGACAAGTACTTCACCGGCACCGCGTCCAACATCGAGGGCATCGGCCTGTTCGACGTCGCCGAGGAGGCGATCCGCATCCACCGCGCCGCCTTCGACCCGGCCGACCCGGTGCTCGCGTCGATGCTCGACGCCGGCGGCGAGTACGCGTGGCGCGTGCGCGGCGAGGACCACACCTGGACGCCGGACGCGATCGCGAAGCTGCAGCACTCCACGCGGGACGAGAACCCCACGCGCGGGTATTCGACGTACAAGGAATACGCGGCGCTCATCAACGATCAATCGAAGCGCCACATGACGTTCCGCGGCTTTTTCGAGTTCCGCTTCGGCGACCGAAAGCCCGTGCCGCTCGAGGAGGTGGAACCCGCCGCCGAGATCGTGAAGCGCTTCTCCACCGGCGCGATGTCGCTCGGCTCGATCTCGACTGAAGCGCACACGACCCTCGCGGTCGCCATGAACCGCATCGGCGGCAGGTCGAACACCGGCGAAGGCGGCGAGGACCGGCGGCGCTATGCGCCGATCAAGGCGGGAGAATCTTTACAAACAAGATTAGGAAGATCTCGCGTCGAGACCGATATCGCCCTCCGCGAGGGCGATTCGCTCAAGTCCAAGATCAAGCAGGTCGCCTCCGGGCGCTTCGGCGTCACCGCGGAATATCTCGCGAGCGCCGAGATGCTGCAGATCAAGATCGCGCAGGGCGCGAAACCCGGCGAGGGCGGCCAGCTTCCCGGGCGCAAGGTCTCGGAATACATCGCCGAGATACGCTATTCGACGCCGGGGGTGGAGCTGATCTCGCCGCCGCCGCACCACGACATCTATTCGATCGAGGACCTCGCGCAGCTGATCCACGACCTCAAGAACTCGAACCCCGAGGCGGCGATCTCGGTGAAGCTCGTCTCCGAGGTCGGGGTCGGCACCATCGCGGCGGGCGTGTCCAAGGGCAAATCGGACCACGTCACCATCGCGGGACACGACGGCGGCACCGGCGCCTCGCCGTGGTCGTCGATCAAGCACGCCGGCACGCCGTGGGAGCTGGGCCTCGCGGAAACGCAGCAGACGCTGGTTCTGAACCGCTTGAGGGGAAGAATCTGCGTCCAAGTCGACGGCCAGATGAAGACCGGGCGCGACGTGGTGATCGGCGCCATCCTCGGCGCGGACGAATTCGGCTTTGCCACCGCGCCGCTGGTGGTCGAGGGCTGCATCATGATGCGCAAGTGCCACCTCAACACCTGCCCGGTGGGCGTGGCCACCCAGGACCCGGTGCTGCGCAGGAAGTTCGAAGGCAAGCCCGAGCACGTGGTGAACTACTTCTTCTTCGTCGCCGAGGAAGCGCGCGAGCTGATGGCGAGGCTCGGCGTGCGTCATCTCAACGACCTGATCGGGAAGACCGAGCTGCTCGACATGAAGAAGGGCATCGAGCACTGGAAGGCGAGAGGCCTGGACTTCTCGAAGGTCTTCCACATGCCGAAGATGCCGCCCGATGTGGCGCGCTTCAACAGCGAGAAGCAGAACCACGGCCTGGAAAAGGCGCTCGACAACCGCCTGATCGAGCTTGCCGCGCCGGCGCTCGAGCGCGGCGAGAAGGTCACCATCGACACGCCGATCCGCAACATCAACCGCACCGTCGGCACGATGCTTTCCTGGCACATCGCCAAGCGCTACGGCCACGACGGCCTCCCCGACGACACGATCCATATCCGTCTCGCCGGATCGGCCGGGCAGAGCTTCGGCGCCTTCCTCGCCAAGGGCGTGACGCTCGATCTCGTCGGCGACACCAACGACTACTGCGCCAAGGGACTGTCGGGCGGGCGCATCTCGGTGCAGCCCTCGCCCAAGTTCCGCGGCGAGCCCACCGAAAACATCATCACGGGCAACGTGGTGCTCTACGGCGCGATTGCCGGCGAGGCGTACTTCAGAGGCGTCGCCGGCGAAAGATTCGCGGTGCGCAACTCCGGCGCGCACGCGGTGGTGGAGGGCGTCGGCGACCACGGCTGCGAGTACATGACGGGCGGCCTGGTCGTCGTTCTCGGCGGCACCGGGCGCAACTTTGCCGCCGGAATGTCCGGTGGCCTCGCCTACGTGCTCGACCTCGACGGCGAGTTCGTCAAGCGCTGCAACGCCTCGATGGTGGACCTGGAGCCGCTCGTCGAGCCCGAGGACGAAGCGACCCTGAGGCGCCTGATCGA
>DASXAO010000173.1:0-1705 GCA_036406675.1 Burkholderiales bacterium
CTCCTCGATGTTCTTGTTCGTGGCCGCGACCAGACGGACGTTCACCGAGACCTGGTCGGTGCCGCCGAGCCGCTCGAACTCGCGCTCCTGCAGCACGCGCAGGAGCTTCACCTGGACGGCGGGATTGACGTCCGCGATTTCATCGAGGAAGAGCGTGCCGCCGTCGGCGAGCTCGAAGCGTCCCTTCTTGCGTGCCATCGCGCCGGTGAACGCACCCTTCTCGTAGCCGAACAGCTCGGACTCGATCAGGGTGTCGGGCAGCGCGGCGCAGCTCACCTTCACGAACGGCTTCGCGGCGCGCAGCGAGTTGTAGTGGATGGCGTGCGCGATCAGCTCCTTGCCGGTCCCCGACTCCCCGCGAATCATGACGGTCGTGCTGGCGCGCGCCACCTGCGCGATCTGCTCGCAGATGCGGCGCATGACGCCGCTCGTGCCGAGGATCTGCGAGAAGTCGTAGCGCTGGCGCAGCTCGCCCTGCAGCCGCTCGTTCTCTTGGACGAGCCGCTCGCGATCCGCTTCGAGCAGCCGCTGCACCTTGATCGCCTGCGCGATCATCGAGGCGATGACGCCGAAGAACTTGGCGGTGCGCTCGTAGTTCCGGTCGGACTTGAACCGCAGCTCGATGCACAGCGCGCCGACCGCGCGGCGGTTCACGATCAGCGGGACGCAGACGAACGATCGCTCGTCGCCGTCGGGCCGGCGCTCGGCCAGCGCCGGCTCGCGGCTGATCCGCGGCACCACGATCGGGCGCCCGCTCTCGACCACCCGACGGACGAGCGCGCCGCCCGGGACGGCCCCCTCCGGCAGCCGGTCCCGGCCGCTGGCCACCGAGGCGGCGACCTGGAGGTGCGAGCGGTCGTCCCCGACGATCGCAACCGCGCTCCGCACCGCGTCGTGCGATTTCTCCAGGATCTCCAGCGCGCGGTGGAGCGAGACCTTGAAGTTGAGCCCCGCGGAGAGTGCCTGGCTGATCTCCAGGAGCGACGTCAGCTTGCGAATTTCGCCCGTCTGGCGGGCGCCGGCTATGTCCATCTGGCTAGTCATGGTGCCGCAGAAAGGGGCGTGTTCCCGATTGTACGGACATTTGTGCGCCTCGTGGCGTCATTTCAAACAAAATTGTCCACCGCACGCCCGGCCGCCGGCGTCGTCCGGTTCGCGCGGCCGCCACACCCGGCGATATAGAATCGAGGCATCGATGGCCACTATTCTTCAACACCTTCCGACCGGTCAGAAGGTGGGTATCGCCTTTTCCGGCGGCCTCGACACCAGCGCGGCGCTGCACTGGATGCGCGCCAAGGGCGCGCGCCCCTACGCCTACACCGCCAATCTCGGCCAGCCCGACGAGCCGGACTACGACGAGATCCCGCGGAAGGCGCTGCAATACGGCGCGGAGCGGGCCCGCCTGATCGACTGCCGATCCCAGCTCGTCGCGGAGGGGCTCGCCGTGCTCCAGTGCGGCGCGTTCCACATCTCCACGGCGGGCGTCCCCTACTTCAACACCACGCCGATCGGCCGCGCGGTCACGGGCACGATGCTGGTCGGCGCCATGAAGGAGGATGACGTCCACATCTGGGGCGACGGCAGCACGTTCAAGGGAAACGACATCGAGCGGTTCTACCGCTACGGCCTCCTCGCCAATCCGGACCTGCGAATCTACAAGCCCTGGCTCGATCAAGCCTTCATCGACGAGCTGGGGGGACGCGCC
>DASXAO010000174.1:0-6321 GCA_036406675.1 Burkholderiales bacterium
CTTCGCGCGCGCGCTGCTAAACAAGCCGGGATGGCTGTTCCTCGACGAGGCGACTTCAGCGCTGCCCGACGAGGACCAGGCCGCGCTCTACCGGCTCCTCAAGGAACGACTGCGCGATACGACGCTCGTGTCGATCGGCCACCGCGAGAGCCTCGCGCAATTCCACGACAAGCGCCTCGTCTGGCAGGAGAAGCGGCTGGCGCTCGCCTGATCAGGGGCTTTGCTGCGCTCGACAACTTCCTGGCGAGGGCGCTGCGCTAGCCCTCGCGGGGCACGGCTTTTCCGATCGCAGGACGTAGCGCAGCTCCGCGGCGCGCTCCTGTGCCATGAGCGCATAGCAGCCGCTTCCGACGAGCTCGCAGTTCGCGGCGCGGTAGTCGTTCCAGCCGCGCTGCGCGCGTTCGAGCAGACCTCGCTGATGATCGTCTGCCTCGCTCCATGCCAGCACGTAAGCCTCGTGCAGCTCGAAATCGTAGTCCGCGTCGGCGTCGTCGAGGGCCCAAGCCGTCGAGGCGATCCAGACCAGGAAGACGCAGGCGAGCCGAAACATGGGGAGTGCCGTTCGCGGGAAGGGCGCCGAGGGCCAGGAGCTGGCGAATCCGGGCGCCGAGCGCGGCGCCCTGGCATCGTGGCCGTGGGGAGGCGGCGCCACGCGAGCCGCCAGCCACCGGCCCTCGGCGCCCTCCTACACCTTGAGGACGTGCATCAGCCAGACGAACGAGAAGGCGGTGCCGCCGACCGCGATGCCGATCACGGCGGCGACGAAGGCGGCATACGAGAAATCGATCACGGCTTTCATGGATGTACTCCGGTTTGCGTGTGACATGTTCGTCATTCAAGCAACGCAAGCTGCGCCTGCCGCAGCGCAAAGCTGGCGCCGCGCCGATGAATTGTGGCGAATCGGTGGCAGCGGGTTTTCGGCGCCCGGCCTCCGGTATATTGGCCGCATGGCAAAGACCGTGGCCCTCGTCGAAGACGATCCGGCAATCCGCGCGAACTACAGCGATCTCCTCAAGAAGCACGGCTATCAGGTGAGCGCGTTCGCCGACCGCGGCTCGGCGCTGGCGGCGTTCCGCAGCCGCCTGCCGGACCTCGCGCTGCTCGACATCGGCCTCGCCGGCGAGCCCGACGGTGGCTTCGCGCTGTGCCGGGAGCTGCGCGCGCTGTCGGCCGCGCTGCCGATCATCTTCCTCACCGCCCGCGACAGCGATTTCGACGTGATCTCGGGGCTGCGCATGGGGGCCGACGACTACCTGACCAAGGACGCCGGGATCCCGCACCTCCTCGCGCGCATCAGCGCGCTCTTCCGGCGCGCCGACCTGCTGCGCGAGCCCGCGCTCGAGGAGGAGATCCTCGAGCGCGGCGAGCTGCGCCTCGACATGAAGCGCTTCGTGGCGACCTGGAAGGCGAAGCCCGTGGACCTCACGCTTACCGAGTTCTGGCTGGTGCACTGCGTGGCGCGCTTTCCCGGCCACGTCAAGAACCGCGAGCAGCTCATGAAAGAGGCGCACATCGTGGTCGACGACTCGACGATCACCTCGCACGTGAAGCGCATCCGGCGCAAGTTCCAGGCGGTCGACGCCGCGTTCGACGCGATCGACACGGTGTACGGCCTCGGCTACCGCTGGAACAGCTAGGTGCGCTTTGGCCTGAGAGCCAAGGTCGCGCTGGTCGCGCTGGTGCTGGCGCCGATCCCCTGGCTCGGCTATCGCTACGTGAAGGACATGGAGGCGGTGCTGCGCGAGGGCCAGGAGCAGGCGCTCGTCGCCACCGCGCGCGCGGTCGCGACCACGCTGCACGACCGGCCCGAGCTCCTCGACCTGCGTCCCGGCGTGGCGGCGAACGGCGAGATGGAGCGCATCCTCAGGAGCCTCGGCCGCGCCGACCTGCGCATCTGGATCGTCGACCGCCAGGAACGCCTCCTTGCCATCACCGGCGACCTCAGGAAGAAGGTGCCCGACGAGCCGCCGCCTGCGGACGCGCTCGAGGTGCTCGCGCGGTCGCTGCGCCCGGTGACCCAGCTCGTGCTCGAGCGGCCCACGGAGGATTTCGACGACGCCCTGCCCGAGTCGCAGATCAGCGGCGCCGGCGAAGTGCGGGCCGCGCTGCAGGGCATGGCCGGCCGGCGCTGGCGCAACTCCACCGACTCGCGCGCGGTCATCCTTTCGGCAGCGCACCCGATCTGGTCGGGCGACGAGGTGCTCGGCGCCGTGGTGGTCGAGGAAACGACCAACGCGATCCGCTCGCTCTCGGACCGCACGCTGGAGAAAGTGGTGGCGGTGACGCTCGTCGTGTTCGCGATCAGCGCGCTGGTGCTGCTCGCGTTCGCCTCGCGCCTGTCGCTGCGCCTGAGGCGCCTGCGCGACGAGGCCGAGCAGGCGATCGACTCGCAGGGGCGGGTGAAGAAGCTGATCGCGGGGTCGAGCTCGGGCGACGAGCTGGGCGACCTTTCGCGCAGCTTCTCCACCGCGCTCGAGCGGCTCGCGCAGTACAACGCCTATCTCGAGAAGCTGGGTGGGCGCCTCTCGCACGAGCTGCGCACGCCGGTCACCGTGGTGCGCTCCTCGCTCGAGAACCTGAAGATGACCGCGCTCCCCGAGGAGGCGCGCGTCTACACCGAGCGCGCGGCGGAGGGGCTCGCCCGCCTCGACGCCATCCTTACGCGCATGTCGGAGGCGACGCGCCTGGAGACCGCGGTCCGGGAGGCCGAGCGCGAGCGCTTCGACGCCTGCGAGGTGCTGCGCGGCTGCGTTGCCGGGTATGCGTCGGTCTTTCCCGGCATCCGGTTTGCCCTGTCGCTGCCCGACCAGCCGGTCGTGCTGCGGGGCGCTCCCGATCTCTACGCCCAGATGCTCGACAAGCTGGCCGCGAACGCGGCCGACTTTTCGGTCCCGGACGAGCCCGTCCGCGTGCGGCTCGACGAAAAGGGCACGCTGACCGTCAGCAACAGCGGCCCGCTCCTTCCCGCGGAGATGACCGGGCGCCTCTTCGAGTCCATGGTTTCCGTGCGCCCCGATCGCCCCGATGCGAGGGAGCCTCACCTGGGGCTCGGCCTGTACATGGTGCGGCTGATCGCGCAGTTCCACGGCGGAGCCGCGCGCGCGGCGAACCGCGAGGACGGCTCGGGCGTGGTCATGCGGGTCGACTGCCCGGTCAGTAGCTGAGCAGGCGCAGCTCGCGGATCCTTTCGCCCGTCATGAACGCGACGCACTGGGCCTGCGCCTGGGCCGCGGGCTCTCCGTTGCGCCTTGTGGACCGAGGGATCGACCCAGCCGGCTTCGAGGCACGAAGCGTCCAGCACGAGGCCGCTGCTCGGATCGCAGTCGCGAGCGTCACAGGCGATTGCAATCGAATCGATCGAGGTGAACAGCAGAACGAGGACGGCTGCTCGAAGCATGGCGGTCTCCATTGGATAGTCGGGATACGCCGGCCATTCGAGCAGCGCGCCGTGGCTAGGCCGCGCGCGAGCGAGAGAGCTTTTCGGGATCGATTGTGGCGCCGCGCTGGCTTTGGTCGAGCGCGCGCTTTAGATAGTGCCCGGTGTGGCTCTCCGGGCTCGCCGCGATCTGCTCGGGCGTCCCCTCGGCCACGATGCGGCCGCCGCCCTCGCCGCCCTCGGGACCCAGGTCGATCACCCAGTCCGCGGTCTTGATGACGTCGAGGTTGTGCTCGATCACCACGACCGTGTTGCCCGCGTCCCGCAGGCGGTGCAGCACGCCGAGGAGCAGCTGGATGTCGTGGAAGTGCAGCCCCGTGGTCGGCTCGTCGAGGATGTACAGGGTGCGCCCGGTGTCGCGCTTCGAAAGCTCCAGCGAGAGCTTCACGCGCTGCGCTTCGCCGCCCGAGAGCGTGGTGGCCGACTGCCCCAGGCGCACGTAGGCGAGGCCGACGTCGATCAGCGTCTGGAGCTTGCGCGCGATCGCCGGCACCGCGCCGAAGAACGCCGCTGCCTCGCCCACGGGCATCTCCAGCACTTCGTGGATGTTCTTGGCCTTGTAGCGGATCTCCAGCGTCTCGCGGTTGTAGCGCTTGCCGCGGCATACGTCGCAGGGAACGTAGATGTCGGCGAGGAAATGCATCTCCACCTTCGTCACCCCGTCGCCCTGGCACGCCTCGCAGCGGCCGCCCTTGACGTTGAACGAGAAGCGCCCCGCGTCGTAGCCGCGGCTGCGCGCCTCGGGCACTCCGGCGAAGAGCTCGCGGATCGGCGTGAACAGTCCCGTGTAGGTGGCCGGGTTGGAGCGTGGCGTGCGCCCGATCGGGCTCTGGTCGACGCTCACCACCTTGTCGACGTGCTCGAGTCCGGCGAGCGACTCGTGCGGCGCCGGCTCGGCCGTGGCCCCGTAAAGCTGGCGCGCCACCGCCGCGTAGAGCGTGTCGTTGATGAGCGTGGACTTGCCCGAGCCCGACACGCCGGTAACGCACACCAGGAGCCCGAGCGGGAGCGCAAGCTCGACCTCTTTCAGGTTGTTGCCGCGCGCGCCGCGCACGGTGATGCGGTTCTTTCCCGGCCGGTGCCGCAGCCGCGGCACCCGGATCGAGAGCTTGCCTGCGAGGTAGCGGCCGGTGAGCGAGTCGGGGTGGGCAATGACCTCGGCGGGCGAGCCCTGCGCGATGACGCGTCCGCCGGCTTCTCCCGCGCCCGGGCCCATGTCGACCACGTAGTCGGCCGCGCGGATTGCCTCCTCGTCGTGCTCGACCACGATGACCGAGTTGCCGAGGGCGCGCAAATGCTTGAGGGTCGTGATGAGCCGCTCGTTGTCGCGCTGGTGCAGCCCGATGGACGGCTCGTCGAGCACGTACATCACCCCGGTGAGGCCCGAGCCGATGTGGCTCGCGAGGCGGATGCGTTGCGCCTCGCCGCCGGACAGGGTCTCGGCGGAGCGCTCGAGCGCGAGATAGTCGAGGCCCACGTTGACGAGGAAGCCGAGCCGGTTGCCGATCTCGCGCACGATCCGCTCGGCGATTTGCTGTCGCGCCCCCTCGAGCCGCAGACAGGAAAAAAATTCCTGGGTAATCCGCAAAGGCCAGGCGGAAATCTCGTAGATCGCATGCCCGGCGATCTTGACGTTACGCGCCTCGCGCCGCAGCCGCGCGCCGCCGCATTCGGGGCAACGGCGCAGGTTGCGCAGCTTGGCGAGCTCCTCGCGCACCACGAGCGAGTCGGTCTCGCGGTAGCGCCGCTCGTGGTTCGGGATGACCCCTTCGAAGGCATGCTCCTTCACGGCGGCGCGGCCGGCCGCGCCCGGGTAGCGGAAGGCGATTTTCTCCGCGCCCGAGCCGTGCAGGATCAGCTGCTGGATGCGCTCGTCGAGCATTTCCCACGGCTGCTCGACGTCGAAGCGGTAGTGCTTTCCGAGCGCCTGCAGCATGGAGAAATAGAAATGGTTGCGCCGGTCCCAGCCCCGGATCGCGCCGCTCGCGAGCGAGAGGTTCGGATGGGCGACGATGCGCCTCGGATCGAAGAACTCGACCATGCCCAGCCCGTCGCAGCGCGGGCACGCGCCCATGGGGTTGTTGAACGAGAAGAGGCGCGGCTCGAGCTCGGGCAGCGCATAGTCGCAGGCCGGGCAGGAGAACTTCGCGGAGAAGAGCTGCTCTTTTCCGGACTCGACCTCGACCATCACCGCGCGGCCGTCGGCGTGGCGCAGCGCCGTCTCGAAGGATTCGGCGAGGCGCTGCTTGGCGTCGGCGCGCGCGCGCAGGCGGTCGATCACGATCTCGACGGTGTGCTTGGAGTTCTTCGCGAGCCGCGGCGCGGCGTCGAGCTCGTGCACGGCGCCGTCGATCCGCACGCGCGTGAATCCCTGGGCGCGCAGCTCCTCCAGGAGCTCGGCCTGCTCGCCTTTCCTGCCCATGACCACCGGAGCGAGGACCATGAGGCGGGTGTCCTGGGGCAGCTCGAGCACGTGGTCGACCATCTGCGCCACGGTCTGCGCCTTGAGCTCGAGGCCGTGCTCGGGGCAGAACGGCGTGCCGGCGCGCGCGAAGAGCACCCGCAGATAATCGTGGATCTCGGTCACCGTGCCGACCGTCGAGCGCGGGTTGTGGCTCGAAGCCTTCTGCTCGATCGCGATCGCCGGCGAGAGGCCTTCGATCAGATCCACGTCGGGCTTCTCCATGAGCTGGAGGAACTGCCGGGCGTAGGCGGAGAGCGACTCGACGTAGCGCCGCTGGCCCTCGGCGTAGAGCGTGTCGAAGGCGAGCGAGCTCTTGCCCGAGCCCGAAAGCCCGGTGATGACGACAAGCGCGTCGCGCGGCAGATCGAGCTGCAGGTTCTTGAGGTTGTGGGTGCGCGCGCCGCGAATGCGGATGCTGTCG
>DASXAO010000175.1:0-4926 GCA_036406675.1 Burkholderiales bacterium
TAACGGAGTCGTTGTAGCGAAAGCGCCACGAGCGTACCGACGCGGCTGACGCCGGGCGGGCTTTCCATCTATATTTCGCGAGTCTCGCCCAGGAGAGAACCGACCATGAGAAGACTACTAACAACGATCGCAATGGCAGTCGCGCTCGCCGCGCAGCAGGCGCACGCCGGCATGATCGGCGCCGACGGCGCCGAACGCGAGCGGGTCAAGAGCATGCTCGAGCGGCCGGAGCTCGCCACCCAGCTCGAGAAGATGGGCGTGAGCCCGGCGGACGCCAAGGCACGGGTGGACGCGATGACGCCCGAGGAGGTGAGCCAGCTCGCCGGGCGCCTGGATCAGCTCGCCGCCGGCGGCGCGCTCTCCAACCAGGACCTGCTGCTCATCATCATCCTGCTGCTGGTGCTGATTATTATTCTGTAGTCAGGCGGTGAGCTCGGCCGGCTCGCCGCGGTCGTTCACCGTGACGAGCTTGACCGGCCGGCGCCACACGCGGCGCGTGTACTCGAGCACGCGCTTGGCGCGGTTCACATCGAGGCCGCGGCCGTCGCTCTTGTGCTCGTGGGCGAGCACCAGGCTGCCGTCGTTCGGCATCTCGGTGACCGCGACGCGCGGCGCGCCGTAGTTGCATTTCGGCGCGAGGATCGCCTCGCGGATGCCGTTGACGTCGCGGTTGGCGACCTTGATCTCGTCGCCCGAGGTCGCCTCGAACACGAACAGCTCCAGCTTCTCGGCGAGCTCGCGGTCGAGGAAGTTGCGGATGAACCCGAAGTCGTCCTCGTCGCGCATCACCTCGCGCGCGCGCGCCAGGCCGTGCGTGTCGATGATGTGCTCCCACAGCGTGAAGCCGAGGTGGTAGGGATTGATCGCGAGCGCGGTCTGCTGCCCGGCGGCATAGGGGCGCACCACGTCGGAATGCGCCTTGATCGCCGAGAGGTACAGGTTCTGCGGCAGGAAGTCGGCCTCGCGCAGGAGCCGCGCGTGCCAGTACGAGGCCCAGCCCTCGTTCATGATCTGGCAGGCGAACACCGGGTAGAAGTACAGCGACTCGGAGCGCACCATGAGGAAGATGTCGCGCTCCCACTGCTCGAGCTCGGGCGCGTAGTGCGCGATGAACCAGAGGAGGTCGAACTCCGGGTGCGGCGGCACCGGCGCGCGCACCGGCCCGTGCTCGGCCTTGGCGGCTTCGGCGGCCCCCGGCAGGTCGCGGAAGCGGCGCTGGAACGCGCTCTCGGGCGCGGCGGCCTTCTCGGGCAGGTACTCGGGATAGCGCGTGCGGTGCAGGTCGCCGTCGACGTCGACGTGCGACTCGAGCGCGAGCGCGGCGTCGAGCACCGCCTCGACCCTCTCCATGCCGACCTTGTCGATCGCCTGCTGGATGCGGTGCGCGTGCGCCGCGGCGTGCTCGACGATGTTGCCGCCCGCCATCTCGTGGAAGCGGGCGAAGAGCTGGTTGTTCTTCGAGAAATCGGCGTGCCCGAGCACGTGCGCCGTCACCAGCGTGTTCTCGGCGAGCGAGTTGCCGTCCATCAGGAACGCGCGGCACGGGTCACCCGGGAACATGACCTCGAAGATCTTGGAGTGGCCCATGCTCTGGCGCACGAGCTGGTGGATGTAGCGCACGCCGAAGGACCAGTGCGGCATGCGCACCGGCAGGCCGTAGACCGCGATCTCGGTCATCAGGCTCGCCGGCGCCACCTCGAAGTCGACGTTGTAGTAGTCGAGGCCGAGGCGCTTGGCGAGCTCCTCGATGCTGTTGGCGTATTGCTCGAGCTCAGTCACTCTTTTCGGCTTCTTTGAAGAACTCGCGGATGGCGCGCCACACGTCTTCCTGCGACGAGAGCTGGCTCATGCCCACCGGAAGGCCGGAGCCCTTCAGCTCGCCGAACACCTCGGCCACCTGCGTTTCGCGCGGGCGGAAGGTGGCGACGCCGCCGGTCTCGACGTAGCCGGAGTAGTTGGTCTGCGCGGCGAGGAGCTTGAGCGCCGCGGCCGCCGGCTCGCGGTCCTCGGCGGCGTTCTCGCCGTCGGAGGCGTAGAAGAAGTAGACGTTGTAGCGGCTCGGGTCGTAGCGGCTCTTCATCACCTCGAGCGCGAGCTGGAAGGCGCACGAGGACACCGTGCCGCCGCTCGAGGACGCCTGGAAGAACTGGCTCTCGTCGAACTCCCAGGCCTGCGCGGCGTGGGCGAGAAACACCGTCTCGACCTTGGCGTACTGGCGGCGGATGCCCTGCAGGGCGAAGAAGAAGAACTGCTTGGCGAGCCTGCGCTGCGCCTCGTCCATGCTGCCCGAGACGTCGAGCGCGAAGATCACCGCCGCGTTCATGGACGGCGTGGCGCGCTTCACCAGCTGCCGGAAGCGCAGGTCCTCGTTGATGATGGGGACCGGGTTTTCCTGTATCGACCTTCTTTTTACGGCCTCTTTCAGGGTACGGCGACGATCCAGGCGCGAGCGCGCGCCGCGGCGGTCCCAGCCTTCGCGGACGTAGTCGGGCTCGTCCATGGTGGCGGTGCGCTTGGGCTTGAGGTCGGGGAGCCTGAGCTCCTCCCAGATCCAGTCGATGATCTCCTCGAGCTTCATCTCGACCACGAAGCGGATCTCGCCGTTCTCGGTGCCGCCGGACTGCGACTGGGCGTCGCCCTTGTCGCGCCCCGGCTGCAGCACGTCTCCGGGCTGACCCTGGCCCTGGCCGGCGCCCTGCTGGGAGCTCGGGTCGGACAGGCGGAAGCGCGAGTGCTCGAGGAACTTCACCGGCACCATCACCGAGCGGTTCTTGCTGTCGCCGGTCATCAGGTCCTCGCCGGAGAGGATCTCGGGCAGCGTGTTCTTGACCGCCTCGCGGACCTTCTGGTTATGCCGCAGCCAGTCCCGGGCCCCTCTCGAGAAGAGGTCGTACCACGGGGTTTCTGCGGCAATCCGGATCATCGTTACTCTTGGGCAAGCAGCGTGGTCACGTAGTTCAGGGCCTCGCGCGCGCTGTGCGTGTCGTAGCCGTACTCGTCGACCAGGCGCTTCTCGACCACCGAGATCTTCTGGCGCGTCTCGTCGTCGGGGCGCGTGCTCGAGGACACCAGGCGCAGCACGTCGCGGCGCTGCTCGAAGAGGTACTGCTCCACCGCGTCGTGCAGCGGCGCGTGGCTGTCGAGGGTGAACTTCTCGCCGCGCTTGTAGGCGCCCATGGCCTTGCGCACCACTTCCTGGCGGAAGGATAGCTTGCCGGACTCGGAGATGCGGATCTTCTCCTCCACGTTGCGCAGGAACCGCTCGTCGGGCTTCCTTTCCTCGCTGGTGATCGGATCCTTGATGGTGCGGCTGTCGAGCGTCGCCTCGACCTCGTCGAGATACTTGTCCAGGAGCTGCTGGGCTTCCTGCTCGAAGGAGACGAACAGGGCCTTGTGCACGTCCTCCTTGACCCAGCGGTTGTAGAAGTCCTTGCGCACCGTCACCAGGTAGTCGATCCACTTCCTCTTTTTCTTGCCGTCCATGCGCACGTCCGACTCGATGCCGTCCTTCAGCGCGATCAGCACGTCCATGGTGGTGAGGCTCTTCGCGCTCGACTGGATGATGGCGTTCGACAGCGCGTTGATCACGAAGCGCGGCGACACGCCCTGCAGGCCTTCCTCCGGATTCTTGGCGCGGATCTTCTCCACCTCGGACTGCGCCACGCCCTCGACGTCCTCGCCCGCGTACACGCGCACCTTCTTGGTGTGCTCGTTCTCGGCGGCCTCGCCCTCGGCGAGCCGGGTGAGCACCGAGAACACCGCCGCGACGTGCAGCGCATGCGGGTCGAGATGGACCTCGCGGAACGCCTGCGTCGAGGAGGTGAGCTTCTTGTAGATGCGCGCCTCCTCGCGGTAGGAGAGGGTGTACGGCACCTGGATGATCACCATCCGGTCGAGCAGCGCCTCGTTCTCCGCCTCCTGCAGGAACTTCCTGAACTCGGCGAGGTTGGTGTGCGCCAGGATGGTCTCGTCGAGATGGATCAGCGGGAAGCGCGACACCTTGACGTTCTTCTCCTGCGTCAGCGTGAGGAGCAGGTACAGGAACTCGCGCTTCACCTTCAGGATCTCGATCATCTCGAGCATGCCGCGGCTCGCGGCGAACACCGCTCCGCTCCAGGACCACGCGCGCGGGTCGCCTTCGTCGCCGAACTCGGAGACCTTGGAGAGGTCGACCGAGCCGACCAGGTCGGCGATGTCGGCGGTGGTCGGGTCGTGCGGCGCGTAGGTGCCCACGCCGACGCGGCCGGCCTCGGAGATGAAGATGCGCTGCACCGGCATCTGCATGAAGTCGCCGTGGAACTCGTGCTGCAGCCGCGCCACGCAGAACGGGCACAGCTCGCCCTGGATGTCGACGCCGTAGCTCGCGCGGAACTGGCCGCGCAGGGTGTGCGGCACGAGATGCAGGGGCGACTCGTGCACCGGGCAGCCGTGGATGCCGTACAAGGCCCCGGCGTCGGTGTGGCTGTATTCCTCGAGGCCGCGCTTGAGCAGGATCACCATGCTCGACTTGCCGCCCGAGGGCGGCCCCAGCAGCAGCAGCAGGCGTCTGCCGACCTCGGAGCCGGCGCTCGCCGCCTTGAAGTAGTCGCTGACGCGGCCGATGGTCCTGTCGATGCCGAACAGCTCGTCCTGGAAGAGATGCTCCTGGGTGCGCATCATGTCCCAGACGTACTGGTGGCTGGAGCGCGCCAGGGCGCGCGGGTCGGCGGCGAAGACCTCCTGCAAGAAGCTGCCGAACGTGCCGCTCCAGCGGGCGGCGCGGTGCTCCTTGGTGAAATCGGTGAGCGACTTGAGCAGCGCGGAGCGCCGGTCGCTGGCGGTCCTGGATTGTTGCGCGATGGCTTCGAATGTCACGCTAGCCTCCATGGGTGGAGAGCAAAGATGCCTCCCGAGTCGCTTCCTTTTGTCACGATTCGGTCGGCTGTC
>DASXAO010000176.1:0-7080 GCA_036406675.1 Burkholderiales bacterium
GCCGCCACGCTGCTGCAGCCGCATCCGGGCAAGGCCGAGATCAAGGCGACGCTGCGCGGGCCGAACGGCAACCAGCGGCCGGTGCGCATAGCCCTGATCACCGCGAGCGACGAGTTCAACACGCTGCTCGTGACCGAGCGCGACCAAGCCGAGGACGACGCCGGCGCGACGGTCGACGCCATCCGCACCGGAGCGGTCGACGCGCTGGTCATCGGCGGCGAGCAGGTCGTGATGCTCGACTCCGCGCAGCGCTTCTACCAGGCGGCGGTCGACCGCATGCAGCAGGGCGTGGTGATCGTCGGCGCGCAGGGCGTCATTGCCTACGCCAACCAGCGCATGGCCACGCTCCTCGGCGCGCCTCGCGAGCGGCTCACCGGAACGTCGCTCCTCAAGCTCGCCCGCAACGGCGACGAGGCGACGCTCGCCTCGGTGCTGAATGCCCGCCAGGGGGGAAGCGCACAGGCCGAAGTACAGTTGCGCCGCGCCAATAACGAGTACGTGACCACCCTCGTGACGGTGACCGCGATCGCCGATTCGCAGAAGATGTGCCTGGTGAGCGACCTCAGCCTGCAGAAGCGCCACGAGGCGACCGACGAGCGCACGCGCAAGTTCCTCGGCATGATGGCGCACGAGTTCCGCAACATCCTCGGCCCGATCCGCAACTCGGTCGAGGCGATGAAGCTGCGCAAGGACCTCGACGACGAGTGCCGCAAGCTGGTCGACGTGGTGGACCGCCAGAGCTCGCGCCTGGTCGCGCTCATCGAGGACCTGCGCAGCATCAACCCGAAGGAATAGCCGCCGCCTTTCCGAGCAGGCTTTCCAGGAAAACGAGGTCGACGGGCTTCAGCAGGTAGTGGTCGATCCCCGCGTGCTGGGAGCGCTCGCGGTCCTCTTCCTCGCCGCGTCCCGTGACGGCGATGATCTTGAGCGCGGCGAGCCCAAGCTCGCGCCTGAGCGCTTCGGCGACCTGGAACCCGTCGGTTCCGGGCAGCCCGATGTCGAGCAGCACGAAGTCGGGCCGCATGCTGCGCGCGATGAAAATCGCGGAGCCGCCGTCCCGGGCCACGTTGACATCGTGCCCCAGCAAGGCGATCACCCTCGACAGCGAGAGCGCTGCGTCGAGGTTGTCGTCGACCACCAATATCCGACGCTTCGTTGCGGGTACCGGCATAGGCACCTCCATGCCGATACCTTCTCAATCGCCATGCCCGCGTCGACGATCGGCCACAGCGATTTGTTTCTCACCTTCAATTAGGGACTTGCGACGGAAGCAAGCTTCAGGCCATCGGCGCTGAGACGATACATCCTGTCGCATCCGGACGCCGCTTCCAGCGAATGCGTGGCGAGGATCGCCGCGGCGCCGTTCGACTTTACTTCCTTCCTGAAGAGCTCCAGCACCTGGCGCGCGTTGTCAGGGTCGAGGTTCCCGGTCGGCTCGTCGGCGAGCACGAGCTTCGGGGATCCGACGAGCGCCCGCGCGATGGCGACGCGCTGCAGCTCTCCGCCGGAAAGCTCGCGCGGCGGGCTCGACTCGCGACCTTGCAGCCCGACTGCCGCGATCATCTGCCGGGCCTTTTCCGGCGAAGGTGTTCCACGCAGCAGCAGTGGCAGGGCGACGTTCTCCTCGACGGTGAGGTGCGGCAGGACGTGGAACGCCTGGAACACGAAGCCGAAGCGCTCGCGCCTCAGCAGCGACAAATCATCGTCGCTCAGCTTCTCAATTTCACGGTCGAAGAAACGGATGCTTCCGGAATCCACGGGCTCGAGGCCGGCGATCACGTTGAGGAGCGTCGACTTGCCGATGCCCGAATCGCCGACGACCGCGACGTACTCGCCGGCGGCAAGCTCGAGCGACACGGCGTTCAGCACCGTGCGCGCGCCGAAGCGCTTGGTCACTGCGGTGAGGCGAAGCACGCCGCGATCTTAGTCGAGCGGCACGCCGCGGGCGCTCGCCACCTGGACCGTGGAGACCAGCGCAGCGCGGTTACCCCAGGCGCCGCGCACGTAGGTCACGACGGCCGCGACCTCGCCGTCGCTCAGCACGTGGGCGAAGGGCGGCATGCCGTAGGGCTTCGGGTTGCCCCGGGTGCTGGGAGGAAAGCCGCCGTTCAGGACGATGCGGATCGCGTTGACCGGGTTGCGCATCAGGATCGCCTTGTTGCCCGCGAGCCGCGGATAGATCCTCGGCACCCCCTCGCCGGCCTGCTGGTGGCAGTCGGCGCAACGATCGTGGTAGACGCGCGCTCCAAGCTCCAGCAACTGTTGCTGCTGCGTGCTCGTGAGACGCGGACCGGCGGTCTCCTCCTCCCCATCGCCCCGAGATGCGAGGTACACCGCCATCGCGCGCAGGTCGGCGATGTCGAGATGCTGCAGGCTGTCGCGGATCACCTCAGACATCGGCCCGAAGGACGCCCGCGTGGCCGACACGCCGTGCTTGAGGAACTCGGCGACCTCGTCGGCGCTCCTTTTGAATCCGAGCGAGGGCGCATACCAGTTCAGCATCGGAATCAGGCCGCCGCCGATGTCCTTCTGCCGCACGCTGCCCCAGGCCCCGCGCTGTCCGTGGCAGGCGGCGCAGTGGCCGAGCCCCTCGACCAGGTAGGCGCCGCGGTTCCATTCGGGCGTCTCGCGCGGATCGGGCTTGAACTCGCCCTCCCTGAAGTAGAGCGCCTGCCACCCGGCGAGCAGCGGGCGCTGGTCGTACGGGAAGCGCATCTCGTGCGCACGATTCTGCTGCGACACCGAAGGGATGGACTTCAGGTACGCGTACATCGCGTCCGCGTCCGCGCGCGTCACCTTGGTGTAGGCCCAATAGGGAAAGGCCGGATAGAGGAGCGAGCCGTCCTTCGCTTTCCCCTCGTGCAGCGCGCGCCAGAAGTCGTCGGCCGACCAGTTGCCGAGGCCGGTCCGGGCGTCCGGCGTGATGTTGGAGCTGTAAAGCGTTCCGTAGGGCGTCGCGATCGGCCGGCCGCCGGCATAGGGCCTGCCGCCGTGCGCGGTGTGGCACGAATAGCAGTTGCCCGCCTGCACGAGGTACTCGCCAAGCTTGAGGTCGGCGCCCGCGGAACCGCCCCGAGGCGGTTCCCTTTTCCACGGGAAGGGCACGAGAAAGCCGATTCCCAGCGCGATCACGATAGCGAGGATCGCAACGGCAATCAGACGCTGCGCCGGATTCATGTGCCGCCGCACTCCATGGGAAGCTTCAGCGAGCGCGCGGGAAGCGGCTCGGCGTGCGCGGGCGGCGGCAGGCTTGCGAGGTAGGCGGCGATGGCCTCGACGTCGCCCGGGACCAGCAACGAGGCGATGTTCGCCATGCAATCAGGCGCCTGCGCGCGCCGCAGGCGGTTGCGCCACGCGCCCATCTGCGCGCCGATGTAGTGCACCTCCAGGCCGACGAGCCCCGGGATCGCCGGTTCCATCCCGGTGAGGCGCTCGCCGTGGCAGGCGGCGCAGGCCGGGATCCTCCTCACCGGATCGCCGCGCTGCATCAGCGCCTCGCCACGCGCCTGGATTTCGCTCGAAGGCTGCTCCTGCGGCGCCGGGTATCGGGGCGGCTGCATCGCGTAGTAGCGCGCGATGTCGCGCAGGTAGTCGTCCGAGAGAAACGCCACCATGTAGTTCATCGCCGGCGACTGGCGCCGGCGCTCGCGGAAGTTCACGAGCTGGTTGAACAGGTATCGCGCGGGCTTGCCCGCGATGCGCGGGTAATACTCGTTCGCCTTAAGGCCTTCGCCTTTCTTGCCGTGGCAGGCAGCGCAGGCGACCAGGCGCTGCTCCAGCGTATCGGGTACCTGCTGTGCATGGGCGGGCCCGCATCCGATGAGAACGGCGAGCGCCAGATACGAACACTTCACTGCCACCGTCGCAGCATGACATGTGCCGAGTTCGCCTGCGAGCGGGTAAAGTACGAACATGGACTCCACCGCGCTCGGCCCGCTCGCGTCCCGCTACGTCAACGTCTCGGACCTTCCCTGGAAGCCGACCGGCCATCCGGGCGTCGAGATGAAAGTGCTCCTCGAGGACAAGGAGTCGGGGCTGCTCACCGCGCTTTTCCGCTGGCAGCCCGGCTCGGTGCTGCCGCTGCACGAGCACGTGGAGATCGAACAGACCTACGTGCTCGAAGGCAGCATCGTCGACGACGAGGGCGAAGTGAAGAAAGGCGACTACGTGTGGCGGCCCAAGGGCAACCGGCACGTCGCCCGCTCGCCCGACGGCGCGCTGGTTCTCGGCTTCTTCCTGAAGCCCAATCGCTTCCTTGGGCCTGCGGGCACTGCACTTTAGTTCATCCTCGCCTCGCTTGCGCCGCGCCGGCCTCGTCCTCTAGACTCGCAAGCCTAAGTTTTGATTCGAATTTAATTTCCCGAGGAGGACGCAGTGATCAAACCCATTCTCGCCGGCGTGCTCGCGGCGAGCGTTGCCATCACGCTGCCGGCGGCGGCGCAGCAGCAAAAGATCAAGATCGGCTTCATCACCACGCTGTCCGGCCCGCCCGCGATCATCGGAAAGCACATGAAGGACTCGGTCGATCTCGCACTCGATCACCTCGGGCACAAGATGGGCGGCCACGCCGTGGAGGTGATTTACGGCGACGACCAGTTCAAGCCCGAGGTCGGGGTGCAGCTCGCCGAGGAGATGCTGAAGAAGAACCAGGTCGACTTCATGGCCGGCATCATCTGGTCGAACGTCATGATGGCGGTGGTGCCCGTGGTCACGGGCGCCGGGCACATCATGGTCGGCGCCAATGCCGGGGCGAGCCCGCTCGCCGGCAGCCAGTGCAACGAGCTCTACTTCTCGGCCTCCTGGAACAACGACCAGTCGCCGGAGGCCCTCGGCAAGTATCTCAACGACAAGGGCATCGGCGAGCTCTACGTGATGGCGCCGAACTACCAGGCCGGCAAAGACATGGTCGCGGGCCTGAAGCGCTACTACAAGGGCAAGATCGTCGACGAGGTCTACACCAAGTTCCAGCAGACCGACTACCAGGCCGAGATCAGCCAGCTGCGCGCCAAGAACCCGAAGGCCGTGTTCGTGTTCTACCCCGGGGGCATGGGCATCCAGTTCGTGAAGCAGTACGTGCAGGCGGGGCTGCGCGACCAGATCCCGCTCTACTCGGTGTTCACCGTGGACGAGACGACGCTGCCGGCCCTCCGGGAGGCGGCAATCGGACAGTACGAAGCGCGCTTCTGGAGCCCGGACCTCGACATCCCCGCGAGCAAGAAGTACGTGGCCGACTTCGAGAAGAAGTACGGCTACATCCCGTCCTACTACGGCGCACAGAGCTACGACGCCATCATGCTGATCGACTCCGCCGTGCGCGCGACCAAGGGCAACCTGAAGGACACGAAGGCCCTGGTCGCGGCGATGCGCAAGGCCAACTACGACTCGATCCGCGGCAAGTTCCAGTTCAACAACAACCAGCACCCGATCCAGGACTTCTACCTGCTGCAGGCGGTGAAGGCGAGCAACAAGGACGGGGTGGCGATGAAGATCGTGCAGAAGGCGTTCGAGAAGCACCAGGACGCCTACCACCAAGACTGCAAGATGAAGTGGTAGGACAAAAATAGGGACAGTCCCTATTTATTTCTAAGGGCGCGGGAGCGCCCTTATTTTTTGCCATGACCTGGGGATTGGTTTTCGAGCAGCTGCTGAACGGGCTGCAATACGGCGTCATGCTGTTCCTGATGGCGGCCGGGCTGACGCTCGTCCTCGGCATCATGAACATGGTGAACCTCGCGCACGGCTCGCTCTACATGGTCGGCGCCTACCTGGCCGTCGCGCTCACCGGGTGGACCGGCAGCTACTTCGCCGGGGTCGCGCTCGCCCTGCTCGGCACGCTGCTCGTCGGCATGGCGATGGAGGTGGTCGCGCTGCGCACGCTCTACCACCGCGATCACCTCGACCAGGTGCTCGCCACGTTCGGGCTGATCCTGTTCTTCAACGAGCTCGTTTCCATGATCTGGGGCCGCGGCGCGCAGTACGCGGCGCTGCCGGCCTGGCTGCAGGGCCACATCGAGCTCTTCACCGGCTCGCGTTATCCGGTGTACCGCATCGCGATTCTCGTCGTCGGCCTAACCACCGCGATTGTTCTGTGGTACGTCGTCACCCGCACGCGGCTCGGCATGCTGGTGCGAGCCGGCGCTTCGAACCGCACGATGGTCGCGGCCCTCGGCGTCAACATCAAGCTCCTGTACACCGTGGTGTTCGGCCTGGGCGCCGCGCTCGCCGGGCTCGCCGGCCTGATGGCCGGGCCGATCTACGCCGTGCAGCCCGGCATGGGCGAGCTCATCCTGATCCAGGTCTTCGTGGTGATCGTGATCGGGGGCATCGGCTCGGTGCGCGGCGCGCTGGTCGGCGCGATCGTCGTCGGGGTGGTCGACACGCTGGGCCGCGCGTTTCTCAAGCCGCTCCTCGCCAGCGTCATCTCGCCGCCGGCCGCCGAGGCGGCGGGGCCGGCGCTCGCCTCGATGCTCATCTACCTGCTGATGGCCGTGGTTCTCGCCGTCAGGCCCGCGGGTCTCTTTTCCAGTCGATGAAGCTGCGTTTCGTCCTCTGGGCCCTCACTATCGTGATCCTCGTGGCGCTGCCCCCGCTCGCCACCGCGCTCGGCCAGACCTACTACATCGATCTCGTGAGGCGCGTGCTGATCCTGTCGATCGCCGCCATCAGCCTCAACCTCATCCTCGGCTACGGCGGGCTGGTGTCCTTCGGCCACGCCGCCTACCTGGGAATCGGCGCCTACAGCGTCGGCATCATGGCCTTCTACGGTGCGAGCGCCGGCTGGCTGCAATGGCCGCTCGCCGTCGCCGCCTCGGCGCTGGTCGCGCTCGCCATCGGCGCAGTCTCGATCCGGACGAGCGGCATCTACTTCATCATGATCACCCTCGCCTTCACGCAGATGCTGTACTACCTCGGCATCTCCCTCGCCGAGTTCGGCGGCGACGACGGCATGCGCCTGAAGGCGCGGAGCCAGTTCTCCGGCCTGGTCGATCTGGGCGACCCGGTGGCGTTTTACTACCTCGCCTTGCTGCTGATGCTTCTATCCGTTTTCTTGGTTTACCGGATTGTCAATTCCAGATTCGG
>DASXAO010000177.1:0-32383 GCA_036406675.1 Burkholderiales bacterium
CGCATGCAGCAGGCCGGAATGCCGCTGCTGGTGCATGCCGAATCGACCGACCCGGCGATCGACGTCTTCGACCGCGAGCGCGCCTTCATCGACGAGCAGCTCGGGCCGATGGTCGAGCGCTTTCCCGAGCTGAAGATCGTCGTCGAGCACGCGACCACCCGCGACGCGGTGCAGTTCGTCGAGGTCACCGGGCCGAACGTCGCCGCGACGATTACCGCGCACCACCTGCTGCTCAACCGCAATTCGCTGTTCATGGGCGGCATCCGCCCGCACCATTACTGCCTGCCGGTCCTGAAGCGCGAGGAGCACCGCGAAGCGCTGGTCGAGGCGGCGACCTCCGGCAACCCGAAATTCTTCCTCGGCACCGACAGCGCGCCGCATCCGCGGGGCGACAAGGAGGCGGCCTGCGGCTGCGCGGGCGTCTACACCGGCCACGCCGCGCTCGAGCTCTACGCCGTCGCCTTCGACGAGGCCGACGCGCTCGGCTGCCTGGAGGGCTTCGCGAGCGAGTTCGGCGCGAAGTTCTACGGGCTGCCGCCGAACGAAGGCAGCGTCACGCTCGCGCGCAAGGAGTGGACCGTGCCGCAGCGGCTGAAGTTCGGGGATGCCGAGCTGGTTCCGCTGCGCGCCGGCGAGACGCTTCCCTGGAAGCTCCTCTAGCCCACCCGGTCTTCGACGCGGTGCGCCCCTGGCTCGAGCGTCTGGGCGCGGAGCGCTCGCTCGAACATTTGAATCATATTTCCAATGAATCGAACGTCCGTACCGCGAGCGGCCACCCGGTGCGGTTCGTGCTCCCCGGGCCCTCCGACCCCTACTACGAGGTGCACCTATTCGAGACCGGCCAGGTGCAAACGCGGGTGGACAACCTGCACGACCTCTTCAATGCCCTCGCCTGGCTCGCCTTCCCGAAGACGAAGGCGCTGATCAACGCGCTGCACGCCGAGGAGATCCCGCGCGAGCGCGGCCGGCGCGGCCGCCGGCGCGACCTCCTCACGCTGCTCGACGAAGGCGGCGCGATCGTGCAATGCGACGACGCCGAGCTCATCGCGCTGGTGCGCGGCTTCCGCTGGAAGGAGCTTTTCTGGAACGAGCGCTCCCGCGTGCAGAGCTCGATGCGGTTTCGAGTGCTCGGCCACGCCACGCTCGAGCAGGCGCTCAAGCCGTGGCCGGGCATCGCGTGCAAGGCCGTCTTCGTCCCGTTCGACGCGGATGCGGACGCCGCGGCGCACGCCTGGCTTGCCGCCCTCGAGCCCGACACCAACCCGCGCGCGCTCCCGCCGCTGCCGATCTTCGGCTTCCCCGGCTGGATGCCCGGCAGCGAGCACCCCGGGTTCTACGACGACAGTCGCTATTTCAGGGAAAAACAGGATATGGCCGCACCTGCCCGGCGGGCACCGCCTCCGGATGCCGCGCATTGACAACTTCGCGGATGTCGTCGACCGCGTCGTAAGGCACGTCCACCATGAGCAGCACCTTGCCCGCCTCGATCTCGCGCTGGAACTGGCGCAGCTTCGAGTTGGGCACCGAGGCGCCGACCATGCTCGCCACCCACGCGCCGAGGAGCGCGCCGGCCAGCACCGCGACGAAGAACCACAGCGGGTGCGGATGGGTCCCTTCGATCGGGTTCAGCACGATCAGCGCGCCGAGCGCCGCGCCGCCGAGCGCGCCGAGGCCGAGGCCAACGCCGGCGCCGTGCATGAAGTCGGTCTTGATCAGGTAGCCGGCCTCGTGCAGCTCGGCGAGATGGGTGCCGCGCCGGGCGAGAAAGTGCATGTGACGGTCCTCCACGCGAGCGAGCAGCAGGTCGTCGGCCGTGTGGCGCGCGCTTTCGACATCGGGAAGGAGAAAGTAGAGGCGCCTGCGCATGACTCACCTCCGGACAAGGGTTGCAGGCTTCTTAGGTTCCGCCTGCGGCGGTAAAATTGCAACGGGAGTCGGCCAGGCAGCCGCTGCGTGTCGTTCATTCGACCACAGAGGAAAGTCCGGGCTCCGCAGAGCGGGATGCAGGGTAACGCCCTGGCACGGCGACGTGACGAAGAGGGCCACAGAGACGAGTCCCCGGCGTCAAACCCGGGGGGTGAAACGCGGCAACCTCCATCCGGAGCAACACCAAATAGGCAAGCGCAGTGTGAAGAAATTCACGCAGTGCGCGAAGCGCACTTCAGGCCGGCTCGGCCGAGCTTGCGGGTAGGTGGCTAGAGCCGTGACGCAAGTCACGGCCCAGAGGAATGGCTGCCGGCGCGGGGCGGGGCAACCCGCTCCGCGGGCACAGAACCCGGCTTACCGGCCGGCTCCCATTGGTACTGAAGTCCCATTGCCACTCTCGTCGTCGGCGGATAATCTCGCGAGCCATGCAGGACAGACTCAACCGGAACGACGTCACGAATCGCGTCAACGTGGAGGATCCGCAGCGCGTCCGCGACGCGGTCGTCGCGCTGCTTGCCGCGCGCTATCCGGGCAGCGACTTCACCGCGCTGGCGCGGGCGTTCGACGATCTGCAAGCGCTGTTCGAAGGCCGCTTTCCGGGCTACCTAGCCTGCGACACCCTCTACCACGACGTGCGCCACACGCTCGACATGACGCTCGCGATGGCGCGGCTGATCGACGGCCACGAGCGCGTGTGCGCCCCGAGCGAGCGCCTCGGAGCGCGCCGCGCCGTGCTCGGCGTCCTGGTCGCGATGCTGCACGACACGGGGTATCTGCGCCGCGCGAGCGAAAGCGACGTCGCGAACGGCGCGGTCTTCACCAAAGTGCACGTGACTCGCAGCGCCGAGTTCGCCGCCGCCTATTTGCCGCAGATCGGCTTCGGCGCCGAGGCCGAGCTCGCGGCACGGCTGGTGCATTTCACCGGCTACGAGATGGACCTCGACCAGATCCAGATCGGCGAGCCGCGCGACCGCCTGCTCGGCTGGATGGTCGGCACCGCGGATCTCATCGGACAGATGTCCGACCGCATGTACCTGGAGAAATGCCGCGATTTCCTCTACGCCGAGTTCGTGTGGGCCAACATCGCGCGCGAGACTTCCGCCGACGGGCGCGAGGTGGTGCGCTATGCCTCGGCGACGGATCTCATGGTCAAGACGCCCGGCTTCTACGAGCACGTGGCGCGCGCCCGCATCGAGAAGAAGCTCGGCCGCGCCGACCGCTTCGCCGAGGCGCATTTCGCCGGCCCGAGCCCGTACCAGTCGGAGATCGAGCGCAACATCGGGTTTCTCAGGCAGCTCCTCGAGGCGGCGGAGCTCGGCCGCCTGCGCCGCCTGTGCTACTCGCTTTCCTCTAAGCCAGTTTCGCGGCCAGCCAGCGCGCTGTCCGCATGAGGCGCGCGTCGAAGCCCCTGCGGCCGACGAGCTGAGCGCCGAGCGGAAGCCCGCCCGTACCCTGCATCAGCGGTAGCGACAGAGCCGGCATCCCCAGCAGCGTCCAGAGCGTGCAGAAGCGCGGGTCGCCGGTTGAGCCGAGCCCCTTGGGCGCGACCCCCGGCGCCGCCGGCGTCAGGATCGCGTCGTAGCGCTCCATGAAGAGCTCGTCGAGGCTCGCCACGACCGGGGCCACCGCAGCGAGCGCGCGCTTGTAGTCGATCGCGCGCACTTCGCGGCCCCGCTCGATGAGCGAGCGCAAGTGCTCCGAAAGCTGGTCGCGCCCCTTCTCCCATTCGCGCTCGAAGCTCGCCGCCATGTCGGTTTCCATGATGGTCTTGTGCCAGTCCCACGCCGCCTCGGCCGATGGGAAAAGATCGACCTCCTCCACGCGCTCGCCGAGCGCTTCGACCAGCTCGGCGAAGGCGTCCTTCGCCTCGGAATCCACGCAGTCCCAGTGGGGGGTCTTGATGAAGGCGAGCATCGGCTCGATCGGCGGCTCTTCGCGCAACACCTGCTGGAACGGCACCCGTGCCAGCGGGCGCGTATCCGGGTCGTCCTCGTGGTAGCCGGCGAGCTGCTCGGCGAGGAGCGCGATGTCGTCGAGCGACCTCGCGAAGAGTCCGACATGGTCGAGCGCCCGCGAGAGCTGCAGGATTCCGCTGCGCGGAATCAGCCCGTGCGTCGGCTTGTAGCCGTACACGCCGCAGAACGCCGCGGGACGGATCACCGAGCCGTTGGTCTGGCTGCCGAGCGCGAGCGGCACCATGCTCGCGGCGACCGCCGCCGCGGAACCGCTCGAGGAACCGCCGGGCGTGTGCTCCGGGTTCCACGGGTTGCGCGTCTTGCCGGGCGAGTAGTAGGCGCACTCGGTGCTGACCGTCTTTCCCAGGATGACCGCCCCGGCTGCGCGCAGCATGGTCACGACCGCCGCGTCCACGCGCGGCGTGCGCCCCTTGTGCAATGCGCAGCCGTTCTCGGTCGGCATGTCGGCAGTGTCGATGATGTCCTTCAGCCCGACCGGCACCCCGTGCAGCGGCCCGATCGACTGGCCCGAGCGCTTGCGCTCGTCGGCGGCACGCGCCTGCGCGAGCGCGTGGTCCTCGTCGAGGAAGGTCCACGCCTGGACCTTCGGCTCGACGTCGTGGATGCGCTCGAGGCAGGCCTGCACCAGCTCTTCCGAGGTGAGCAGGCCTTGCTGGATCCTGCGCCCGGCCTCGCTGGCAGTCAGGGCGGCGAGCGAGGTCTCGCTCATGCTGCGCTCAGCCGCTGCCGTACAGGAAGTTCGGCAGCCAAAGCGTCATGCCGGGCCAGATGTACATGAACATGAGGCACAGGATGACGATCAGCATGTACGGCATCATGCCGGCGAAGATCTGGTTCAGCGTGACGTGCTTGGGCGCCACGCCCTTCAGGTAGAAGGCGGACATGGCGACCGGCGGTGACAGGAACGCCGCCTGGAGGTTCACCGCGACCATGGTGGCGAAGAGCACCGGGTCCACCTGGAAGTGCGTGAGCAGCGGTATGAAGATCGGCACGAAAATGACGATGATCTCCGTCCATTCGAGCGGCCACCCCAGCAGGAAAATGATCGCCTGCGAGAGGATGAGGAACTGCAGCGGCGAAAGCTGGAAGCTCAGCACCCATTTTTCGATGAGTTGCTGGCCGCCGTGGAGGGCGAACACCGCCGAGAACAGCGCCGAGCCGACGAAAAGCCAGCACACCATCGCGGTCGTCTTGGCGGTGAGGAACGTCGATTCGAGGATGTTGCGCTTGAGCGTCTTGACGGTCAGGAGGTCCCAGGCCCACGGCACCGCAGTGCCGGCGAACACCCCGCCGAGCGTGCCCGACACGATGAGCGTGACCAGGTCGGCGCGCATCGATCCCAGCCCAAGCCCGATCAGCAGGCCCGCGAGGCTCGACCACAGCGTGCGCTTCGGGTACTTCGCGAATCCCGCAAGGTAGAGTGCGCCCACCGCCCCTACGCCGGCGGACTCGGAAGCCGTAGTGATGCCGAAGAGAATGACCGCGAGCACGATGAAAGTGAGCACGCCGAGCGGCACGACCGAGTCCTCGAGCATCTTCAGGATCTCGAGCTGCTCGCCGTCCATGCGCGCGTAGTAGACCGCCAGGACCAGCACCGTGAGCGCCGCGAAGGCCCAGAACCAGGTGTAGAAGCCCTCTGGGACCGCGCCCACGCCCTCCTGCGCGCCCACCTGCGCGAGCCCGCCCACCTCCGTCGGAGGCGCGCCGGCTTTCTCCGCTGCGCCCTCTGAGGCCTCGTCCTCGCCGGCACCGAGCTCCTGCGGCTTCTCCTCGCCTTGCGCGGCCGGCGGCTCGGCCAGGGCGCCCGGGGCCTTTGCCTCCTCGGCGGGCGCCGGGGCCGCCACGCTCGAGACGGGCGTCGGCGGCGCGGCCTCGGGCGCGTTGTGGATCACGACGTACCACCAGGCGGCGGCGAACAGCGCGAGCGCCATGAAAGCCGGCACGAGCAGCGCAAACGCGTTCTTCAGGATCAGGACATAGCCCACGGGCCTGCCGTCGGGCCCGCGCGCCCCGGCGAGGACCGACGGACGCACGACAGCACCGAGGAGGCTTGCAAAGACGCGCTTGGCCGGCCCGCGCTCGAGCTTTTGCAGCCAATCGGGCACCGGCACCCGGTACTTGTCGGCGGGCAGCTTCGGCGCGATCTTCGGATTGACCAGCGCCCAGCCGATGATGTAGACGAGGTAGAGGAAGGTGAGGAAGAAGCCGGGCAGCATCGCCGCCGCGTAGAGCTTCACGATGGACTGGCCCGCGACCGCCGCATAGACGATCAGCATGACCGACGGCGGAATGAGGATGCCGAGCGTGCCGCCCGCGGTGATCACGCCGGAAGCGAGGCGCACGTCGTAGCCCGCGTTCAGCATCGGGCGCATTGCGATGACGCCCATCAGCACCACCACCGCGCCGACGATGCCGGAGGCGATTCCCCAGAACGCGCACACCAGCAGCGTCGTCACGGCGAGCGACGCGGGCAGCCTGCGGAAAGCAAGCTGCACGCTGAAGAACATCTTGTCGACCAGCGCCGCCCGCTCGATGATGTAGCCCATGAAGACGAACAGCGGGATCGAGAGCAGCGTCTCGTTGTTCATGCCGCCGAAGGTGCGCTGCACGAAGAGATCGAACACCCGGTTGTCGAGCCACGACTGCGACGGGTCGTAGAACGCGACGAAGCCGAAGATCATCCCGAGGCCCATCATGGTGAAGGCCGTCGGGAAGCCCATCATGATCGCCACCACGATCATGGCGAGCATGGTGAGTCCGAGCGCTGGATCGCTCATAGCTTGTCCTGCGTGCGCGTCTTGGCCGCTTCGTCGATGTGGTGGGCCTGCTCGATCGCCGTGCGGCGCGACTCTTCGTCGACGTATTCGCTGTGCGCGAGCTGCTCCTCGACCACGTCGATCTCCTCGACGTCCGAGAGGCGCGCCGGCCACACGCCGGTCCTGAGGCAGCGCACGCAGCGCACGATCTCGGCGACCCCCTGGAGCATGACCAGCGCGCCGGCGATCGGAATCACGGTCTTGAACTGGTACACCGGCGGGCCTTCGGAGGTGACGTTCGAGTGCTCGTTGATGCGCCACGAGTCGGCGGCGAACCCCCAGCCCGCGTAGATGAGGGCGATGATGCCGGGGATGAAGAACAGGAAATACAGCGCGAGGTCGAGCCCGGCCTGGGTGCGGGGCTTCATGTTGCTGTACAGGAAGTCGCCGCGCACGTGGGCGTCCTGCGACAGCGCGTAGGCGCCGCACATCATGAAGAGCGTGCCGTAGAGCATCGAGTCGAGGTCGAAGATCCACGCCGTCGGGGCGTTGAGGATGTAGCGCTTGAAGACCTCGACCGAGACCACGATCGTCAGGACCATGATCAGCCAGGCGAAGACCTTGCCCGACCAGTCGCTCACCAGGTCGATCGCGCGAAGGAACCGTTCAGTCGTCATCGGAAAAAGAAACAGCCACCCGGCTCGCGCCGGATGGCTGGCCTGCGTTGTGGTTTATGGCTCTACGCCTTCTTCGCGGTAGGCTTGCCCGCGCCCTTGCCGAAATAGTGGTTGAACGCCATCTCGCGCCGCACGTTGGTGTCGAGATCCCACTTCACCGCGCGCTCGGCGAATTTTTTCTGCGACGCGATGACCTCCATGAAGAGCGCGTTGTCCTTGCGCTTGTCGGCGGCCTTGTCGTAGGCGTCGAGCTGCTCGCGCAGGATGGAGTCGGGCGTCTTGTAGAAGCGCACCTTGTCCTTGGTCTGCATCTCGACGTAGTCCTTCGAGTAGCGGTCGATCGACTTCCACACGAGATCGGCCGACGCGGCATCGACCGCGTGCTCGAGGATCGCCTTGATCTTCTGCGGCAGCGCGTCGTATTTCGCCTTGTTGAACATGATCTCGAACTGCTCTGCGTTCTGGTGGAAGCTCTGCAGCATGCAGACCTTGGAGACATCCGGGAAGCCGAGCACGCGGTCGGAGCTGGCGTTGTTGTACTCGGCGCCGTCGAGCAGCCCCCGGTCGATCGCCGGGACGATCTCGCCGCCGGGCAGCGCGTTGACCGCCGCGCCCATGGCCGAGTACACGTCGATCGAGATGCCCACCGTGCGGAACTTCATGCCCTTGAGGTCGGCCGACTTGGTGACGGGTTTCTTGAACCAGCCGAACGGCTGGGTCCACATCGGGCCATACGGGTACGAGACGACGTTGGCGCCGATCGAGGCGTACAGCTTCGTCAGCAGCTCCTTGCCGCCGCCGTAGCGGTGCCAGGCGAGCAGCTGGTTCGCGTCCATGCCGTAGGCCGGGCCCGAGCCCCAGAGCGCAAGCGCGTTCTGCTTGCCGTAGTGGTAGACGAGCACGCCGTGGCCGCCGTCGAGGGTGCCCTTGGTCACCGCGTCGAGCAGGCCGAACGCCGGCACGACCGCTCCGGCCGGGAGCACCTCGATCTTGAGGTCGCCGCCGGTCATGTCGTTCACCTTCTTCGCGTAGTCGAGCGCGTACTCGTGGAAGATGTCTTTCTGCGGCCAGGTGCTCTGCCAGCGGAAGCTGATCGGGCCCTGCGCCTTGACGATCATCGGGAAACCGAGCGCTGCGCTGCCGACCGCGGCGCCCGCGGCGCCGGTCAGGAACTTGCGGCGCGAGGCTTGCGGCTTGTCTTGCTGGATGCTCATTGCTCCTCCTGCCTTCGGTGAGAGTTATCTAGTGGGTGCCCGTCGCGTTTTGGTGTCCCCCGGACGAGCTTGCGGCGGATTCTAGAACAGTCTGGAGCCGCCGTGTATTCCGGCGGCCTGGGTTCCGGGGGGTCAACCGCCCCTTTCCCACCGCGCGCAGGCTTCGCGCACCACGTCGGCGAGCGAGCCCCGCGCGGCGTGGCGGGCACGCAGCCACGCCGCCTCCGAGTCGCCGGCGCGCACGCCGGCGGCCAGCTCGTGGACCAGCGTGCCGCAGCCCAGGCGCGCCGCGTACGGGGCGATCTTCGCCATGCTCGCGAGAATGTCCTCGCCGATGGCTGTCTTGCGGCTCAGGTACGGGTCGACCATCGTGCCGCGCAGTCCGTACCGGCAGGCTTCGAAGCGATTGAAGCTGTTCACGGTATAGGTCGTGGGCGAGGGCTCGAGCGGCCGCTCCTCGAGATGCCAGGCGGCGAGCGCCTGGGCATAGGCGGCCACGAGCGCGGCGCGGCGCACCGTGAGCGGCGTATCGCACACCCGGATCTCGATGGTTCCGTATTCGGGCTTGGGGCGGATGTCCCAGTAGAAATCCTTCATGCTCGAGACGATGCCGAAGCCCTTCATGCGCTCGAAGTATTCGAGGAACTCGGCCCAGTCGCGCACGAACGGGATATGGCCGGCCAGGGGGAAGGCGCTCACGGCCGTAAGCCGCGAGGACTGGAACGAGGTGTCCTCGCCCTGGTAGAAGGGCGATGCCGCCGAGAGCGCGATGAAGTGGGGCACGTAGCGCGTCAGCACGTGGGTGAGGAACACGGCCGCGTCGCCGCTCGGGCAGCCGATGTGGATGTGCTGGCCGAAGACGGTGAACTGCTTGGCGAGGTAGCCATAGCGCTCGACGACGTGCATGAAGCGCTCGGTCGGGTAGATGCGGCGGTCGGCCCAGTCGTGAAACGGGTGCGACCCGCCGCCGGCGATGCGCACGTTGAGCACCCCGGCCTCCCGCACCACGGCATCGCGCACCGTCTCCAGTTCATCCAGAAGCGTCAGCGCGCTCGCATGCACCGAGCTGTTCAGCTCGACCATGCTCTCGGTGATTTCCGGCTTCACCGCGCCCGGCAGCTTGCGCTTGCCCAGGCGCCGCAGGAGCTCGTCCGCGTCGCGCGCCAGGTCGAAATCGTGCGGCCGCACGAGCTGCAGCTCGAGCTCGACCCCCAGGGTCAGCGGCGCCGACGCGGCGAAGGCAGTCTCATCCATCAGGGTGCGCCTCGCGCGCCCGGCGCAGCGCGAACTGGGTGGCGAGCGGGCCGATGAGCTCCATGATCACCACCGCGGACAGCACCACGGCGGAGAGCTCGCGCCCGAACGCAGGGTAGAGGAGTGTCGTGTCACGCACCATCACGACGGCCGAGCCGGAGAGGGGAAGCAGGCCAAGGGCCAACAGCCCGGCGCCTCCGGGGCGGATGCCGGAAAAGGGACCGAAGCCGAGCAGCGCGACGCCCTTTCCCAGGAAGCGCAGCAGGATGTACGCGGCCACCGGCGCCGCCGCCGCGATGCTGAAGGCGGAGAACTCGAGGCTCGCGCCGACCAGCACGAACAGGATCACGAAGAAGAGCTGCGAGCCGTGGCCGAAATGCACCGGCAGCACGGCGTAGCCGCGGTCGAGGTTGCGCGCCAGCATGCCGAGCGTCAGCAACGCGAGGCTCACCGAAAGCTTGAGCGCGTGCGCAACGCCGACGGTCACCACCACCATCCCGACCATGAGAATGAACTGCCGCTCCTCGCTCTTGCCCAGCCAGGCGGCCAGGCGCAGCATCAGGATACAGGCAAGCCAGCCCGCCACGAGCGAACCCCACAGCAGGTACAGCGGATGGAAGAACGCCTGCTGCCAGCTCGCCTGATTCTCGAAATGCAGGAACGGCAGCAGGAGCGTAAGCAGCACGTACGCGAACGCGCTGTTCACGGCGGTGAAGAGGAGCAGCCGCTCGGTGATCTGCCCCTGGGCGCGCAGGTCGTGGACCACCAGCATTACGGTGGCGGGCGAGGTGGCGGTGCCGATCGCCGCCGCCATCGCGGCGAACACCGGCCGGAAGCCGAATGCCACGAGGACGGCGAAGATGCCGAGGAACGAGAACAGCGCCTCGCCGATCGCCGTGACGAACAGCCACCGGTTCGCGCGCAGCCACTTGAAGTCGAGCCGGAAGCCGAGCTCGAACACGATCAGGCCGACCGAAAGGTCGACCAGCGGGCGCAGGTCGAACAGCATGTCGTCGCTGATCAGGCCGAGCGCCTGCGGGCCGAGGGCGGCGCCGGCGAGCACGTACCCGGTGATGCGCGGCAGCGAGGCGTAGCGGCGCAGCGCTTCGCCGGCGGCGAGACCCACGATGACCAGGGCGCCGAACAGCGCGGCCTGCGAGAACGCGAGCGGCAGCCTGGGAAGGTACTCGGTCGCCATCACCCGCCGCGCGCCGCCCCGAGGAACTCCTCCAGGATCGGCGCGCTGTCGAGCGTCGCCTCGTCCCCCGGGTGGTGGAATTCCGGGTGCCACTGCACCGCGAACACGTAGCTCTTGCCGTTGCCGCGGACCGCCTCCACCACGCCGTCGGGATCCGACCAGGCCTCGACCCGCAGGCCGCGGCCGAGCGCCCTGATCGACTGGTGATGGATCGAGGTCACCGCCGCCGGCTGCGCGCCGCCGTACAGGCGCGAAAGCCCCGAGCCCGGCTCGAAGCGGATCGCGTGGCGGTGCTTCTCGTACGCATCGGTGACGTGCACCTGCGACCCGGGAAGCTGGGTGCGGATGTCCTGGTACAGCGTGCCGCCCAGCGCCACGTTGATGAGCTGCGCGCCGCGGCAGATCCCCAGCACCGGCTTGCCGGCCTCGATGAACTCGTGCACCAGCTCCATCTCGTAGACGTCGCGCAGGCGATCGCCGGCCCACTGCGGCTCGAGCGGCGATTCGCCGTAGGACGAAGGGCTCACGTCGGCGCCGCCCTGCAGCACCAGGCCGTCGAGAACGCGCGCGTAGTCGGCGAGGCGCACCTCGCTGCGGTGGATGAGGCCGTCCTTGTCGACGGTCGGCACCATGAACACGAGCACGTCGCGCGACATGACCCAGTGCGCCACCGACTGCTCGAGATACTGCAGGGTCTTCGACTGGATCCCCTTGGCGTCGGGCTGCGGATGGAACAGGCGCGCCGACACGCCGATCTTCAGCGCATCGGGCTCGAGCTTGCGGGACAGAAACTCGCGCGCCGAGCGTGCCGCGCGCCTGAGCGGAGTCACCGCGCGAGTCTAATGGTTTGAAAAACTTAAGACTATCTTAAGTTTTCAGGGCGCCCAGGACTTCGTCCAGCATTTTTTTCGCGTCGCCGAAGAGCATGCGGTTGTTGTCCTTGTAGAAGAGCGGATTGTCGACGCCGGCGTAGCCCGAGGCCATGCTGCGCTTCATCACGATCGAGTTCCTCGCCTTCCACACCTCGAGCACCGGCATCCCGGCGATCGGGCTCGCCGGGTCCTCCTGCGCTGCGGGGTTCACGATGTCGTTGGCGCCGATCACCATCGCGACGTCGGTGTCGGGAAAGTCGTGGTTGATCTCGTCCATCTCCATCACGATGTCGTAAGGCACCTTCGCCTCCGCCAGCAGCACGTTCATGTGGCCCGGCATGCGGCCGGCCACCGGGTGGATGCCGAAGCGCACGTTGACGCCCTTTTCGCGCAGCAGCTTGGTGATCTCGTAGACCGCGTGCTGCGCCTGCGCCACCGCCATGCCGTAGCCCGGAACGATGATCACGTTCTTGGAGCCGCGCAGCACCTCGGCCGTCTCGTTCGCGGAAATGGGCTGCACTTCTCCCGCCGGGGCCGCGCCCGAGGCGGCGGGTGCCCCGCCCCCGGTCCCGAACCCCCCGGCGATGACGCTGACGAAGTTGCGGTTCATCGCCCGGCACATGATGTAGGAGAGGATCGCGCCGCTCGAGCCGACCAGCGCCCCGGTGACGATGAGGAGATCGTTGCCGAGCATGAACCCGGTCGCGGCGGCGGCCCAACCCGAGTAGCTGTTCAGCATCGAGACCACCACCGGCATGTCGGCGCCGCCGATCGCCATCACCATGTGCACGCCGAAGAGGAGCGCGATCACGGTCATGATGGCGAGCGGCCTCAGGCCCTCCTCGATCGAGTGCGCGCCGACGAACCAGCCGCCGCACCAGATGACCACCGCGAGGCCGGCGAGGTTGATCCAGTGCCTCCCCGGCAGCAGCACCGGCTTGCCGCCGATCTTCGCGGAGAGCTTGCCGAATGCGATGAGCGAGCCGGAGAACGTCACCGCGCCGATGAGCACCCCGACGTAGATTTCGAGCTCGTGAACGGTCTGCTCGGCGCCCTGCAATCCGGCGCTCGCCGCCGGGTCGATGAGGTTGGCGAAACCCACCAGGACGGCGACGAGGCCGACCAGGCTGTGCATCAGCGCGACCAGCTCGGGCATCTGCGTCATCTTCACGACGCGCGCGGCGTAAAGCCCGATCACGGCGCCGACCAGCATCGCGCCGGCGATCCACGGGTATGCGGCCTTGGTGACGTGCGGTCCGAGCACGGTCGCGAGCACCGCGATCGCCATGCCGATCATGCCGTAGAGGTTGCCGCGGCGGGAGGTCTCGGGATTGGACAGGCCGCCCAGGCTGAGGACGAAGAGGATCGTCGCCGCGAGATACGACACCGTCAGGAGCGTCGGGGACATGGCGGCGCCCCTACTTGCGGAACATCTGCAGCATGCGCTGCGTGACGGCGAACCCGCCGAACATGTTGATCGCGACGAGCGCGAGGCTGACGACCCCCAGCCCGAGGATCCAGGCGGTCGGGCGCGCGGCCCCGCCCGGCGCCGCCTCGAGCGGCGACACCTGCACCAGGGCGGCAATGGCGATGATGCTGCTGATGGCGTTGGTCACGCTCATGAGCGGGGTGTGCAGCGCGGGCGTCACGTTCCAGATCACCATGTAGCCGACGAAGCAGGCGAGGACGAACACGGTGAAGTGGGTGAGGAACGCCGGGGGCGCGTAGGCGCCGATGAACCAGAAAAGAATCGCTCCGATCAAAAACGCCAACGCCGTCGCGCGCGCCGAGGCGGGCGCGCCGGCGCCTCCGTGCTTGCCCTTTTCTTTTTCGGGTACGGCGGCTGGCTTCGCGGCAGGCTTGGGCGGCGCCGCCGAGAGCTTGGGCGCGGGCGGCGGCCAGGTGATGCTTCCGTCCTTGATCACCGTCGTGCCGCGGATCACCTCGTCTTCCATGTTGACGTTGAACTTGCCGTCCTTCGCCTTGCACAGCTCCTCGCTGAGGCGCAGGAGGTTGGTGGCGTAGAGCGTGCTCGACTGCTTGGCGAGGCGGCTGGGCAGGTCGGTGTAGCCGATGATCGTGACGCCGTGCCTTACCACGGCCTGGCCCGGCTCCGTCAGTTCGCAGTTGCCGCCCTGCTCGGCGGCGAGGTCCACGATCACGCTGCCCGGGCGCATCGACTTCACCATGTCGGCGGTGATGAGCTTGGGCGCGGGCTTGCCGGGTATCAGCGCGGTGGTGATGATCACGTCGACCGCCTTCGCCTGGGCAGCGAACACTTCGCGCTGGGCTTTCTGGAAGCCTTCGCTCATCACCTTGGCGTAGCCGCCGACGCCCGAGCCTTCTTCGACGTAGTCCACGCCGACGAACTCGCCGCCGAGCGACTTGATCTGGTCGGCGACTTCCGGCCGCGTGTCGTTGGCGAGGACGATGGCGCCCAGGCCCACCGCCGCGCCGATCGCGGCGAGCCCGGCCACGCCGGCGCCGATGATGAACACCTTTGCCGGCGGCACCTTGCCCGCCGCGGTGATCTGTCCGGTGAAGAAGCGGCCGAAGGCGTGCGCGGCCTCGATCACCGCCCGGTAGCCGGCGATGTTCGCCATCGAAGACAGCGCGTCGAGCTTCTGCGCGCGCGAGATGCGCGGCACGCTGTCCATCGCGAGCACCGTGGCCTTTTTGGCGGCGAGCGCCTGCATCAGCTCGGGGTTCTGCGCCGGCCAGACGAAGCTCACCAGCGTGGCGCCTTCGCGCATCCGCGCGAGCTCCGCGGTGCTCGGTGCGCGCACCTTGAACACGATGTCGGCGCCCGCCCAGATGCGCGCCGCGTCCACGATCTCGGCGCCGGCGGCGCGGTAGGTCTCGTCGGGGAAGTTCGCCGCGTCGCCGGCGCCCGCTTCGACCGCGACCCGGAACCCCAGCTTGATCAGTTTCTCGACGACTTCGGGGACGGTGGCGACGCGCTTCTCACCCGCCGCGGTCTCGCGCGGAATTCCGATCAGCATGGAGGGACCCGCTCCGGAAAAAGGTGGGCGGATTCTACCTTGGCGAGCGCCGCAGCGAGCGCTCGAGCGCCTCGAACACGCCGTGGACCGCGAGCGCAAGCGCCGCGGCGGGCAGCGCCCCGGCGAGGAGCACCGTGTGATCGTTGAGCGCGAGGCCCTGCGAGATGCGCTCGCCGAAGCCGCCGGCGCCGATGAAGGCCGCGATGGTCACCGTGCCCACGTTGATGACCGCCGAAGTCTTGATCCCGGCCATGATGGTGGGCAGCGCGAGCGGCAGCTCGACGTGCCGCAGGATGAGAGGCGGGGTAAGGCCGAGCGCCGTGCCCGCTTGCACCAGGCCGGCGGGGACCTGCGTGAGTCCGGCGTGGGTGTTGCGGGTGATAGGCAGCAGCGCGTACAGGAAGAGCGCGATCAGCGCCGGGATGATCCCGATCGCGCCGGTGAGCGGAATCAGGAACGCCAGCAGTGCGAGCGAGGGAATGGTCTGGATAAGGCCGGTGGCGACCAGCACCGGCTGCTCGAGCCACCTCTCCCTCGCCGCGACGATGCCGAGCGGCACGCCGATCAGGACCGCCGCGACGAGGGAGGCGAAGACCAGCACCAGGTGCTCCGCGAGCAGGCGGCCGAAGTCGGGGGCGAACAGCGCCGACCAGAAGGTTCTCTTCGCGGTGGAAGACGAGCCGAGAAATTCGGCCGCGACCTGGGCGAACGGCAGCTTGTCGATCTCGGCGCGCGCATTCAGCCGCACCATGGTCGCGTTGTCGATCTTTCCTTCGAGCCTTTTCCACGCCGCGAAAGCTTCGGGAAAGCGCTCGGGCGCGTCGGCGCGGTAGAGCAGCACGGCGTCGTACGCGGGGAAGTAGCGGCGGTCGTCTTCGAGCACCGTGATGCGGTAGCGCTCGATCTTCGCGTCGGTCGAATAGAGGTCGACCACGTCGAGCTCGCCGGCGGCGAGCGCCTCGTAGGCGAGGCCGTGATCGAGGCCGCGCGGCTCTTGCGGCAGGCCGTAAGCCTGCTTCAGCCCCGGCCAGCCGTCGCGGCGCCCGAGAAACTCGTGCGACAGGCCGATGCGCGCCTGTGGATGTTTCGCAAGCTCGGAGATGGTCTTGATTGGAAGTCGCGTGCCGAGCGCGTAGCTGTTACTGAAGCCGAGCGGAATCGACGCTTGGAGCCCGAGGGAAGCGAGGCGTGCGTTAAGCGCGGCGAGATCCAGGTTCTCTTCGGTCTTGAGGATTTCCCGCGCTATGGTTCCGGTGTACTCCGGATAGACATCGACACCGCCGCTGCGCAGCGCCTCGTAGAGGATGGCGGTGTTGCCGAGCCCGGCGCGGTGCTCGCCGCCCGCCGTTTGCGCCAGGATCTCGCCGAGGATGTAGGACTCGGTGAACCGCTTGGAGCCGACCTTGACGGTTTCTGCATGGGCCTGCAGGACCGGCAGGAGAAGCAGAAGAAGGAGGGCTCGCAAGCTACGCGGCGCGTCCGATCCTGCGCGCCGGCGCGTCGCCCAGGAACTGGAGCGATGCGAGGCGCGCATACAGCCCGTCCTGGCGCATCAGCTCCGCATGGCTGCCCTCGGCGACGATCGTGCCGCGCTCCATGACGACGATGCGGTCGGCATGCTGGACCGTCGCCAGGCGGTGGGCGATCGCGAGCGTGGTGCGGCCCTTCTCCAGCGCCTCGAGCGCGCGCTGCACCATGAGCTCGCTCGCCGCGTCGAGCGAGCTCGTCGCCTCGTCGAGGAGCAGGATGGGGCGATCGGCGAGCAGCGCGCGCGCGATCGAAAGGCGCTGGCGCTGGCCGCCGGAGAGCGTCACTCCGCGCTCGCCGAGCACGCTGTCGAGGCCCTGCGGCAGGCGCTCGATGAACTCGAGCGCGAAAGCGCGCTCGCAGGCGGCGAGCACCTCGTCGCGCCGCGCGTCCGGCCTGCCGTAGCGCACGTTGTCGAGCACGCTCGCGGCGAAGATCACCGGATCCTGCGGCACCACCGCGATCAGGCCGCGCGCCGCGCGCGGGTCGAGCTCGCGCAGGTCGACGCCGCCGATGCGCACCGCGCCGCGCTGCGGGTCGTAGAAGCGCAGCAGCAGCGCGAACAGCGTCGACTTGCCGGCGCCCGAGGGGCCGACCAGCGCGGTGCGGCTGCCCGGCTCGATGCGCAGGCTGAACGCCTCCAGCGCCGGGCTATCCGGACGCGAGGGATACGCGAAACACACTCCATCGAACGCGATTGCCAATGCCTCGCACCCGGCGGGAACGGGGCTCGGGACGGGCGGCGCGACGATGCTCGGGGGCGTGCCCAAAAGCTCGGTCAGCCGCTCCGCCGCGCCCGCGGCGCGCTGCAGCTCGCCCCAGACCTCTGCGACGGTGCCGGCGGCGGCGGCCACCATCGCGGCGTAGAACACGAACGCGGAGAGCTCTCCCGCGCTCATGCGTCCGGCGAAGACGTCGTGGCCGCCGATCCACATGATGATGCCGACCGCGCTGAAGGCGATCAGCATCACCAGCGAGATGAGCCACGCTTTCTGGCGGATGCGGGCGACGCCTGCGCGGTACGCCGCCTCGGCCTGGCGAGCAAAGCTCGCGCGGTCGGCGTCCTCGTGCACGTAGGCCTGCACGGTGCGGATCTCGTGCACCGCCTCGTCGACGTAGGCCGAGACGTCGGCGACACGGTCCTGGCTCGCGCGCGAGAGCCTGCGCACCCGCCGGCCGAGCACCAGGATCGGAGCGAGGGTAGCCGGCACGCCCACCAGCACGAGGAGCGCGAGCTTCCAGCTCGTGACGAACAGCATCGCCGCGGCCCCGGCCATCATCAGGCCGTTGCGCAGGAACATCGACAAACCGTAGCCGACCACCTGCTGGAGCAGCGTCGCGTCGTTGGTGAGTCGCGAGATCACCTCGCCGGTGCGCGTCGACTCGAAGAACGCGGGCTCCAGGGCGAGGATGTGGCCGAACACCGCGCGGCGCAGATCCGTGACCACGCGCTCCCCCAAGCTCATCATCAGGTAAAAGCGCAGCCACGTGGCGAGCGCCAGCACCGCCGCGACGCCGAGCACGCCGGCGAGCGCCTGGTCGAGCGTCCGCGGGTCGCCGCCGGTGAAGCCGCCGTCGATGACGTGCTTCACCCCTTGTCCCAGCGCGAGCCAGCACGCTGCGGCCACGACCAGAGCCGCAAGCGCCGCGGCGACACGCGCCCGGTAAGGAAGCAGGAACGGCGCGAGCTTGCGCAGGGCGCCTGACCGGTTCAACCCGTCCCCTCGACGAGCACCTCCAGCACCGCGCACCACGCCGCCGAGAGATTCTCGAGGCTGTAGCCGCCGCCGCCGAACGCCATGAGGCGGCCGCGGGCATGGCGCTCGGCGAGCGCCACCAGCCGCCGCGCGGCGTGGGCGTGAGCCGCGGCGGTGAGCCGAAGGTCGGCGAGCGGATCGCCCGCGAGGCCGTCGGCGCCGCACTGCAGGATCACGAACTCCGGCCGCGCCGCGTCGACGAAGCGCTCCGCCTTCTCCCAGGCGCGCAGGAACTCGCGATCGCCCGAGCCGGGCGCGAGCGGCAGGTTGAGCTTGGCCCCTTCGGCCGCGCCGCTGCCGGTCTCGTGAATGCTGCCGGTCCCGGGGTAGAGAAACTGACCGTCCTCGTGGATGTCGACGCAGACGACGTCGGCGTCGTCCTCGAACTCGTAGAACACGCCGTCGCCGTGATGCACGTCGATGTCGACGTACGCGATGCGCCGCACGCCGTGCTCGGCGCGCAAGGTCTCGATCAGGACCCCGGGATCGTTGAACACGCAGAAGCCCGCCGCGCCCGCGCGCCGCGCGTGGTGCAGGCCGCCGATCGGCTGGAAGCTGTGCCGCGCCTCGCCCGCCATGACGCGGCGCGCGCCCTCGAGCGCGGCTCCGACGACGTGCGCTGCGACCTCGTAGCAGCCGGGGAACGCCGGCGTGTCGCCGTAGTCGAGATAGCCGCTGCCCTCGCGAGAGGCAGCAATGACTCGGTCTATGTAATCCGCCGTGTGAAAACGACCGATTGCTTCCTTGGACGCCGCAGGCGCCTCGGCAAGCTTCACTTTGCGGTCGAGGCCGAGCGCGCGGGCGTGGCGCCAGAACGCGCCCTGCCGGTCTACCGACAGCGGATGACCCTCCGCGAAGCCGTAGCGCCCGAGCTGCGGGCTAAGGAAGAGATGCGTCGACACGCTCGACCTGCACACGGCAGTCGTAGAACGTGGCGCCGCCGCCGAGGTCCGTGGTGCGCTGCGAGGTGACGTTGTTCGCGTTGCGGCCGTCGCGCGCGTATTTCTTCCACCACACCGAGGGCGCCACCACCACGCCCCGGCGCGGCTTGCCGTTCACGCGCGCCTTGAGCGTATAGCTGCCGCGGTCGTTGAACACGCGCACCCGATCGCCGTCGCGGATGCCGCGCGACGCGGCGTCATCCGGATGCATGTCGAGATGCGGCTCGCGCTCGAACTCGCGAAAGCGCGCCAGGTTGGCGAACGACGAGTTCAGGAAGTGGCGCGCCGGCGGCGAAATGAAGGCGAGCGGAAAGCGCTGCGCCAGGCGCTCGTCGGCCACCTCGGCGGGCGGGTTGTAGAAGGGCAGCGGATCGACGCCCTGCCCTTCGAGCGCCGCGCTGAAGAGCTCGCACTTGCCCGTCGGCGTGGGAAAGCCCCCTTGCGCGAACGGCGCGAAGCGCTCGGGCAACGCGAGCCTCTTCCACCCCGACTCCTTGACGCCCTCCCAGTGAATCCCCTTCATGTGTTCATTTGAGGATGCGAGCGCGGTGCGGCACAGATCCTCGTCGGAATCGCGGAAGCAGGGCTCGTCGAAGCCCAGGCGCGCGGCGAGCCGGCGGAAAACTTCCGAGTTCGGCAGCGAATCGCCGACCGGCGCGATCGCGGGATTGTTGCCGAGCACGTACAGATGCCCGTACGACTTGTGCACGTCGTAGTGCTCGAGCTGCGTGGTGGCGGGCAGCACGATGTCCGCGTAGTCCGCTGTGTCGGTCTGGAAGTGGTCCATCACCACGGTGAAGAGGTCCTCGCGCGAGAATCCCGCGATGACCTTGTCGGAGTTCGGGCACACCGCCACCGGGTTGTTGTTGTAGACGATGATCGCGCGCACCGGCGGCTCGGCCGACGTCAGGGCGTCGCCCAGCTTCGACTGGTTGATCACGCGCGGCCGGCGTCCGGCCAGGAGGTCCGGCCGCTCGAGCGCGGCGTGGTCGAACTTGTAGAAATCCGCGGTAGTGAGGACGATGCCGCCGGCGGCGTCGCGCCAGGCGCCGACCAGTGCTGGCAGGCAGGCAATGGTCCGCGCGGCGATGCCGCCGCCGGCGTGACGCTGCATGCCGTAGTTGAGGCGGATCGCCGCGGGCTTGGTGCGGCCGTAGTCGCGCGCGAGCTGCACCACTTCTTCCACCGTGAGGCCGCAGGCGCTCGCCGCCCATTCCGGGCTGTAGGTTTCCAGCACTCGCTTGCGCAGCGCATCGTAGCCGACGGTGTATTTCGCGACATAGTCGTGGTCGATCAGATCCTCGGCGATGAGCACGTGCATCATGCCGAGCGCGAGCGCGCCGTCGGTTCCGGGCAGCAATGCCACGTGCTGGCTGCATTTCTCGGCCGACAGGCTGCGGTACGGATCGATGGCTACGACCTTGGCGCCGCGGCGCTTGGCTTCCTGCACCCGGGACCACAGGTGCAGGTTCGACACCACCGGGTTCGCGCCCCACAGCAGGATGAGCTTCGCCTCGTCGAAGCGCTCGGGATCCATGCCGACCGAGCCGCCGAGGGTCGCGCGCAGGCCGAACTTGCCCGCCGTGGAGCACAGCGTCCGGTCGAGCAGCGTCGCGCCGAGGCGGTGGAAGAAGCGCCGGTCCATCGAGCTGTACTGGACCATGCCCATGGTGCCGGCGTAGCTGCACGGCAGGATGGTCTCGGGATTCTCGGCCGCGAGGGGTTTCAGCCGCGCCGCGATCTCGTCGAGCGCCTCGTCCCAGGAAACTCTTTTGAACTCGCCGCGGCCCTTGGGCCCGGTTCTCTTTAAGGGATGAAGCAGGCGATCGGGCGCATAGGTGCGCTCGAGATAGTGCGCCACCTTCGTGCACAGCGTGCCGTCGGTGAACGGCATCGACGGATCGCCCTGGATCTTCGTCGCGACGCCGTTTTCGACCGTTACGAGCATCGCGCAGGTATCCGGGCAGTCGTGCGGGCAGGCGACCTTGACGACCTCGGGCGAAACGCGGGCGTTCATGCGCGCATTTTACGCCGCAGCGCTTCGTCGAGGATCTCGATCCAGTGCCGCACCGGCACCGGGGCGCCGCCCCGCAGGTGCGTCAAGCATCCGATGTTCGCGGTGGCGATCTGCTCCGGCCGGCCTTCGCTCAGCGCCGCGAGCTTGCGGCTGCGCAGCTCGCCGGCGATCGCCGGCTGCAGGAGCGAGTAGGTGCCCGCCGAGCCGCAGCAGAGGTGCGCATCGCGCACCGGCGTGAGCTCCAGGCCGACGCGGGCGAGTCGCGCCTCCGCGGCGCCGCGGATCTGCTGCCCGTGCTGCAGGGTGCAGGGGGAGTGGAACGCGACGCGGCCTGCGCCGACGCCCTCGGGGAGCGCCTCGGGCGGGATCACCTCGGCAAGGTCCCGGGTGAGCGCGGCGATACGCGCCGCCTTCTCGCGATAGCGCGGGTCCTGGCCGAGGAGGTGGGCGTACTCCTTCACCGTCACGCCGCAACCGCTCGCCGTCATGACGATCGCCTCCACTTCGCCTCGCTCCACGAGCGGCCACCAGGCGTCGATCAGGGCGCGCATGTCGTCGCGGCCCTCCTCCTGGTAGTTCAGGTGAAAGCGCAGCGCTCCGCAGCATCCGGCGCCGGGCGCCTCGAGGAGCGAAATGCCGAGGCGATCGAGCACCCGCGCCGCTGCGGCGTTGATCGACGGCGCGAGCGCCGGCTGCACGCAACCCGCGAGCACTAGCATCTTGCGCGCGTGCCGCGGCGCGGGCCACACGCCGGCCGGGGCGACCGTTCCTGGAAGCTTCGCTTTCAAGGCAGCCGGCAGCAGAGGCCGGGCGAGGCGTCCCAATCCGGCGAGCGCCTTGAACAAGCGCGGGCGCGGCAGGACCAAGGCGAGCGTGCGGCGCACCAGCCTTTCGAGCGGGCCGCGCGCGGTGCGCGCTTCGACCAGGCCGCGTCCGATGTCGAGCAGCCTGCCGTAGCGCACGCCCGACGGGCAGGTCGTTTCGCACGCGCGGCACGTGAGGCAGCGGTCGAGATGCAGCCGCGTCTTCGCGCTGACCGGCGCCCCTTCGAGCGCGCGCTTCATCAGGTAGATCCGCCCACGCGGGCTGTCGAGGTCGTCGCCGAGCACCTGATAGCTCGGGCAGGTGGCGGTGCAAAAGCCGCAATGCACGCATTTGCGCAGGATGGCTTCGGCTTCGCGCCCTTCGGGCGTGCCGCGGATGAAGTCGGCGAGCTGGGTCTGCATGTGCCGCTATACTTTTTGCATGAAGATCGTCATCTGGCTGCTCGGCGTCGCTGCCATAGGCGTGTTCGTGTACGGGTTGGTGAAGTGGCGCCGGCGAAGCGAGGAGCTGCGGCGCGCTTCAGAGGAAAGGAGCGCGGCGATGATGGCCGAGGTCATGGCCGCGGCCAAATCGCGCCCTGCGCCATCCCCGGGCGACGCCGAACAGGCGAAGGCGGAATTCGCCAGGGCCGCCGCAGCCGCCAAGGCTGCCGGAGCGGCCAAGGCCGCGGACCTGGCCAGAGCGGCCGACCTCGCCAAGCAGCGCCTGCTCTTCGACGCCGCCGCCAAGGCGGGCGAGGCCGGCGAGCCGGTGTTGTCGATCCAGCTGTACGCGCGCCTCCTCGCGCGATATCCCGACAGCGCGTTGGTTTCGCAGGCACGCGCCGCAGTGGAGGCGCAAAAGAGGCATCTGGCCAAGGCCTAGAGCTCGGCGTAGAGGCGGCCGGGGTTCAAGATGCCCGCGGGATCGAAGGCCGCCTTGAGCCGGCGGTGCAGGGCCATGGCGACCGGATCGAGCGCGGCGAACACGCTCTCGCGCTTGCCCCGCGCGCGAAAGAGCGTCGCGTGCCCGTCCGCCTTGGCGGCGAGCGCCCGCGCGTCGGCGCCGCGAAGCCAGCGCAGCGCCCCGCCCCATTCGATGAGGCTGTCCCCGCTCGCGCCGAGCGGCGGGCAGACCGAAGGGACGACGACTCGCCACAGCGGCTCGGGGCCGTCGAAAAAAGCATGCCTGTGCTCGCGCACTTCGTTCCAGAGTGAGCCCGCCTCGACTCTCTCACCGCCGATCTTCGCGGCGCCGCCGCGCACCGCAGGCTCGGCGCCGGACAGGCGCACGCACAGCCGGCTCGCGTGCCACGCCGTGGCGGAGATCGGCAGCGGCTGCCCCGCCCAGAGGTTCATGCGCTCGAGCGCCGCCGCCTCGCTCATCTCGAGCTCGAGCGAGAGCTCGCACGCCGGCGACGGCAGGACCTTGAGCGAGACCTCCGCGATCAAGCCCAGCGTGCCGAGCGAGCCCGCGGAGAGGCGCGCGACGTCGTAACCGGCCACGTTCTTCATCACCTGGCCGCCGAAAGCGAGCTCGCGGCCGCGCCCGTCCACCAGCTTCACCCCGAGGACGAAGTCGCGCAGCGCGCCCGCCGAGGCGCGGCGCGGACCCGACAGGCCAGTCGCAACGCAGCCGCCGAGCGTCGCTTCCGGTCCGAAGTGCGGCGGTTCGAAAGGCAGGCACTGGCCGCTTCGCTCGAGAGTTTTTTCCAGCTCGGCGAGGGGCGTTCCGCATCGCGCCGTGACGACCAGCTCGGTCGGCTCGTAGCTCACGATTCCCGCGTAGCCGCGGGTGTCGAGAAGCTCGCCGCGCGGCTCGTTGCCGTAGAAGTCCTTGCTGCCGCCGCCGCGCAGGCGCAGCGGCGCCTTGCGCTCGGCGGCTTGCCGGATACGGTCCTGAAGCGCCTCGAGATTCAAAACCGCGGCAGCTCCGGATGCGGCAGCTTGCCGCCGCGCACGTGCATGCGTCCGTACTCCGCGCAGCGTGCGAGCGTCGGAACGGCCTTTCCGGGATTGAGCAGCATGGCCGGATCGAACGCGCGCTTCACGGCGAGGAAGAGCTCGAGCTCGTCGGGCCGGAACTGGACGCACATCTGGTTGATTTTCTCCACCCCCACGCCGTGCTCGCCGGTGATCGTGCCGCCGACCTCGACGCATTTCTCCAGCACCTCGGCGGCGAAGAGCTCGGTGCGGTGCAGCTCTTCGGCGTTGTTGGCGTCGAACAGGATGAGCGGATGCAGGTTGCCGTCGCCGGCGTGGAACACGTTCGGACAGCGCAGGCCGTATTTCTTTTCCATCGCGCCGATGAACTTGAGCACCTCGCCCAGCCGCTTGCGCGGAATGGTGCCGTCCATGCAGTAGTAGTCCGGAGAAATGCGGCCGGCGGCCGGAAACGCCGCCTTGCGCCCAGACCAGAAGCGCAGCCGCTCCGCCTCGTCGCGCGACACGCTCATGCGCGTGGCGCCCGCGCGCGCGAGCACCGCGCGCATGCGGCCGATCTCGTCCTCCACCTCTTCGGGCGTGCCGTCGGATTCGCACAGCAGGATCGCGGCGGCGTCGAGGTCGTAGCCCGCGCTTACGAACTGCTCGACCGCGCGCGTCGCCGGACGGTCCATCATCTCGAGCCCCGCGGGAATGATCCCGGCCGCGATCACCTCTGCGACCGCCTGGCCGGCCTTTTCCACGTCGTCGAAGGAGGCCATCACCACCCTGGCGCACTGCGGCTTGGGAAGGAGCTTCACCGTCACCTCGGTGACCACCACGAGCATGCCTTCCGAGCCGATGGCGAGCGCGAGCAGGTCGTAGCCCGGGGCGTCGGGCGCCTGCGAGCCGAGCTCGACCGGCTCGCCCGACGCGGTGAAGCCGCGCAGCCGCAGCACGTTGTGCACCGTGAGGCCGTATTTCAGGCAGTGCACGCCGCCGGAGTTCTCGGCCACGTTGCCGCCGATCGTGCAGGCGATCTGGCTCGAGGGGTCGGGCGCGTAGTAAAGGCCGAAGGGCGCCGCGGCCTCCGAGATCGCGGCATTGCGCACTCCGGGCTGGACCACGGCGGTGCGCGCGCGCGCATCGACCCGCAGCACGCGCATGAACTTGGCCATGGAAAGGAGCACGCCGTCGCCGGGCGGCAGCGCGCCGCCCGAGAGCCCGGTGCCGGCGCCGCGCGGCACGACGGGGACCTCCATGGAAGCACAAGTCTCGAGGATGCGCCGCACCTGCTCCTCGCTCTCGGGGAGCGCGACGACCATCGGCAATTGGCGATACGCCGTGAGCCCGTCGCATTCGTAGGGGCGGGTGTCCTCTTCCTCCCACAGCACCGCGCGCGCCGGCAGGAAGGCTCGCAGCGCGCGCGCCACCTGCGCCTGTCTTGCTAGAGGTAGGGCTTCACCCACTGCAGGCCTTCCAGCGTGCCACGCGACGGATTGTATTCGCAGCCGATCCAGCCGGCGTAGCCGATGGCATCGACGTGCTTGAAGATGAAATCGAAATTGATCTCCCCGCTCCCCGGCTCGTGGCGCCCGGGGGCGTCGGCGATCTGCAAATGCCCGATGCGCGGCAGCAGGCGCTCGATCGTCGCCGCGAGGTTGCCCTCCATGAGCTGCATGTGGAAGAGGTCATATTGCAGGAGCGCGTTACCCGCAGCCACTTCCTCCAGCACCTGCGCCGCCTGCGCGCTCGAGCGCAGGAAACAGTTGGCCACCGTGCGCTCGCTCAGGGGCTCGATGAGGAGCCGCATGCCCTCAGCGCCCAGGTGCTTCGCGGCGTGCCTTAGGTTCGCGACGTAGGTGGCGTGCAGCGAGGCGCGCTCGGCGCCGGCCGGCACCACGCCGGCCATGAGGTGCAGGCTCGCGCAGCGGGCCGCGCGCGCATACTCGATCGCGAGCTCGAGGTCGTCGCGGAAGCGCTGCTCGCGCCCCGGCAGGCAGGCCGTGCCGCGCTCGCCCTTCTGCGCGTCGCCCTGCGGCATGTTGTGCAGCACGACCTCGACGCCGGCTTCGCGCGCGGCGCGCGCCACTTCGGCCGGCGCGAAGTCGTACGGATACTGGTACTCGACCGCGCGGAAGCCGGCCTTGCGCGCGGCAGCGAAGCGCTCGAGAAATCCCACCTCGGTAAACAGCGTCGAGACGTTGGCGGCGAATCGGGGCATCGGGTTAGCATAGCGCCAAAAATGGCGGACGCATGGTGGGTCTGGCTCCTGGCGCTGTTCGCCGTGAGCTTCGCGATTGGCGTAGTGGCGGTCATCGCGGGCGTCGGTGGCGGTGTCCTATTCGTGCCGATCGTGGGCGGCTTCTTCCCCTTTCATCTCGACTTCGTGCGCGGCGTAGGGCTCGTGTTCGCGCTCGCCGGAACGCTGGCGGCGGGTCCCAGCCTGCTGCGGAACCGCCTGGCCAGCCTGCGGCTCGCGGTGCCGCTCGCGCTTTCGGGCTCCATTGCGTCGTTCGCCGGCGCGCTGGTGGGGCTCGCGCTGCCCACCGAGGTGGTACAGACGGCGCTCGGCACCACCGTGCTGGCGGTCGCCATCCTGGTCTGGCGCACCGGCGACGCCACCGCCGGAACCGGCGAAGCCGACGCGCTCGGCACGATCCTGCGCCTGCGCGGCCGCTACGAGGATCCGGCCGACGGCCGCGCGGTCGACTGGCGCACGCAGCGCACCGTGACCGGAATCGCGGCTTTTGCCGGGATCGGATTTCTCGGCGGCGTGTTCGGGCTGGGTGCGGGCTTCGCCAATGTCCCGGTGCTGAACTTCGTGATGGCGGCGCCGCTGAAGGTCGCGGTCGGCACGAGCGGCCTGGTCATCTCGATCGTGAACAGCTCGGCAGCTTGGGTCTACATCCACCGCGGTGCGCTGCTGCCCGCGCTCGCAGTCCCGGCGATTCTCGGCGTCATGCTGGGCTCGCGCGTGGGCGCGAGCGTGCTCGCGCGCACGCCGGCGTCCGTGGTCCGCCGCGTCGTAATCGCGGTGCTGCTGCTCGCGGGCGCCCGCGCCCTCGGGCGCGGCACCGGGGTGTGGCCGTGAGCCGCGAGCAGCTCGTCCAGGCACTCTACGCGCGCTGGCTCGGCGCGGTCACAGGCGTCGCGTTCGCCGCTGCGCTCGTTTCGTTCGTCCTGTACGCCGGGGGCATCCTGCCATCGTTCGTTCCGCTCGACGCGCTTCCCTCGCTCTGGCACCTGCCAGTGGCGGAGTACCTCGCGCGGACGGGCGAGCCCACGGGCTGGGGCTGGCTGCGGCTCCTCGCCTACGCCGACTACCTGAGTCTCGCTTGCGTCGCCCTGATCGCGGCCGTGACGCTGGTCTGCTACCTCGCCGTCCTGCCGATGCTCCTGAGGCTTGGAGAGCGGACACAGGCGGTGCTGGTCGCAGCCCAGGTCATCGTGCTGCTCTTCGCCTGTTCGGGAGCTTTGGCAGCCGGTCATTGACGCGTGCTAGACTTTTTTAGCCGCAACAGCCCATAACAAAACAGGAGAAAACCATGGGTGCCATCTTCCAATCGCTCGGTCGCACGATCACCGCCGGCGTCGTCGTGCTGATCGTCCTGCTCGTCATCCTCGTCGCCGCCGGGGGCAAGGTCGCGCTCGGCGAACACGGCTGGTGGCTGTTCGCCATGCGCTGGCTGCACGTCACCGCCGGGGTCATGTGGATCGGGCTGCTCTGGTACTTCAATTTCGTCCAGACGCCGTCGATGCCGAAGATCCCAGACGACCAGAAGCCGGCGATCAGCAAGGTGATCGCGCCCACGGCGCTGTTCTGGTTCCGCTGGGCGGCCATGGCCACGATCATCCTGGGGCTGCTCCTCGCCCTGATGAACGGCTACCTAGTGCAGGCGCTCACGCTGCAGAAGCCGTTCACCTCGATCGGCCTAGGCGCGTGGCTCGGCACGATCATGTGGTTCAACGTCTGGTTCATCATCTGGCCGAACCAGAAGAAGGTGCTCGGCATCGTGCAGGTAGCGGCGGACGAGAAGGCGGCCGCCGGCAAGCGCGCCGGCATGGCCTCGCGCATCAACACCATGCTGTCGATCCCGATGCTCTACTTCATGGTGGCCCAGAGCCACGGCGGCGTGGCCTTCTAGGGCGCAGGCTCTATTTCACCCCGGGAATGCCGCCCAGGCGGCTTCCCGGCTTCACGCCCCGGGCGGCAAACCAGCCGCGGTTCATCTCTAGCGCGTATCGAACCGGCTGTCCCGCGCAGTGCGAATCCTCGGTCTGAGGCTGCATATCCTCGATGTTGACGATCGCGCCGCGGTCGTCGATGAAAGCCACCGACAGCGGGATCAGCGTGTTCTTCATCCACATGCAGTGGACCTGCGGCTCGTCGAAGATGAAGAGCATCCCGGCGTTCTGGGCCATGCTTTTGCGGTACATGAGGCCTTGGGCGCGAGTGCCGGGGTCCGATACCACCTCGGCCTGGATGAGATGCATGCCGGCGTTGAGCCGCGCGACCGGGTACTGCGCAAGGGCGGGCGTGGCGGCGAGGGCGGCGAATGCGAAAAGGAAGCGCATCGATAGAGATAGAAATAGAAAAGGCAGGGGATCCCCTGCCTTGGCTTGATATTTTAAGCGGGTTACTTCGGCTCGGCCTTCTTGCCTTCGGACTTCTTGCCCGAAGACTTCTTGCTCGAGGATTTCTTGCTCGAGGACTTCTTGCCGTCTTTCTTGTCCATCTGGCCGGCCTTGCTGCCCTCGGCCTTCTTGTCCTGCGCGATCGCGGTCACGCTCGCGGCGGCGAACACGGCCGCAACCAGCATCGAAATGAACTGCTTCATTCTCATCCCCTTCTCTAGAGTGGTTTGTGAAAAACCGGCAAAGACCGGTCCACCGCATGTAACGCGCCTCCCGCGCACCGGTTGACGAGGACCTGACTAAAGCCCGCTTGATGCGATGCAAAATTATTCCAAATCAATAACCTAGCTCATGAAAAGGCGAGTATAATCGCCCCCCTTTCGAGTGCCTCGTTGCACTTTCCAACCAGAATCCGCAGGAGAAGCCATGGCGTACAAGCACATCAAGGTCCCCTCGAGCGGAGAGAAGATCCGGGTGAACAAGGACTTCTCCCTCGCGGTGCCCGACAACCCCATCGTGCCTTATATCGAAGGCGACGGCACCGGGCTCGACATCACCCCGGTCATGCTGAAGGTGGTGGACGCCGCCGTGCGGAAGGCCTACGGCGGGAAGAAGAAAATCGTCTGGATGGAGATGTTCGCCGGAGAGAAGTCCACCAAGGTCTACGGCGAGAACGTGTGGCTGCCCGACGAGACCCTCGAGGCTTCCAAGGAATTCGTGGTTTCGATCAAGGGACCCCTGACCACCCCGGTGGGCGGAGGCATCCGCTCGATCAATGTCGCGCTGCGCCAGGAGCTGGACTTGTACGTCTGCCTGCGCCCGGTGCGCTGGTTCAGCGGCGTGCCCTCGCCGCTCAAGAAGCCGCAGGACGTCGACATGGTGATCTTCCGCGAGAACTCGGAAGACATCTATGCGGGCATCGAGTGGCCGGCGAATTCCGCCGAGGCGAAGAAGGTCATCGATTTCCTGGTGAAGGAAATGAAGGTCAAGAAGATCCGCTTCCCCGCCTCTTCGGCCATCGGCATCAAGCCGGTCTCGGTGGAAGGCTCCGAGCGGCTCATCCGCCGCGCCTACCAGTACGCGATCGACAACAAGCGAAAGTCGGTCACCCTGGTCCACAAGGGCAACATCCAGAAGTTCACCGAGGGCGGCTTTCGCGACTGGGGCTACCAGCTGGCGGTGAAGGAATTCGGCGCCAAGCCGCTCGACGGCGGCCCGTGGCACAGCTTCGGCAACCCCAAAGGCGGCCCCGACATCGTGGTGAAGGACGTCATCACCGACGCGATGCTCCAGCAGATCCTGCTGCGGCCGGCCGAGTATGACGTGCTCGCGACCACCAACCTCAACGGCGACTACATCTCCGACGGGCTTGCGGCGGAGGTCGGCGGCATCGGCATCGCACCGGGCGCGAATCTCAGCGACACGGTGGCCATGTTCGAGGCAACCCATGGCACCGCGCCGAAATACGCCGGCAAGGACTACGTCAACCCCGGCTCGGAAATCCTTTCGGCGGAGATGATGCTGCGCCATATGGGTTGGCTGGAGGCCGCCGATGCCATCATCCGATCAATGGAAAAGGCCATCCAGGACAAGATCGTGACCTACGACTTCGCCCGCCAGATGCAGGGCGCGAAGCAGGTGTCGTGCTCCGGCTTCGGCCAGGCGATGATCGAGCGCATGTAAGGAACAACGGAAGGCAAAGGCGGAAAAACAAAGGCCGCCCCGAACGGGGCGGCCTTTTTGTTGTTGTTTAGCCCTTGTAACCTACGCCTGCGCTCAGACCTTCTGGATGTTGGAGGCCTGCTTCCCCTTGGGCCCCTGCACCACGTCGAAGCTCACCTTCTGACCTTCCTTCAGCGTCTTGAATCCCGACATGTTGATGGCGGAAAAATGCGCGAACAGATCCTCGCTGCCGTCGTCCGGAGTGATGAACCCGTAGCCTTTTGCGTCGTTGAACCACTTCACCGTGCCTGTTGCCATGCGCTCTCCCTAGTACGTCGTCGTTATTGATGAGCTACCGGGCGTTTGACCCGAGCCATGCCTGGAACTCCACGACCCCGCCGCCCTAGATGGCAAACAGACAGCCTGAATCCAAACACAGCCCGCCTTTTACGCGCCCGGCAGGGGCGCGTCAAGGGATCCCCCAGGGAGTGTGGCGCCCGAGCCAAGGCGCTGTCGCGAATGCGCCAAGGCCGTGAAAAAACGCCGTAATTCGGCCCCGCCGGCCCGTTTGGCCGCATTGCTTCGACCCCCCACAAAGATTAGGATAGGCCGCAGTATGGCGAGTGGACGCACCGTAGGGCGCACCGTGCTGACCGTGGCGGAAGGCGGAAAGGCCGGGGGGAACGGGCAGGCGCGGAATTTGTCCGATTCTGGGGGGCTCGAGGGCGCGTAGTCTGGCGGCATGGCGCAGCAAAAGGACGACACCATACTGGAGGCCCAGCGGAGCAAGCTGAAGCCTCCGCCGATGTTCAAGGTCATGCTGCTGAACGACGACTACACCCCCATGGAATTTGTAGTGGTGGTGCTGCAGAAGTTCTTCGGGATGAGCCGGGAACGCGCCACCCAGGTGATGCTGAAGGTGCATCGCGAAGGGATCGGAGTCTGTGGGGTATATCCCCGCGACGTTGCTTCCACTAAGGTGCAGCAAGTCGCGGCATACTCCCGGAAGCATCAGCATCCGTTGCAGTGCGTGATGGAAGAGACCTAGCAAGGAACGCGGAGGAAAAGGTGTTAACGGCCGGCAGGAGGAACAGCAGCAAATGATTGCCCAGGAACTCGAAGTCAGCCTCCACATGGCGTTCGTCGAGGCGCGCCAGAAGCGCCACGAGTTCATCACCGTCGAACACCTCCTGCTCGCGCTGCTCGACAACCCCACCGCGGCCGAGGTGTTGCGCGCCTGCGGCGCCAACATGGACGAGCTGCGCAAGAACCTGACCCAGCACATCGCCGAGCAGACCCCGCGCATCGCCGCCGACCGCGAGGTCGACACCCAGCCGACCCTCGGCTTCCAGCGCGTGATCCAGCGCGCCATCCTCCACGTGCAGTCCTCCGGCAAGAAGGAAGTGACCGGGGCGAACGTCCTGGTGGCGATCTTCGGCGAGAAGGATTCGCACGCGGTGTATTTCCTGCAGCAGCAAGGCATCGCGCGCCTCGACGTGGTGAACTACATCTCCCACGGCATCACCAAGACGCCGCAGGCGCACCAGGGCAAGAACGACCAGGAGTCCGAGCAGGAAGGCCAGGCCGAGACCTCGAACAGCCCGCTCGACAACTACACCCAGAACCTGAACGCGCTCGCGCTCGCCGGCAAGATCGACCCGCTGATCGGCCGCGACAAAGAGCTCGAGCGGGTGGTGCAGACGCTGTGCCGGCGGCGCAAGAACAACCCCCTGCTGGTCGGCGAGGCCGGCGTGGGCAAGACCGCCATCGCCGAGGGGCTGGCGCGGCGCATCGTCGAGGGCAACGTCCCCGATCTCCTCGCCAAGTGCACGGTCTACGCGCTCGACATGGGCGCGCTGCTCGCGGGAACCAAGTACCGCGGCGATTTCGAGCAGCGCCTGAAGGCGGTGCTCAAGCAGCTGGTGGACAACCCCAACGCGATCCTGTTCATCGACGAGATCCATACGCTGATCGGCGCGGGCGCCGCCTCCGGCGGAACGCTCGACGCCTCGAACCTGCTCAAGCCCGCTCTTTCGACCGGCGCCCTCAAGTGCATCGGCGCGACCACCTACAACGAGTACCGCGGCGTGTTCGAGAAAGACCACGCGCTGTCGCGGCGCTTCCAGAAGATCGACGTGCCCGAGCCCTCGATCGCCGACGCTGTCGAGATCATGAAGGGGCTGAAGCCGGTCTACGAGAAGCACCATCACGTCACCTACACCGACGACGCGATCAAGGCG
>DASXAO010000178.1:0-4342 GCA_036406675.1 Burkholderiales bacterium
GCCTTCGAGCGCGACTACCTGGTGAGGATCCTCAAGATCACCGGGGGCAACGTCACCAAGGCGGCGCGCCTCGCCGGGCGCAACCGCACCGAGTTCTACCGCCTCCTGGAACGCCATTCGCTTGAACCGGGGATGTTCAAGGGCAATGCCCAGAAGGAGAGGGTGACTGCGTGAATATCCTCAAGCGAATCATCGGCTTCCTGGCGCTCGGGTTTACCCTGGGCGCAGCGGCGCAGGAGCTCGCGCCGGACCAGCTGGTGCAAAAAGTGACCGAAGAGGTGCTCGCCGCGATCAAGAGCGACAAGCAGCTCGCGGCAGGCGACAAGCAGAAGGCGCTCAAGCTCGCGCAGGAAAAAGTGCTGCCTTACATCGATTTCGAAGAATCGACGCGCCTCGCCGTCGGTCGCGCCTGGTCGCAGGCGACGCCGGAGCAGCGCAAGAAGCTGGTGGGTGAGTTTCGCAACATGCTGGTCCGGACCTACTCGAACTCGATCCAGGCTTATCAAGGCCAGACGATGAAGGTCATGCCTTCGCGGGGCGGCAAGGGCGAAGGAAAAGACGAGGCGACGGTGCGCGCGCAGTTCGTCCGCGCGGGCGGCAAGCCGTTGCCGCTCGAGTTCCAGATGCGCAAGGAAAGCCAGGGCTGGAAGGTCTACGACATCTCGGTCGAGGGCATCAGCCTGGTGCTCACCTATCGCAGCGAATTCGACGCCGTGGTGAAGCAGGATGGCATCGACGGGCTGATCAAGCGCCTCGAGCAGAAGAACAGCCCCGCCAAGCTGGGCTGAGCGCAGCAGCAGGAAATTTCATGGAACAGAAGCCGCGTTGGGCCGAGATGTGCGCGCAGATCCTGAGGCAGTGCGAAACGGTGCGCGGGGGCCGCGAGAGCCTCGCCAGCTTCCTCGGCGTGCATCCGACTCAGGTTGCGATCTGGGTGAGCGGAAAGTCGGGTCCGCCGCGCGCAGTGTTCGAGAAGGCGATGGAGATCATCCTCGCCGAACACGATCGGCGCGAGGCCCTGGAGCAGTCGGGCCGGATGCCGCGGCGCCGGCGTAGCGATTCGGCGTAGCGGCGTAGAGCAGCGCCTTGCCGTCGAAGCAGCCGGCGCACACGAGCAGCACCGCGAACGCTTCGTCGGCGCCGAGCGCCGGCCCGCAATCCATGTCCACCGGCTCGAGCACGCCGGGCTGCACCTCGTCGCAGATCTCGCAGTAGAAGCGCGCCGGCCGGATCAAGGTGAACGCGTGCCGGGCGCAGCGCGCGCAGCCGATCCGGGTGCCGAGCGAGCTTTCGCCGGCGAGCAGCGGCTCGAAGCGGATCGGCTGGGCAGCGCGGCATTGAGGGCAGTGGAGATGCGTGGCGTGCATGCCCTGCGCCTCGCAAGGGATGTGCCTACGCGCGGCGCGCTTCGCGCGACAGGCTGTAGTACGTGCCGGCGAAGATCACGGCCGCGCCGGCGAAGGTCGCCGCCTGCAGCGGCTCGCGGTAGAAGGCCGCGCCGACGACCGCGATCAGCGGGAGGCGCAGGAAGTCGATCGGCACCACCAGCGTGGCGTCGCCCAGCTTCATCGCGCGCGTCATGGAGTAGTGCGCGACGAAGCTTCCGCTGCCTATCACCAGGGCCCAGAAGAGATCGACGGGCTGGGGCGCCGCCCATCGCGGCAACGCCGTGGCGAAGGTCAGCGGGAGCTGTATGAGGGACATCCAGAACAGCACCGCCACCGGCGAGTCGGTCGTGGAGATGCGCTTGGTCATCACCATGTTGCCGGCGTAGAACATCGAGCCGAGCACCATCACCAGCGCCGCCGGGTGCAAGCTGCCAAGATGCCCACCCTGATGCGCGCCGGCTTGCGACCGCAGGATGATGGCGATTCCGGCCAGGCCGAGCACCAGCATCACCACGCGGCCGCGGTTCATGCGCTCGCCCAGGAACGCCGTCGCGAGCAGCGCGACCCACACCGGCATGGTGAACTCGATGGCGAACACGGTCGCGAGCGTGAGCGCGCCGATCGCGTAGATCCAGCAGTACTGTCCGCCCAGATGCATCAGGGCGCGCGCGAGGTGGAAGCGGAAGAGGCGCGTGCGCAGCGTCGCCGTTCCGGCGCGGGCCACCACGGCGCTCACCAGGGCCATGGTCACCAGCGTGCGCAGGAACAGGATCTCGAACGCGCCCATGTGACGCAGCATCTCCCGCGCCGCCACCGCCATGAACGAGAAGGCGAGCACGGCGCAGCTCATCCAGAGGGCGGCGCGCAGCGGGTTTTGATTTAGCATTCGGCCCGATGGAATCCTACCGGGTCCAGGTGGAGCGGCTCTACGAACGCTCGACCTTCTATCGAAACAAGCTGCGCGCCGCCGGCTTCGAATCGCCGCGAGCCGTAGGCGGCCTGGAGCGCATCGCGCAGCTGCCCTTCACGGAGAAGGACGAGCTGCGCGCCAGCCAGGCCGCGCACCCGCCCCTCGGCGCGCACGCCGCGATCGAGATTTCGCAGGCGGCGCGCATCTATTCCACCAGCGGCACGAGCGGCGCGCCGGTCTATATCCCGCTCACGCGGAGCGACGTCGAGCAATGGCGCGAGATCGGCCGGCGCACCTACTCGCGCAACGGCCTCAAGGCGGGCGAGCGCGTCGTGACCACCTACGGGGCGGGCCCTTTCGTCGCCGGCGCCTCGCTCACGGCCTTCGAGGCGATCGGCGCGGTGCACATCCCGGTCGGCGTGGGCAATACCGAGAAGCTGCTCGCGGCGCTCGAGCGGCTACGGCCCGAGGCGCTCGCGTGCACGCCCTCCTATGCCCTGCACCTGTCCGAGAAGGTGAGAAAGCATTCCCTGCAGCGCATCATCGTCGGCGGCGAGCCGGGCGGCGGCGAGGCGTCGTTTCGCGGCAAGCTCGAGCAGGCCTGGGGCTGCAGGGTCTACGAGATCATGGGCATCGGCGACATCGCGGCGTCGCTCTGGGGCGAATGCCCGGCGCAGGCCGGCATGCACTTCTCCGCAGGGGAGTTCATCCACGTCGAGCTCATCGATCCCGATTCCGAAAGAAATGTCGAGTTAAGAGACGGCGCCGTGGGCGAGCTCGTTTATACGCATCTGCAGCGCGAGGCTGCGCCGCTGCTGCGCTTTCGCAGCCGCGACCACGTCCAGGTGTGGAGCTCGAAGTGCGCCTGCGGCGCGAGCGCCCTGCGCGTGCGCTGCATCGGCCGCACCGACGACATGCTGATCGTGCGCGGCGTGAACGTGTTCCCGTCGGCGCTGCGCGAGGTGGTCAGCGGCTTCGCGCCGCGTGTGAGCGGCCACTTGCTGGTCCGCCCGGAGGCCGCCGGGGTCAAGCAGGAGCCGCCGCTGCCGGTCAGCGTCGAGCTTGCCCGCGGCGCGGAGCCGGCGGGCGACCTCGCGGACGCGATCCGCGCGAGAATTCGCGACGTATTGATCGTGCAGACGCGCGTCGAGCTGGTCCCCTGGGGGACGCTGGAGCGCAGCGAGTACAAGTCCAAGCTGGTCGAGCACCAGAAGGAGGAGACGTGGCACAGAACACGCTGAGCATCTTGAGGCCGAGCGTGAACAACCTGACCGCTCGGATCTTCGTACGCACCGCCGGGCTCGAGTTCGAGGAGCTCGACGTGTGGGGCAAGAAGGACGAGCCCGCGTTCATGCGCAAGGACCCCGCCCAGCTCACCCCGCTGCTCGAGGAGGACGGCCTCCCGCGCGGATCGCTGTGGGAGAGCTGCGCGATCATGCAGTACCTCTGCAACAAGCACGGCCTGGAGCAGCTCTACCCCTCCGACCCCGGCCGCCGGGCGATGGTCGACAGCGCGATGTTCTATTTGATCGGCACGCTCTATCCGCTGCTCGCGCGCGCCACCTACCCCGTGCTCGGCTTCCCGCAGTACGCGGGTGAGGCGGCGACCTCGGCCGCCGACGACGAGATCAAGGAGCAGGCCCGCGCCGATGCCGAGGCGGCGCTGCAGCAGCCGCTCGAGGTATACCGCGAGTTCTTCCTGGACGGCAACCGCTTCATCGGCGGCGACACGCCGACGATCGCCGACATCCGCCTGGCGGCGACGCTCGAGTTCCTGCGCGCCATCGACTACGACCTGCCCGCCTGGGCCCGGGAGCACATGAGCGCGATGGAGGAGGCGCTCGGCGACGCCTACAGCGAGCCGGCCGCCGACGTGCGCGGCTTCATCGAGCAGGTCAAGGCGCCCGCCGCGTAGCCGCACCCGGGGTCGGGTAGACAAATTGGTATGGCTGTCACCCCCGCGACCCGCGCGCCGGCGCGCGGGGCGGGCTTCGGGCTCGTCGCCTTCGCGCTGTTCGTGCTGCTGCTCGACGGCAACCTGCCG
>DASXAO010000179.1:0-10859 GCA_036406675.1 Burkholderiales bacterium
ATCCGTCACCACCACCTGCGGCCTCGACACCGACAACGCCGCCAGCGCCGACTCCCCGCTCTCCACCGCCGTCACCGCATACCCCGACGCACTCAGCCTCATCGCAATCAACTGCAGCAAATCCTTGTCGTCGTCGACCAGCAGGACGCTCGGGGCGTGTGGGGGGCTAAGGCGCATCTCGTCCCCCGATTCCTTGGGTGTCATGGCTTGACTCCGGGGGCGCGGCGCAACCGCTCCTCGCGGTCGAGGATGCCGCGCTCGATGGCTCTCAGCGCCTCGAGCTGCTGGCGCAGGGCTTCCTCGCGCTTGTCGCGCTCCTTGTCCGCGGCCTGGCGCTCTCGCTCCACCGTCGCCCTTTCCTTGTTGAGGCGATCGATCTCCCGCGAGATGCGCTGACGCTCGGCCACCTGGGTCGCCAGGAATGCAGCGAAGCGGCCGGAGGCCGACCCGGCGGGATCGACCATCGGTTCGAGAAGCTCGGCGGCGCGCGCATCGTCGCGCAGCGGCGCCGGCAGGCTGGCAAGGAGGGTCGAGAGGCGCAGGCGGTTGAGGGTGCCCGCGTCGCCCGCGAAGGCCTGCTGGGCGGCGGCGAGCGCGGCCTTTTGGTCCGCCGCCGGCGCTCGTGCGAGCTGCGCCGCTTCGCGGATGACGCTGTCGACCGGGTCGCCGGCCGGCTGCAGGAGGGCCTGCAGCTCGGCGCAGCCTGCGACGACGGCGGCCACCGCCAGCGCCAGCGCCAGTACGATCGAACCGCGCTTCATGCCGCCACCGCCAGCCTGCTGCGCGACCGGCGCGGGAGCGTGACCCTGAAGTGCGCGCCTTTCGAGCTGGCGAGCACGTCGATCCGCCCGCCGTGCGCTTCCGCGAACTCGCGCGCGATCGCGAGCCCCAGTCCGGTACCCTCGATCCGGCCGCTCGCCTTGGCGCGGCCGCGGAAAAACGAGTCGAAGATCGCTTCGCGCTCCTCGGCCGGGACCCCGGGTCCCGAGTCGATGACGTCGATGACGGCGTCGCCGCCGCTGGCGCGCGCGCTGACCGCGATGGTTCCGCCCGCCGGCGTGAACTTCACCGCGTTGCCGACGAGATTGTCGACGATGGAGAAAAGCTTCTCGCCGTCGACCTCGACCGTGAGCTTGTCGAGCTCGAGCGTCAGGCTCTGCGCCTTCGACTGCATGACCAGCTCGTGCGGCCGCACGGCGTCGCGGATCAGGCTGTCGAGCGACAGCGCCTTCGGTGCGAGCGACGCGGCGGCGTGCAGCGCCCGCTGATAGTCGAGCAGGTCCTCGATCAGGCGCTGCAGCTTCACGCTGTTGTCGCGCATGATCGACACGACCTGGCGTTGCGGCGGCGCGAGCGGGCCGCCGACCTGATCGTTGAGAAGCTCGGCGCCCTCGCGCAGCGCGGTGAGGGGGGTTTTCAGCTCGTGCGAGAGATGCCGCAGGAATCGGTTCTTCTCGGCCTCCAGCTCGGCGAGCCGCCGCCGCAGCCAGTCGAGGCGCTCGCCCAGCGACTGGAGGTCCTCCGGGCCGCGCACCGTGATCCTGCGTGCGAAGTCGGCGCCCCCGAGCTGCCGGATCGCCGCGTCGAGCTCGGCGATGGGCCGCGAGATGTAGCGCGTCAGCGCGAGGGAGATGGTCAGCACCACCGCAGTGCTGAAAATCACGAGGAGAATGAGCTGGCGCTGCACCGTTTCGGCGTTGTGCCGCAGGCTCAGCACCTCCCGGTCGGCCACCAGATAGCTGATGGCGAGGACCTCCTGCGCGTTTTCCGCGAGCTCGACCGTCAGGCGCCCGACGCGGCGCGCGTCGCCCTTGCGCCAGGGCTGCAGGTTCAGGCTGTCGTACAGCCCCTGCTCCTGCTCGACGGTTTTCTTCAGCGCGACGAGCTGCTTTTCCTCGAGCGGCAGGAGCATCAGCTCGTCGGCGACCTGCTTGAAGCTGCGATGCACCCGGACGAAATCGGCGGCGAGCTCCGCGTCGTTGACCACCGCCATCTGCTGGGCGAGTCGCTCGATGGAGCCGATGCGGTTGACGAGGGAGCGGCTGGCCCGCGCCGCCTGCGAGGCGCTGTAGACCGCGTTGCGGCTTTGCTCGGTGAGCCGCTCGGTGTTCCAGGCCGAATACGCGAGCGCGCCGACGAGCGGCAGCGCAACCAGTGTGAAGCCCGCGAGGAGCAGCCCAAGGAACGACCGGGGATAACCCATGTCCTTATAATCTCTCGCGAAACGCCATTGTCAGCCGAACCATGTCCCTCCCCCAAGCGCCCCGGGTCTATCTTGTCGCGGCGGTCGCCTCGAACGGAATCATAGGCGCAAACGGTGAATTGCCGTGGCGCCTTCCGGAAGATCTGCAGCACTTCAAGCGCATCACGATGGGCCACCCGGTCATCATGGGTCGCAGGACCTGGGAATCGCTCAAGGGGCCGCTGCCCGGCCGGGACAACATCGTGGTCACGACGACCGCGGGCTACGAGGCGCCCGGCGCAGCCGTGGCGAGCTCGCTCGAGGCGGCGCTCGCCCTATGCCTGGGTGAGCCGGTGGTTTTCGTGATCGGCGGCAGCCGGCTCTTCGCCGAGTCGCTGCCTTTCGCCGCCGGTCTGGTGATGACCGAGATCGACCGGGAATTCGAAGGCGATACCTGGTTTCCGCAGTACGACCGCTCGCGCTGGAAGGAGTCCCAGCGCGAGCGTCATGTCACTGCAGGCGGGATGCGCTTCGACTTCGTCCTTTATGAACCGGCCGGACCGGCCTGAAACCCGTCCCGGCTGTCCGCGTTCTTGGACTCGAATACCCGCACCTCGGGAAGCGGAAAGCCGTTGAACTGGCTCGCATAGGCGGTGGTGTACGCGCCGGCATTGCGGATGTAGACGAAGTCGCCCTCCTGCAGGTCGGAGGGTAGCGGCTCGTCGCGCATCACGACGTCGACCGAGTCGCAGGTCGGCCCGCCGACGGTCCAAGGGACGTCGGGGCCCGAGCGGTCGGTGCGAATCCGGTATTTCAGGCCTTCGCTCGACTCGATCACCCCGCCGAAGAGGCCCGCGTCCCAGTGCATCCAACGCTTGCCGGCGCGCATCGCCGTTCCCAGCACCCGGCACACGAAATAGCCGGCGTCGGAAACGAGGTAGCGACCCGGCTCGGCGATCACCTGGACCTCGTCCGGAAAGGCCTTCAGCCCTTCGTCCACCACATCGCCGATCACCTCGATCGATGGAATGGGCTTGACGTGGCGCACCGGATAACCGCCGCCGATGTCGAGCAGGCGCGGCTTGAGCCCCGCCTTGGCCATGACGTCGAAGAGCGCGCGCGCCTTTTCCAGCGCGACGCGCCAGTTTTCGGGGTTGCGGCATTGCGAACCCACGTGGAAGGTCACGCCGGCGAGGTCGGCGCCGAGCTTCGCGGCCACGGCGACGATCTCGCGCGCATCGCCCGCGCCCGCGCCGAACTTGCCGGACAGCGGCCAGTCGGCGCCGATGTTCGGCGTGGCGATGCGCACGTAAAGCTTGGCGTCGGCCTTGGTCTCGTGGACTCGCCGCAGCTCGTCGACGCTATCGACCACGAACCACTCGACGCCCTTGGCGGCCGCGTAGGCGATCGACTCGCGCGACTTGACCGGGTTGGAATAGAACACTTCGGCCGCCGGAACGCCAAGGCTCGCCAGCAGATCGAGCTCCTGGGTCGAGGCGATCTCGAAGCCCGCGCCCTCCTGCGCCAGCACCTTGAGCACGCGCCGGTCGGGGTTCGCCTTGACCGCGTAGTGCGGCCGCACCCGCGGCATGGCCGCGCGGAAACGGCGCACCTTGTCTCGCACGATGGCCGTGTCGAGGATCAGGAACGGGCGGGTGTACTTCTGGCGGGCTGCCTGGCGCACGATCTCGAAGTCGAGGCTGACTTCGGGGTGCGTGTCGAAGAGCTGTTCTTGCGGCTGCTGCTTTGGAAGCGCGGCTTTGCGCGCGATGCTACTGCGGTCCCCCATCAAAGTTCTCCTCGGTGTGGAACTAAGTTTCCGGAATGTCCCGGACCGAAACTTCGTAGCCCGGCACCAGGCTTCTCCTCGTGCTTCTCATGATGACCTCCTTGTCCTCGCTGAATCCAAAAGGAAAAAAACTTGAGCGGAGTATAGGGACATGACCCCGCCTGTCAAGCGCTTTTTTGTCGGAATTTCTAAGCGTTTTGCTAAATCCGCGGCAGCGTCACGCCGCGTTGTCCCTGGTACTTCCCGCCGCGGTCGCGGTACGAGGTCTCGCAGGGCTCGTCGGACTCGATGAAGATCACTTGGGCCACGCCCTCGTTCGCGTAGATGCGCGCCGGCAGCGGCGTGGTGTTGGAGAACTCGAGCGTGACGTGGCCTTCCCATTCCGGCTCGAGCGGCGTCACGTTCACGATGATCCCGCAGCGCGCGTAGGTCGACTTGCCGAGGCAGATCGTCAGCACGCTGCGGGGGATGCGGAAGTATTCCACGGTCCGGGCGAGCGCGAACGAGTTGGGCGGAATAATGCAGACCTCGCCCTTGAAGTCGACGAAGTTCTTCTCGTCGAAGTGCTTGGGGTCGATGATGGTCGAATTGACGTTGGTGAAGATCTTGAATTCCGTCGAGCAGCGGATGTCGTAGCCGTAGCTGGACGTGCCGTAGGAAACGATCTTCTTCCCCTCGGAGCTCTTCACCTGGCCGGGCTCGAACGGCTCGATCATGCCCTTGGCCGCCATGCGGCGGATCCACTTGTCGGATTTGATGCTCATTTCACCTCGCTGGGGGCTATGATAGCCCGCTCAAGATGCTCACCAGAGCCGCAGCGCTGCTGTCCGGCGCCTTGGCAACGCTGGCGGCCGTTGCCGCGGACGAGGTGCAATTCACCGAGGCCGAAGTCCGTGCAATCCTCGCGCACGGCCCTTGGCCGACACCCCTCGCCACCGATCCCACCAACCGTGCCTCCGGCCGCGGTGCCGCGGTCGAGCTCGGCGAGCGCCTCTTCTTCGACAATCGCCTGTCCGCGAGCGGCCGCTTTTCCTGCGCCACCTGCCACGTGCCGGAGCGCAACTGGACCGATAACAAGGCGCGCGGATTGGCGGCGGCGGAAGTCGACCGCAACACGCCGACGCTGATGAACATGCGGCTGGGGCGCTGGTACGGCTGGGACGGCGGCGCCGACAGCCTATGGTCGCAGAGCATTCGGCCGATCCTCGATGTGCGAGAGCTCGGCGCTACCGCGCATGGTGTCGCCGAGCTGATGCGCGGGGACGACCAGCTTTCGTGCCGCTACCGGCGCGCGTTCGGCGAGATACCGTCCCCGACCGACGACGAACGAGTGCTGGTCAACGTTGCCAAGACCCTCGCCGCCTTCCAGGAGACCTTCGAGAGCCCGCCCACGCCGTTCGACCGCTTCCGCAACGCGCTCGCGCGGGGCGAGCATTCCCCGGCCGGGACTTACTCCGAGGCCGCCCAGCGCGGGCTCAAGATCTTCGTCGGCAAGGGGAACTGCGCGAGCTGCCATAGCGGGCCCAACTTTACGAACGGAGAATTCGCGAACAACGGCTTCTCGGCCGACCCCGGCCGCCCGGAGGGGCTGAAGAGCGCCCGCGCGAGCCGCTTCAACCTGGCGAGCCGCTATAACGACGACCCGCTCAAGGCGGTGCGCGCTTCGGAGGCGCCGGAGGCGGGTGCGTTCAAGGTCCCCACGCTGCGCCACTTAATGCTCACTGCCCCGTACGGGCACGACGGCAAGCGCGAGACGCTCGCCGAGGTTGTGCGGCACTACTCGGAGAAGGGTTCGGCCGCTCTTCCCGCCTTGAAACTCACCGCGGCAGAACAGACTGACTTGGTGGTGTTCCTGGAGTCCATCAGCACGCTCAGCAATCCCTGGCGGCCCAGCGAAGACCACAATCGCTGCCAATAACCCGTGCGCCTGCGCCCCCTGACGCCGAACCTCGGCGCCGAAGTCTCCGGCATCGAGCTTTCGGCCGGCGTGGACGACGCGCTGTTTCGCGAACTATACGAGGCGTTTCTGCGCCACCAGGTCCTGCTTTTTCCGCCGCGCGACCTGCCGCCGGGCGACCAAGTGGCTTTCGCGCGCCGCTTCGGCGAGGTCCAGGTGCATGTGATGAACCAGTACCATGCCGACGGCTATCCGGAGCTGTACCGCCTCTCGAACCTCGACCGGAACGGCAACCCGAGCGGTCATCACCCGGACAGAGGCACGCTCGCCTGGCACACCGACGGGTCCTGGCAGCGTGTCACAGGACAGGCGACGATCATCTACGGCGAGGTCATGCCGCAAAGCGGCGGCGAGACGCACTTCTGCGACATGTATGGCGCGTACGAGCGCCTCAGCCCGTCATGGAAGAAGCGCATCGCGGGCCTGCGCGCCGTGCACAACCTCGACTTTTCCCGCAACCGGCGCCACGGCGAAGAGCCCCTGACCGAAGCGCAGCGCCTGGCGAAGCCCCCGGTCGACCATCCGATCGTGCGCACGCACCCGGAGACGGGGCGCCAGTGCTTGTTTCTCGGCGACCACGCGCAATACGTTCTGGGCTTGCCCTATGACGAAGGCCGCGGGCTGATCGAAGAGCTGAATGCGCTCGCCGTGCATGCCGACCTCACCTACGAGCATCGCTGGAAAGCGCGCGAGCTGCTGGTCTGGGACAACCGCTGTGTGATGCACCGCGCGACGGCCTACGACGCTGCCGGCGAGGGCCGCGTCATCCGGCGCTGCACCGTCCTGGGAGAAATACCGGCTTAGGTGTTCTGTACGACGATGTTCGGGAACTTGGAGGTCATGTCGCGCTGCGACTCGGCGACCTTCACCGCGCAGCGCCGTGCGATGCGCCTGTAGATCGCGGCGACCGGACCATCGGGCTCCGAAACCACCGTCGGCTTGCCCGAGTCGGCCTGGCTGCGGATTGCCTCGTCGAGCGGCAGCTGCCCGAGCAGCTCCGTGCCGTAGTCGCGGCACATCTTCTCGGCGCCGCCCGCGCCGAAGATGTGGCTTTCGTGGCCGCACTTCGGACACACGTGCACCGACATGTTCTCCACCACGCCCAGGATCGGGATGCCGACCTTCTCGAACATCTTCAGGCCCTTGCGCGCATCGATGAGGGCGATGTCCTGCGGCGTGGTGACGATCACCGCCCCGGTGACCGGCACCTTCTGGGCGAGCGTGAGCTGGATGTCGCCGGTGCCCGGGGGCAGGTCGACCACGAGGTAATCGAGGTCGCGCCAGCTCGTGTCCTTGAGGAGCTGCTCCAGCGCCTGCGTGACCATCGGCCCGCGCCACACCATCGGCGTGTCCACGTCGATGAGAAAGCCGATCGAGATCGCTTGCAGCCCATGGCCCTCCATCGGCTCGAGGTGCTTGCCGTCCTTCGACTCGGGCCGGCCGGCGATGCCCAGCATCATGGGCTGGGAAGGCCCGTAGATGTCGGCATCGAGCACGCCGACCGAAGCGCCTTCGGATGCAAGCGCAAGGGCAAGATTCACCGCGGTGGTGGATTTGCCCACGCCGCCTTTCCCCGAAGCGATGGCGATGATGTTCTTGATCCCGGGAATGAGCTTGACGCCGCGCTGGACCGCGTGCGCCACGACCTTCGAGGCCACGTTGACAGTGACGTTGCGCGCGCCCGCCTGCTTCAGCGCCTGCGCCACCTGCCGGCGGATGGGCTCGACCTGGCTCCTGCCGGGGTAGCCGAGCTCGACGTCGAGAGACACGTCCTCGCCGCTCACCCGGATGTTGCGGGCCGAGCGCGTGGCCACGAAGTCCTTGCCGGTGTTCGGGTCGACGAGCTGCTTCAGAGCGGCCTGGACGGCCGCTTCACTGAGGGACATTGTTGAAGTGTAAGCTAAAATCGCGTGTTTCCGGCCTGCATCGCACCCTTTTGCCTCGCACCCTTTTGCCTCGCACCCTCTTCGTCACGACGGCGTTGCCGTACGCCAACGGCCCGTTTCATATCGGCCACATCATGGAGTACATCCAGGCCGATATCTGGGTGCGTTTTCAACGCATGCAAGGCCACACGGTGCACTTCGTCGGCGCCGACGACGCGCACGGCGCGCCCATCATGCTCGCCGCCGAGAAGGCCGGGAAGACGCCGGAGGCGTTCATCGGCGACATCCAGCGCGGCCGCCGCCAGTACCTGGACGGCTTCCATCTCAGCTACGACAACTGGCACTCGACTCACTCGCGCGAGAACACCGAGCTCTCGCAGGGCATCTACCGCAAGCTGAAGGCGGCTGGCCTGGTCTATACCCGCCCGGTCGAGCAGTACTACGACCCGGTGAAGGGAATGTTCCTCGCCGACCGCTACATCAAGGGCGAGTGCCCCAGCTGCGGCGCCAAGGATCAGTACGGCGACGCCTGCGAAAACTGCAGCAGCGTCTATCCGGCCACCGCGCTCAAGAATCCGTACTCGACGCTGTCGGGCGCGACGCCCGTGCTCAACACCTCCGAGCACCACTTCTTCCACCTCTCCGACCCCAAGTGCAAAAGCTTCATCCGGGACTGGATCGATTCCCCCGGGCGCCTGCAGCCGCAGGTCGCGAACAAGGCAAAGGAGTGGCTCGACGGCACCGGCGACAAGGCGCTCTCCGACTGGGACATCTCGCGCGACCCGCCCTACTTCGGCATCCGCATTCCCGACATCGCCGAAGAAAAGTACCTGTACGTGTGGCTCGACGCGCCGATCGGCTACTTCGCCAGCCTCAGGAACTACTGCGAGCGCCGCGAGCTCGATTTCGAGAGTTTCGTGCGGCCCGGCGGCAACGCCGAGATGGTGCACTTCATCGGCAAGGACATCATCTACTTCCACACGCTGTTCTGGCCCGCGATGCTCGAGTTCTCCGGCTACCGCACGCCCGACCACGTCTACGTCCACGGCTTCATCACCGTCTCTGGCGACAAGATGTCCAAGTCGCGCGGCACCGGCATCAGCCCGCTGCGCTACCTCGAGCTCGGCATGAACCCCGAGTGGCTGCGCTACTACATCGCCGCCAAACTGAACGCCAACGTCGAGGACCTCGACTTCAACCCCGACGACTTCATCGCGCGGGTCAACAGCGACCTCGTCGGCAAGTACGTCAACATCGCAGCGCGCGCGGCGAGTTTCATCGCCAAGCAATTCGGCGGTGAGCTATACCGGTTCAGCCCCGACAACATGAACGCCCAATTCAGCTGGACCGTGGCGATCAATGCGGAAGTGCCCATTACCGAAGCGTATGAAAGCCGGGAATTCGGAAAGGTTGTGCGGGAGGTCATGCGGATTGCTGATATCGCCAATCAACGGTTCGATCAGGCCAAGCCTTGGGAGCTTGTAAAGGATTCTTCCAAGCGCGATGCGCTGCACCAGGCCTGTAGCGATGCGATCCATGCCTTCTACGTACTCACTGTTTATCTAGCGCCGATGTTGCCCGTGACGGCATCGAGGGTAGCGCGTGAACTTTTCGGTATGAGCGGCGACCTGGCTTTCAAGGACCTGAAAACCAGGCCTGAGCGCATCCGGCCGTTCAAGCACCTCATCACGCGCGTCGAGGAAAAGCAGCTCGATGAACTGTTCGATGTTGCGGCGGTGCCGCAAGCGAACGCGCCGCAGCGCCATGCGCAGAAGCAGCAGCATCAAGCCCAGGAGCGGGCCGTGAGCGACACCATCAGCATTGAAGATTTTGCAAAGCTCGACCTGCGCGTGGCGAAAATCACGCGCGCCGAGGCGGTGGAGGGCGCGGACAAGCTGGTCAAGCTCGAGCTCGACCTCGGCGGCGCGACGCGCACCGTGTTCGCGGGGATCAAGTCGGCGTACCGCCCCGACCAGCTCGAAGGCAAGCTCGCCGTCCTGGTTGCGAATCTCGCGCCGCGCAAGATGAGGTTCGGCGTCTCGGAGGGCATGGTGCTCGCCGCCTCGGGCGATGAAGGGCCGGGAATTTTTCTCGTTTCTCCGGACGCCGGGGCGAAACCCGGCATGCGCGTAAAATAGTTAGTATCGCGGCCGCAGAGCCGCAACCGCGGAGATCGTCGTGGAAAGCTCGAGCCGCACGCTGGTCTGCAGCGTGCTCTTCCTCGACATAGCCGAGTACTCGAAAAAGCCGGTCGCCGAGCAGCTCGAGCTGAAGCAGACGTTCAACCGCGCCCTCGCCACCGCGCTCGAGCAGGTGCCGCAGCGCGACCGCATCATCCTCGACACCGGCGACGGCGCGGCGGTCACTTTCATGGGCGATCCGGAGGACGCGCTGTTCGCTGCGCTCGCGGTGCGCAACATGGCCTCCGACGCGATGCCGGTGCGCCTGGGCGTCAACCTGGGGCCGGTGCGCCTGGTGAAGGACCTGAACGGCCAGATGAACATCATCGGCGACGGCATCAACGTCGCGCAGCGCGTGATGAGCTTCTCGCGCCCCGGCCAGCTGCTGGTGTCGCGCTCGTTCTACGAAGTGGTGTCGTGCCTGTCGCGCGACTACGCCACGCTGTTCCGCCACGAGGGCTCGCGCACCGACAAGCACGTGCGCGCGCACGAGGTCTACGCGGTGGTCGGCGCGACGCCGGCGCCCAAGCGCCTCGACCAGGTGGAGGCCAGCGCCCAGAACGTGCCACCCGGTGCGGCCGGCTGGCTCACCGGCAGCGGCCCGCTCGGCCTGCGCCGCTCCTCGCTGGTCGCCGCGCCGCTCGCATTCCTGCTGATCGTCGCCGGCGGCGTGGGCGCGCGCGCCATGCTGCCCGACCAGCCCGCACCGCTGCCCGCCAAGGCGCAGCCGAGGGCCGCGGCGGTGAAACCGCTCGCCGCCGCTCCGGCCGCCGCGCCGACAGCGCCGCCGGCGGCGGCGCCCGCCGGCGGAGGCGCGGCCGCGCCGGTGGAAGACGCGCGGCCGGCGAAAAAGCTGGTCGCCCGC
>DASXAO010000180.1:0-33283 GCA_036406675.1 Burkholderiales bacterium
ACGGCCGGGTGGTCACTATCCACGAAGCGCCCGGGATCGAGGTACTCGTTCATTTGTCGAGCTTCATGAGCTTGCGCGTGCCGGCGAAGAGCGCGCTCGACTGATCCTCGAGGCCGTCGAGCACCGAGAAGTGGTGCGTTCCGGGCATCGCGATGTCGCCGGAGAAGGCGGCGCGCCAGCGCTCGCCGATGAGGGCGTTCTGGCGGTGGAATTCGCTCGACTCGTCGCCGCCGACGCAGGTCATCACCGGGGAGCGCGTGGCCGGCGTCATCAGCGCCGGCGAAACGCGCGCGGCCGACGCCTCGTCCAGGCGCAGGTCGGGCTGCAGGAAATCGACCTGGATGAGCGGACGCAGGTCGTGGACGCCGCTGATGGCGAGCGCGCCCTTCCACAGATCCTTCGGCAGGCGCCGGTCGAACCCCGGCCACTGGGCGCACATCATCATCGCTGCCAGGTGGCCGCCCGCCGAATGGCCGCCGACGTAGAGGCGGTCCTGGTCCATGCCGTGCTCCTCGGCGTGCAGCCACAGCCAGCGGCTGGCGCGAAGCATCTGCTGGACGATCTCCTCGATGCTCACCTTCGGGCACAGGTCGTAGTTGACCACCGCGAGAGAGATGCCGGCGTCCACCAGCGCGGGCGCGAGAAACGAGAAGTCGCTCTTGTCGAGCGAGCGCCAGTAGCCGCCGTGGATGAACATGAAGCAGCTGCCGTCGCCCTTGCGCGCCGGGAACAGATCGAGCTTCTCGCCCGGCATCGTGCCGTACGCGAGGTCGAGCTGCGCGCTCATGCGGCTGCGCGCCTGGGCGGAGGACTGCTGCCAGCGCGCGAAATAGCGCGGATGCTCGGGGACGAGCTCGCGGTTGTTGTATTCGCGGTTGAGGAAAGCCTTGTCCGGTGCGTTCATCCGTTGCGCACCCGCGCCCTTCTGCCGAGGTGAAAAATTCATTATAAAGTGTCGCCGTCGCGGCATGGAGGAGGCATCGCGTGACGGAGGGCATGGGCTTCGCGGCGGTTCGCGGGATGATCCGCATGCTGCTGGCGGTGTTCTACCGGCGCATCGAGGTGATCGGCGCGGAACGGATTCCCGAGCGCGGCGGACTGATCGTCGCCGCCAATCACCACAACTCGCTGGTGGACGCGATGATCCTGCTCGCGGTCGTGCCGCGCCGGCTGCGCACGCTTGCCAAGGCACAGCTCTTCGACCATCCGCTGATCGGGCCCTTTCTGCGGCTGCTGGGGGCGCTGCCGGTCCACCGCCGCCAGGAGGCGGGCGACGACCCGCGCAAGAACGAGTCGCTGTTCGCGGAGACGACCCGCACGCTGCGCCAGGGCGGCGGCATCATCATTTTTCCCGAGGGGCGCACCCAGCCCGAGCCGGTGCTGCTCGAGCTGCGCACCGGGACCGCGCGCATGCTGCTCGCGGCGCTGCCCGCCGAAGTGACGCTGCTGCCCGCGGGACTGGTGTTCGAGAAGCCCGGCATCTTCCGCGAGGGCCGTGCGCTGGTGCTGTTCGGCGAGCCGGTGCCCGTCCAGGAGTGCTGTGCGTTTGCCCTGAGCGACCCGCAGGCGGCCGCGCGCAAGCTGACGGAGCTCCTGACGCGCTCGCTGCGCGAGCTGATCATCGAGGCACAGGACCTGGAAACGCTGGGCCTGCTCGAACTGGCCGAGGGAATCTGGGGCGCGCCGGGCGGGGCGCCTCGGGCGGCCGTGCAGCGAGTGCGGTGGCTGCAGCGAGCCGCGGACGCCTACCAGCGGCTGCTGCAGCGCGCGCCCGAACGCCTCGAGCAATACGTGCGGCGCCTGCAGAGCTTCGCCGCGGATCTCGAGGCGGCCGGGCTGACGGTTGCCGCGCTCGCACAGCAGCGCTCGGCGGGACGCGCAGCGCGTTTCGCGCTGCGCCAGGCGTTCGCGCTGCTCGTCGGCGCGCCCCTCGCGGCCTGCGGGTTCCTCATCCACGGGGTGCCGTACGCCTTGGTCCGCGTCGCGGTGGCCTGGATTCCGCACACCGCGGAAGAGGAGGCGACCGACAAAATGGCCGCCGGGCTGGTGCTTTATCCGCTGTTCTGGTGCCTGGAGGGCTGGCTGCTCTGGCGCTACGGGGGCGCGGTGGCGCTCGCCGCCTTCGTCGTACTGCTCGTGCCGGCGGGGTTCGTGGCACTGTCGTGGCGAGCGAGGATCGCGCGCGTCGGCCGCGAGGTCAGGGGGCTGGCGCGGGCGCTGCGTGAGCCCGGCGTGCTTGCGAGGCTGCGGGGCGAGCGCGATCAGCTTCTGCAGGAGCTGCAAGAGCTCGCGCTCCTGTCGGGCGCGCTGAACCCCGGGGAGATGCCGAGATGACGACATGACGCTTTGGTTGCTCAAGTGTGTGGCGGTCGCAGGCGGCCTCGGCGCCTGGTTCCTGACCCAGGCCTGGATCGGGAAGCGGCCGCTTCCGAGCGGCGAGCTGCACGACCGCGTGCACGACGTGACTGCGCCGCTGAATCGCTGGCTGCTCGATCATCCCCGCCACGCCGACGCGCTGCTCATCGCAACCTCGGCGCTGATCGACATCGTCGCGATCTGGCTCCTCTACAGCGCGATCTTCGGGCCGAGCCTGGGGCCGTTCATCGGCCTGCTGCTGCTCTTCATGCTGCGGCAGGTATGCCAGGGGCTGTGCGCGCTGCCGCCGCCGCCGGGCATGATCTGGCGCAGCCCCGGCTTTCCTTCGGCGCTGGTGACCTACGGCACGGCGGGCGATCTCTTCTTCTCCGGCCATACCGCCCTTGCGGTGTACGGCGGCCTCGAGCTCGCGCACCAGTTCGGCGGCTGGGGCATCGCCGTCGGCACCGCTTTCGTGGCGGTCGAGGCAGCAACGGTGCTGGTCCTGCGCGCGCACTATACGATGGACGTCCTTGCCGGCGCGCTCGCGGCGCTGTGGGTATGGGGCGTGGCGCAGTGGCTCGCGCCGCCGGTCGACGCGCTGCTCGCCTCGTTCGCCTCCTAGCCCTTGACGGGCTTGAGCCAGGTCACCGGTCGGCCGAGCGAGGCGCCGAGCGCCCGTCCTTCGGGGTCGGCCAGAGCCGCTTCCCGTGCCTTGCGGATGGCGCGCGCCTGTTCCGCCGGGTCGCCGGTGGCGGGGTTCTCGACCAGCGCGTCGACGATGGCGAGGAAGTTCGCCTTGCCGCGCCGATGCGTTTCGCCGTAACCCTTGATGAGGCGGGCGCAGTCGGCCACCTCGAGCGCCAGCGCCGCGTCGCGCGTGGCCGCGTCGGACACCAGGGCAAGCCAGCGCTCGATCAGCTGCTGCTCCTCGTGATAGCGGTAGCTGAACGGCCGCAGCGGCCGCAGCCACGCCAGCGAGCGCACGAGCGCGAAGCCGAGGACGCTGCTGGTCTTGATGTGCATGCCGACGTTGTAGGCGTCGAGCTTGCCGCGCTTCTCGGCCCACGCGACCAGCCTCTTGCCGAGAGGTCTCGGCAAGACAGACGCGAATTCCTCGATGCCGGGCTTGAGGTAGTCGATCACCACCACAGGCTCGCCGTCCTTCGCGCCCACCTCCTTGCGGATCCTTTCGAAGCGGGATGCACGCGTCTTCAAATCGGCGACGCGGACGATGTCCTCGTAGGCCATCCACAGTGCGAGATGGCGCGCCACTTCGGCGGCGAGCCGGTTGTCGCCGTCGAGGAAGGGCTGCATGCGCTGCTCGTACAGCTTTGCATAACGCTCGCCCTGATACTCGCGCAGCCTCTTCAGTGCGAGCCGCATCACCTCGTGCAGCTCGGTGGCGCGCAGCGGCGGCGCCGGCTCGCCGGGAGCGGGACGCTGGCCAAGCGCGATCTCGTAGCCCGCGGCGAAGCCGCGAAGGCTCGCCTCCGCGCCGCGGCCGCCTTGGCGGATCGCCCGCTCGCACGCCTCGCGCGCGAGGGGGAGCACGCCGCTTCCCGCCATGGCGCCGAAGAGCACGGCGTTGATGACTGTGCCGCTTTCCTGAGCGAGCTTGCGCATGTCGAAAAGAAGCGAGCGCTGCGCGAGCTGCCTAGCCGCCGCGACGACGCGCTCGCCGTCGTATCGGCCGTCGGCCATCTGCATCTTCTCCACGGTCGCATAGATGCGGTGCGTCGAGGCGATGAGCGTGGTGCGCGCCGGGCTCACGTAGCCGTTCGCCATGGCGCGCCCGGCTTCGACCAGCTCGGAGGCCACCATGATGTCGACGTTGCCCGGGCTCGGGGTGAGGGAGAGGATCGGCTCGCGGCCGCCGAGCTCGGTCTTCCTCGCCGGGTAGATTTCGAGATAGTAGGTAGTCGCCCCGGTGCGCTGCGCGACGCCCGGGATCGAGGTGGCCTGGGCGGGCAGGTCTGACTGGGTGGCGGCCTCCATCAGCCAGTCGGCCATCACGCCGCCGCCCTCGCCGCCGAGGGCCGCGATGAGGATCGTGATCGGACGCTCGGGAAGGCTCATGCGAACAGGCCTCTCAACTTCGCCTTGAAGCGGTCGAAGGCGCTCGGGTTCTGGATCACCTCCGCACGGTAGAACGACGGGCACAGCACCGCCGCATGGGCATTCTCGCCGCAGAGCCCGCAGCCAACGCAACCGTCGATCACCGTCGCGACCGGGTCGCGCCGCAGCGGATCCGGATTGTCCTTCACCGTCAGCGTCGGGCAGCCCGAGAGGCGGATGCAAGAATGGTCGCCGGTGCAGGTGTCTTCATCGACGCCGTATTTCACCCTGACATGCCTTTTTCCGGTCGAAAGTTTTTTCGAAACCTCGGGACGCAAGCGGCGCTGGCGCTCGAGCTGGCACTCGCCTTCGGCAACGATGACCTTGAGTCCCTTCTCGGGACTGGTCATCGCCTCCCTGTAGGCCTTGGCGACTTCGCCGACCTTGTAGTTGTTCACGGTGCGCAGCCACTTCACGCCCAGGCCGGTCAGGGTGTCCTCGATCGTGCGGTCGGCGTGCGCTGCGCTCTGCCCGACCGCGACCATGCGCGCATCCTCGGGCGGCGAAGAGAGGAGCTCCTGCGTACCGGTGGCCGAGGCGTAGCCGTTCTTCATCACGACCAGCACGCCGTCACCCTTGTTGAGGAGGCTCGAGGCGACGCCGGAAAGCAGGCCGTTGTGCCAGAAGCCGCCGTCGCCCATCACCGCTACCGCGCGCTTCGACGACATCGGGTTGACGCCGGCCGCCGCGGCGAGGCTCATGCCGTACCCGAGCAGCGTATTGCCCTGCGAAAACGGCTCGAACGACGCGAAGGCATGGCAGCCGACGTCCATCGAGACGTGCGGCCGGCCGATGTCCTGCGCCACCAGCTTCATCGCCGAGAACACCGGCCGCTCCGGGCAGCCGATGCAGAAGCTCGGCGGACGCGCCGGCAAGGCGCCGAGCGCGGCGTTTGCGTCCTGCTTCGCCTTCTCCACCTGGCCTAGCCAGCCTGTACCGGGCGAAGTGTCGAGATGCGGCGCGTGCCGCGCGAGGAACTTCGCCAACCCCTTTACCAGCGATTCGACGTTGTACTCGCCCGCCATGTGCATGCAGTCTTTGCCGTGCAAGTCCGCAGCGACGCGGGCACGCCGGAGAATCGTGGCGACTTCCTGCTCGATGAATTCCGGTTGCCCTTCCTCGAGGATCAGAATTGCTTCTTTATCTCTTGAAAATTCGACTATCTCTTCCGGCACGAGCGGATAAACCACGTTCAATGCCAGCGTCGGCAGCGCCGTGGCGCCGAACTGGTCGGCGAGGCCCATCACGCCGAGCGCGCGCTGCAGGCCGTTGAACAGCCCGCCCTGAACGATCAGGCCGACGTTCTCGGTGCCGGCGAAGGTTTCATTCAATTTATTCGATCTGATGAACTCTCTGGCCGCCGGCAGCCTGACGTCGCTCTTCAGCTTCTCCTGCCGGAAAGTGGCCGGCGGGTGGGCCAGCCGGTCGTAGATGAATTCCTTCGGCGGGCCGTCCAGCTTCTCGCGGGTTGAAATCGCAGGGGCAAGATTTCTCTTCGATGCAAAGCTGCCGCGTACATGGCACGCGCGGATCCGCAGCTCCATCATCACGGGCGTATTCGACGCCTCGGAGAGCTCGAATCCCTTCTCGACCATGTCGACGATCGTGCCGAGGCTCGGACGCGGGTCGAGCAGCCACATGAGCGACTTCAGCGCGAAGGCGTGGCTGCGCTCCTGCGCCACCACGCCGCCTTCGCCGTAGTCCTCGCCGAGGACGATCAGCGTGCCGCCCATCACGCCCGCGCTCGCGAGGTAGGAAAGTGCGTCGGCGGCGACGTTGGTGCCGACGATCGACTTCCAGGTGACCGCGCCGCGCGCGGGATAGTTGATCGACGCGCCGAGCATCGCCGCGGCCGACGCTTCGCTGGTGCAGGCCTCGACGTGCACGCCGAGCTCGTCGAGATAGTCCTTCGCCTGCACCATCACGTCGAGCAGGTGCGACACCGGCGCGCCCTGGTAGCCGCCGACGTAGGACACCCCCGACTGCAGCAGCGCCTTGGTCACGGCGAGGATGCCCTCGCCGTGGAAAGTCTCGCCGTCGCCGAGCTTCAGCGCGCGGATTTCTTCAGTGAATTGCCGTTCCACGGATCAGATTTCTCAGAGAGAAGGCGATACGGTCCCACAGGCCCGGGTTCTGCACGACCTCGGCCCGGTAGAAGGACGGGCACAGCACCGCCGCGTGCGCGTTCTCGCCGCACAGCCCGCAGCCGACGCAGCCGTCGATCACCGTCGCGACCGGGTCGCGGCGCAGCGGGTCGGGGTTGTCCTTGAGCGTGAGCGTCGGGCAGCCCGACAGGCGGATGCACGAGTGGTCGCCGGTGCACGTGTCCTCGTCGACGCCGTACTTCACGCGGAGGTGCCGTTCACCCTTCTTCATCTTCTGCGCAACGACCGGGCGCAGCTTCCTCTGCCGCTCGAGCTGGCATTCGCCTTCCGCGACGATGACTTTCAGGCCCTTGTGCTCCGTGGTCATCGCTTCCTTCAGCGTCTTCGCCACGGCGCCGACCTTGTAGTTGTCGACGGTGCGGATCCAGTCCACGCCGATTCCGGCCAGCGCGCGTTCCATGCTGATGTCGCTCTTCACCTCGCTGTGCTGCGGCGACGAGGGCAGCTCCTGCGTGCCGGTCGCGGAGCTGTAGCCGTTCTTCATGATCACCAGGATGCCGTCGTTCTTGTTGAAGACCGTGTTGGCGATGCCGGTGGTGAGGCCGTTGTGCCAGAAGCCGCCGTCGCCCATCACGGTGAGCGTGCGCTTGCCGAACATCGGATGCACCGCGGAATTCGACGCCAGGCCCAGGCCGTAGCCGAGCACCGTGTTGCCGATGTTGAACGGCGGCAGCGTCGAGAAGAGGTGGCAGCCGATGTCGGCCGAGAGGTGGAACGCTCCGGTGTCCTTCTCGAGCAGCTTCATCGCCGAGAACACCGGCCGCTCCGGGCAGCCGACGCAGAAGCCCGGCGGCCGCTGCGGGAGGGCGCCGAGGAGCTCTGCGGCCTTTTTCTTCAGCCCCACGATTTCGTCGACCGCGGCGTTCGATTCGAAGAAGCGGGAAAGGCCCGTCAGCACAACCTCACCGGTGTACTCGCCGGCCATCGGCAGCACGTCCTTGCCGCTTACCTTCACTTCGTCGACGCGCGCACGGCGCAGGGCCGCCAGCACCGCGTCTTCGATGTAGGCCGGCTGGCCTTCCTCGACGATCAGGATCGCTTTCTTGCCCCTCGCAAAGGAAACGATTTCATCGGGGACGAGCGGGTAGGTGACGTTGAGGCAGTAGATCGGCACGCGCGACGCGCCGAAGACGTCGGCGAGCCCGAGCATCTGCAGCGCGCGCAGGACGGCGTTGTACATCCCGCCCTGGCAGAGGATGCCGAGGTCGCCTCGTTCGCCCGGGAAGAACTCATTCAGTCTTTTGTTTTTTATGAAAGAGACAGCGGCGGGCCAGCGCACGTCCACCTTGTGCTTCTCCTGCGCGTAGGTCGCGGGCGGCAGGCAGATGCGGCCGTAGTCGAAATCGGGGTTCTCCAATACGTTTTTCTTGGAGATCGGCGGCTGCCGGTTCTTCTTGGTCTTGAACGAACCCTGCACGTGGCAGGCGCGGATGCGCAGCTCGAGCATCACCGGGGTGCTCGACGCCTCCGAGAGCTCGAACCCCCGCTCGACCATCTCGACGATCTTCGGCAGGTTGGGGCGCGGGTCGAGCAGCCACATCTGCGACTTCATCGCGAACGCGTGCGTGCGCTCCTGGATGATCGAGGCGCCTTCGCCGTAGTCCTCGCCGAGCACGAGCAGCGTGCCGCCCTTGACGCCGGCCGACGCGAGATTCGAGAGCGCGTCGGAGGCGACGTTGGTGCCGACCGTCGACTTGAACGCGACCGCGCCGCGCATGGGGTAGTTGATCGAGGCGCCGAGCATCGCCGCGGCGCCGGCCTCGTTGGCGTTGGTCTCGACGTGCACGCCCAGACCGTCGAGGATGTCGCGCGCGTCGTTGAGCACGTCCATGACGTGCGACACCGGCGCGCCCTGGTAGCCGCCGACGTAGGCGACGCCCGACTGCAGCAGCGCCTTGGTGACTGCGAGGATCGCCTCGCCGTGGAAGGTTTCGCCCTCGCCGAGCTTCAGCTTCTCGACTTCCGCCTTGAAAGATCTTTCCATTACACCAACACCTTAGGTAGCCACACGGCGACCGCCGGGACCAGGAATACGAGCGCGAGAAGCAGCAGGCTCATCACGATGTAAGGCAGCACGGCCTGGAAAATGTGCCCCATCCGAACCTGCGGCGGAGCGACGCCCTTCATGGTCATGAGGAGCAGGCCGTGCGGCGGCAGGAGCAGGCCGAGCTGCATGCAGATCAGGAACATGACGCCGAACCAGACCGGGTCGACGCCGTACTTCTGCACCAGCGGCATGTAGATCGGCAGGGTGATGAGCATCATGCTCACCTGCTCGACGAACAGGCCGAGGAAAATGAGCAGCAGCATCATCGCCGCGATCACCGCGAGCGGCGGCATCCCGGTCCCCGCGATCAGGTCGACCAGCCCGCTGCTCGCGCCGGAGAACGACAGCACCTGCGAGAAGGTGGTGGCGCCGACGATGATGAACAGGATCATCCCGGAGATGGCGGTCGTGCCGCGAAGCGCCATTACCAGGTTCTTGACCGTCAGCGATCGGTACAGCATCGCCAGCACCATGGTGAAGAGCGCGCCGATCGCCGCGGACTCGGTCGGCGTCGCCCAGCCGGCCGACATCGACGCCACGACGACGGCGAAGATCGACACCAGCGGCACGACGTACTGCAGGAACGGGCGCAGGCGCTCCCAGCCCCGGTACTCGACGAAGCTCGAGGCCGGCGCGAGCGCCGGGTTGAGCTTCACGCGCGCCACGATGTAGGCGACGAAGGCGACGCTGAGCAGCAGCCCCGGCACCACCCCCCCGATCAGGAGCTTCGAGATCGAGATGCCCGACAGGCTGCCGAGGAGCACGGTGAGCGCCGAAGGCGGGATCAGCATGTCGACGGCGCCGATCGCCATGAGCGGGCCGGTCGCCATGGTCGGGTGATAGCCCCGGGCGAGCATCACCGGCAGCATCAGGCTGCCGAGCATCGCGGTGGTGGCGATGGTTGAGCCCGAGATCGCGGAGAACACCGTTCCCGCCACCACTGCGACCACCGCAAGTCGCCCCGGAAGCTGCCGGATCAGGCGCTCGACGCCGTCGATCACCTTCACCGCGAGCCCGGTGTGAAACAGCACCTCGCCCATCAGGATGAAGAGCGGGATCGGCGTGAGCGAGAAGCTCGCCACCGAGATCACGGCGTTGCGCACGAGCTGGGTGAGGCCGGCTTCGCCGCCGAGAAAGAGCCATGCCCCGAGCAGGTTGATCACCAGGAACGAGAACGCGACCGGCAGCCCGAGGAACAGCAGGACGGTCGAGCCGCCGAGCATCAGCCACGCCGCCGCGTCCCATGACATGGCGCCCCTAGCCTGTCGAGACCGCGTCGTCGCGCGGCGCGCGCTCGGCGAGGGCCAGACGCCGCATGCGGAACAGCATCTCGAGGGACAGCGCGAGGAACGCGACCGGCAGCACGCTGAGCAGCCACCATTCGGGCGTCACCAGCGTCTTGATCGACAGGGCTCCCGCGTGGAAGCTGGCGAGCGCCGCACGCGCCCCGTAGTAGGCGATGACCAGGCAGCAGGCCAGGCCGAGCGCGTCGACCACCCACTCGAACACCCAGCCGACCCGTTTCGGCACCGCGCGCAGGACGATGTCGACCCGGATGTGCTGGCCCCGGCGCAGCAGCCAGGGTGCGGTGAGCATGGTGACGAGATACAGCATCGCCTCGGAAATCTCGGTGCTCCACTCGAGGCCGGCGACGCCGGGGATGAGGCGCACGTTTCGGAGCAGCACGTCGGCGCAGATCATCAGCGTCATGCCGAACACCAGCGCGCACGCCGCGAGGGCGAGGACCTCGAGCAGCTTGCCGTAGGCCGCTTCCAGCCGCTGCATCTACTTCGCCAGCACCTTGCGCAGCTGCTGCCCATACTGCGGGCTCTGCTTGATCGCGGCCTCCCAGCCGACTTCCTTCGCTTTCTCGACGTAGGCCTTGGCCGTCGCCGCGTCGAAGGTTATGGTCTGGATGCCGGCTTCGGCCTGGCGCTTGGCTTCGTTCTGGTTGTAGGCCTTCCAGAAGTCGTTCTGCGCCTCGTAGGCGAGCGCCTTCTTCTGGAGATAGTCGCGTTGCTTCGCGCTGAGCGCCTTCCACTTGTCCTGGTTCATGATGATCGACACTTCGGCGTTGTAGAAGCCGGGGTCGACGCGGTACTTGGTCTTTTCCTGCCAGTTGAGGTCGAACAGCAGGTGGATCGGCCAGCCGTAGCCGTCGATCACGCCGCGCTCGAGCGCCGTGTACACCTCGCCGGGCGCGGTGGTCATCACCTGCGCGTGCAGCGCCTGGAAGAACTCGCGGTACACCGGCGTGATGCGGATCTTCATGCCGGTGAGGTCGGGCTTGTCGATCTTCTTGTTGATGTAGAGGTGGAAGGGCGTGAACTCGACCACGCGCGCGAGATAGACCATGTTGCCCTTTTCGCGCCAGATCTTGTCGATCAGGGCATGGGCGCCGTTCTTGCGCTGCTCGGCCGCCGTCACCTCGGCGAGCTTGAGCGCATCGGCTTCGGGCATCACGTTGGTGTAATAGGCGCCGGTGGTCATCGCCATGTCGACGACGCCCGTCTTGACCGCGTTGCCGACCTCGAAGGTCGGGATCGCCTTGGGACCGCCGATGAAGTTGATCTGCAGCACGCCCTTGCCGTCCTTGTTGACGTCCGCGATCCAGTCGGTGGTGCGCTTGACGTAGAACACGCTTTCCGGAAACGCGCTGACCAGGCGCAGCGTCGCTTCCTGTGAGTGCGCCGGGGCCGCGACGAGCGCCGGGCCGGCGGCGAGGGCAAGGCAGAGAACGCGCTTCATGGGATCCGATTCCTCCTCTTAAGGAAGAGGCGAGGGTAGGCGCCGGGCGGTTTATTTGTCAAATCAATGACGCTCATGTTATGAATCATTGCCGTGAATGTTCAGGACATCGATCTCAACCTGCTGCGCGTATTCGACGCGGTGCTCCGGGAGCGCGGCGTCACGCCGGCCGCGGCGCGCCTCGGGCTGACCCAGCCGGCGGTGTCGAACGCGCTCGCCCGGCTGCGCGCCCTGTTCGAGGACCCGCTCTTCCTGCGCACCCCGGGCGGCATGGACGCGACGCCCTTTGCGCGCGAGTTGGCCGGGCCGGTAAGGCAAGCACTTGCGCTCCTGGAGTCGGCGCTCGCGCACGGCCCGGGCTTCGACCCGGCCACCTCGACCCGCGCCTTTCGCTTCTACATGTCGGACCTCGGGCAGATCGAGTTCCTGCCGCCGCTCATCGAGCGAGTGCGGCGCCGGGCGCCGGGGGTGCGGCTGGAGGCCGCCGGGCTGGACGTCGAGGACATCGGCGCGGCGCTCGCCGCGGGCGCGCTCGACCTCGCGGTGGGCTTCCTGCCGGGCCTCGGCGCCCCGGTGCGGCGCACGGCGCTCTTCCGCGATCCTTACCTGTGCCTGATGCGCGCCGACCACAAGATCAAGTCGTTGACGAGAAAAACCTTCCTCAATGCGTCGCACGTGCTGGTCAGCTACCGCGGCGGCCACCGCGTGATCGAAGAGGCGTTCGAGCGCGCCGGCATCTCGCGCCGCGTGGCGCTGCGGGTGCCGCATTTCACCGTGGTGCCGATGGTGCTCGAGCGCACCGACCTCATCCTGACGTTGCCGGCGCGCGTGGCGCGAGTGTACGAGCGCCGGGGAAACTTCAAGTCGCTGCCGCCGCCGGTGCCGATCCCGCCGGCGGACGTGGGCGTGCACTGGCACGAGCGCTTCGAGGCCGACGCCGGCAACCGCTGGCTGCGCGAGCAGATCGTCGAGCTCTTCGGCGAAAAATAGGGCCGTTAGAATCGGCGGCGATGAAGGTCCTCGTCGTCGGCGCCGGTCCCGCCGGGCTTTATTTCTCGTACCTCTTCAAGAAGGCGAGCCCGGGGTGCGCGCTGCGCGTGGTCGAGCAGAACCCGCCCGGCGCGACCTTCGGCTTCGGCGTGGTGTTCTCGGACAGGGCGCTCGAGTTCCTGCGCGGCGACGATCCCGGGACCTACGACGCCATCACGCCGCACATGGAAGCGTGGACCGACCTCACGGTGGTGCACCGCGGCACGCCCGTGGTCATCGACGGCATCGGCTTCTCGGCCATCGGGCGCCTGCAGTTCCTGCGGCTTATGCAGCAGCGCGCGGCGAGCGTTGGCATCGCCCCCGAGTATTCGAAAGCGATTTCTTCCGATCGGGAGCTCGAGGGATTCGACCTGGTGGTGGCGGCCGACGGCGCCAATTCGTTCGTGCGCCGCACGGCCGACTTCGGCACCACCATCACGCCGCTCGCCAACAAGTTCGCCTGGTTCGGCACCACTAAGATCTTTCCCACGTTGACCCAGACCTTCGTCGAGAACGAGCACGGGACTTTCAACGCCCACCACTACCGCCACGCACGGGACCTGAGCACCTTCGTTTTCGAGTGCGATGCGGCGACGTGGCAACGTGCCGGCTTCTCCCGCATGGACGAGCCGACAACACTTGAATACTGCGAACGGACGTTTGCCGAGAGCCTGGGAGGGCACCGTCTCGTTTCGAACAAGTCGGTGTGGCGGAATTTCCCCAACGTAAGAAGCCGGCGGTGGTGGGCGGGCAACGTGGTGTTGATCGGCGACGCCCTGCGCACCGCGCACTTTTCGATCGGGTCGGGGACGCGCCTCGCGATGGAGGATGCCATCGCCCTGGTCAAAGCCCTGGACGGAGCAGATCGAATCGAGAAGGCACTGGAAAGCTTCGAGGCGGCGCGCAGGCCGATCGTCGAGAAGCTGGTCGTGGCGGCGGATGCGAGCGGCAACTGGTACGATCGGTTCCCCGAGCACATGCGCCTCGCGCCGCGCGAGTTCGCCTGGAGCTACATCCAGCGCAGCGGACGGATCGATCCGCGGCGGCTGCGGAAGATTTCCCCGAAATTCGTCGATGGGTAGAAAGCCAGGATAGGCAAATGCTCTTTCCAACCACGCTGGTCGGCAGCTACCCGCAGCCCGAATGGCTGATCGACCGCAAGAAGCTGGCCGGGCGCTTCCCGCCGCGCGTGCGTGCGCGCGAGCTTTGGCGGGTCGAGGAAGCTTTTCTGAAGGAAGCGCAGGACGACGCCACCGTGATCGCGATCCGCGCGCAGGAGGAGGCGGGGCTCGACATCATCACCGACGGTGAGACGCGGCGCGAGAGCTACTCGAACCGCTTCGCCACCGCGCTCGAGGGCGTGGACATCGACCATCCCGGCACCGCGCTCGACCGCTCGGGCCACCCCAATCCGGTGCCGCGCATCGTCGGCAAAGTGAGGCGCAGGCACGCAGTCGAAGTCGAGGATCTGCTGTTCCTCAAGAAGCACACGAAAAAGCAGGTGAAGATGACCGTGCCGGGCCCGTTCACCATGTCGCAGCAGGCGCAGAACGACTTCTACGAGAGCGCCGAGGAGGCGGCGATGGATTACGCGGCGGCGGTGAACCAGGAGATCCGCGACCTCTTCGCCGCGGGCGCCGACATCGTGCAGATAGACGAGCCCTACATGCAGGCGCGCCCCGAGAAGGCGCGCGAGTACGGGCTGAAGGCGCTGAACAAGGCCCTGGAGGGAGTCACCGGCACGACTGCAGTGCACATCTGCTTCGGCTACGCCGCCATCATCCACCAGCGGCCGGCGGGCTATTCGTTCCTGCCCGAGCTCGCCGGATCGCCGGTAAAGCAGATCTCGATCGAAACCGCGCAATCGAACCTCGATACCGCGGTCCTGGACACCCTGGCGGGGAAAAAGATCATGGTGGGCTGCATCGATCTCTCCGACCCGAAGATCGAAACGCCGCAGCAGGTTTTCGCCCGGGTGAAGAGGGCGCTGCCCCATGTCCCAAAGGAAAACGTCATCGTTGCGCCCGATTGCGGCATGAAGTACCTGCCGCGCGACGTCGCGTTCGGCAAGATGAAGGCGATGGTCGAAGCGGCGCGGATGCTGCGCGCCGAGTACGGCTGATGTTCAGGGTGGAGCACGTCGGCAGCTTCCTGCGGCCGCAGCGGCTCCTGGACGCGGCGCGCGCCCACAAGAGCCGGAATCTGGGCACCGAGGATTTCCGGGAAATCCAGGAGCAGTGCATCCGCGAGATCGTGGCGTTCCAGGAATCGATCGGCCTGCCGACGATCACCGACGGCGAGTTCAGGCGCCGCAGCTGGTCGGCCGGCTTCATCGACGCGGTAGAGGGCTTCGGCTTGCGGGAGGGAACGCTGAGCTTCCGCAACGACAGCGAGGTCGTCGGGATCGCCTCCTCTCCCTATGCGAGCTCCCGGCTGCGGCGCAAGCGGCGCATCGTAACGGACGACTACGAGTTCCTGAAATCGGTCGTCAGGAAGGGGACGCCGAAGGTGACCATGGCGGCCCCCGACGTGATGCACTACTTCCTTGGGCCGAAGTCGTTCGAGCCTGCAATATATGCGGACCGGGAAGCGTATTTTTCCGATCTGGTGAAGATCTACAGGGAAGAGATCGCCGAGCTTGCTGCGGCGGGCTGCAGCTACCTGCAGCTCGACGACACCGCGTTGCCTTGCAATTGCGATGCGCGCGCGCGTGCTGACGTTGCGGCGCGGGGCGAGGACGTCGACGAGCTCACCGGGCGCTACGCGCGCCTCTTCAACGACGCAGTCGCTGGGCGTCCCGCCGGCATGACGCTCGGCATTCACCTGTGCCGCGGGAATCTCAAAGGCGCGTGGATGGCCGAAGGCGGCTACGAACCGATCGCCGAGGCGCTTTTCAACAGCGTGGATGCCGATGTCTATTGCCTCGAGTACGATAGCGCCCGCGCCGGCGACTTCTCGCCGCTGCGCCACGTGCCCAGGGGCAAGCGGGTGATCCTCGGCCTCGTGAGCACCAAGACTGCGGTACTGGAAACGAAGGATTTTTTGAAGCGGCAGATCGATGCGGCCTCGCGCTACGCGGGGCTCGAGCAGCTTGGCATCGGTCCGCAGTGCGGGTTCTCGAGCGGCGGCGGAGGCGGCCAGCCGATCACGCCGGACGACACGCGTCGCAAGCTCGAGCTCATCATGGAGGTCTCACAGGAGATATGGAGCAACACATGAAAAAAATCTCTACAGCGGTCGTGTTGGCATTTGCGTTGACGGCGTGCGATAGCATCCCGACCAATTACACGAACCAGGGCGTTGCGATGGGCGCGGTGGGCGGCGCCGTGCTCGGCGCCACGGCTTACAGCGGCAACCGCTCGAGGGGCGCGATCATCGGCGCTATCGGCGGCGGGCTCGCAGGCGGCGCGGTCGGCACCTACATGGACAACCAGAAGCGCGACCTGGAAAAGAACCTGGCGAAGGAGATCCAGACCGGGGAAGCGAAGGTCGACAAGATGCCGAACGACGTGGTGCGCATCACCATGACCAGCAACACCGCGTTCGACACCAACTCCACCAGCATCAAGCAGGGCTTCTACACCACGATGGACAAGGTCGCCGACGTGATGACGCGGTACAACAAGACCACGCTCACGGTAGTCGGCCACACGGACAACGTCGGCACCGACAAGTACAACCAGGATCTCTCGCAGCGCCGCGCCTTGTCGGTGGCGCAGTACCTCGAATCGAAGAAGGTGAACCCGGTGCGCCTCGCTACCGCGGGCAAGGGCGAGTCCGAGCCGGTGGCGAGCAACAACACGGAAGCCGGGCGGCAGCAGAACCGCCGGGTCGAGATCTACGTGGAGCCGGTGCGCGAGGGCTGATGCGATGAGCGAGACGAAGCCGAAGGGACTGGCCAAGGGGCTCACCAACTACGGCGACCCGGCGTTCTCGCTTTACCTTCGGCGCTCGTTCGCGAAGAGCATGGGCTACTCGGGCGAGATGCTCGCCCGCCCGGTGGTGGGAATCGCGGACTCGAAGAGCGGCTTCAACAACTGCCACCGGCATTTCCCAGAGCTGATCGAGGCGGTGAAGCGCGGGGTGCTCGCCGGCGGCGCGCTGCCGATCGAGTTTCCCACCGTGTCGCTGGGCGAGGTGTTCCTCAGCCCGACCTCGATGATGTTCCGCAACCTGATGTCGATCGACGTCGAGGAGATGATCCGCGCCCAGCCCATGGACGCGGTGGTGCTCGTGGGCGGCTGCGACAAGACGGTTCCGGCGCAGCTCATGGGCGCCACCTCGGCGAACCTGCCGGCGGTGCAGCTCGTCTCCGGACCGATGATGCCGACGTCGTTCCAGGGCGAGCGCCTGGGCGCCTGCACCGATTGCCGCCGGTTCTGGGCCATGCACCGCGCCGGCAAGGTGAGCTCCGCCGAGATCGAGACCATCGAAGGCAACCTCGCCACCACCGCAGGGACCTGCGCGGTGATGGGCACCGCTTCGACCATGGCGTCGATCGCGGAGGCGCTCGGCATGGTGCTGCCCGGCAGCGCGGCCATCCCCGCGGTGCACGCCGACCGCCTGCGCGCCGCCGAGGCTACCGGCCGATGCGCCGTCGAGCTGATCAAGACCGGGCTGAAACCTTCCCAAATCATCACTGAAAAATCGGTCGAAAACGCGCTCCGGGTCTTGCTCGCGATCGGCGGCTCCACCAATGCGATCGTGCACCTCACTGCCGTAGCCGGTCGGGCGGGCATCAAGATCGACCTGAAGCACCTGAATCAGCTCTCCGATTCCACCCCGGTGCTGGTCGATCTCAAGCCGACCGGCCAGCATTACATGTCGGATCTCTACGCCGCGGGCGGCGTCGCCGCGGTGATGCGAGAGCTGAAGCCGCTGCTGCACCTCGACTGCATGACCGTCGCCGGCAGCACGTTGGGCGAAGTCCTCGAGCAGCATCCAGCTTGGGTCGACCGAGCGGTGGTCAAGCCTTTCAAAGAGCCTCTGGCGAAGGAAGGCGGCCTGGTGGCCCTGTTCGGCTCGCTCGCCCCGAACGGCGCCATTCTCAAGCGCTCCGCGGCGGACCCGAAGCTCTTCGAGCGGGAAGGCCGCGCCGTGGTGTTCGCGTCGCTCGACGATCTCTCGGCGCGCATCGACGACCCGCAGCTCGACGTCACGCCGGATGATTTCCTCGTGCTGCAGAACGCCGGGCCCAAATCCGGTTACGCCATGCCGGAGGCGGGCTACCTGCCGATTCCGCAAAAGCTCGCGCGCGCCGGCGTGAAGGATATGGTGCGCATCTCGGATGCCCGCATGAGCGGCACCGCGTACGGCACCATCGTGCTGCACGTGTCGCCCGAAGCGGCGGTTGGCGGCGCGCTCGCCCTGGTGCGCAACGGCGATCGGATCCGGCTTTCAGTGAAATCAAGGAGCATTGATTTGCTCGTGTCGGAAGGGGAGCTGCAAAAGCGCAAAGCGGCGTGGACGCCGCCGGTCCCTCCGCCCGCACGCGGCTACGCAAAGCTCTATATGGACCACGTGCTGCAGGCCGAGCACGGCTGCGATTTCGACTTCCTGAGAAAAGCCTAGCTCCCGCCGCCGCGCGGCATAATGGGCGCGGAGGAGCGCCATGAAGCCGATGCGTTCGATGCAGGAGCGGGTCAGCGAAGCGGAGTGGGACCTGCGCGTGAATCTGGCGGCGTGCTATCGCCTGGTCGCGAAGTACGGCATGACCGATCTCATCTACAACCACATCACGGCGCGCGTCCCCGGGCCGGAGCACCACATCCTGATCAGCGCGTACGGAATGCTCTACGAGGAAGTCACCGCCTCGAGCCTGATCAAGGTCGACCTCGCGGGCAACATCGTCGAAAAGCCCGACCACGGCTACTCGGTCAATGCCGCCGGCTACATCATCCACAGCGCCGTCCACGAGGCGCGCGAGGACGCGCAGTGCGTGATCCACACTCACACGCCGGCGGGAATCTCGGTATCGGCGATGGAGGAAGGGCTGCTGCCGCTCTCGCAGACGGCGATGCGCTTTCACGGCCATGTCGCCTACCACGAGTACGAGGGTCCGGCCTTCAATCGCGGCGAGAAGGGCCGGCTGGTGGCGCACCTCGGCAAGCACAACGCCATGATCCTGCGCAACCACGGCCTGCTCGCCTGCGGGCCGAGCATCCCGCAGGCGTTCAACATGATCTACTGGCTCGAGCAGGCCTGCCGCATTCAGGTCCAGCTGCTCTCCTGCCAGCGGCCGCTGCACCAGGCGAAGCCCGAGGTCGTGGCTCTGACGGCCGAGGTGCTGTCCGGAACGGAGATCACGCTCGACAACGAAGCGCTCACCAATCCCAGCATCAAGGAAGGCGCGCAGAAGGCGGGCAGCGGCTATGGCCTGCTCGAGTGGCCGGCTCTGCTGCGCTCGCTCGATCGAGTCGATCGCTCGTATCGTGACTGAAGGCCGGCCCCGCGTCGGCTTCATCGGCGCAGGCCGGGTCGGCAAGGGGCTCTCGCTCGCGCTTTCTCGGTCCGGTTACCCGCTCGTGGGCGTCGTGGGCCGCGCCCTGGAACAAAAGAAGTCCGTCGTCGAGGCCTCGGACCTCGTCTTTCTTACGGTCCCGGACGATTCGCTGAGCGCGGCCTGCGCGGAGCTCGCCTGGACGAACAAGTCGGTGGTCCATTGCAGCGGCGCTGCCGGACTCGAGGTTCTGCAGCATGCGAAGAACCAGGGCGCGCGGGTCGGCGGCTTCCATCCCTTGCAGATGTTCGCCGACCCGGAAGTCGCGGCGCGTGGCCTGAAGGGCTGTGCCGTCGCCGTAGAGGCCGAAGAGCCGCTCGCGACGATCTTGCTTCGCATCGTGGCGGATCTCGGTGCGCGAGCGTTGCGGGTGCCTCCCGGCGCGCGCGCCGCTTACCACGCGGCGGCACATTACGCCGGGCCGTTCGTCACCGCTCTCCTCGCGGAGGCGGTGACCATCTGGTCGCGTCTCGGCATCCCCGAGAACGATGCGCTGGCCGCGCTTCTGCCGCTCGCGCGCGGCAGCCTGGACGCGATCGAGCATTCTGGATTGCCGCGTGCCATGGCGGGCTCGGTGGCGCGCGGTGATGCCATGACGCTCGAGCGCCACCTGGCTGCCCTCGGCGGGTTCGACCCGGCGCTACGCGATTTCTACTGCCGCCTGGCGCTGCGCACGGTGCCGCTGGCCCTCGCAGCCGGCAAGCTGGACGCTGCGGGCGCCGCTCGCCTGCTCGAGCTGCTGGAGAGAGGCCTGGCCAAGGCTACTTAGGCGGAAAGTCGTAGTTGAGGCGGAAGCTGCCGTCGCGCTCGAGCACCAGGCGCGCGGTGGTCCAGCCGCGGCGCGCGGCCGGTTCCTGGTCGCGCAGCGCGATCAGGGCTTTCGGCGGGCCGTCGGTGTCGCAGGGCGTAAACAATTCGGGCTTGTCCGCAGCGTCCTTGCGGAAAAAGAGGTAGCGCACCTTGCCGGTGGAGTCGCCCGGGTGTTCCAGCTCGACGATCATGTGCGCGCTCTCGAAGTCCTGCGGCAACCCCTGCGCCATGCAGCGAAAGATCTCGGTGATCGTGTCCATCTGGGTCGCGTTCGCCTGCTGCGCGCGCGCGGAGTGGAACGGAACCAGCGCGGCGGCGACGGCCGCGACAAGGAGGCGACGCATGATGCGATCATTCTAGGATGAAACCGCCGGCGAAGCTGGTGTGCCTCGAAACCTACTGGAACGAGAGGCTGTTCGAGAGCTTCTCGGTCAAGCCGTTCTTCGAGGGCCTGGCGCCGCTCGTCAGCCCGCCGCTGCGCGTGGCGCACCGGTTCGTGGAATCGGCGCAGGGGCTCGCGTATTACGCCCGGCGCCCGGACGGAGTGATGTGGCGCCAGGCCGATCTCTTCGACGCGCCGGTCTATTACCTCGCTTTCCACGGCAAGCCGGGAACGGTCATCTCGCTCACGGGCGACATTGGCGCCGAGCCGCTCATCGAAGCGTTCGCGGGCTACGGCCGCGGCTATCGGAACCTCGTCTACTTCGCGGCTTGCAGCGTGCTGCGCGGTGCGCAGGGCGAGCGCTTCGCGAAAGCGTTCCTCAGGAAGACCGGCATGCGCGCGGTGATCGGCTACACGACGCGCGTGGACTGGATGGCGAGCCTGGTCGCGGATCTCCTGTTCCTCCACCGGTTTTACCGCGACCCGTCGCCATGGCGCAATTTGCGGCGTATCTTCCGCTCCGTGCAGCGCGACTATCCCCGGGCGCGGCGCCTCGGGCATCTTCTGATCACGCGGGAGTGACATGACGCTGTCCATTCGAAGGGTGGTGACCGGCCACGACGCGCAGGGCACGGCGCGCGTGGCGATCGACGAGCTCTGCCGGAACGTGATCTCTCGCCGGCCGAACCATGCGAGCTGCGTGGTGTGGTCCACCGGCGCGTTTCCGGCCGACAACGGCGACGAGCGGGACGGCGCGGCCCGCGAAGTGGCCACGACCGACCCGAACGGCACGGTGTTCCGGATCGTCGAGTACGCTCCCGGCGTCGCGCCGCGCAACCATCGCACCGAGTCGGTCGACTACGCGGTGGTGCTCGCGGGCGAAATCGACATGGAGCTCGAGGGCGAGACGGTACGCCTGCGCGCGGGCGACGTGCTCGTCCAGCGCGGCACGGTGCACAACTGGGTGAACCGCGGCACCGGGCCGTGCGTCATCGCGTTCGTCCTGGTCGCCGCGAAGCCGGTGGAGCGCAACGGGAGGAAACTGAATGCCGTGGGCTAGGACGCTTCTAATTGCATTTCTTTTCGTCGGAAATGCAAATGCACAGGGCGATTATCCGACGCGCCCGGTCAAGGTGGTCGTGCCTTCGCCCCCCGGCGGCGGCACGGACATTCTCGCGCGCGTGCTGGCACAGCACTTTTCAAAGGCGTTCGGCCAGCCGTTCGTGGTGGAGAACAAGCCCGGCGCGGGCAACATGATCGGCATCGAAAGCGTGGCGCGGTCCCCGGGAGACGGTTACACGCTCCTCGTCACGGCGAGCACGCTCGCGCTCAACTCGGTGCTCTACAAGAAGGTTCCCTACGATCCGGTGCGCGACTTTGCGCCGATCACGCTTGCCGCCACCGCCCCCAACGTGCTGGTCGTGAATCCGGCGCTGCCGGTGAAGTCGCTCGCCGAATTCATCGCGCTGGCGAAGGCGAAGCCCGGGGCGTTGAGCTATGGCACGCCCGGGATCGGCACGTCGCCACATCTTTCCATGGAGCTCCTGAAGAGCATGGCGGGCATCGACCTGCAGCACGTCCCGTACCGCGGCACCGCGGCGGCCGTGACCGACGTGATCGGCGGCCAGATCGCGGCAATGTTCGCCAATGCGCTCACCGCCAAGCCCCACGTGGACTCCGGGCGCGTGCGCGCGCTCGCCGTATCCGGCCCGAGCCGCGTCGAGGCGTTTCCCACGGTGCCCACGGTGGCCGAAGCGGGCGTGCCGGGCTACGACGCGATGCAGTGGTACGGAATGGCCGCGCCCGCCGGCACGCCGGCGCAGATCGTCGGCCGGCTGCACGCCGAGGCCGCCAAGGCGCTGCAGAGCAACGAGATGAAGGAGAAGCTCGCGCTCGACGGCGCACAGCCGGTCGGCAGCACGCCGGCCGAGTTCGCCGCGCTGATCCGCCGCGAGCTCGACAAATGGACGCGCGTGGTGCGCGCGGCCGGCATCGAGCTTCAATAAAGGGGCCTGCTCATGGATCTCTATCACGACCACAGCCGCGCGCTGCAGGAGCGCTTCGACAGCCGGCGCATCGCCGATCGCCTGGCCGAGAAGCTGCTGCGCGCCGAGTTCAGCGAGGAAGATCGGGCATTCATTGCCGAGCAGTGCTTCTTCTTCCTCGCCAGCGCCGACGCGCAGGGCCAGCCAGACTGCTCGTACAAGGGGGGTGCGCCGGGATTCGTGCGGGTCGCCGCGCCGGACACGCTCGCGTTTCCGAGCTACGACGGCAACGGCATGTTCAAAAGCCTCGGCAACATTTCGGCCAACCCTGCCGTCGGCATCCTGTTCATCGATTTCCAGAAGGGCAGGCGGCTGCGCGTCAACGGCGATGCTGCGCTGCATTTCGACGATCCGCTGCGGGACGCTTATCCGGAGGCGCAGGCGATCGTCCGGGTGCGCGCGCGGCACATCTTTCCCAATTGCCCGCGCTACATCCATCGCATGCAGCTGGTCGAGGCTTCGCCCTACGTGCCGGCGCCGGACCGGCCGACGCCTGTTCCAGGCTGGAAGCGCAGTGAGGCCTTCAAGGACTACCTGCCCAAGGGCGGTTGACCGAGGCTGACTGGTCGGGGTTGGCCGCAGGCGTTGACAGGGGACACCGAGTTGCTTCAAGCTTAATCTATTGAGGCTTGGAGTACAGCGCCTGCTCGCAGACCGTGAAACCATCGCCCGCGCCGGCGACCACCGGGCGCTGCGCATCTGGCTGCGCCTTCTCACCTGCACCCAGCTGATCGAGCGCCGGGTGCGCTCGCGCCTGCGCGAGCGCTTCGCCACCACCCTGCCGCGGTTCGACCTCATGGCGCAGCTCGAGCGCCATGCCGAGGGCCTCAAGATGAGCGAGCTGTCGCGCCTCTTGATGGTCACGGGCGGCAACGTCACGGCGATCGTCGATCAGCTCGAGAAGGAAGGCCTGGTCGAGCGCCTCGAGGAGCCCGCCGACCGGCGCGCCTTCCGGATCCGCCTCACCCGCGCCGGCGAAAAGAGCTTCGCCGAGATGGCGCGGGCGCACGAGGAGTGGGTGGTCGAGCTCCTTGCCGGCATGAGCCGGCGCGACCAGGACGAGCTCCTCAAGCTCCTCGCCAAGCTGAAGCAGCACGCCGTGGAGGTCGCTTCATGATCCAGCCCAGGCACTTTCTGTGGCGCACCGAGGGCAAGGTGGGCGTCGTCACGCTGAACCGCCCCGAGCGCAAGAACCCGCTCACCTTCGAGTCCTACGCGGAATTGCGCGATGTTTTCCGTCAGATGGAGAATGAAACGGCGGTCAAGAGCGTCGTCGTTACCGGCGCCGGCGGCAATTTTTGCTCGGGCGGCGACGTGCACGAGATCATCGGGCCGCTCACCCGGATGGGGCCCGACGAGCTGCTCGAGTTCACGCGCATGACCGGCGACGTGGTGAAGGCGATGCGCCGCTGCCCGCAGCCGGTGATCGCCGCGGTCGAAGGCGTCTGCGCGGGCGCCGGCGCGATTCTCGCCATGGCGAGCGATCTGCGCTATGCCGCGCCGAGCGCAAGCGTGGCGTTTCTCTTCGTGCGCGTCGGGCTCGCCGGCTGCGACATGGGAGCCTGCGCGCTGCTGCCTCGCATCGTCGGCCAGGGCCGCGCCGCGGAGCTTCTCTACACCGGCCGGTCCATGAGCGCGGAGCAGGGGTTCGCCTGGGGCTTCTTCAACCAGGTGTCGGATCCCGTCCTGCCGAAGGCGCTCGACGTGGCGAAACAGCTCGCTGAAGGTCCGACCGCGGCGCATGCCGTGACGAAGAGGATGCTGCACGAGGAATGGAACGTCGCGGTGGACGAGGCGATCGAAATGGAGGCGGTGGCGCAGGCGCGCCTCATGCAGAGCCACGATTTTCGCCGCGCCTACGAGGCATTTGCGGCCAGGCAGAAACCGCGCTTCCAGGGCGACTGATGGATCGGCTGGCACACTACGACTGGCCCTTTTTCGAGGCGCAGCACGCGAAGCTCGCGATCGAGGCCGATGCCTGGGCGCATGCCAACCTCGCGCACGCCCACGGCGCGGATGCGGATGCGATCTGCAAGCGGCTGGTGCAGGACCTTGGCTGCGCCGGGTTCCTCCACTACTGCGTGTCGGAGCGGCCCGACGTTCGCTCGATCGCGCTGCTGCGCGAAGTGTTCGCCTATCACGCGGGTCTCGCGGACTTCGCCTTCGCCATGGCGGGCCTCTCGACCATCCCGATCTCCCTCGCCGGGACCGCCGAGCAGAAGGAGCGCTACCTGCGCAGGGCGGCCGCGGGAGAGGCGATCGGCGCGTTCGCGCTGTCGGAGCCCGAGGCCGGCTCCGACGTGCAGGCCCTGAAAACCCGCGCCCGGCAGGCCTCCGGCGGCTGGGTGCTCGACGGCGAGAAGACCTGGATCTCCAACGGCGGCATCGCCCACTTCTACGTCGTTTTCGCGCGGGCGGAGCAGGGGATCAGCGCGTTCATCGTCGAGGCCGGCGAAGTCGACGCCTCGCAGCGCATCGACATCGTGGCGCCGCACCCCATGGCCACGGTCAGGATGAGGGACGCCCGCGCGGAGCCGCTCGGCGAGCCGGGGCAGGGCTTCAAGCTCGCGATGCGCGGCCTGGATATCTTTCGCACCACGGTCGCCGGCGCCGCGCTCGGCTTCGCGCGCCGCGCGCTCGACGAGGCGCTCGCCAGGGCGCGCGGCCGCACGATGTTCGGCCAGACCCTCGCCGACTTCCAGATGACGCAGGCGAAGCTCGCCGACATGGCGACCGGCATCGACGCGGCGGCGCTGCTCACGTATCGCTCGGCGTGGAAGAAGGATACCGGCGCGGCGCGCGTGACGCGCGAGGCCGCGATGGCGAAGATGTTCGCCACCGAGTCGGCGCAGCGCGCGGTCGACGAGGCGGTGCAGATCTGCGGCGGGCTCGGGGTGATGCGCGGCCACCCGGTGGAGAAGCTCTACCGCGAGGTTCGCGCGCTGCGCATCTACGAGGGTGCGACCGAGGTGCAGAAGATCGTCATCGCCAGGGATCTCCTGAAATGACGCGCTACACCGCGCACGTCGATACTTTCGCGCGCGACAACCTGCCGCCCACCGCGGCCTGGCCCGAGCTCGTGTTCGAGCTGCCCGAGCTGCAGTACCCGGGCAGGCTCAATTGCGCCACCGAGCTTCTCGACAAGCCGGTGACCCGCGGCTACGGCCATCGCATCGCCCTGCGCACGCCCGACGGCGAATGCACCTACACGCAGCTCTTCACGCAGGCGAACCGCATCGCCAACGTGCTGGTGCGCTCGATGGGGCTCAAGCCGGGCAACCGTGTGCTCCTGCGCGGGCCCAACAACCCGATGATGGCGGCGTGCTGGTTCGCCGTGATGAAGGCGGGCGGCGTCTGCGTGGCCACGATGCCGCTGCTGCGTGCGAAAGAGCTGACCGAGATTCTCCAGAAAGCCGAGGTCTCGCACGCGCTCTGCGACAAGCGCCTGGAGGCCGAGCTGTCGAGCGCTGCGGCCGCGTGCCCGACGCTCGAGCAGGTGAGCTACTGGCATGACGACGCGCCCGACGCGCTGGACGCGCTTTCGCTCAAGCAGCCGCTCTGGTTCAACAACGTGCCGACCGCGGCCGAGGACGTGGCGCTGATCGCGTTCACATCGGGAACCACCGGCAGGCCGAAGGGCACGCTGCACTTCCACCGCGACGTGGTGGCGATGTGCGACGCGTTCCCGCGCTCGATCCTGCGCGCCCAGAAGGACGACGTCTTCTGCGGCACGCCGCCGATCGCCTTCACCTTCGGCCTGGGCGGCGTGCTGTGCTTTCCGATGCGCCACGGCGCCTCCACCGTGCTGGTCGAGAAGCACACCCCCGACACGCTGCTCGAGACCATCGAGCGCTTCAAGGCCACGGTGTGCTTCTCGGCGCCGACGATGTACCGCCAGATGGCGGCCATCGCGCGCGACTTCGACCTGTCGTCGCTGAAGCGCTGCGTGTCGGCGGGCGAGGCCCTGCCCGACGCCACGCGCGAGCTGTTTCGCGAGGCGACCGGCATCGAGATCATCGACGGCATCGGGTCGACCGAGATGATCCACATCTTCATCTCGCACCTTCCGGAGCGCGTGCGCCGCGGCGCGACCGGGTATGCCATCCCCGGCTACCGCGCGACGGTGCTCGACGAGGAGGGCCGGGTGTGCGCCGCGGGGACGGTGGGACGCCTCGCGGTGAAGGGGCCGACCGGCTGCCGCTACCTCGCCGACGAGCGGCAGAAGGACTACGTGCAGAAAGGCTGGAACGTCACCGGCGACGCCTATCTCGTGGACGCGGATGGCTACTTCTTCTTCCAGGCGCGCACCGACGACATGATCATCTCGGCGGGCTACAACATCGCCGGCCCGGAGGTCGAGGGCGCGCTCCTCGCGCACCCGGCGGTCGCCGAATGCGCCGTGGTCGGCACGCCGGACACGGAGCGCGGCACCATCGTGAAAGCCTTTGTGGTTCTGAAAAAAGACGTCGCGAAGGAGCTTTCGACGGTCAAGGCGCTGCAGGAGCACGTCAAGCAGGCCATTGCGCCGTACAAGTATCCGCGCGCCGTCGAGTTCGTCGACACGCTGCCGCGCACGGAGACGGGGAAGCTGCAGCGGTTCAAGCTAAGGAGCGCCTGATGCAAGTCCTTCAGCCGCCCGGTTGGGCACGACCCCGGGGCTTCGCGAACGGCATCGCAGCTCAGGGGAAGCTGGTGTTCATCGCCGGCCAGATCGGGTGGACCGGCCAGGGCGAGTGGAAGGAGCGCTCGTTCGCCGGGCAGTTTCGCCAGGCGCTTGCGAATGTCATTGCCGTCCTGAAAGAGGCGCGGGGCAAGCCCGAGCACATCGTGCGCCTCACGTGGTACGTGCTCGACAAGCAGGAATACCTCTCGTCCTTGAAGGAGGTTGGTGCGGCCTATCGCGACCTGATGGGCAAGCACTACCCGACGATGGCGGTCGTGCAGGTGAGCGGCCTGGTGGAAAACGAGGCGCGCCTGGAGATCGAGGCAATGGCGGTGATCCCATGAGAGTGAGTGTCATCGGAGGAGGACCCGGCGGTCTCTACTTCGCCCTGCTGGCGAAAAAAGCCTGGCCGCGGTGGGACATCACGGTGTACGAGCGCAACCGCCCGGACGACACCTTCGGCTTCGGCGTGGTGTTCTCCGACCAGACGCTCGACACCTTCAAGGCCTACGACCTCGTCACCTACGAGCGCATCCGGCGGCGCTTCGCCTATTGGGGCGACGTGGACGTGGTCTACAAGGGACGCGTGATGCGCTCGGGCGGCAACGGCTTTTGCGGCTGCTCGCGCGTCGCGCTGCTCAACATCCTGCAGGACCGCGGCCGCGAGCTCGGCGTGCAGATGAGGTTTCAGCGCGAGGTCCAGGGCCTGGAGGAGTTCGCCGATTCGGACCTGGTCGTGGTGGCGGACGGGATCAACTCGGCGATCCGCTCCAGGTACAAGGAGCATTTCCAGCCGAGCGTCGACCTGCGGCCGAACAAGTTCACCTGGCTCGGCTCGACGCGGCCGATCGACGCCTTCAAGTACTTCTTCCGCGAGACGCCCGAGGGCGTGCTCCTCGCCCACGTCTACCAGTACGAGCCGGACCGCTCGACCTGGGTGATCGAAATGGACGAGGCGACCTGGCGCAACTTCGGCTTCGACAAGCTCTCGGAGACCGACATGCTGCCGGTGCTCGAAGGCGTGTTCGCCGAGGAGCTCGCCGGGCACCCGCTCATCGCCAACCGCTCGCTGTGGCGCAATTTCCCCAACATCACCAACCAGACCTGGGTAATGCAGGAAGGGAAAATGAGCGCCGTCCTGGTCGGCGATGCCAAGGCCACCGCGCACTTCTCCATCGGCTCGGGAACCAAGCTCGCGATGGAGGACGCTATTGCGCTGTTCGAGGCTTTCAAGACGACCAATCAAGCCGTGCCTTCCGCCCTCAGGCTGTATGACACGGCTCGGCGCGAGGAAGTCGAGAAGACCCAGCATGCCGCCAACGTGTCGCTCGCCTGGTTCGAGCACATGAAGCGCTACTGGGGCATGGAGCCGCCGCAGTTCGCCTTCGGGGTGATGTCGCGCTCCAAGCAGATCACCTGGGAAAACCTCGAGCTGCGCGACCCCGCGTTCGTGCGCGAGGTCCACAGGTGGTATGCCGCGAAAGTACGGGCACAAGGATTCGACCTCTCCACGGAGGATCCGCCGGTGCCGATGTTCACGCCGTTCCGCCTTCGGGACATGGTGGTCGAGAACCGCGTGGTGGTGTCGCCGATGGACCAGTATTCGGCGGTCGACGGCGTGCCGGGCGACTGGCACTTCGTCCACCTCGGCAGCCGCGCCGTCGGCGGCGCCGGATTGGTCTACGTCGAGATGACCTGCCCCTCGCCGGAGGCACGCATTTCGCCGGGAGACACGGGCCTCTGGAACGAGGCCCAACGCGACGCTTTTGGAAAAATAGTCCGGTTCTGCAAGACCCATTCGCGAGCGAAGCTGTGCATGCAGCTCGGGCATTCCGGGCGCAAGGGCTCGACCCAGCTCGGCTGGGAGCGCATGGACCATCCGCTCGAGTCGGGTAACTGGCCGGTGGTTTCGGCATCGCCGATCCCCTACTACGAAGGCGTTTCGCAGGTGCCGGGGGAGCTCGATGCAAAAGGAATGCGGAAGGTCGTGGACGACTTCGTCCGCTCGGCGCGCTTCGCGGACCAGGCCGGGTTCGACATGCTCGAGCTGCACATGGCGCACGGCTACCTTCTCGCCAGCTTCATCTCGCCGCTGACCAACCGGCGCACCGACGCGTACGGGGGAAGCATCGAGAATCGCATGCGCTTCCCGCTGGAGGTGTTCGGCGCCTGCCGCGCCGTGTGGCCGCAGGCGAAGCCGATGTCGGCGCGAATTTCGGCGACCGACTGGGCTCCCGGCGGGCTCTCCGGAGAGGACCTGATCGCGCTGACGCGCATGCTGAAGGACGCCGGCTGCGACCTGATCGACTGCTCGACCGGCCAGACCGTGCCTTATCAGCGCCCCGTGTACGGGCGCATGTACCAGGCGCCCTATGCCGACTGGGTCAGGAACGAGGTCGGCATCGCGACCATGACCGTGGGCGCGGTCACCACGCCAGACCAGGTCAACACCCTGCTCGCCTCGGGAAAGGCGGACCTCGTCGCGCTCGCCCGCCCGCACCTCGCCAATCCGTATTTCACGCTCCAGGCTTCGGCCTGGTACCAGCATGTGCCGCAGCACTGGCCGCAGCAATATCTGACCGCGCGAGACCAGGCATTCCGCAACGCGGAGCGGGAGCGCGCCGAGCTGAAGGACCTGCGCATCAAGGCGCGGCCCGCGAGCCACGAGGTCGTCGAGCCCGGGGTCAAGAGGGCGGCGTGATCGTCCTCTGGGAGCTCGGCGGCGCGAACGACCGGCGCTACAGCCTGTTCTCCTGGCGAACGCGGATGGCGCTCGCGCACAAGGGCCTCGAGTTCGAAGCCCGTCCGGTGCGCATGAGCGACAAGGCGGCGATCGCGTTTTCGGGCGGCAAGACCGTCCCGGTCATCCGCGACGGCGAGGAGGTGGTGCGCGATTCCTGGAAGATCGCCGAGCACCTGGAATCGCGCCATCCGCAGAAGCCGCTTTTCGGCGGCGACATCGGCCGCGGCGTCAGCCACGCCTTCAACACCTGGGTGGACCGCGCGCTGGTCGGAGCGATGCTCCAGGTGCTGGCGCCCGAGATCCACGAGCGGGTCGACCCCGCCGATCGCGAGCACTTCCGCGCCATGGCGGAGCGCGCGACCCGCAGCACGCTCGAGGAGCTGCGCTCCGGGCGCGAGGAGGCGCTGCAGCGCCTCGGACGCGGCCTCGAGCCGATGCAGGCGCTCCTCAAGCGCCAGGCCTACGTTTGCGGAGAGCAGCCGGCCTATGCCGACTACGCGCTGTTCTCGATCTTCCAATGGGCGCGCGTCATGAGCCCGCGCGAGCTGCTGGCGCCCGAAGACCCGCTTTCCGCCTGGCGCGAGCGCGTCCTCGATCTCTTCGGCGGCTTCGCCCGCAACGTGATCACCGCATGAAACAGGAACCCAAAATCAGGGACAGACCACGTTTTCCCCGAGCGATCCCATGAGCGAAAAGCAGCGCTGCAAATGGCCGAGCAATCCGCTCGCCATCGCCTACCACGACGAGGAGTGGGGCGTGCCGGTGCGCGACGACCGCAAGCTCTTCGAGTGCCTGACGCTGGAAGGCGCGCAGGCGGGGCTTTCGTGGGACACCATTCTCGCCAAGCGCGACAACTACCGGCGCGCGTTCGCGCGCTTCGACATGAAAAAAGTCGCCGCATACGGCGCGCGCGAGCGCCGGCGCCTGCTCGCCGACGCGGGCATCGTCCGGCATTCCGGCAAGATCGATGCCACGATCGAGAACGCGCGCCGCGTGCTCGAAGTGCGCAAGGAATTCGGCAGCTTTTCCAGGTACATCTGGAGCTTTGCGGGACGCGAGGCCGAGGCGCTCTCCAACGACCTGCGCCGGCGCGGTTTTCGCTTCGTGGGGCCGACCACGGTGTACGCGTTCATGCAGGCGGTCGGCATGGTGAACGACCACGAGGAATCCTGCTTCCGGCGCCACGAGGTGGGAAAATGACGCGCATGCGTTCAATGATCTGGATGTTTCTCTTGTACGCGGGCGCGGCGCAAGCAGGTTATGACGCCAACGAAGTCGCGCTGGGCGCTTCGGAAAAGGCCGTGCTGAAGCAGTTCCCGACGGCGCACTGCGCGGCGCTGCAATGGAAGAGCAGGGCCGCGGAGCGGCGCTGCGACGACTCCAAGATCGTGTTCGGCGGCGTGCCCGGGCGCATCACTTTCTATCTCAAGAGCGACCGCGTCGAGGCGTTCGACGTGCGCTTCGACACCAAGGACGCCGACCGAATGGCGGCCTTCCTCAAGAAGCGCTACGGCGCGCCCGCGGAAGAGACGCGCGCAAACCCCGAAGCTCGCGGCCCGGTCTACAAGGTGGAATGGAAGAAGGGCGAGGAACGCGCCGTGCTCACCTCGCAGACCCAGAAAAGCCGCGCCTCGCTCACGGTGTGGCGCGGCGACTTCGAAGACGAGATCTACCGCGTCCGCTAGAGCTTCTTCAGCACCGCGATCGCCTTGGCGGCGTCCTCGGCGCTGTCGCAGGCGATGTAGCTGATGAATTTCCTGCCGATCGCCACCGCCGAAACGCCGCGGAAGCTCACGTTCGCGTTGCCGAGCGCGCGCGCAATCTTCGACCCCAGGCCCGCCTTGTCGCTGCCCTCGACCCGCACCGAGTGGATGTTCTCGGGCTTGCCGAAGCCGGCCTCCTGGGCCGCCTTGACCGCCTTGGCGCCCTTCACCGGCGTGACGAACATGACGCCCTGCCCAGGCTGCTCGGTGCGCCGCGCGAGCAGCATTTCGAGGTTCGCCCCGCCGCGCGCCAGCGCCTCGAGCTTGTCGGCCGCGCCGCCGGCGCGGTCCTCGATCGTGGCCGCCCACACTTCCGCTTTCGTCGCCTTGAGTGCCATGACATTCCTCCGGGAAAAAGCCGCGGGCGTCATAATGCATCGGTCATGGCAAAAAAGGTGACTTTCGCGGCGGTGCGCGTTGCGCTCGGCGCAAGCGCGGAGTTCGCGCTGCTCGACGTGCGCGAACAGGGGGTGCACTACCGCGGGCATCCGTTCTTCGCCTGCTCCGCGCCGCTCTCGAGGCTCGAGCTCATGATCCGCGACCTGGTGCCGCGCGCCGGCGCGCCCGTGGTGGTGCTCGACTCCGGCGAAGAGGGGCTGGCGGAAAAGGCGACCGAGCGCCTGGCCGCGATGGGTTACAGCGATGTCGCAGTCCTCGACGGCGGCTGCGCCGCCTGGCAGGCCGCCGGCGGCGAGCTCTTCAGCGGCGTCAACGTGCCGTCCAAGGCCTTCGGCGAGTTCGTCGAGCACCGTTACGAAACGCCGCGGGTCTCCGCCGATCAATTGAATGGCTGGGTAGGCGAAGGCAAGAAGCTTGTCATCCTCGACTCCCGCCCGTTCGAGGAGTACCACCGCATGAACATCCCGGGCGGGATCGACGTGCCGGGCGCCGAGCTCGCCTGGCGAGTCCACGACGTCGCCCCCGACCCGGACACGCTGGTGGTGGTGAACTGCGCCGGGCGCACGCGCAGCATCATCGGATGCCAATCGCTGCGCAACGCCGGGATTCCCAACCGCGTCGTCGCGCTGAAGGACGGCACGATGGGCTGGGACCTCGCCGGCTTCGAGTGCGAGCGCGGCGCGGGCCGTGTTGCGCCGCCGCCGTCCGAACAGGGGAAAGCGAAAGCGCTGGCCGCGGCCGAACGGGTCGCCGCACGCTTCCACGTGAAATACACGGACCCGGATGAAGTGAAGCGCTGGCAGGCCGATTCGGGGCGAACCCTCTACATGCTGGACGTGCGCACGCGCGAGGAGTTCGAGCGCGGCCATGTCGCAGGATCGCGGCATGCGCCGGGCGGACAGCTGGTGCAGGCGAGCGACGAATATGTCGCGGTGCGCAACGCGCGCGTCGTGCTGATCGACCCGGAGGGCGTGCGTGCGGTGATGACCGCGTCGTGGCTCGAGCAGATGGGCTGGAACGAGATCTACGTGCTCGATGACCTCGCGGGGCTCGCCGTGGAGAGCGGCCCGCGTCGCCCGCCCGAGATCGCCAGATGGGTTTCACTCTGTTCGCCCGAACGAGTGGATGGAACGGTGATTGATCTCTCGACGAGCCTGCGCTTCTACCATGCGCACATTCCGGGCGCGTGGTGGGGCGTTCGATCGCGTCTGGAGGCAGCACGCGAGACGATCGGCGCCGTTCCCTCGCTGGTGCTGACTTCGGAGGACGCTTCGCTTGCACATCTCGCCGCGCCCGAAGCGGCGGCGCTATGGCCGCAGGCACGCGTCAGCGTGCTCGAGGGCGGAAACGCGGCGTGGCTAGCCGCCGGAAGGCCGACCGAGGGCGGCGTCGAGCGTGCGACCACGACGCGCGACGACGTCTGGTACAAGCCCTACGATCATGCGTCGGACTACAAGCAGCACGCGCGCGACTATCTCGCCTGGGAAGTCGCGCTCGTGGATCAAGTGAAGCGCGAT
>DASXAO010000181.1:0-26082 GCA_036406675.1 Burkholderiales bacterium
GTTGAGCGGCTTGCCGGCAGAGGCGGCGTTGCGGATGAAGTTGGTCTGGCGGCAGAGGAAGGCCGGCGTCTGGATGACGTCGACGACCGCGGCGACCTCCTTCACCGGCGTGTCCTCGTGCACGTCGGTCAGAACCGGAACTGCGATCTTGCGCTTCACCTCCGAGAGGATCTTCAGGCCGTCCTCCATGCCCGGCCCGCGATAGCTCTTGCCCGAGGTGCGGTTGGCCTTGTCGAAGGAGCCCTTGAAGATATAGGGCATGCCGAGCCGCGCGGTGTGCTCCTTGAGCTTTCCCGCGACGTCCAGGCAGAGCTCCAGGCTCTCCAGCGTGTCGGGGCCCGCAATGAGGAACAGCGGCCGGTCAAGCCCGACCTGGTGGCCGCAAAGGTTCATGCTGCAACGACCGACAGGGGTCGCTTTTCCCGGGCCCGGTGCCGCAGGGCGGCCGTGGCGAACGCCTTGAAGAGGGGATGGCTGGCGCGCGGCGTGGAGGTGAATTCAGGGTGGAACTGCACGCCGACGAAGAACGGGTGCCCGGGCAGCTCCATCATCTCGGGCAGGCTCTCGGTCGGGGTGCGCGCCGACACCTTGTAGCCCTTCGCCTCGAGCTGCGGCACGTAGACGTTGTTCACCTCGTAGCGGTGCCGGTGGCGTTCGTTCACGTCCTTGCCGTAGATGGAGAAGGCCAGGCTGTCGGGCTCGACCGGGCACTTCTGCGCGCCTAGGCGCATGGTGCCGCCGAGCTCGGACTTGTCGGTGCGCTTCTCGATCCGGCCAGTCCGGTCGAGCCACTCGGTGATGAGCGCCACCACCGGGTGCGGCGTGTCGGCGTCGAACTCGGTGCTGTTGGCGCCGGCGAGGCCGCAGACGTTGCGCGCGAACTCGATCGTGGCGAGCTGCATGCCGAGGCAGATGCCCAGATACGGCACGCCGTTCTCGCGCGCGTAGCGGATCGCCGCCATCTTGCCCTCGGTGCCGCGCTTGCCGAAGCCGCCCGGCACGAGGATCGCGTCCATGCTCTCCAGGCCGGCGGTCCCCTTGCTCTCGATCTCCTCGGAGTCGAGGTAGTGGATGTTGATCCTGGCGCCGGTGTGGATGCCGGCGTGGCGCAGCGCCTCGTTCAGGCTCTTGTAGGAGTCCTGGAGATCCACGTACTTGCCGACGAAGGCGATGTCGAGCGCGTGCTGCGGGTTCTCCTGCGCCTGCACCAGCTTCTTCCACGACGAGAGGTCGGCGGCGCGCGCGAGGATGGCGAGCTTGTGGCACACGATCTCGTCGAGCATCTGCTCGTGCAGCACCATCGGGATCTTGTAGATCGAGTCGACGTCCCAGGCCGAGATCACCGCCTCCTTCTGCACGTTGCAGAAGAGCGCGATCTTGCGCCGCTCGTCCTCCGGCAGCGGCCGGTCGGTGCGGCAGATGATGGCGTCGGCCTGGATGCCGATCTCGCGCAGCTCCTTCACCGAGTGCTGCGTCGGCTTGGTCTTGATCTCGCCCGCGGCGGCGATATAAGGAACAAGCGTCAAGTGTAAGTAGCAAACATTATTGCGGCCGAGCTCGAGGCCCATCTGCCGGATCGCCTCGAGGAACGGCAGCGACTCGATGTCGCCCACCGTGCCGCCGATCTCGACGATCGCCACGTCGGCGTCGCCCGCGCCCCGCTTGATGAACGCCTTGATCTCGTCGGTGATGTGCGGGATCACCTGCACGGTGCCGCCGAGGTAGTCGCCGCGGCGCTCCTTCTTGATCACCGACTCGTAGATCTGGCCGGTGGTGAAGTTGTTCCAGCGCCGCATCTTCGAGCTCTGGAAGCGCTCGTAGTGGCCGAGGTCGAGATCGGTCTCGGCCCCGTCCTCGGTCACGAACACCTCGCCGTGCTGGAACGGCGACATCGTCCCGGGGTCGACGTTGATGTACGGGTCCAGCTTGATGTTGGTGACGCGGATGCTGCGCGACTCGAGGATCGCGGCGAGGGACGCGGCGGCGATGCCCTTCCCCAGCGAGGAAACTACACCGCCTGTTACGAAGACATACTTGGTCATCTACCTAGCGCGTGTAGGGATGTGGGAGTTTACACGCGATTGCCTCCCGGCTCAAACCGGCGCCATCTCGGCGGCTTTCATCGCTTCGACCCGGATCTCCTCGGTGAGCCGGGCCTTGTAGGCGGAGAATTCCGGCGTGGTCTTCATCGTGTAGTGCCGCGGATGCGGCAGCCCGATGGGGAGCTCGGTCTTGATCCGCCCCGGCCGGGCGGACATCACGACGACGCGGTTCGCCATGAAGATGGCTTCGTCGATGTCATGGGTGACGAAGAGCACCGTCTTGCGGTCGGCCTCCCAGATGCCCAGCAGCAGCTCCTGCATCAGCGCGCGCGTCTGGTTGTCGAGCGCGCCGAAAGGCTCGTCGAGCAGCAGGATCTTGGGGTCGTTGGCGAGCGCGCGGGCGAGCGCGGTGCGCTGCTGCATGCCGCCGGAGAGCATCTTCGGGTAATGGCTCTCGAAGCCTCGCAGCCCGACCCGGGCGATCAGCTTTTCTGCCTTCTCAGGGCTTGAGCGGCTGCCGAAGAGAATATTTTCGCGCACGGTCAGCCAGGGAAAGAGCGTGTACGACTGGAACACCATGCCCCGGTCGGGGCCGGCACGCTCGACCGCCTGGCCGTCGAGCAGCACCCGGCCGGTGGTGGGCTGGTCGAGGCCGGCGACGATGCGCAGCAGGGTCGATTTGCCGCAGCCCGAAGGGCCGAGGATGCAGATGAAGTCGTTGTCCTCGACCTCGAGGTCGGTGCGCTCGAGGGCGCGCGTCGGGGCGCCGCGGCGCACGCCGGGGAACACCCGGCTCATCGCCTCGAGCCTCAGAAAGCCCATGGCCAGAGCCTCTGGTTGGCCCACTTGAAGAGGAGGTCCGACACCAGGCCGATGACGCCGATGCAGACGATGCCGAAGATCATCTGGCCGGTGTCGAGCAGGCGCTGGCTGTCCATGATCATGTGGCCGATGCCGCTCTCGGCGCCGACGAGCTCGGCCACGATCACGTAGGTCCAGGCCCAGCCGAGCACGAGGCGCAGGGTCTCGGCGATCTGGGGCGCGGCATTGGGCAGCATGACGCGCCGCACGATTCCAGCGGCATCGGCGCCAAGCGTATAGGCGGCCTCGACGAGGTCGCGGCGTGTCGAGCCCACGATCACGGCCACCATGAGGATGACCTGGAATACCGAGCCGATGAAGATGACGAGAAGCTTCTGCGTCTCGCCCACGCCGGCCCACAGGATGAGCAGCGGGATGAAAGCGGAGGCCGGGAGATAGCGCGCGAACGAGACGAACGGCTCGAAGAACGCCTCGACCGGCTTGAACGCCCCCATCGCGATGCCGAGCGGCACCGCGACGAGCGCCGCCAGCACGAACCCTCCCACGACGCGGAACACGGTAATGCCGACGTCCCGAATGAAGCCGAACTCGCGGAACAGCGTCACGCCGGTGGTGAAGGTGTAAAGCGGGTCCTTGAGGAACATCGCGTCGATGGCGCCGCCGAAAGTGGCGAGCGCCCAGGCCGCGAAGAACACGACGAAGAACGCGGCGCCGAGGGCAATCCGCGCGCCGCGCGAGACGGGCTTGAGGGGCTCCAGCAACCGGCCGCTAGTGGGCGGGACCCAGGAAGCGCAGATCGACCATGTCCTGCGCCTTCGGCTCCTTCTGGATCACGCGGTTGAACTTCAGCACGCGCACCGCGAAGTCGACGAAGGGCTTGTGGTCCTTCGCGTAGTAGTTCTTGTTCTCCTGGCGGTCCTGCCAGTCGATGTAGGCGGCGGACTTGGCGAAGGCCTCGCCCGACTGCTTGACGCTGCTGCCCATCAGCTCGTGCGACTTGAGCGGGTCGCGCTTCAGCATGTCGAGCGCCTCGAAGAAGCTGTCGACCGTGGCCTTCACCACCTTCGGGTGCTTCTCGATGAAGTCCTTGCGGAACACCAGCACGTCGACCACCACCGGGTATTCGATCGAGGTGACCAGGATCTTGCCGGCGTCGGGCTTCTCGCGCACCGTCGAGAGATAGGGCTCGTAGGTGAGCGCCGCGTCGCCCTGGCCCGCGACGAAGGCCTGCGCCGCGGGCTGGGCCGCCATCGTCGAGCGGATCACGTCCTGGATCGTCATGCCGTTCTTCTCCAGGATGTACGAGAGCATGAAATGCTGCACCGTGCCCGGCCCGTCGACGTTGACCGACTTGCCCTTGAGGTCCTTGATCGAGCTGATGTTGTTGCGTACCGCGAGGCCGTCGCCGCCCTTCGACTTGTCGATCAGCGCGACCTGCACCGAGGGAATCCCGGCCGAGGCCCAGACGATGTGCTGATCCACCGTGGTGGCCGCGGCGTTGAGCGCCCCCGAGGCGAGCGCGGCCGAGCGCTGCACCGGCGCGATGAAGCGGATCTCGATGTCGACGCCGTTCTTCTTGAAGATCCCCGCGAGCTCGGCGAGCTTCAGCGGCTGGAACCCGGTCCATCCGCTCATGCCCAGGATTACCTTGTCCTGCGCCTGCGCCGCGAAAGCGACCAGCCCGACCGCCAGCAGTGCGAGCAATCTCATGACAGCCCCCGTTCCCCTGAATTCGACCCGGGTTATTGTATCGTCCAGCCCATGCAAGCGTCGCGCGTCGACCACGTCGGAAGCCTGCTGCGCCCCGGCTACCTGAAGGACGCGTTCCAGCGTTTCGCCCGCCGCGACATTTCCACGGAAGAGCTTGGCGCCGCCCAGGATCGCGCCATACGCGACGTGGTCGCCCGCCAGGAGTCGATCGGCCTGCCGGTGATCACCGACGGCGAGTTCCGGCGCCTCAACTGGCAGGTCAGCTTCTCCGAGGTCGAGGGCTGGGACATGTGGCGCACCTCGTGGGACAACTTCCGGCGTCACCCCGAGAACCGCTCGCCGGGCGAGACGCCGCTCACGCGCGGCGAGGACGCGGTGCTCTCCTTTCGCACGCCGGTAACTGCCCGCCTTTCGCTCAAGAAGAATTTTCCGCTGTCGGAATTCGAATTCATTAAAAGTCCAAGAACCAAGGTGACGCTGATGGGGCCCGACCGCGTGGCCCAGATGAGCGACGTCAAGGGCTCGCCGTACCGCAGCCGCGACGAGTTCCTGGCCGAAGTCGTGCGCATCCAGCGCCGCATCGTGGAAGAGCTGGTGCGCGCCGGCTGCCGCTACGTCCAGCTCGACGAGCCGAGCTACACCGGCTACGTCGACCCGTCCACGCTCGAGCGCATGCGCGCGGCGGGCGAGGATCCGCTCGCGAGCCTCTCGCGCGCGGTCGAGGCCGACAACGCCGTCATCGCGGGGCTCGAAGGCGCCACCTTCGGCCTGCACGTTTGCCGCGGGAACCGCGCGAGCATGTGGCACCGCGAGGGCAGCTACGACGCGATCGCCGAGCGGCTTTTCGGCGGCCTGCGGTTCCACCGCCTGCTCCTCGAGTACGACAGCGCGCGCGCCGGCGGCTTCGAGCCCTTGCGCTTCGTGCCGAAAGGCGTCACCGTGGTTCTCGGCCTCATCACGACGAAAACCGGCCGCATCGAGACCACCCGGGAGCTGACGCGGAGAATCGACGACGCCGCGCGGTCCATTCCCCTGGAGCAGCTCGCGCTGAGCCCGCAGTGCGGCTTCGCCTCGGGCATCGCCGGAAACCTTCTCGCGGAGGACGAGCAGTGGCGCAAGCTCGAAGTCATGATGGAGGTCGCACGCGAGGTCTGGAAATGAAACCGAAAACAGGGACGGACCACGTTTTTCTCCACGGGTCACTGAAAAATAAACGTGGTCCGTCCCTGATTTCTGGGGCTTGGCAATGAGCGCGCGCGTGGTGCGGGCGCCGCGCGGCACGCAGCTCAGCGCGAAGAGCTGGCTCACCGAGGCGCCGCTGCGCATGCTGATGAACAACCTCGATCCGGAGGTGGCCGAGCGTCCCGAGGATCTCGTGGTGTACGGCGGCATCGGCAAGGCGGCGCGCAACTGGGAGTGCTTCGACCAGATAGCGAAAAGCCTGCGCGACCTCGAGTCGGATCAATCGCTGCTTGTCCAATCCGGCAAGCCGGTCGGCGTGTTCAAGACGCATCCCGATGCGCCGCGGGTGCTGATCGCGAACTCGAACCTGGTGCCGAAGTGGGCCGACTGGGAGCGCTTCAACGCGCTCGACCGCAAGGGCCTCATGATGTTCGGCCAGATGACCGCGGGCTCGTGGATCTACATCGCCAGCCAGGGCATCGTGCAGGGCACCTACGAGACCTTCGCCGAGGCCGCTCGGCAGCACTACGGCGGCAGCTGGTCCGGGAAATGGATCCTCACCGCGGGGCTCGGCGGGATGGGCGGGGCGCAGCCGCTCGCCGCCACCATGGCGGGCGCTTCGATGATCGCGATCGAGTGCGACCCGAGCCGCATCGAGATGCGCTTGAAATCGGGCTACTTGGATTTCCGTGCCAATACCATTGAGGAGGCACAGCAAATTGTCGGCAAGACTGGAAAACCTGTTTCGGTGGGGCTTCTGGGCAATGCGGCCGAGCTCGTTCCCCAGTTCCTGAAGAAAGCGAAAACGAGCGGCTTCAAGCCCGCGCTCGTCACCGACCAGACCTCGGCGCACGACCCGGCGAACGGCTACCTTCCCGAGCACTGGTCGCTCGAGCGCTGGAAGGACGTGCGCAGGAAGGACCCGGAAGAGGTGGCGCTCTCGGCGCGCGAGTCGATCGCGAGCCACGTGCAGGCGATCCTCGGCTTCAAGGCGATGGGCGTTCCCTGCGTCGACTACGGCAACAACATCCGCCAGGAAGCGAAGGACGCCGGCATCGCGAACGCGTTCGACTATCCGGGCTTTGTCCCGGCGTACATCCGGCCGATGTTCTGCGTCGGCAAGGGGCCGTTCCGCTGGGTGGCGCTGTCGGGCGACCCGCAGGACATCGCGAGGACCGATGCCAAGATTCTCGAGTTGTTCCCCGAAGACGCGGGCTTGCAGCGCTGGCTCGAGCTGGCCAGGACGAAAATCCGCTTCCAGGGCCTGCCCGCGCGAATCTGCTGGCTCGGACTCGGGCAGCGCCACCTCGCCGGCCTCGCCTTCAACGAGATGGTGAGGCGCGGAGAGCTGAAGGCGCCGATCGTGATCGGGCGCGACCACCTCGATGCCGGATCGGTGGCGAGCCCCAACCGCGAAACCGAGGGCATGCGCGACGGGAGCGATGCGGTCTCGGATTGGCCTCTGCTCAACCTGATGTTGAATACCTCGTCGGGCGCGACCTGGGTCTCTTTCCACCACGGCGGCGGCGTCGGCATGGGCTATTCGCAGCACGCCGGCATGGTGATCGTGTGCGACGGCACCGACGCGGCGGCGCGGCGCATCGAGCGGGTGCTGTGGAACGATCCGGCGAGCGGCGTCATGCGCCACGCGGACGCGGGCTACGAGGACGCGATCGCCTGCGCGCGCGCCCGCGGCCTCGATCTGCCGTTCCTCGGCTGATGCGCCTCGGAAGCAAAAAGCCGACGCTGCGGGAGCTGCGCTCGATCGCGCGCGACGCGCCGCCGCTCGAGCTCGATCCGGCCGCGCGCGACAAGGTCCGCGCTTCGCTCGCCGCCGTGGAGGCGATCGTCGCTTCGGGCAAGCCCGCGTACGGCATCAACACCGGCTTCGGCCGCCTCTCGCAGACGCGCATTCCGGCCGAGGAGCTCGAGCAGCTCCAGCTCAATATCGTGCTGTCGCACGCCGCGGGCACCGGCCCGCTCCTCGACGACGCCGCCGTGCGCCTCGTCCTTTCCCTCAAAGTCATCTCGCTCGCCGCGGGCTATTCCGGCGTGCGCCCGGAGCTGATCGAGCTGCTGCTGCAGTTCTACAACCGCGGCATCTATCCCTGCATTCCGTCGAAAGGCTCGGTGGGCGCCTCGGGCGACCTCGCGCCGCTCGCGCACCTTTCGCTCGCGCTGCTCGGCATCGGCGACGTGCGCGTGCGCGGCGTTCGCATTCCCGCCGCCGCCGCGCTCAAGAACGAGAACCTGAAGGCCATCAAGCTCGCCCCGAAGGAAGGGCTCGCGCTGCTGAACGGGACGCAGGTCTCGACCGCACTCGCGCTCTCGGGGCTCTTTGCGGCGGAAGACGTGTTCGCCGCGGCGCTCGTGGCGGGCAGCCTCTCGGTGGACGCCGCGGCCGGCAGCGACACGCCCTTCGACGCGCGCATCCACGAGCTGCGCGGCCAGCCCGGCCAGCAGGAAGTGGCGCGCTTCTACGCGGAGCTGCTGAAGGAAAGCGAGATCCGCCGCTCGCACCTCGAGAACGACCCGCGGGTGCAGGACCCCTACAGCCTGCGCTGCCAGCCGCAGGTGATGGGCGCCTGCCTCGACCAGGTGCGCTACGCCGCCGGGGTGTTCGAGCGCGAGGCCGCGGCCGTCACCGACAACCCGCTCGTGCTCGGCGGCGAGGTCCTCTCCGGCGGCAACTTCCACGCCGAGCCGGTGGCGCTCGCCGCCGACGCGCTCGCGCTCGCCATCGCCGAGGTCGGCGCGCTCTCGGAGCGGCGCGTGGCGCTGCTCATCGATCCGTCGCTCTCCGGGCTGCCGCCGTTTCTCGTCGAGCACGGCGGGGTCAATTCCGGGTTCATGATCGCGCAGGTCACCGCGGCCGCGCTCGCGAGCGAGAACAAGTCGCTCGCGCACCCGGCGAGCGTAGACAGCCTGCCCACCTCGGCCAACCAGGAGGACCACGTCAGCATGGCGACTTTCGCCGCGCGCCGCCTCGCCGACATGGCGGCGAACAGCGCGGGGATCGTGGCGATCGAGCTGCTCGCGGCAGCGCAGGGCATCGACTTCCGCGCCCCGCTCAAGACCAGCGCGGCCCTGCAGGAGGCCCACCGCCTGGTGCGCTCGAAAGCCGCGTTCTACGACCACGATCGCTACTTCGCGCCGGACATCACCGCGGTCCAGTCGCTGGTGGAGTCGGGCGAGTTCCACAGCTTCGTCCCCGGCCTCCTGCCCTCGCGCTGATGGCGCCCTTCAGGCTACGCGGCGGACGCACGCCGCTCCTCGTGTCGATGCCGCACACCGGCACGCATGTGCCCGAGCCCCTCCTCTCCCGGATGACCGACGAAGCGAAGCGGCTGCCAGACACCGACTGGCACCTCGAGCGCCTCTACGACTTCCTCGACGAGCTCGGCGCCTCGGTGCTCGTCGCGACGCATTCGCGCTACGTCGTCGACCTCAACCGCCCGCCCGACAACGCCAACCTCTATCCCGGGCAGGACACGACGCCGCTCGTGCCGCTCGATACGTTCCACAAGCAGCCGCTCTATCGGCCCGGGCAGGAACCCGATGCGGGCGAGATCGGCGAGCGCGTGGAAACATACTGGAAGCCTTATCACTCCCAGCTTTCACGCGAGCTGCAAAGGCTGAAGGGACGGCACGGCCATGCCCTGCTCTGGGACGCGCATTCGATCTTCTCCGAAGTGCCGCGTTTCTTCTCCGGCAAGCTGCGCGATCTCAATCTCGGCACCGCCGACGGCCGCTCCTGCGGCGCCGGAATCGGCGAAGGCTTGATGGAGAAAGTGTCTGGCTACAGCGCGGTGCTCAACGGCCGCTTCAGGGGGGGCTACATCACCCGCACGTATGGCGCCCCGGCCGATGGCGTGCACGCGGTGCAGCTCGAGCTGTCGGAAGCAACCTACATGACCGAATCTTTTCCTTTTGATTTCAGGGAAGACGCGGCGAGGCGGCTGCGTCCGCAGCTTCGCGCCCTGCTCGAGGAATTCTGCCGCCTAGGACACGGCCGACGCACGGGTTAGCGCCGAGGGCATACGCGAGCTCGGCCGGCGCGGCGATGTCCCACAGCGCAAGATCGGCGCTCTTCCCGGCTTCCAGCGTGCCGTGGCTCGCCTGCAGGCCGAGCGCGCGCGCTGCGTGCTTGGTCATGCCGGCGAGCGCCTCCTCGGGCGTGAGGCGAAAGAGGGTGCACGCCATGTTGAGGATCGCGAGCGGCGATGAGACCGGTGAGGTGCCGGGGTTGTGGTCGGTGGCGAGCGCGATCGCAACACCCTTCTTCCTCAAGAGCTCAACGGGCGGAAGTTTCGTCTCTCTCAGAAAGTAGAACGCGCCGGGCAATAACACCGCGACGGTGCCCTCCCTTCTCATCGCCTCTACCCCGAACTCATTCGCGTACTCGACGTGATCCGCCGAGAGCGCGCCATACCTGGCGGCGAGCGCGGCGCCGCCGGAATCCGAAAGCTGGTCGGCGTGCAGCTTCACCGCGAGCTTCAACGCCTTCGCCTTGCGAAACACCTTCTCTGTCTGGGAAACATTGAAAGCAATGCGCTCGCAAAAGGCGTCCACCGCGTCCGCAAGGCCCTCCTTCGCCGCGGCGGGAAGCACCTCGTCGCACACGAAGTCGATGTAGTCGTCGGCGCGCCCGGCATACTCTGGCGGCAGCGCATGTGCGCCGAGAAACGTCGCTTTCACCGTCAATTTGTCCTTCAGGCGGCGGGCCACGCGCAGCATGCGAAGCTCGGTGTCGCGGTCGAGGCCGTAGCCCGACTTGATTTCGACTGCGGTCACCCCTTCGTCGAGCCAGGGCTGTAGCCTTTTTTGGGAGATCCTCAAGAGCTCTGTTTCTGAAGTTGCTCGCGTGGCTTTCACGGTGGAGACGATTCCTCCGCCTGCGCGCGCGATCTCCTCGTAGCTCGCGCCCTTCAGCCGCAGCTCGAACTCGTGGGCGCGGTTTCCGGCATAGACCAGGTGAGTGTGGCAGTCGATGAGCCCCGGCGTGACCCACGCGCCGCGCGCGTCGTGCTCCTCGCGCGCCTTGCCGCGCCACTCGCTGCGCGGGCCGACCCAGCTGATCAATCCATCCTTCGAGGCGAGGACGCCATCCGGGACGGCGCCGTATGGAGATGCGGTGCCCATCGTCGCCAGTTTTGCGTTGATCCAGGCCGCATCGTGCATCTCGTTATCATAGCGGCGTGGAACGCTACTTCGCCCGCGACGCGCTGCTCCCGGAAGGGTGGGCCAAGGACGTGCTGCTGTCGGTCGAGGCGGGCGAGATCGTCGCGGTCGAGACCGGGGCGAGCGGCCCGCCGCCGCTCGCCGGCCCGGTGCTTCCGGGGATGGCGAACCTGCACTCGCACGCGTTCCAGCGCGCGATGGCGGGCCTCGCCGAGCTGCGCGGCGCCGGCGAAGACGACTTCTGGACCTGGCGCGAGCTCATGTACCGCTTCGTCGAGCGCCTGACGCCCGACCAGGCGCAGGTCGTCGCGCACTTCCTCTACATCGAGCTGCTGCGCCACGGCTACACCGCGGTCGGCGAGTTCCACTACGTCCACCGCCCCGACGGCATGCTGCAGGCGCATCTCGACGCCGCGCGCGAGGCCGGCATCGCCATCACGCTCATGCCGTCGGTGTACCGCTGGTCCGGGTTTGGCGAGCGCCCCCTGCAGGAGCGCCAACGCGCCTTCGAGCGCGACACCGACGCCGTGCTCGAGGCCTACGGCGGCCTCGCCGCGCGCGCCACGCCCGAGGTGAGAATCGGCGTCGCGCCGCATTCGCTGCGCGCGGTCGATCCGGCGGCGCTCGCCGCGCTGGTCGCCGGCGTCGCGCGCGACGCGCCGATCCACATCCACGCCGCGGAGCAGACGCGCGAGGTCGAGGACTGCATCGCCGCGCTCGGCGCACGGCCGGTGCAGTGGCTGCTCGCCAACATGCCGGTGGACCGGCGCTGGTGCCTGGTGCACGCGACGCACCTCGTGCCGCAGGAGATCCAGGGGCTCGCGCGGAGCGGCGCGGTGGCCGGCCTGTGCCCCAGCACCGAGGGCAACCTCGGCGACGGCATCTTTCCGCTGCTCGACTACCGCGCGGCGGGCGGGCGCTACGGCATCGGCGGCGACAGCCACGTCTCGCGCAATCCGGCCGAGGAGCTGCGCCTGCTCGAGTACCTGCAGCGCGTCTCGGTGAGAAAGAGGAACCTCGTGACGACCGAAGAAGTGCCCTCGGTCGGAACCACCCTGTGGCTCGAGGCCGCGGCCGGCGGCGCGCAGGCGCTCGGGCGGCGCATGGGCGCGCTCGCGCCCGGCATGCGCGCCGACCTCGTGGTACTCGACGGCGAGCATCCCGACCTCGCCGGACCCGGCGGAGATTCGGCAGCCGACGCGCTGGTGTTCTCGGGATCGAGCGACCTGGTGCGCGACGTGATGGTCGGCGGCCGCTGGACGGTGCAGCAGAAGCGCCACGCGGCCGAAGAAGCCGCCGCGGCGCGCTATCGCGAGGCGCTCAGGCTGCTCGTCGCCTAGTCGGCGGCGAGCTCCGGGCGGTTGCGGAAATACTCGAGCGCGCCGGGGTTGGCGAGCGCCTCGAGGTTCTTCACCTCGCGCCCGTGGACGGCCTCGCGCACCGCCAGCTCGACGATCTTGCCGCTCTTGGTGCGCGGGATGTCCTGCACTTCCAGGATCTTCGCCGGGACGTGGCGCGGCGTCGTATTGTCCCGAATGCGCCTCTTAAGCCTGGAAACAAGATCTTCTGAAAGCGAGAGGCCATCCCTCAGCTTTACGAACAGGACTACCCGCACGTCGCCGTGCCAGTCCTGGCCGATCACCAGCGACTCGACCACCTCGTCGAGGCTCTCAACCTGGCGGTAGATCTCGGCGGTGCCGATCCTCACCCCGCCGGGGTTGAGCACGGCGTCGGAGCGGCCGTAGATCACGACGCCGCCGTGCGCGGTGATCTCGCACCAGTCGCCGTGGCGCCACACGCCGGGATATTTCTCGAAGTACGCCGCGCGGTACCGGGCCCCGTCCGGGTCGTTCCAGAAGCCGACCGGCATCGAGGGGAACGGTTTCGTGCACACGAGCTCCCCTTTCTCGCCGCGCACGGCTTCGCCCTTCTCGTCGAAGACCTCCACGGCCATGCCGAGGCCCTTGGCCTGGATCTCGCCGCGCCACACCGGGCCCATGGGATTGCCGAGCACGAAGCACGAGACGATGTCGGTGCCGCCCGAGATCGACGACAGGCACACGTCGCGCTTCACGGCGTCGTAGACGTAGTCGAAGCCCTCGGGCGCGAGCGGCGAGCCGGTGGAGAGCACCGCCCGCAGCGGCTCGAGGCGGTGGGTCTCGCGCGGCTTGACGCCCATCTTCGCCAGGCTGTCGATGAACTTGGCCGACGTGCCGAGGTGCGTCATGGCCTCCCCGTCCGCCATGTCGAAAAGAATTTTTCCCCTGCCGATGGAGGGAGACCCGTCGTAGAGGAGCAGCGTCGCCTCGGAGGCGAGGCCCGACATGAGCCAGTTCCACATCATCCAGCCGAGCGTGGTGAAGTAGAACAGGCGATCGCCGGGCCGCACGTCGCTGTGCAGCCGGTGCTCCTTGAGGTGCTGCAGCAGCGTGCCGCCGGTGCCGTGCACGATGCACTTGGGCACGCCGGTGGTGCCCGAGGAGTACACGATGTAGAGCGGATGGCTGAACTCCACCTGCTCGAAGCGGATCTCGCCGGGGTCGAACGGCTCGAGGAACTCGTCGAGCGGCGTGCCGGCGGTGGCCGGCTGGCCCAGGTAGTCGACGACCACGCACTCCTCCACGCTCGGCAGCCGGTCGAGCGCCGCTTGCGCTTTCCCCTGCGAGTCGAACTCCTTGCCGCCGTAGAGATAGCCGTCGGCGCAGAAGAACACCTTCGGCTCTATCTGGGCGAAGCGCTCGACCATGCCCTGCACGCCGAAGTCGGGCGAGCAGCTCGACCAGATCGCGCCGAGGCTCGCCGTGGCGAGCATCGCCGCGGTCGACTCCGGAAGGTTCGGCAGGTAGCCGGCGACGCGGTCGCCCTTCTCCACGCCGGCGTCGGCGAGCGCCTGGGCGATGCGCGACACCAGGTCGTAGAGGTTGCGGTGGCTGAGGCGCCGGCGGATGCGGTCCTCGCCCCAGAACACGATCGCCTCGCCGCCGTCGCGCCGGCGCAGCAGGTTCTGCGCGAAGTTGAGCTTCGCCTCCGGAAACCAGCGCGCCCCCGGCATGCGATCGCCGTGCACCAGCGTCGGCCCGGCGCGCACGCCCTGCACCTCGCAGAAGTCCCACAGCAGGTTCCAGAACTCCGCCGCGTGCGTGCACGACCAGGCGTGGAGCTCGTCGTAGCTCTTCTTGCCCGCGCGCGCCATAAACCGCGCCATCTGCGTCGCCGCGGCGCGCTCGGGCGAGGGCTGCCAGAGGGGCGCTAGCTCAGCAATGAGCGGATCCTTTCGGGAATGCGCACCGGCTTCTGCTTCTCCATGTCGATGAAGACGACCGTCGCCTCGCCATCCGCGTAGACGTGGTTGTCCACGGTCAATTCGTAGTACGTCGGCACGCTCGAGCCCCCAGGAGCGCCCACGGAAAGCTTCACTTCGACCGTGCCGGGATAGTTGAGCGGGCGCTTGAAGTTGCACGAGGCGTTGGCGACGACGATGCCGGTTTCGTTCCAGGCCTCGCCGCGCGGCAGGAGCGCGTCGAACCAGCCGATGCGCGCCTGCTCCATGAAGCGGAAATACACGGTGTTGTTCACGTGGCCCATCGCGTCCATGTCGCCCCAGCGAATGGGGATGCGCTCCACGTGCATGAGTTTCCCGATGGGTAGCTTCTTTTCGGCCATGGGTGGCTGATTATAATTGTGCGCGATGAGCCGCGAATCGATGCAGTACGACGTGGTCGTGGTCGGCGGCGGACCGGCGGGGCTCGCGGCGGCGATCCGCGTGAAGCAGCTCTCGCCCGACACCTCGGTGTGCGTGCTCGAGAAGGGCTCCGAGATCGGCGCGCACATCCTCTCGGGCGCGGTGATGGACCCGCGCGGCATCGACGAGCTCGTCCCCGACTGGAAGGAGAAGGGCGCGCCGCTCACCGTCCCGGTGAGCGAAGACCGCTTTCTTTTCCTGACCGAGCGCTCGGCGCTGAAGACCCCCGGGTTCCTTCTTCCCGGGTGCTTTCGCAACCACGGCAACTACGTGATCAGCCTGGGCGCCTTCTGCCGCTGGCTCGGCGCGCAGGCCGAGGCGCGCGGGGTCGAGATCTTCCCGGGGTTCGCGGCCACGGAGCTCCTCTTCGAAGGAGACAAAGTCAAAGGCGTGGCGACCGGCGACATGGGGATCAACAAGAAGGGCGAGAAAACCGACGCCTACCAGCCCGGCATGGAGCTGCACGGCAAATACACGTTCTTCGCCGAAGGCGCGCGCGGCCAGCTCGGGCGGCAGCTCGAAGCGCGATTTCGTCTCAGGAGCACGCCCCAGGTGTACGGCATCGGCCTGAAGGAGCTGTGGGAAGCGAAGCCGGAGAAGCACCAGCCCGGCCTCGTCATCCACACCGCCGGCTGGCCGCTCGACGCCGGGACCTACGGCGGCTCCTTCCTCTACCACCAGGAGAACCGCCAGGTCGCCGTCGGCTTCGTCGTCGGCCTGGGCTACTCGAACCCCTACCTTTCCCCGTACGAGGAGTTCCAGCGCTTCAAGACGCATCCGGCAATCCGCGCCTTCCTCGAAGGCGGAAAGCGCGTCGCCTATGGAGCGCGGGCGATCGCCGCGGGCGGGCTGCAGTCGCTGCCTCGCCTCGCGTTTCCGGGCGGCGTGCTGGTGGGCGACGAAGCTGGCTTCCTCAACGCCTCGCGCATCAAGGGCAGCCACGCGGCGATCAAGTCCGGCATGCTGGCGGCGGAGGCCGCGGTCGCCGCGCTCAAGGAAGGACGCGAAGGCGACGAGCTCGCGGCCTATCCCGAATCGTTCCGCGCGAGCTGGCTCCACGACGAGCTCCACAAGGCGCGCAATTTCAAGCCCTGGATGTCGAAGGGCCTGTACCTCGGCACGGCCATGGTCGGCGTCGACCAAGTCCTGTTCCGCGGAAGGGCGCCCTGGACGCTCGGGCATGGTCACGCCGACCATGAAACCCTGGTCGAGAAGTCGAAGGCGCGGCCGATTCAGTATCCCAGGCCCGACGGCGTGCTGACCTTCGATCGCCTGACCGACCTCTCCTTCTCCAACACCAATCACAACGAAGACCAGCCTGCGCACCTGAAGCTGAAGGACGCTTCGGTTCCCGTAAAAACGAATCTCGAGATCTATGCCGGCCCGGAGAGCCGCTACTGCCCTGCCGGCGTCTACGAGTTCGTCGACCTCGACACCAAGCCGCGGCTGCAGATCAACGCGCAGAACTGCGTGCACTGCAAGACCTGCGACATCAAGGACCCGACGCAGAACATCGTCTGGGTCGCCCCCGAGGGCGGCGGCGGGCCGAACTACCCGAACATGTGAGCGTGACGCAGTTCGCTTGAAAAAGCGGCGGAGGATGGCTTATATAGCGGGGTAGCCAGAACAAGACGAGCCTCCTATGTCGCGTTGGAAAGCCTCGGGAATCCACCTCCTTCTCAGTGCCGCGATCGCCGTGGGGCTGGTCGCCCTGATGCTGTCGATCTGGTATCCGGGGCCGCTGTTCGAAGCCGCGGGCGGCGATCGCCTGATCTTCATCCTGGTCGCGGTCGACGTCACGCTCGGGCCGCTCATCACGCTCGTCATCTTCAAGGCCGGCAAGCCGGGCCTGAAATTCGACCTCGCTTTCATCGCCGCGGTCCAGCTCGCGGCGCTCGCCTATGGAATGCACACGGTGTATCTCGCGCGGCCCGTGTACCTGGTGTTCACGAAGGACCGCTTCGACCTGGTGAGCGCGAAGGACCTCGATCCGCAGGACCTGCAGAAGGCGGCGCGCCCCGAGTTCGAGCGCCTGCCGCTCGGGCGGCCGCGCTACATCGCCGCAGTCTCGCCGACCGACTTCGAGGCGCGGCAAAAGCTGCTGATGGAGTCGCTGCAGGGCAAGGACTTGCAGATGCACCCGCAATATTACGTGCCCTACGAGCAGGAGATCCCCGCCGCGCTGGCGCGCGCGCAGCCGGTGGCGGTCCTCATCAAGCGCTATCCCGGGACGATCGAGCAACACCTCCGCTCCGCCGGGCGATCGCAGGAATCGGTGAAGTTCCTGCCGCTGCGCGGCAAGGAGACCGACGGCGCGGTCCTGCTCGACGCACGCACCGGCGCCCCGCTCGACATCGTCCTCGTCGATCCCTGGTAGGACCCCGCTTCTACGCCCCAATCGGAAGGCGGATGTTCGGCTTCGCGACCTCGGACGATTTCACCACCACGATGGTCGAGGCGTTGGCCTCCTTGTCCTCCGGAGTCGTCGCCGCGATCTCGAGCCGGTACTGTCCCGGCCTGATATTCGCCCGCGCCCAGGTCCTGCTGCTCCCCGTCTTCTCGTTCTTGACGACAACGCCGTCCGCGCCTTCAAGGGTCGCCAGGAACGCGAACCCCTTGGTCTTGTCCGCGTTCTCGATCGTGGCCTCGATCGATCCTGGCTGCGACGCAACCTGCTGGGCCTGCTGGCTTTTGTCGACCTGCGCCTTGAGCGTGTCGAGCTGAGCTTTCACGTCCTTTTCGAGCTGAGCGAGGCTGGTCTGAAACTCGGTGACCCAGTCCTTGGTCTCCTGCGCCACGATCGCCTCGACGGCGACCCGGAACTCCTTAGCCTTCTGGATCAGGGCACCGATCTGCTCCGCGGTCGGCTCGGCGCTCGCGGCCGCGGTCAGGGCAATCCAGTCCATGCGGAACTCTTCGAGCCGCTTGCGGATATCCGTCGCGGCCAGCACGTACCTCGCCCAGCCGCTCGAGAAACCGAAGGCGCGATCGAGCCCCACCAATGAGGCCGCGAGCCCGACCAGCGCCGACGCCCACAGACCCGATGCTGTTGCGGCCGAGGCGTCCGCCCAGCCCAGCTCTTTCCAGATGTAGAAAACGACCGGCACGAGAGCCCCGGCCGCGGTCAGCGCGAGCGCCGACATCCGGATCGCCTGCGACGACCTCGCTTTCGATTTCTTGCTGGCCCAGTACCACGCGGTCGCCTTCGCCGCTTCGTTTTCGACGTACAGAAGCAGCCGGTCCAGCGATCCCCTGACGTCGTCGGCCCTCCATTGCAGCGAACCCGCGTCGGCCGCCTGGATATCGGTCCTCTTCTGCTTTTGGCCTGACATGCTCCTCCCCCTGTCCCGGCTGCGACAGCCGAGCCCCTTTTCGACTCCCTGCTGACTCCTTGCGGCAGCAAGCTATTTAACACCTCACGCCTCGCCCGCGTCTTATCTTCTAGTCGCCTTCGGCGACCGGGCGGCCGCCGCCCCTGCCTTACCCCGTAGGCGGCAGCACCCGAGGCACGCGCCGCGGCGCCTGCTCGAGCATGGCGTCGGAAAAACGCACGCCGGCGCGCTCGAGGCGGCCGATGCCGGCCTCGAGGTCGGACTGCAGGATGGCGAGGTTTTCGAGCGGCGGCGTGCCGTCGCGGAAGCGCAGCCGCGTGGCGCCGTTGCAGAGCCGCCCGCGCGCGACGAGCTCGTCGGCGAGCCGCAGCCGCGGCGTGCCGCCGTAGAGCGGCACCCAGATGGAGAGCGCGCTCGCGACGACGTCGAGCAGGCCCTGCGAAGCCGGGCCGCGCTCCTCGTGGCTGACGAGGCGCAGGTACGCCACCGCCGCGGCCATGGGCAGCGGGAGGAATTCCCTGCTCATGCTGCGGCCGCCTTGCCGGGGGCGAGCGCCGCGCGCCGCAGCAGCGGCTCGATTTCCTGCGGCGGCACCGGCCGGCTCACGAGATAGCCCTGGATCTGGTCGCAGCCGAGGTCCTTCAGCAGCCTCACCTGCTCGTCCTCCTCGACGCCCTCGGCGATGACCTTGAGGCCCAGGGTGTGCGCGAGCGACACGATCATGGCGACGATGTTGCGCGGGTAGCCGGCGTCGCGCATGCGCACGACGAAGCTGCGGTCGATCTTCAGCACGTCGACCGGCAGGCGCGCGAGGTAGCTCAAGCTGCAGTAGCCGGTGCCGAAGTCGTCGACCGAGATCTCGACGCCGGCGCGGCGCAGCGTCTGGAGCTTGCGCGTGGTCTCGTCGATGTCGTCCACCAGCACGCTCTCGGTGATCTCGACGTCGAGCAGCGGCCTGGCGCGGCCGAACGCGGAGATCGCCTCGAGCACCGAGTCGACGAAGTCCTTCTGCCGCAGCTGGATCGCCGAGACGTTGACCGCGGTGCGCGGCACCGCGAGCCCCAGTCCCTGCCAGCGCAGGATGTCCTGGACCGCGCGCCCGAGCGCCCAGCGCCCGGCGACCAGGATCATGCCCGTCTCCTCCATGAGCGAGACGAACTTCGCCGGCGGCACCGCGCCGAGCTCGGGATCCTGCCAGCGGATCAGCGCCTCCAGTCCGGCGAGGCGGCCGGTGCGCACGTCCACTTTCGGCTGGTAGTGCAGCGCGAGGCGGCCGTCCTCGATCGCGCGGCGCAGCCGATGCTCGAGGGCGAGCGATTCGGCGACCCGCGCATTCATCTCGGGCGCGTAGAAGAGGTAGCTCGAGGCCACCTGCTTCGCGTGGTTCAGCGCGGTCTCGGCGTTGGCGCACAGCGCCTCGGTGGAGGCGCCGTCGCCGGGAAACACGGCGACGCCGCCCTTGAAGGTGGCGCGCAGCTCCACGCCATCGATCATCACCGGCCGCGAGAACGCCTCGGCCACGCGCTCGAGCAGCCCCTGGACCGTGTCGGCGGGCCGCTCGCACGGCGCCACCGCGATGGCGAAATGGTCGGCGCCGACGCGCGCGACCGTGTCCTCGTCGCGCGCCGCCGCGCACAGCCGCGCCGCGGCCTCGCGCAGGAGCTCGTCGCCGGCGCGCCGGCCGAAGCTCTCGTTCACCATACGGAAGCGCTCGATGTCCAGGAACACGGCGGCCGCGAAGCGCCGCTCGCGCCGCGCCGCGATCAGCGCCTGGCCGAGCCGGTCGACGAACAGGCTCCGGTTCGGCAGGTCGGTGAGCGAGTCGTGGTAGGCGAGGTAATCCATGCGCGCTTTCTGCGCGATGTGGTGCAGCGCGAAGGCGATGTCGCCGGCGAGCTCGTGCAGCAGGCGCATCTCCTCTTCGTCGAACACGTCCTTTGCCCGCGCGTAGAGGAGCAGCGCGCCCGCCGTCTGGCCCGAGAACACGAGCGGCAGCACGGCGTACGCGCGGAAGCCGCGCCGCAGCGCCGATTCGCGGCCCGGGGGCTGCGAGGCCTCGATGTCGTTGCAGACCGTGGCCTCGAGCGGCACCGGGAACTGGTCGAGGCGCGGATCGCGGCTGCCCTCGCCGCTCGACACCACGCGCTCGTCGTGCGCGAGGCGGATCGCGGCGAAGCCGAAGCCGCCGCGCTCGACCGCGATGCGGCAGGCCTCGGCGAGCAGGTCCGCGCGCTCGCCGACGCGCACGATGAGCGCGTTGATCGCGCTCATCGTCTCCAGCGTGCGGTTCAGCCGCTCGATCCTGCGCTGCTGTGCCTCGAGCGCGCCGGTCTTCTCCAGCAGCTGGTCGACCACGATGCGAAGGTGCTCGCCGCCGAGCTCCGACCCATCGGCGGCCGGCCGGCGCGTCCTCTCGCCCAGGACTTCCTTCACCGTGCGCAGGATCAGGTCGTTGTCGGAGGGCTTGACCAGCACGCGCGCCACGCCGTGCGCCTGCGCGAGATCCTGCGCGTCCTGGCCGGCGAAATACGCGGTATAGAAGACGACCGGGAGCGCCGCCGTCCTCGGGTCGGCGCGCAGCTCGCGCACCAGCACGTAGCCGTCCATTCCCGGCATGAGGACGTCGGAGACCACCAGGTCGGGCGGACCGGCGAGCGCGGACTCGAGCGCCTCGCGGGCGCTCGCCGCGCGGCGCACGTCGTGCCCGGCGACCTCCAGCAGGGAAGCGAGCGCCTCGCGGTTGGCGCGGTTATCGTCTACGACCAGGATATCGGCCATGCTTGCAGAGACAATCCTTGTACAGACAATCTTCCCGCAACGGCGTGCGGACCGTTAGCGTTGACCGCCAACTTTTTCGTCGTTAAATCGAGGAAATTACTGTCGTGCTTCGGCTACAGTGCTGTCCGCGCCGCGGCGACCCCACGCGACGATCGCCGACTGGATCACGCGCGGATCCGCGGGCTTGACGAAATGATGGTGGAACCCGGCTTCCATCGAGCGCGCGCGGTCTTCTCTCTGTCCATAACCTGTCAGCGCGATCAGCAGCGTCGGCGCCTCGGCGCCCTTCAGGCGCAGCCGCCGCGCCACCTCGTAGCCGTTCATGCCGGGCAGCCCGATGTCGACCACAGCGACCTGCGGCGCGAACACCTGCGCGATGGCCACGGCCTGCGGGCCGTCGCTCACGGTGCGCACCTCGTGGCCTTCGAGGCGCAGGAACACGGCGATGCTCTCGGCGGCGTCGATGTTGTCGTCGACCACGAGCACGCGCTTCCCGGCGAGCAGCGCGGCGTACTGCGGCTCTGCGCGCTCCTCGCCGGCCGCCTGCGGGACCTCGCTGATGCAGGGGAGGACGACGCGGAACACCGAGCCCTTGCCGATGCCCTCGCTGTGCACCTCGACGCGCCCCTGGTGCAGGTCGACGAGGCGCTCGACCACGGTGAGGCCGACGCCGAGGCCGCCCTGGCTGCGGTCGAGGGAGCGCTCGCCCTGCGTGAAGAGCTCGAACACGTGCGGCAGCAGCGCGGAGTCGATGCCGATGCCGTTGTCGCGCACGCTGATCAGCGCCTCGCCGCGCTCGGCGCTCGCCACGAGCTCGATCCGCCCGCCCTCGGAAGTGTACTTGGCCGCGTTGTTGAGGATGTTGCCGATCACCTGCGACAGCCGCGCGAAGTCGCCGAACACCCAGATCGGCGTCGAGGACACGCTCACGGAGAGGTTGTGGCGCTTCGCCTCGAGGAGCGAGCGCGCGGTGTCGACGCTGTGCTGCACCACTTTTCCGAGCTCGACCGGCTCCTTCTTCAGCGAGATCTTGCCCTGGGTGATGCGCGAGACGTCGAGCAGGTCGTCGACGAGCTGCGCGAGGTGGGTCACCTGGCGCTCCACCACGTCGCGCGCCCAGACGATGCCGGCGTCGGTGGGCGCGATGCGCCGCATCACCTCGGCGGCGTTGCGGATCGGCGCCAGCGGGTTGCGCAGCTCGTGCGAAAGCATGGCGAGGAACTCGTCCTTGCGCCGGCTCGCCTCCTTCAGCTTCTCCTCGGCCTCCTTGGTGCGCGCCATTTCGCGCTTGAGGTTCCAGTACAGGCGCGCGTTCTCGAACGCGATCGCGGCGCGGCTCACCAGCTCCTCGATGGTGGCCTGGTCGGCTAGCCCGTAGGCGCCCGGCCCGCGCGCATAGCCTAGCGCGAGCATCGCGACGTTGCGCTCGCCCGAGCGCAGCGGCACGAGGTGGAAGTAGCGCACCTCGCCGTGCAGCGCCGCCTGGGGCTCGAGCACGAGGTCGCTCTTGCGGCCCTCGCGCAGCGCGCGCTGCAGCGGCGCCGGCAGGCCCTCGAGGCCCTCCATCGCCTGCGGCCGCGCGCGAGCGCCGCACGACATCGCCAGCGCCTCGTCCTCGAGCTGCACCGAGAGCAGCGCGTACTCCGCGAGGCCCGGCACCAGCATCTGGAGCAGGCGCTCCATGCCCTCGTCCAGGTTGAGCGAGGCGCCGAGCTCGCGGCTCGCGAAGGCGAGGAACTCCGAGCGCTGCGTGGCCTCCTCGGCCGCGGCGCGCTCGGCCTCCAGCCGCGCGAGCGCCTGCGCCCGCTTCTGCGCCCGGTAGAGCTCGACGAACACCTTCACCTTGCTGCGCAGAATCTCCGGGATCACCGGCGACAGGATGTAGTCGACCGCGCCGAGGGCGTAGCCGCGCGCGGTCTGCATCTCGTCGGCGTAGGCGGTGACGAAGATGATCGGCGTGTGCTTGGTTTTGCTGTGCTGGCGGATGAGCTCTGCGGTCTCGATGCCGTCGATGTCGGGCATGTTGACGTCGAGCAGGATTACCGCGAACTCGCGCAGCAGCAGCTCGCGCAGCGCGTCCGCGCCCGAGGCCGCCATCACCAGGTTCTGGCCGAGCTCCTCCAGGACGACCTGGAACGCCAGCCGTTTATCCGGCAGGTCGTCTACGACAAGAATGTTGACCTTGTCTTCCATGCTCAGAAAAGCAAGCCCCAAAAATGGTGACTGTCACCATTTTCGGGCTCGTTTTTGAAAATGGTGACTGTCACCATTTTTACCGATGCAGCCAGCCCCGTAGTACCGCCAAAAGGTGCACCGTGTCTACCGGCTTCGACAGGTAATCCCAGGCGCCGGCGCGGATGCATTTCTCGCGGTCGCCCTTCATCGCCTTGGCGGTCACCGCGATGATCGGGAGGTCCTTCTTCTCCGGGAGCTTGCGGATCTCCTGCATGGTGGTGATGCCGTCCATCTCCGGCATCATGATGTCCATCAGCACGATGTCGATGCCCGGCTGCTCCTTCACCAGGCGGATCGCCTCGCGGCCGTTGTTCGCCGAGACCATCTCCATGCCCTGGTCGTGCAGCACCGTCGACAGCGCGAAGATGTTGCGCATGTCGTCGTCGACGATCAGGGCCTTCTTGCCTTCCAGCACGCGGCTCGAGTTGTGCAGGTCCTGGACCGCCTGGCGCTGCTCCTGGGCGAGGCCCATGATGCTGCGGTGGAGGAAGAAGTAGATGGTGTCGAGGAGACGCTCGATCGAGCGCGCCTCGCGCAAGGCGAACACGCCGTCGGAGCGCTTCCAGGCGGCGAGCGCATCGCCGCCCTCCGGCCCGTACAGCACGATCGGCAGCTGGCGCGTCAGCGGCTGGTCCTCGACCACGTCGAGGAGATCGTTCGGCTGGAGCTCGGCGACGCCGTTCTGGACCACCAGGCAGTCGACCGCGTCGCGGCGCAGGCGCGCGCACAGCTCGGCCTTGCGGTCGGTGGCGTAGACCTCGATGTCGTCGGCGGCCAGGCGCCCGGCCAGCGCCTCGCGCTCCGGTCCCGCCGCCATAAGGAGATGCAGCGTCTTCTTGGCGCTGGTGACGTAGGCCTTGAGCCGCATCAGCGCCTCGTCGATGACCTCGCGCGAATGCACCGGCTTGCTGAGGAAGCCGATCGCGCCCGAGTTGAGCGCGCGTTCGCGCGAGTCGTCGGTCGAGACCACGCACACCGGCACGTGGCGCGTGGAGAGATCGGCCTTCAGCCGGTCGAGGATGCGCCAGCCCTGCATGTCGGGCAGGAAGATGTCGAGCGTCATCACCGAGGGCTGGTATTCCTTCAGCTTGGAGAGCGCGCTCGCCGCGGTCCCGGCCACCAGGCCCTTGAAGCCCTGGGCCCGGGCCGCCTCGAGCAGCACCTTGGCGAACGCGAGGTCGTTCTCGACGATCAGGATGGAGAGATCGTCGGGCTTGACGTCCGCCCGGTCGTCGGCGGCCTCGTTCGGCTCGGCCTCGACCTCAGGCTCGGTGTAGATCGGCTCGACTTCGGCCGCGCGCGGCGCGGCCGGCTCGGCCGCCGGCGCCTCGACCACCACGTGGCGCTGCGTCGGGACGGGAGCGACGCGGCGCGACGCCGCGTAGGCGAGCGGCAGGTAGAGCGTGAACGTGCTGCCCACGCCCGGCGAGCTGATGAGCCGGATCTCGCCGCCGAGGAGCTTGGAGAGCTCCCGGCTGATCGCGAGGCCGAGGCCCGTGCCGCCGTACTTGCGCGAGGTGGAGCCGTCGGCCTGCTGGAACGCCTCGAAGATGATCTGCTGCTTGTCCGGCGAGATGCCGATGCCGGTGTCGGCCACTGCGAAAGCGACCACCTGGCCGGCGCGGTTCAGCTCGTCGTTCTCGATCGACCAGCCCGCGGCGGCGGGCGACACCGAGAAGGTGACCGAGCCCTCGTGGGTGAACTTGAACGCGTTCGACAGCAGGTTCTTGATGATCTGCTGCATGCGCTTGATGTCGGTGTGCATCGAGCGCGGCAGCGCGGCGTCGAGCTGGATGTTGAACCCCACCCGGCTCGACTCGGCGATGTGGCGGAAGGTGCGCTCCACGTAGCGCTGCAGATCGAGCAGGCGCAGCTCGCTGATGTCGACCTGCACCGTGCCCGACTCGATCTTGGAGAGGTCGAGGATGTCGTTGATCAGCGCGAGCAGGTCGTTGCCCGAGGCGTGGATGGTCTTCGCCGCCTCGACCTGGCGCTGGTTCAGGTTGCCCTCGGCGTTGCGCGTGAGCTGGTCGGAGAGCAGCAGCAGGCTGTTCAGCGGCGTCCTCAGCTCGTGCGACATGTTGGCGAGGAACTCCGACTTGTACTTCGAGGTGAGCGCGAGCTGCTTCGCCTTCTCCTCCAGCGCCTGGCGCGCCTGCTCCACCTCGGTGTTCTTGCGCTCGACCTCCTGGTTCTGGTGCGCGAGCTGGCGCGCCTTTTCCTCCAGCTCCTGGTTGGTCTGCTGCAATTCCTCGGCGAGGGACTGTGACTGCTTGAGCAGGTCCTCGGTGCGGGTGTTGGCCTCGATGGTGTTGATCACGATGCCGATCGACTCGGTGAGCTGGTCGAGGAACGCCTGGTGCGAGGGGTTGAAGTGCTCGAGCGAGGCGAGCTCCATGACCCCGCGCACCTCGCCTTCGAACACCACCGGCATCACCAGCACGTCGAGCGCGCTCGACTCGGAGAGGCCGGTCGCGATGCGGAAGGCGTCGGAGCGCACGTTGGTGAGGAGGAGCTTCCTCTTCTCGATCGCGCACTGCCCGATGAGGCCCTCGCCGATGTCCATCTCCTTGCCGTGCGCGCGGCGGCCCTTCGACGCGTAGCTCGCCAAGAGCTTCAGCTTCGGGCTGTCGCTGTCGGGCTTCGCCAGCACGTAGAACTCGGCCTGGTGCGCACCGACCACCGGCGCGAGCTCCGAGAGAATCATCTGGCCCACCGTCATCAGGTCGCGCTGGCCCTGCAGCATGCGCGAGAACTTGGCCAGGTTGGTCTTCAGCCAGTCCTGCTCGGTGTTCTTCTCCGTGGTGTCCTTGAGGTTGCGGATCATCTCGTTGATGGTGTCCTTCAACGCCGCCACCTCGCCCTGCGTCTCCACCGTGATGGAGCGCGTCAGGTCGCCCTGCGTCACCGCGGTCGCCACCTCGGCGATCGCGCGCACCTGCGTGGTCAGGTTCGCCGCGAGCTCGTTCACGTTCTCGGTGAGGCCCTTCCAGATGCCCGCCGCGCCCGGCACCTTGGCCTGGCCGCCGAGCTTGCCTTCCACGCCCACCTCGCGCGC
>DASXAO010000182.1:0-2034 GCA_036406675.1 Burkholderiales bacterium
CGTGTCGCTCGAGGTCGCGCAGGGCGAGATCGTGGCGATCGTGGGCGCGAACGGTGCCGGCAAAACCTCGCTCATCCGCACCGTCGCCGGCATCGAGCGCCCGCGCGCAGGCACGATCCGCTTCAAGAACCGGCGCATCGACGCCCTGGAGTCGCACCAGATCTGCAACCTGGGGATCGGCCAGGTGGCCGAGGGCCGCCAGGTGTTTCCATCGCTCTCGGTGCTCGAGAACCTGCAGATGGGCGCGCTGCTGCCCCGGGCGCGCGGGGCCGCCGGGCAGGCGCTCGACGGCGTGTTCGCCATGTTCCCGCGCCTCGCCGAGCGCCGCGACCAGCCCGCCGGGACGCTCTCGGGCGGCGAGCAGCAGATGCTCGCGATCGGGCGCTGCCTCGCCGGCCAGCCCGAGCTCATCATGTTCGACGAGCCCTCGCTCGGCCTCGCCCCGCTCGTGGTGCAGGACGTGCTGCACTCCATCCGCGCGCTGAACGGGCGCGGCATCACGATCCTGCTGGTCGAGCAGAATGTCGCCGTGTCGCTCAAGATCTCGCACCGCGCCTACGTGCTGGAGAACGGCCGCATCGTCATGTCGGGCTCGGGCGCCTCGCTGCTGCACGACGAGCGCGTGCGGCAGGCGTATCTCGGCCTCTGAATATGTGGATTGGCGTGAGCCGCGCCGGATACACTGTCCTCGAGGAGCTGCCCATCTTTCTTCTGATCTTTGCCCTCCCCGCCGCACTGTCTGCCTATGTCTGGTGGAAATTCGCCTAGGGCGTATTTCCGCGAGGCGGGTTCTGGGCCCGCGGTCGTCTGCCTGCATTGCAGCGCGAGCACCTCGGGGCAGTGGCGCCCGCTCATGGAGCAGCTCGGCGATCGCTACCACGTCATCGCGCCCGATCTCTACGGCTGCGGGAAAAGCCCCGCCTGGCCGGGCGAGCGGTCGATGTGGATCGACGACGAGATCGCATTGCTCGCGAACGCGTTCGAGCGCGCGGGCGAGCGTTTTCACCTCGTTGGGCATTCCTTCGGCGGCGCGATCGCGCTCAAGGCGGCGCTCGGCCTGAAGCCGCGTCTGGCGTCGCTCGTCCTCTATGAGCCGGTGCTCTTCGCGGTCCTGCTGCGCGCCGAGCCGCAGGGCGCGGCGGCACGCGAGATCCTCGCCGTGCGAGACGACGTCGTGTCCGGCGATTCCGAGGCCGCGGCGGAACGCTTCATCGACTATTGGATGGGCCGCGGCACCTGGGCGGCCACCCCCGAGGCCCGCCGCGGCACCCTGGTGGATGCCGTCAAGGCGCAGAAGCCGGAGTGGCACTCCGCGTTCAACGAGCCGACGCCGCTCGAGGCCTTCGCCGCGCTCGACGTGCCGACGCTCCTCATGACCGGAACCGCCTCGACCGCCGCGGCGCGCGGCGTGGCGCGGCTCGTCGCCGGCGTGCTGCCGCGCGTGCGGGTCGAGGAGATCGAGGGCCTGGGCCACATGGCGCCGGTGACCCATCCGGGCGAAATCAACGCGCGCATCGAGCGTTTCCTGGCGGACATCTAGGGAGGAACATGGGCAAGGGAAGAATGGAGGCCTTCACCGACGGCGTGATCGCCGTGATCATCACCATCATGGTGCTGGAGCTGCGCGCCCCGGACGACCCCAGCTTCACGGCCCTCGCCGCGCTCTGGCCCACGGCGGTCAGCTATGCGGTGAGCTACCTCTTCATCGCCATCATCTGGATCAACCACCACCACCTGATGCGCTTCGTGCGCGCGCCGACGGCCAGGCTCGTGTGGCTGAATTTCCTGCACCTCTTCCTGGTCTCGCTGGTGCCGTTCGCCACCCAGTGGACCGCCAAGACCCGGCTCGCCGCAGCGCCCGTCATGGCCTACGCGGCGGTCTTCGTCTGCGTGGACGCAGCCTACCTCGCCTTCGAGCACGCGGTCCTGGACCAGGCCGACTGCAGCCAGGTCCCGCCCCAGGCCCGCACCCGCGCGCGCCTGCGCTCGATCCTCACCATCGGCGTCTTCGCCACCGCCGGCCTGGTCGCCGCC
>DASXAO010000183.1:0-11736 GCA_036406675.1 Burkholderiales bacterium
CGCCAGCCGGAGGGTCAGTTCGTGCGCGGTTTCGGGATCGAGCGAGAAAAGGAGCGGGCGCGCCAGCGAATACAGCATGCTAGCCCGCGTCCCGCCTCCCCAGCCGGCGCCAGGCGCCGCCGATGAAGCCCTCGATCGGCTCGAACTTCGACTTGTACGCCATCTTCGGGCTTTCGCGGATCCAGTAGCCGAGGTAGAGGTAGGGCAGGCCCAGGCGCTTGCACGACTCGATCTGCCACAGCACGTTGTAGGTGCCGAAGCTCGCGCCGCGCCGGTCGGGCTCGTAGAACGTGTAGACCGACGAAAGGCCGTCCGGCAGGTAGTCGACGATCGACACCATGACGAGCTGGCCGTTCTCGCGGAACTCGACCAGCCGCGTGTCGACGCGGCTCTGGAGGAGAAAGTGCGAATACTGGTCGCGGCTGTCGTTGTCCATGCCGCCGCCGGAATGGCGCTTGGACTGGTAGCGCAGGTAGAGCGCGTAGTGCTCGAGGCGGAACTTGAGCGGCTGGGCGTGCGCGACGAGGTTCTCGTGCTGCTTCCAGGCGCGCCGCTGCGAGCGGTTGGCCCCGTACTCGCCGACCGGGATACGCACGGGCACGCACGCGCGGCATGCGTCGCAGTGCGGCCGGTAGGTGAAGATGCCGCTGCGGCGGAAGCCCGCCTTGACCAGGTCCCCGTACAGGTCCGTATTGATGAGGTGGCTCGGCGTGGCCACCTGGGAACGGGCCATCCGGTCCGGCAGGTAGCTGCACGGGTAGGGCGCCGTCACGTAGAACTGCAGGACGGCATGCGGCAGATCGTTAAGTCTTGACACTGCTTCTCAAGCGGTCCTTTGCGTCGTAAGTTGCCACGTCATGGGCTGCTCGGGGTAGTTTACCAAGGCTGCGAGGGTGCGCAAGAACTCGCGCCGCGGGATCTCGCGCGCGCCGAGTGATTCGAGCAGCGGCGTGTGCATTTGGCAGTCGATCAGCGGAAAGCCACGCTGTTTGAGAACTTGTACCAATCCGACCAAGGCGACCTTGGACGCGTCCGTGGCGCGCGAGAACATCGACTCCCCGTAGAACATCCGGCCGAGCGCCACGCCGTAGAGCCCGCCCACGAGCTCGCCGTCGCACCAGGTCTCGAACGAGTGCGCGTAACCCGCGTTGTGCAGCCGTGCGTAGGCCACGCGCATGTCGGGCCCGAGCCACGTGCCGGGGCCGTCGCGGCGCGGCGCCGAGCAGCCGCGCAGCACCTCCGGGAAAGCGGTGTCGACGCGCACCTCGTAGCCCTTGTTCCGGACGCTCTTGGAGAGCGAGCGGCTGACCTTGAGCGCCTCGCACTCGAGCACCATGCGCGGGTCGGGCGACCACCACAGCGGCGGCTGGCCGCTCGAGTACCAGGGAAAGATGCCGCGCCGGTAGGCCTCCAGCAGCCGCTCGAGCGAGAGATCGCCGCCCGCAGCGAGCAGCCCGTTCGGGTTCTTGAGCGCCCGCTCGACGCTCGGGAAAGGGTCGCCTCGTTCGAGCCAGGCTAGCACCGGCTCATCAACACTTGACCTGTTGGCGACAATAGTTGTCGAGCGGATGCACCACGCACGAGCCCGCCACCGCGGCCTGCGGCGAGCCCGAGCTCTCCATCGCGAGCTTGAACTGATATTTCTTGAAGAACTCGTTGAACATCTCGCCGCCGAGCGTGCCGACGGCGTGGATCTCGTCGCTCTGCGCGTCGTGCTCGAGGAGAATCGCGGCGAGCGGCTGCGGAGCCGGGCCGGCCACCACCCTGGCGCCCGCGGCGGGGTCGTACTGGCTGTGCTCGGAGCAGCAATGGATCACCGAAGCGTAGCGGTTGCGCGCGCTCTTCTCGGTGCGGAAGCTGATGAAGCTGATGTCGCGCGTGGGATAGGACAGCTTGTGGGCGCAGATCGCGGAATAGGCGACCACCGAGCGGCCCGGGCCGACGCCGCCTTTCCACTCGTACGCCTGGTTTTGCGCCGTCTTCAGCTGCACCGACGCCGCCAGGGGCTTGCCCAGATTGAGGAGGAAACAGGGGGTGGCGGCGAACGGGTAGTGAAAGATCAGGTTCTGGTTGGCGGGAATCGCGCCCGCGCGCAGCGGCGCTCCCTTCTCGTCGACGAGCCTGGCGCGCGTGTACAGGTGCGGCTGGGAATCGGCTGCGACCGTCCCCGGCCCGCCGGCGAGGGCGGAGGCGGCGCAGAACTTGACGAACTCGCGGCGTTCCATCCGCCGCATTCTAGCGGCTAGAGGTTGTAGCCCTTTTCGTTATGCAGAACGGTATCGAGGCCTTCGGTCTCTTCGTCGCCCGCGACGCGCAGGCCCGCGATCGCATGCGCGAGCTTGAGCAGGATCCAGGTCGCGATCCCGGACCAGGCGCCGACCGCGAGAATGCCCACGAGCTGCGTGGTCACCTGCCGCGCCATGTCGACTTTTTCGGGATAGCCGGCACCGCCGAACGCGGCGGAGACGAACACGCCCGTGAGCAGCGTCCCGAGCAGCCCGCCCACGCCGTGCACCGGGAAGACGTCGAGCGAATCATCGACGTTGAGCGCCCGCTTCATGTAGTTGGTGGCGAAGAAGCAGACCACTCCGGCCGCTCCTCCTATTGCGAGCGCGCCGATTGGTCCGACGAAGCCGGAGGCCGGCGTGATGGTGCCGAGGCCCGCCACCATGCCGGTGACGATGCCGAGGACCGAGGGCTTGCCGTAGCGCAGCCATTCGCAGACGAGCCACGCGAGCGAGCCGGTGGCCGCGCCGATGTGCGTCACCAGCATCGCCATGCCGGCCGAGCCGTCCGCGGCGAGCGCGCTGCCGGCGTTGAAGCCGAACCAGCCGACCCACAGCATGCAGGCGCCGGTGACCGTCATCGTCATGTTGTGGGGCGGCATCGCGGTCTCTGGGAAGCCGCGGCGCCGGCCGAGGAATAGAGCGCACACGAGCGCGGCGACGCCGGCATTGAGGTGAACCACGGTGCCGCCGGCGAAGTCCATGATGCCCATCTTCTGCAGCCAGCCTTCGCCCCAGACCCAGTGCGCGACTGGGCAATACACGACGAGCAGCCACAGCAGGCTGAAGAGCAGCATGCCGCCGAAGCGCACGCGCTCGGCATAGGCGCCGATCACCAGCGCCGGGGTGATGATTGCGAAGGTGAGCTGGTACATCGCGAATACTGTTTCCGGAATGCTGCCCTTTACGGTCTTCACGTCGATGCCCGCGAAGAAGGCCTTGCCGAGGCCGCCCCACCAATTGTTGCCGTCACCGAACGCCACGCTGTAGCCGAGCACTACCCAGGCGAGCGTCACCACGCAGGTGATGGAGAAGCACTGCATGAGGACCGAGAGCACGTTCTTCGCGCGCACCAGGCCGGCGTAGAAGAGCGCGAGCCCGGGCAGCGTCATGAAGAGCACCAGCACCGCCGCGGTGAGCATCCACGCGGTGTTGGCGGCGTCGAGCTTGGGTGCTTCAGCTGCCAAAGCGGCGGGAACGTGGACGGCGAGAGCGAACAGCGCCAGCATTTTCTTCATTGGACCTCCTCCCTGGCCGCCACTCTAACCAAAAAACCGAAAAAGGGTCAGACCCCTTTTCTTCAGCGGGCGAGGATGTCCTCGGCGTGGAAGCCGAAGGCGCCGCGGCCGCGGTCGGCGAACCAGTGCCTGAGCGTGGCGGCCACCGTGCGGAAGGCGATTTCCTTCCAGGGGATCGCCGCTTCGTCGTAGAGCGCGACTTCGAGCGACTCCTCGCCGGCCTTGAAATCGAGGTCGAGCAGGCGCGCGCGGTAGAAAAGATGCACCTGGTTGACGTAGGGCACCGAGATCAGCGAGAACGGCTCGCCGAGCTCGATGCGCGCTCCGGCCTCCTCGAGCGTCTCGCGGGCCGCGGCGGCGGCCGCGGTCTCCCCGTTCTCCATGAACCCCGCCGGCAGCGTCCAGTAGCCGTAGCGCGGCTCGATCGCCCGCCGGCACAGCAGGAGCCGTCCCTCGTACTCGGGCAGCGTGCCGACGACCATGAGCGGATTCTGGTAGTGGATCATGCCGCAGGCGTTGCAGACCCACCGCGGCAGGCTGTCGCCCGGCGGTACGCGGCGCGCCAGCGGCGCGGCGCAGTTAGAGCAGAATTTCATCGAGGCGCGCGACTACCTGGTCGGGCTCGAAGCCGAGCCGGTCGAGCGGCGCGCGCGCCCGGTTCACCCAGAAGACCGTGAAGCCGAACGACTTCGCGCCGAGCGCATCCCAGCAGTTCGACGACACGAAGCCGATCTTTTCCGTGGGCACGCCGAGCTTGCGGGGCGCGAGCTCGTACACCTGGGGCGCCGGCTTGTACATCTTCAGCTCGTCCACGCTGATGACGGCGTCGAGCTGCAGGCCCGAGTGCGCGACCAGGGGCGCGAGCATGTCGGGCGAGCCGTTCGACAGAATGGCGGTCTTGACCGAACGCAGCGAGGACAGCGCCCGCGGCACTTCGGCGTAGGTGTCGAGCATCGTGTACTCGGCCATCAGCGCCTCCATCCGTTCGGCGGTGAGCTCGAGCCCGAGCGCCTGGCAGGCGTGGGCGAGCGCCTCGCGCGTGACCGTGGAGAAGGGCGCGTAGCGCCGCATAAGGCTTCGCAGCCAGGTGTACTCGAGCTGCTTCGCGCGCCAGAGTCTCGACAGCTCCTCGTGCCGGCCCGGAAAGAGCGCTTCGCAGCGGCGCATCACCGAATGCACGTCGAAGAGCGTGCCGTACGCGTCGAACACCAGGGCTTCAAGGCGCAACGGCAGGGCTTCTCGGCTCATGTAAACTCAAATCTAAACCATGATGGACCGCTACGCCGAGCTCTACGACGGCTTCCGCTGGCAAGTCCCCGAGCACTTCAACATCGCACAGGCCTGCTGCGGCAGGTGGGCGGCCGGTCCCTCCCGCCACGCGCTCTACTGGGAGGACGAGTCCGGCGCGCAGGCGCAGCTCTCTTTCCAGCAGGTCCAGCTGGCCGCGAACCGCCTCTCCAACGCGCTCGGTGCCCTCGGCGTGAGACGCGGCGATCGCGTCGCGATCATCCTGCCGCAGCGCCCCGAGACCGCCATCGCCTACATCGCCCTCTTCCAGATGGGCGCGATCGCGCTGCCGCTTTCGCACCTCTTCGGTCCCGAGGCGCTCGAGTACCGCATGCACCACGCGGAAGCCTCGGTCGCCTTCGTCGAGCCGACGACCCTGGCGAACCTGTGCGCCATCCGCGAGCGCCTGCCCGAGCTCCGGCACGTCATCGGCGTCGGCGGCGCGCGGGAGGCCGATACCCAGGATTGGGATTCTCTTCTGCAGAAGTCGGCTTCGACTTTCACGTGCGTGGAAACCAAGGCGGACGATGCGGCGCTCATCATCTACACGAGCGGCACCACCGGGCCGCCGAAGGGGGCGCTCAAGGCGCACCGCGTGATGCTCGGCAACGTCCCGGGGTTCGTGCATTCGCACGACTTCTTCCCGAAGGAGGGCGATCTGTTCTGGTCGCCCGCCGACTGGGCCTGGACCGGCGGCCTCATGGACGCGCTCCTGCCGAGCTGGTTCTTCGGCGTTCCGATCGTCGGCTACCGCGGCCGCTTCGACGCGGAGAAGGCCTATTACCTGATAGAGAAATACGGCGTGCGAAGCTCCTTCCTCTTCCCGACCGCGCTCAAGCTCATGATGAAGGCCGGGCCGCAACCGAAAAGGAAGCACCGCTTGGCCCTGCGCTCGGTCATGAGCGCCGGCGAGTCGGTCGGCACGACGGTGATCGAATGGGCGCGCGCCGAGCTCGGCGTCACCATCAACGAGATGTTCGGCCAGACCGAGATCAACTACGTGGTGGGCAACTGCCAGGCCGCCTGGCCGGTGAAGCCCGGCTCGATCGGCCGCCCGTATCCCGGCCACCGGGTCGCGGTCATCGACGGCGAGGGCAATGAATTGAAGAGTGGCGAGCTAGGCGAGATCGCGGTGCACCGCAGGTTCCGCGACCAGGCCGACCCGGTGTTCTTCCTGGAGTACTGGAAGAACCCGCAGGCGACGCGCGACAAGTTCGTCGGCGACTGGGCCTGCACCGGCGATCAGGGCAAGTGCGACCACGACGGCTACTTCTGGTACCAGGGCCGCTCCGACGACGTCATCAAGAGCGCGGGCTACCGTATCGGACCGGCCGAGATCGAAACCTGCCTGGTGAGGCACCCGGCGGTGGCCAACGCCGCGGTGATCGGCAAGCCCGACGCGGTGCGCGGCTCGATCGTGAAGGCGTTCATCGTCTTGCAACCTGGTTTTTCAGGGAATGAGAAATTGATTGAGGAAATACAGCAGCACGTGCGCGGGCGCCTCGCGCCCTACGAGTATCCGCGCGAGATCGAGTTCATCGAGGCGCTGCCCATGACGACCACCGGCAAGGTGCAGCGCAAGGAACTGCGCAAGAGAGAAGAAGCGAACTCCAAAGCGTGAAGCGCATACTGCTGATCGGCGCGGGGCACGCGCACCTCGCGATCCTGCGCGGGCTGAAGAAAGAGGCGCTCGCGAGCGCGCGCCTCGCCCTGGTCGCGCCGCGCGCGAGCCAGTTCTATTCGGGCATGCTGCCCGGAGTGATCGCCGGCCACTACCGCCGCGACGAGGCCGAAATCGACGTCGCGCGCCTTGCCGGCGCGGTGTCGGCCGAATTCATCCAGGGCGAAGTGGTGAAGCTCGACCCGGCGCAGAAGCTGGCGCGGCTCGCCGACGGCACCGAGCTCGAGTACGACCAGGCGTCGATCAACGTCGGCGCGCTCCCCGAGCGCGCCATTCCCGGCGCCCAATTCGCGCTCTCGGTGAAGCCGCACGAGGCGTTCTACGACAGATTGCTAACCGCCAAGCTGAACCGCGTGGCGATCGCGGGCGCCGGCCTCTCCGGCGCGGAGATCGCGATGGCGCTGCGCCATCGCGGCGCGGCGGTGACGCTGTACTCCGACCAGGCCGAGCTCTGGCCGCCGCAGCTGCTCCCCGTGCTTCGCCGCGAAGGCGTCGACGTGCGCCCCGGCATGCCCGTCGAGGAGATCGAGCGCGGGCCGGTCGTCATCGTGGGCGCCTCGACCCAGGAGTTCGACCTCGTGCTCCTCGCCACCGCCGCGGCGCCTCAGGCCTGGCTGCGAAACACCGGATTGCCGGTCGACGAGCAAGGCTTCCTCGTCGTCGACGACACGCTGAGGAGCGTGGCCAATCCCGATGTCTTCGCCGTGGGCGACTGCGCCACCTTGCAGTCGCAGCCGCTGCCGCGCTCGGGCGTCTACTCGGTGCGCCAGGGCGAAACGCTCCTTGCAACCTTGCGCAACATGGCGCGGGGCGAGTCGCCGGTCGTGTACCGCCCGCAGCAGCACGCGCTGGTGCTTGTCTCGTGCGGCCGTCGCCATGCGCTCGCGCATCGCGGCGGGTGGAGCGCGCAAGGCTGGTGGGTGTGGTGGTGGAAGAACCACATCGACCGGAAGTGGGTTCGCTCGTTGCAGCCCGATTCGACCTGATTCCTGACTTGTAGCCGAAGCGCGACAAGGCTGTCCGGACTTTTCCCAATGGCATGGCCGATGCTTCGCGCAGGCTGGACATGCTCTACCTCGTGTTCGGGCACACTGCCGAGGAGCCTCCGCTGCGCGTCGGGCCGATGCCGAGCTTCAAGGTGCGAGGCGCGGAAATCGTGGACCACGCCGGCGCGGTGCTGGCGCGGCACAACGGGCAGCGCTGGACGGTCAAGGAGCGCTCGTTCTATCGCATCGACTGCGACGGGCCGGTGCTGCTCAGGCTGGAGGGCGCGCCGCCGGCGGGCGCGCTCGGCCCGTTCGAGCACTTCTCGCTCTTCAACGGCACCGCCTACGCGAGCCGCGACGTGTTCGCTCACTACAACGAGCACGACCATGGCTGGCACTTGCACCAAACTGACGTGCGCTGCGCCGCCATCCAGGTGACGCCGATCTGACGCGCGCCTTGCACCGCCGTCGTCAAGAAAACAATTCCGACCGCTCGGTCCGACGCTGCCGCCCAAGCAAGACGCCGTAACGCGCGATGCGTATCGTGTCCAAAGGGAAGCATCATGCGCGTGCGCGTCGGCCACATCAGCGCTCATTGCGAGCAATGCGGCTGCGAGGACTTCCAGCCGACGCTCGGCGAGCCCGCGGTGCCGAACGAGCTCGCCTGCTTCAACTGCGGCCTTTCCACCACCCACCGCGCGCTCCTCATGCAGGTCGCCGACGAGACGGTGCGGCGCGCGCAGGCCTTCCTCGACGCCTCGCGCAAGGCGCGCCGGTAGAGCTGCGCTATCGGGCCCGCGAAACCGATAATTGCGGGCATCGGAAGCTTTTATACTGGCACCCCGGACACGAATCGAACGTGCGACCTGCCCCTTAGGAGGGGGCTGCTCTATCCACTGAGCTACCGGGGCGCGGGTTGGACTGGTGTCGCCATTTTACCCTTGAGGTTTTTGCTTTGATTTTCCTCAGACGTTTGATGGTGTCGGTAGCGGCGTTTTCGGCGCCGTTTCCCGTGCTGGCCCAGACGCAGACCTGGGGCTGGGACGACGGCACGGTGCCGTACGTGCAGACGCCGATGGAGATCGTCGAGCGCATGCTGCGCATGGCCGATGTGAAGAGCGGCGACCGCGTGATCGACCTCGGCTCGGGCGACGGGCGCATCGTGATCGAGGCGGCGAAGCGCGGCGCGAGCGGCCTCGGCGTCGACCTCGACCCGAGCCTGGTCAAGCTCGCCACCGAGAACGCGGCCCGGGCCGGCGTCGCCGACAAGGCGCAGTTCCGCGTGATGGATCTCTTCGACACGGATCTCTCGAGCGCGACCGTGGTCACGTTCTACCTCCTGCCCGATTTCAACGCGAAGCTGCTGCCGCGCCTGCTCAGGCTCAAGCCCGGCACGCGCATCGTGTCGCACGACGGCGGCATCGGCGACTGGCGCTCGGACGAGAAGCTCGAGATGCGCGCGCCCGAGAAGCCGGTCGGCGTGGGCGGAGCCTCGACGGTGGAGCTGTGGATCGTGCCGGCGGATGCATCCGGCACCTGGACGGCCGACATCCCGGGCCACGGCGAGCGCTGGCGCTTTCGCATCAAGCAGAAGTATCAGATGCTCGACATCGACACCTCGGCGCAGGGGCGCGACCTGCTGGTGCGCAACTCGCGGCTGCGCGGCGAGGAGCTGAAGATCGTGGTGACCGGCCTGATCGACGGGCACGCCTGGCACCACTACTTCGTCGGCACGGTGAAGGGCGACCGGATCGACGGCGAAGTCACCGTTTCCGACGGCAACAAAAGAAAGGTGTTCCCTTGGACGGCCGCGAGAACGCTCAGGTAGCGCCCAGGCAATTGCTGTCGGTCACCGACGGCATATTCCTCACCGTCGGGATGATCCTCGGCGCGCTTATCTTCAAGGCGCCGTCGACGGTCGCCGGCGCCACTTCGAGCACGGGGATGTTCCTCTTCGCATGGCTCCTCGGCGGCCTCGCCTCGCTGTGCGGCGCGCTGGTGTACGCCGAGCTCGCCTCGCGCTACCCGGAGACCGGGGGCGAATACGCTTTCCTGCGGGGCGGCCTGGGCCGGGGAGTGGGGTTCGTGTTCGGCTGGGCGCGCATGACGGTAATCCAGACCGGCGCCATCGCGGCGGTGGGATTCGTGTTCGGCGACTACGCTTCCGAGATCCTCCGGCTGGGCGAGAACAGCTCCGCGATCTGGTGCGCCGGCGCCGTGGTGGTCCTCACGGCGCTCAACCTCGCCGGCACGCTGCAGGCGAAGGGGTTGCAGAAGGCGATGGAGACGATCCTGATCGCGGGGCTGGTGCTCTTCTCGGTGGCGGCGATCGCGATCGGCGGCACGCCGAAGCCGGCGAGCGGCGGCGGCTCGTTCGGCGCCTTCGGCTTCGCCATGATCTTCGTGCTCCTCGCCTACGGCGGCTGGAACGAGGCGGCTTATCTCGCGGGCGAGGTGCGCGACGGCCGGCGCAACATGACGCGGATTCTGGTCTGGGGCGTGATCTTCGTGACCGCGCTGTACCTGGTCGTCAACGTGGCGTATCTCGCCGTGCTCGGCCTCGGCGGCGTGCGCGAATCGAAGGCGGTTGCGGCCGACGTGATGCGCGCCATCGCCGGCGAGCGCGGGGCGGTCGTGGTGGCGCTGATGGTGTGCGTTTCGGTCATCACGACGATGAACGCGGCGATCTTCACCGGCGCGCGCACCACGTACGCCATGGGGCGCGATTTTCCGATCCTCGCGGGGCTCGGAAGCTGGCGCGAATCGGGCAGCACGCCGGCGAACGCGCTTCTCCTTCAGGGCGCGATCACACTGGTGCTGGTCGGCGCAGGCGCGGTCACCCCCGACGGTTTCCAGGCCATGGTGGCCTATACAGCGCCGGTGTTCTGGACATTCTTCCTGCTTACCGGACTTACCCTCTTCGTGTTCAGGCAGAAGCAGGGCCCGGCGCCGTTCCAGACGCCGCTGTACCCGGTGGTGCCCCTCGCATTCAGCTTGATGTGCCTCTACATGCTCTACTCCAGCATCGATTACGTGCGCAACCCCGAGTACGGGCCGAAGTTCGGCGCCGCGGTGCTCGCGGGACTCGTAGTCATGGTCGCCGGCATTCCGCTCTACTTCCTTGCCAGGAGCAAGAAGTAGGCAGTCATGACGCTTACTGAGCTTCGCTATGTCGTCGCGGTGGCGCGGGAGCGCCACTTCGGGCGCGCCGCGGAGGCCTGTTTCGTCTCGCAGCCCACGCTCTCGGTGGCGGTGAAGAAGCTCGAGGAAGAGCTCGACCTCACGCTGTTCGAGCGCGGGCCGGGCGAGGTCACGGTCACGCCTGCAGGGCAGCGCATCGTCGAGCAGGCGCAGCGCGTGCTGGAGGAGGCGAGCCGCATCAAGGAAATCGCCGCCGCCGGGCGCGATCCGCTCGCGGGGCCGCTGCGCCTCGGGGCGATCTATACCATCGGCCCGTATCTGCTGCCCAAGCTGATCCCGATCCTGCGCAAGTCCGCGCCGGCGATGCAGCTCCACATCCAGGAGAACTTCACCCATCGCCTCGCGGAGGGGCTCAAGCGCGGCGAGGTCGACGTCATCCTGGTCGCGCTGCCCTTTACCGAGCCCGGCGTCGAAACGCGCGCGGTCTACGATGAGCCGTTCTTCGTCGCGGTGCCCAAGGGCCATCCGTGGGAAGGGCGCAAGCGCAGCGTCACCTCGGAGGAGCTGACGAAGGAGAGCCTGCTCCTCCTCGGCGAAGGCCACTGCTTCCGCGACCAGGTGCTCGAGATCTGCCACACGGTGAGGGCGAAGGACAGGAGCCCGCTCGCGCGCACCGTGGAAGGCGGCTCGCTCGAGACCATCCGCCAGATGGTGGCGAGCGGCGTCGGCGTCACCGTCCTTCCCGCCACCTCGGTCTCCGGGGCCGCGACTCCCGGCGATCTCATCCGCGTGCTGCCCTTCGCGCGCCCGGCGCCGATGCGCCGCGTCGGCCTCGCGTGGCGGAAGAGCTTCCCGCGCCCCGAGGCGATCGAGGCGCTCCGCAAGGCGATCCTCGCCTGCAACCTGCCGCAGGTCGAAAAGCTCTGAACCAAAAATAGGGACAGTCCCTATTTATTGGGCCAATTTCGTTTTGCAGAACGGTCGGGCGAGCCCCTACAGGGTAGGCTGACCGGCGCATCGCGGGATGGTCTGCGGCACGAGGCTTGCAGACTATTGTCAGCTTCCTACCCGCCATGAACGCTCCCGAACTGAAAATCGCCGCCCGCGTGCGCGAGGGC
>DASXAO010000184.1:0-14698 GCA_036406675.1 Burkholderiales bacterium
CCGGCCACCACGAACACCAGCCCGAACACCAGGAAGTTGTGGTCGCGCGCGGCAAGCGCGCCGACGCTCGCCGCCACCTCGGGAATGGCGAGGGTCCCGGTCGCGCCGTAGATCATCGACATGCCGTAAAGGAGCAGACCCGAGGAGAGCGCGCCGAGCACGAAGTACTTCATCGCCGCCTCGGTGGCGAGCGCCGAATCGCGGTTCAGCGCCACCAATGCGTACAGGCACAGCGACATCAGCTCCAGGCCCAGGAACACCGTGAGGAAGCTGTTGGCGCTCGCGAGCAGCATCATGCCGAGGAGCGAGAACAAGAGCAGGCTGAAGAACTCGCCGCGCAGGAGCCCCCGGTCGAGCAGCCACTGGCGCGAGTAGACCAGCGTCGCCGACACCGCCGCGTAGAACACGAGCTTCACCACGTGAGACAGGAAGTCGGCGACGAACAGGCCGTTGAAAATGTAGTACTTGGCGAAGTAGACCTGGTTGCCGTCCTGCCTCGCCTCGGTGAAGGCCACGACGAACAGCGTCGCGGCGAGGCACAGCCCGAGGGTGCCCTGCGCGATCCAGTAGGTGAGCGCGCGCCGCTCGTCCTTGACGAAGGTGTCGGCGATCATCAGGACGCAGGCGCCGACCAGGAGCACCGCCTCCGGAGCCGCCGGGAGATGGTTGAGGAGCGCGTACAGGTTCATAGCTTGGACGCCGCGACGTGCCGCAGCAGCTCGCTCACCGAGGCATGCATCACCTCGGTGAAGGGCAGCGGGTAGACGCCCATGAAGAGCACCGCGACCGCGAGCGAGCCCAGGACCGCGATTTCCCTGCCGTTCAGGTCCTTGAGCACGGCAACGTGGCCGTTCGCCACCGCGCCGAACATGACCCGCTTGTACATCCACAGGGTGTAGGCGGCGCCCCACACCAGCGTCGTGGCGGCGACGAACGCCAGCCAGAAGTTCGCCCTCATCGCGCCCATGATGACCATGAATTCGCCGACGAAGCCGCTGGTGGCCGGCAGCCCCGAGTTCGCCATGGCGAAGAGCATCATCAGCGCGGCGAACCTGGGCATGGTGTTCACCACGCCGCCGTAGTCGGAGATCATGCGCGTGTGCATCCGGTCGTAGAGCACGCCGACGCAGAAGAACAGCGCCGCCGAGACGAAGCCGTGCGAGATCGACTGCACCAGCGCGCCCTCCACCCCGTAGGCGTTGAAGATGAAGAAGCCGAGCGTGACGAAGCCCATGTGCGAGATCGACGAGTAGGCGATCAGGCGCTTCATGTCGGTCTGCACCAGCGCCACCAGGCCGATGTACGCCACCGCGATCAGCGACAGCGCGATCATCAGCCAGGCGAGCTCGCGCGAGGCGTCGGGCAGGATCGGCAGGGTGAAGCGCACGAAGCCGTAGGCCCCGAGCTTCAGCAGGATGGCGGCGAGCACCACCGAGCCGCCGGTGGGCGCTTCGGTGTGGGCGTCGGGCAGCCAGGTGTGCACCGGCCACATCGGCACCTTGACCGCGAACGCGAACAGCATGCCGAAGAACAGCAGCACCTGCGCGGTGAGCGACAGCGGCAGCTTGTACCAGTCGAGGATCGAGAAGCTGCCGCCCGAGCTGTTGTAGAGGTAGAGCAGCGCCACCAGCATGAGCAGCGAGCCGAACAGCGTGTAGAGGAAGAACTTGACCGCGGCGTAGACGCGGTTGGGCCCGCCCCAGATGCCGATGATGATGAACATCGGAATGAGCGTCGCCTCGAAGAACACGTAGAACAGCACCGCGTCGAGCGCCGCGAACACGCCGTTCAGCAGGCCCGAGAGGATCAGGAACGCGGCGAGATACTGCCCCACCCGGCTCTCGATCACGGTCCAGCCCGCGATCACCACCGTGACGGTGATGAAGCTGTTCAGCAGGATGAACAGCACCGAGATCCCGTCGACGCCGAGGTGGTAGTTGATGTTGAAGCTCTCGATCCACGGCGCGAGCTCGACGAACTGCATCCCGGCGCTTCCCAATTCGAACTTCGCGTACAGCGGGATGGTGACGAGGAAGCCGAGGATGCTGCCAGCGAGCGCGACCTGGCGCTGCAGCGGCGCGCGCCGGTCTCCGCCCAGCGCCAGCACCAGCACGCCCGCGAGGATCGGAACCCAGATGGCGAGGGAGAGAAACATCATTTATGCCAGAACCAGAACGTGAGGATCAGCACCCCGATCAGCATCGCCACCGCGTACTGGTTTACGAGGCCGGACTGCACCAGGCGTATCACGCCGGAGAACCAGCCCACCACGCGCGCCGAGCCGTTCACCATGAGGCCGTCGATCACGGTCTGATCGCCGCCGCGCCAGAACCCCTTGCCGACGCTCCGCGCCCCGCCGGCGAAGAGCCACGAGTACAGCTCGTCGAAGCCATACTTGCGTTCGACCAGCGCATACAGCGGCCCGAACGCCTTGGCCACGCGCTTCGCCAGGTCGGGCTTCTTCAGGTACAGCATCCATGCCGTGGCGATGCCGGCGAGCGCGAGCCAGAAGGGAAGCGACATCAGCCCATGCAGCATGTACGCGACGACGCCGTGGAACTCGCCCTCGGCCCGCGGCAGCGCGCCGCCGAAGAAGTCGCCGAACACGACGGGGCCGACGTAATACCCGGCCACCACCGACGGAATGGCGAGGAGGACCAGCGGTACCGTCACCACCGCGGGCGACTCGTGCGGCGGGTGCGAGGCGTCGAAGCGCGGCGCGCCATGAAACGCCATGAAGAGCATGCGGAACGTGTAAGTGGCGGTGACGAACACGCACGACACCAGGCAGAGATAGCCGAAGAGCGCGCCGGGGGTATGGGATTCCTTCAGGGCTTCGATCATCGCGTCCTTGGAGAAGAAGCCCGCGAAGCCCGGGATGCCGGCCGACGAGATAGCGCCGATCACCATGGTCCAGTAGGTGATCGGCATGTATTTCCTGAGGCCGCCCATGCGCCGCATGTCCTGCTCGTGGTGCAGCGCGATGATCACCGAGCCGGCGGCCAGGAACAGCAGCGCCTTGAAGAAGGCGTGGGTGACGAGGTGGAACATCCCGGCGGAGTAGGCCGAGGCGCCGAGCGCCGCGGTCATGTAGCCGAGCTGCGACAGCGTGGAATAGGCGACTACGCGCTTGATGTCGTATTGCGTGAGCGCGACCAGGGCCATGAAGAGCGCGGTGATCGCTCCGATCACCAGCACGACCGACCGCGCCGTCGCGCTCAGCTCGTACAGCGGCGACATGCGGGCGACCATGAAGATGCCTGCGGTCACCATCGTGGCGGCATGGATCAGCGCCGAGATCGGCGTCGGGCCTTCCATCGAGTCGGGCAGCCAGACGTGCAGCGGGAACTGCGCGCTCTTGCCCATCGCGCCGACGAAGAGAAGGATGCAGATCAGGGTCATCGCGCCCGCGGAAGACAAAGCGGGCGCCTTGGAAAAGACTTCCTGGTAATCCAGCGTGCCGAAGTTCGCGAGCACCAGCGCGATGCCCAGGATGAAGCCGAAGTCGCCCACCCGGTTCACGAGGAAGGCCTTGAGGTTCGCGTAGATCGCGCTCTCGCGGGTGTACCAGAAGCCGATCAGCAGGTAGGACACCAGGCCCACCGCCTCCCAGCCGAAGAACAGCTGCAGGAAGTTGTTCGCCATCACCAGCATCAGCATCGAGAAGGTGAACAGCGAGATGTAGGCGAAGAAGCGCTGGTAGCCGGGGTCGTCCGCCATGTAGCCGATGGTGTAGACGTGCACCATCAGCGAGACGAAAGTCACCACCACCATCATGAGCGCCGAGAGGCGATCGATCTGGAAGCCGATGGAGAGCGCGGTGGAGCCCGCCTCTCCTCCCACCGTGACCCACGTGTACAGGTTGCCGTTGAACGAATTGCCGTTCAGCACGTCGGCGAACACCACGCAGGAGGCAGCGAAGGAGATGGCGACCGAGAGGATCGTCGCCCAGTGCGCGCCGGCGCGGCCGACCGCCCGCCCGAACAGGCCGGCGACGAGCGCCCCCACCAGGGGAGCGAGCGGAATGATGAGGTAGAGCGCTTTCATTTGCTCTTTTCTTGTCCCCTTCGGTTCTTGTCCCTTGAGCCCTATCCCTTGAGCGAGTCGAGGTCCTCGACGTCGATCGTGTTGAGATTCCTGAACAGCACCACCAGGATCGCCAGGCCGATGGCCGACTCGGCGGCCGCGACCGTCAGGATGAAGAACACGAACACCTGCCCGCCGAGGTCGCCGAGGTAGTGCGAGAAGGCGATGAAGTTGAGGTTGACGGCGAGCAGCATCAGCTCGATCGCCATCAGGAGCACGATGATGTTGCGCCGGTTGAGGAAGATCCCCACCACGCTGATCGCGAACAGGATCGCCCCCAGCACCAGATAATGGTTGAGGGAGAGCGTCATGCGGTCGCCCGGAACAAAATCAGGGACGGACCACGTTTTTTCGGGTCCAGGAAAGCAACGCAGAAAACGTGGTCCGTCCCTGTTTTAGGGGTCACTGCCTGCGGGCTCATTGTTCCTTCTCCGCCGGCATCGAGACCAGGCGCACCCGCTCGGCGCGGCGCGCCTTCACCTGCTGCGAGGGATCCTGGTGGCGCGTGTCCTTGCGCCGGCGCAGCGTGAGGGCGATCGCGGCCACGATCGCCACCAGCAGGATCACCGCCGCGACCTCGAACGCGAGGGCGTAGTCGGTGTAGAGCACGCGCCCGAGCTCGCGCGTGTTGCTGTAGTCGGCCGGCACCTGCCGCGGCGCCACGCCGAAGTAGCGGAAGGCGAGGATGGTGATCATCTCCCACACCATCACCCCGCCGACCACGAGCGCGAGCGGGAGGTTGCGCCAGAAGCCCTCGCGCACCCGCTCCAGGTTGATGTCGAGCATCATCACCACGAACAGGAACAGCACCATGACGGCGCCGACGTAGACCACCACCAGCGCGATGGCGAGGAACTCGGCGTTGAGCAGCAGCCACAGCGCCGCCGCGGTGAAGAACGCGAGCACCAGGAACAGCACCCCGTGCACCGGGTTGCGCGCGGTGATGACGGCGAGGCCGGACGCGAGCAGCACGGCCCCGAAGGCGTAGAACACTGCGGCTTCGAACATTCTTGTTGCGCCTCAGCGATAGCGCGAATCGGCTTCGCGGTCGCGGGCGATCTCTTCCTCGTAACGGTCGCCCACCGCAAGCAGCATGGGCTTGGTGTAGTACAGCTCTCCGCGCTTCTCCCCGTGGTACTCGAGCACCCGCGTCTCGACGATCGCGTCGACCGGGCAGGCCTCCTCGCAGAAGCCGCAGAAGATGCACTTCACCAGGTCGATGTCGTAGCGCGTGGTGCGGCGGGTCCCGTCCTGCCTCTGCTCCGATTCGATGTGGATGGCGAGCGCGGGACAGACGGCCTCGCACAGCTTGCACGCGATGCAGCGCTCCTCGCCGTTCGGGTAGCGGCGCAGCGCGTGCAGGCCGCGGAAGCGCGGGCTCTGCGGCGTCTTCTCCTCCGGGAACTGCACCGTGATCTTGCGCGCGAACAGGTGCCGGCCGGTGAGCGCGAGCCCGCGCAGCAACTCGAGCAGAAGGAACGAGCGGAAGAAGTCGAGCACGCGCGTCATGCCGGGCTCACCTCCAGATGTTCCACGGCGTCTGCATCCACACGCCGACCACCACGATCCAGACGATGGTGAGCGGGATGAACACCTTCCAGCCCAGGCGCATGATCTGGTCGTAGCGGTAGCGCGGGAAGGTGGCTCGGATCCACAGGAACATCGACACGATGATGAAGATCTTGACGAGCAGCCAGGCGAAAGGCGGCACCAGGTCGGTGAGAGGCGAATCGAACGGCGCCTGCCAGCCGCCGAAGAACATCACCGCGGTGAGCGCGCTGATGAGGTACATGTTCACGTACTCGGCGAGGAAGAACATGGCGAAGGCCATGCCCGAGTACTCGATCATGTGGCCGGCGACGATCTCCGACTCGCCCTCGACCACGTCGAAGGGCGCGCGGTTGGTCTCGGCCACGCCGCTCACGAAGTAGACCACCAGCATCGGCAGGAGCGGCAGCCAGTTCCACGACATGAAGGTGACGCCCTTGGAGGCGAACCAGCCCCTGCCCTGCGCCTCGACGATGTCGGAGAGGTTGAGGCTGCCCGAGACCATCAGCACCACCACCAGCGCAAAGCCCATCGCCAGCTCGTAGGACACCATCTGCGCCGCGGAGCGCATGGCGCCGAGGAACGCGTACTTCGAGTTCGAGGCCCAGCCGGCGACGATCACGCCGTAGACCCCCATCGAAGAGAGCGCCATGATGTAGAGCAGCCCCGCGTTGATGTCCGAGAGCACCAGCGTCGGCGACCAGGGAATCACCGCCCACGCCGCGAGCGAAGGCGCGATCATCAGCACCGGGGCGAGGATGTAGAGCCCCTTGTTCGCGTTGGTGGGGAGGATGATTTCCTTCACCAGCAGCTTCAGCACGTCGGCGATCGGCTGCAGCAGGCCGAGGGGGCCGACGCGGTTGGGCCCGATGCGGATCTGGATCCAGCCGATGAACTTCCGCTCCCACAGCGTGAGGTAAGCCACGCTGAGGAGCAGCGCCACCACGACCACGACGATGAAGACGAGGCTCGAACCGGCGAACCACACCACCGGGCCCCAGGTCGGGCCGAACCAGGCGCTCGACTGGCTCTGCAGCCACCCCATCTACGCCGCCCTTTCCACGTCGATTTTCTCGAGCTTGACCGACCCGAACATCGGTCCCACGGCCGCGGTCGACGCATGCGCGGCGGCGATGCGCACGCAGCCGTCGGGCACGCCCGCATCCAGGGCGGCGTCGAGCTTCGCGCCGTTCGCGCTGACCGGCTGGCCGGCGGAAAGGCCGAGGCTCTGCAGGGTGCGGGCGTTCATCCGCGCCGTGGGCGCCCGGCCCTGCTTCGTCTTCTGCAGCGGCGGCGAGCGGCGCACCAGCGGATCGGCGAAATATGCGGGCACGTCGGCGATGCGCTCGATACCCGCTCCAGATGCGCTCGAAGACCCTGCGACGGACTTGATGCGATTCGAAAGGCGCGAGGCGATGTCGCCCGCTCCCGGGCAGGCCGCGCGCACCTGGTCGATGGTGTCGAAGTCGAAGCCTGCTACACCGAGCAGGCTGCCGAGCACGCGCAGCACCTTCCAGCCCGGGCGCGCGTCGCCGAGCGGGTTCACCGCGGCATGGAAGCGCTGCGCCCGGCCTTCGATGTTGACGAAGGTGCCCGAAGTCTCGGTGAAGGGGGCGATGGGAAGAAGCACGTCGGCGCCGTCCAGCGCCGGCTTCCACGGCGTGAGCATGACCACGAAGCCGGCTTTCGCCAGCGCCGCGGGATCGCCGAGATCGAGCCGCGGCTCGACGTTGAGCAGCACCAGCGCTTCCTTCCGCGCGACCTCCGGCAGCGGCGCGCTCGGCAGGCCGGCGAGATAGCCGCCGACGGAATTCGCAGCCTCGCCGATGAAGCCGAACTTGAAGCCCAGTTTCTGCACTTCTGCGTGAATCGCGCCGGCCTGCGGGTGCCGCTGGGCGAAACCGCCGATCAGCACCGCCGCGTTCTTTCCTGATTTGAGAACTTGCTCGAACTTTCCGATCGAAGCGAGGAGCTGCGAAGGCGGCACGACGGTTTTCGAGGCCAGAGGCATGAGCCAGTCGTCGTCGGCGGAGTGCAGCATATGGACCTGCGCGCCGCGCTTCGCCGCCTGGCGCAGGCGGTGCGCGATGAGCGGCGCCTCCTCGCGCAGGAACGAGCCGATGACGAGCACGCGGTCGAGCGCGCCCAGCTCCGCGATCGGCATGCCGAGCCAGGGAATGCCTCCGCGCGCCGTATCCGCGGAGAAATCGGAATGTCTCAGGCGGAAGTCCGCCGGGCCGAGCCTGCCGGCGAGATAGAGCTCCTCGAGCGTCGAATGCGGCGAGGCGAGCACGCCGAAGTCGCGCCCCTTCAAGCCCTTTACCACGGCGTCGAACGCCTGCTCCCAGTCGACCTCGTGCCACTGGCCGGCGCGCATCACCATGGGGCGCTGCAGGCGGTCGGGCGAGTTGAGCCCCTCGTACGAGAAGCGGTCCTTGTCCGAGAGCCAGCACTCGTTGATCGCTTCGTTCTCGAGCGGCAGGACGCGCATGACGCGGTTCTGCTTCACCTGCACCACGAGGTTCGAGCCGAGGCTGTCGTGGGGCGAGATCGATTTCCTGCGCGAGAGCTCCCAGGTGCGCGCGCTGTAGCGGAACGGCTCCGAGGTCAGCGCGCCGACCGGGCAGAGGTCGATCATGTTGCCCGAGAGCTCGGACTCGACCGCCCTCCCCACGAACGACACGATCTCGGCGTTCTCCCCGCGGCCGGCGAGGCCGAGCTCCATGATCCCGGCGATCTCCTGCCCGAAGCGCACGCAGCGCGTGCACTGGATGCAGCGGCTCATCTCCTCCGCGGCGACCAGCGGCCCGAGCTCCTTTCTCAGGACGACTCTCTTCTCCTCCTGGTAGCGCGAGTTGCTGTGCCCGTAGCCCACCGCGAGGTCCTGCAGCTGGCATTCGCCGCCCTGGTCGCAGATCGGGCAGTCGAGCGGATGGTTGATGAGCAGGAACTCCATCACCCCGTTCTGCGCCTTCTTGGCGTTGAGCGAGTGCGTCCAGACCTTCATGCCCTCGGTGGCCGGCGTGGCGCAGGCCGGCATCGGCTTGGGCGCCTTTTCCACCTCGACCAGGCACATGCGGCAGTTCGCCGCGATGGTGAGCTTGCGGTGGTAGCAGAAGTGCGGCACGTAGACGCCGAGGCGGTTCGCCGCGTCCATCACCGTGGCGCCCTGGGCGACCTCGATCTCTTTTCCGTCGACCGTGAGCTTGGGCATCAGGCCGCTTTCATCTTGATCGCCGAATCGCCGGCATGCGGCTCGTGCGGCACGTCGACGCGCGCCCGGCCCCACTTCGGTTCTGGCTCGTTTTTTACCAGGCAGCTCTTGTGCTCGATGTGGTGCACGAATTCGTCGCGGAAATGCTTGATGAAGCTCTTCACCGGCAGCGCGGCGGCGTCGCCGAGCGCGCAGATGGTGCGTCCGGCGATGTTGTCCGAAACGTTGTCGAGGAGCGCGAGGTCCTCCATGCGGCCGTGGCCGTTCTCGATGCGATGCACGACGCGGTAGAGCCAGCCCGTGCCCTCGCGGCACGGCGTGCACTGGCCGCACGACTCCTCGAAATAGAAGTACGACAGGCGCTCGAGCGCGCGCACCATGCACGTGCGCTCGTCCATCACGATGACCGCGCCGGACCCGAGCATCGACCCCGCCTTCGCGATCGAGTCGTAGTCCATGTCGGTGGCCATCATGATGGAGGCCGGCAGGACCGGCATCGACGAGCCTCCCGGGATCACCGCCTTCAGCTTGTTCCCCTTGTAGACACCGCCCGCCATCTCGAGGAGCTTCGCGAACGGCGTGCCGAGCTTGACCTCGTAGTTGCCGGGACGGTTGACGTGCCCGGTCACCGAGAAGAGCTTCGTGCCGCCGTTGTTCGGCCGGCCGAGCGCGAGGAAAGCATCGCCGCCGTTTCTCACGATCCAGGGCACCGCGGCGAAAGTCTCGGTGTTGTTGATGGTGGTGGGCTTGCCGTAGAGGCCGTAGCTTGCCGGGAACGGCGGCTTGAAGCGCGGCATGCCCTTCTTGCCCTCGAGCGACTCGAGCAGCGCGGTCTCCTCGCCGCAGATGTAGGCGCCGTAGCCGGGATGGGCGATCAGCTCGTACGAGAAATCGGAGCCGAGGATGTTCTTGCCGAGGTAGCCGGCGGCGTACGCCTCCCGCAAGGCCTCCTCGAACAGCTCGTAGACTTCCCAGATCTCGCCGTGGATGTAGTTGTAGCCGGCGCTGGCGCCCATGGCGTAGCCGGCGATGATCATGCCCTCGATACAGGCGTGCGGGTTGTAGCGCAGGAGGTCGCGGTCCTTGCACGTGCCGGGCTCGCCCTCGTCGGAGTTGCACACCACGTACTTCGCCCCGACGTAGTTCTTCGGCATGAACGACCACTTGAGCCCGGTCGGAAAGCCCGCTCCGCCGCGGCCGCGGAGCGCGGACTTCTTCAAGTCGGCGATCAGGTCTTCCGGCTTTATCTTCTGGGAGATTATTTTCTTCAGCGCGGCATAGCCGTCGCGCGCCTCGTAGTCCTTGAGGCGCCAGTTGGCGCCGTCGAGGCCCTTCATCAGGATGGCATCGGGGCCGTAGTCAAGCATTACTTCAGTTCCTCGATCAGGCGGTCGAGCTTGTCGTGGGTCATGTAGTCGTGCATCTTCTTGTTGTTCACCAGGACCACCGGCGCCATCGCGCAGGCGCCCATGCACTCGCCCTCCTTGAGGGTGAAGCGCCCGTCGGCGGTGGTCTGGTTGAAGTCGATGCCGAGCCGGCGGCGCAGGTGATCGGCCGCATCGAGCGCGCCCTGCAGCCCGCACGGCAGGCAGGTACAGAGAGTGAGCTTGTGGCGGCCGGTCGGCTTCGTGTTGTACATCGTGTAGAAGCTCGCCACCTCGTAGACTTGGACCGGCGGCATGCCGAGGTAGTCGGCGACGAAGTCCATCACTTCGGGCGAGAGCCAGCCATGCTCGTCCTGCGCGAGGATGAGCGCGCTCATCACCGCCGAGCGCTTCTGCTCGGGCGGGTACTTCGCGATCTCTCGATCCAGTTTCTTCAGGGAGTCGGGACTCAACATACAAAACTGAAATTAAACGTGGTCCGTCCCTGTTTCTGAATTTGCATCATCGATCCACTTCGCCGAAGACGATGTCCTGGGTGCCGATGATCGCGACCGCGTCGGCGATCATGTGGCCGCGCGCCATCTCATCGAGCGCCGAGAGGTGCGCGAAGCCCGCGGCGCGGATCTTCAGGCGATAGGGCTTGTTCGCGCCGTCGGACACGAGGTAGATGCCGAACTCGCCCTTGGGATGCTCCACCGCCGCGTAGACCTCGCCCTCGGGCACGTGCATGCCCTCGGTGACGAGCTTGAAGTGGTGGATGAGCTGCTCCATGCTCTCCTTCATCTCCAGGCGGGTGGGCGGGGCGACCTTGTGGTTGTCGGTCATCACCGGCCCCGGGTTGGCGCGCAGCCAGTCGATGCATTGCCTGACGATGCGGTTCGCCTGGCGCATCTCCTCGACGCGCACCAGGTAGCGGTCGTAGCAGTCGCCGTTCTTCCCGACCGGGATGTCGAACTGCAGGCGGTCGTAGACTTCGTAGGGCTGCTTCTTGCGCAGGTCCCACGCGATGCCGGAGCCGCGCAGCATCGGGCCGGTGAAGCCGAGCGCGAGCGCGCGCTCGGGCGACACCACGCCGATGCCGACGGTGCGCTGCTTCCAGATCCGGTTCTCGGTAAGGAGCGTCTCGTAGTCGTCCACCGCCCGGGGGAAGCGCTCGGTGAAGTTCTCGATGAAGTCGAGCACCGACCCCTGGCGGTTCGCATTCATTTTCCGAATGGCACTCTCGTTGTGAAACTTCGAGGCCTGGTACTGCGGCATGCGCTCCGGCAGGTCGCGGTAGACCCCGCCCGGACGGTAGTACGCCGCGTGCATGCGCGCGCCCGACACCGCCTCGTAGACGTCCATCAGGTCCTCGCGCTCGCGGAAGCAGTAGAGGAAGACCGTCATCGCACCGATGTCGAGCCCGTGCGCCCCGAGCCACAGCAGGTGGTTGAGGATGCGCGTGAGCTCGTCGAACATCACCCGGATGTACTGCGCGCGGAGCGGCACCTCGACGCCCACGAGCCGCTCGATCGCCATCACGTAGGCGTGCTCGTTGCACATCATCGAGACGTAGTCGAGCCGGTCCATGTAGGGCACCGACTGGATGAAGGTCTTGTGCTCGGCCAGTTTTTCGGTGGCCCTGTGCAACAAACCAATATGGGGATCGGCGCGTTGAATGACCTCGCCGTCGAGCTCGAGCACCAGGCGCAGCACGCCGTGCGCCGCCGGGTGCTGGGGCCCGAAGTTAAGAGTGTAGTTGCGTATTTCGGCCATCTATCGGTCAGCCATTCTTTATTTCTTCGCCGTAATTTGGCTCGCGCACGATCCGGGGGACCACCTCCCGCGGATCGATGGTCACCGGCTGGTAGATGACCCGCCGCTGCTCGGGGTCGTAGCGCATCTCGACGTGCCCCGACAGCGGAAAGTCCTTGCGGAACGGGTGGCCGATGAAGCCGTAGTCGGTGAGGATGCGGCGCAGGTCGGGATGGCCCTCGAACATGATGCCGAAGAGGTCGAACGCCTCGCGCTCGAACCAGTTCACCGAAGGCCAGACCTCGACCAGCGAGGCGAGCACCGGGAAGGCGTCGTCCGGGCAGAACGCGCGCACGCGCAGCCGCCAGTTGTGCTGGACCGAAAGCAGATGCACCACCGCCGCGAAGCGCGGCCCCTCCCGCGGCTTGTCGGCGTACGCGCCATAGTCGACGCCGCACAGGTCGACGAGCTGCTCGAACCTGACCGAGGGATCGTCGCGCAGGCGCGTGCAGGCGTCCCTGTAGTCCGCGGCCTTCACTACCGCGGTGAGCTCGCCGCGATCTTCAGTGGGGGAAAAGCCGAGTTTTACGAGCGCGTCGAAGAGGCGCTGCAGCTTCGGTGTCATCTAGCGATGGTATTGGTTCTCTTGATCTTGTTCTGGAGCTGCACGATGCCGTAGAGCAGCGCTTCGGCGGTCGGCGGGCAGCCCGGGACGTAGACGTCCACCGGCACGATGCGGTCGCAGCCGCGCACCACCGAGTAGGAGTAGTGGTAATAGCCGCCGCCGTTGGCGCACGAGCCCATCGAAATCACCCAGCGGGGCTCGGTCATCTGGTCGTACACCTTGCGCAGCGCCGGCGCCATCTTGTTGCACAGCGTCCCGGCGACGATCATCACGTCCGACTGCCGCGGACTGGGCCGGAACACGATGCCGAAGCGGTCGAGGTCGTAGCGCGCGGCCCCGGCGTGCATCATCTCGACGGCGCAGCAAGCGAGGCCGAAGGTCATCGGCCACAGCGACCCGGTGCGGGTCCAGTTGATGAGCTTGTCCGCGGTGGTGGTGACGAAGCCCTTGTCGAGCAGCCCTTCTACTCCCATTCCAGCGCACCTTTCATCCACTCGTAGACGAAGCCGACCACGAGGATGGCGAGGAACACCATCATCGAGATGAAGCCGGGCAGGCCGATGTCGTTCACCACGGTGGCCCACGGGAAGAGGAAGGCGATCTCGAGGTCGAACAGGATGAACAGGATCGCCACCAGGTAGTAGCGCACGTCGAACTTCATGCGCGCGTCCTCGAAAGCCTCGAAGCCGCACTCGTAGGGCGAGAGCTTCTCCGGGTCCGGCCTGCTCGGCCCGATCAGCTTGCCGAGCGCCATTGGCACGACGCCGACGGCGAGCCCGACGAGGATGAAAAGGAGAATGGGAAAGTACTCAGCAAGCATTAGGATCTGGTGCCCACGAGCAGACTCGAACTGCTACGGCTTTTTAGGCCACTAGCCCCTCAAGCTAGCGTGTCTACCAATTTCACCACGTGGGCGAATCTGCAATTATCCCCTAAAAAATCACTGCGGTACCGACTTTTCGGCCGGCGCCGGCGGTTCCGGCTTTTCGCTCTTGGCTTCGCCTTTTTGCGCTTCGGGTTTCTGCGGCTGCGCTTTCGGCTGCACCGCCGCCGGCGCGCGATCGACCACGCTGCCGGCTTCGCGCGGCCGCGTGGTCGCGAGATACGCGAGCGCGAGGCTCGAGGCGAAGAAGCACGCCGCAAGAACGGCGGTGGTGCGCGAAAGGAAATTCGCCGATCCGGTGGCGCCGAAGAGGCTGCCCGAAGCGCCGCCGCCGAATCCCGAGCCCATATCCGCGCCCTTGCCGTGCTGGAGCAGCACCAGGCCGACGATCGCGATCGCGATCAGCACGTGCACCACGATAGCCAGGTTCATCCAGTTCATTGCGCTGCCCTCACGATCTCCAGAAACTCCTTGGCCTCGAGCGAGGCGCCGCCGATCAGCCCCCCGTCGATGTCCGGCATGGCGAAAATCGCCGCCGCATTGGTTGCTTTCACGCTGCCCCCGTACAGGATCCTGACGTCGGGAGACAGCCGCGCGCGCAGAAACGCGTGGACTGCCTGCGCCTGCTCGGGCGTTGCGTTGCGTCCCGTCCCGATGGCCCATACGGGTTCATAGGCCAACACCGCATTTCCGAAATCATTGCCTTTCAGGACCGCGCCGAGCTGGCGCGCCACGACCTCTTCGGTGCGACCGGCCTCGCGCTCTTCCAGAGTCTCGCCCACACAAAGGATCGGCGTGAGCGCCGCGGCGCGCGCAGCGGCGAACTTCGCCGCGACCTGCGCATCGGCCTCCCGGTAGAGCTGGCGCCGCTCGGAGTGACCCACGATGACGTAGCGGCAGCCGAATTCCCGGATCATCGCCGCGGATACTTCGCCGGTGTACGCGCCTTGCGCGTGCTCGTTCACGTTCTGAGCGCCCCAGGCGATCGGGGTTCCCGCAAGTTGCTTCGAGACCTGCTCGAGGTAGGGATAAGGCACGCAGACCGCGACCTCGGCCCCGGCCGGCCGGCCGAGCTGGCCGAGCAGCCCTTCCAGCAAGGCCAAGTTGGACGTCCGGCTGCCATGCATCTTCCAGTTTCCGGCGACCAGCCGGCTACGCTGCTTCACGACTTTGGGGACTTTCGGCGTGGAACCCGCTAAACCTCTGAATTTTACCGCAGTACG
>DASXAO010000185.1:0-15673 GCA_036406675.1 Burkholderiales bacterium
GCCTCCTGCATGCCCTCCGTTCGCTCGCGCCAGTCTTGAGCGTCCTTGATTTCGCCCAGGCTCAAGCCGAGCGAGTGCGCGATTTCGCCCCAGCCCTCGCCGGCGGCGCGCTGATCCAGGAGGGCGGTCAGGGCGACCTTCAGCTGCTCCGGAGTGGGATGGACGATGCCCCGCTTCTCTAGCGAGGCCTGGGTGAGGGCGAGCGCGTTGTCGACGTTCCCCAAGGCCATTTTCTGCGCCAGGCCGGTCACGAGCGACTTGGCGTTCTCGGCGGAACCGGCGAGCTGCGTGTAGCGCTTTACGAGCTGTTGCGAGCTCTGCGCGAGCGCCGGAAAACTCAATGCCATGGCCGCGAGCGCGGCGAGGAACGTGCCTTGAACACGCATGACGACCATCTTACCGGGCGCTGTATTTACCTAGACTTAACCGCACTTGCCTGGTCGTCGGATGCGGACAGCGACTCCAGGAACGCGCGCAGATCCTCGGATTCCTGCGCCGTCAGGTGGAGCGGCTTCAGGATCTTCTCGCCATCGGCGTGCAACCGCTCCTCGTTCAGCTCCGAATAGAACTTCACCACGTCGGCGAGCGTAGCGAGGCTGCCGTTGTGCATATACGGCGCGGTCTGGGCCGCGCCGCGCAGGCTCGGCACGCGGAACTCGCCGAAATTCCGGTGCTGGACCTGCACATGCTTGGTCGCTACCGCGCTCTCGCCCGTCTTGTCGTCGTTGTAGCGGCCCAGGAGGTTGAAGGGATTCTGCTTCAGCTTCTCGATGCCCGCCTGGCGGCCCGCATCGACAGTCCCGGGGGCGACGAAGAAGGGCACGCCGGTGTCGGCGAATTCGCCGTTGGTGAATCGGGGGCCGAAGTGGCACACGCTGCAATTGCCCCTGCCCACGAAGATCCTGAGTCCCCTTTGGGCGGCCGCGGGATACGACGGGTCGCGTTCCCCCCTCTGCAAGGCGTCGCGGAAATCGTCGAACGGCGTACGTCCGCTGATCAGGGTCTCCTGGTAGGCCGCCAGCGCCTTGCCGACGTCGGCCAGCACCTCTTCGTCGTTCTGCGGGACCGCGCGCCCGAAGGCCTGCTCGTAGTCCCTCGGGAACAGCGTGCGCACCCTTCCGGCGACGTGGGCCGCGCTCGCCTTCATTTCACGCGGATCGAGGAGCGGCCGGATGCTTTGCGCCCACAGGCTGTCCTGCGCGCCGTCCCAGCCGAACCAGCGGTTGAAGCGCACGTCGAGCACCGTGGGCGTGTTTCGATCGACGAGCTCCAGGCCGAAGGCGCGCGCCCGCGCGTCCTGGAAGCGCCGGAACGGCGCATGGCAGGTCGCGCACAGCACCGACCCCGTGCCCGAGAGGCGCGGCTCGAAGAAGAGTTTCTCGCCGAGCGCGATGGCTTCGGGCTTGCCCGAAACGCGGTTGGTGGGATCGGGCACGAGCGGCGGCGGCCACGGACCGTGCCGCAGGATCTTCGCGACCTCTTCCTTCGAAAAGTCGAGCGCTCCCACCTGGTAGGCGCCGGCGAGGCGGTCGCTGCTTCCCGCGGCGCGCACCTCGAACAGGAATTCCCAGCGCCCGGGCATGTGGAACATGAGGCCCTTGGCGCGCCAGCGTCCCGGCCCGAGCGGCGTCAGCGTCGGCGCGTAGTTCATGCCGTGGCGGTGCTCCGGCATGTGGGCGTCGACCTTCAGCGCCTCGGCTTCGGGTTGCCCGGATTTCGGGCACACGGCGACGTCGACGGCGAAAGGCTTCGCGACCTCGACCACTCGCGCCTGGTAGGAGAGAACGAATCGCTCTGACTCGAGCTTGGTTCCCCCTTGGGGCAGGCTGCAGGGCCAGGCCGGGCAGCTCAGTACGGCTGCAGCAAGGAACCAAAAACCTGTTCGCCGTTTTTCCATGCGATGCGCTCGGCCACGTCGCGCGGCAGGTCGCCGAGCCAGCGCCGCGACCAGTCGGCGTGGCCCTGGATGTAGTGCCAGCGCTCTGGGGTGTAGCTGTCGGTGCCGACCATGAAGCGGTCGGGGAACTGGAGGAACGCCGCGCGCCAGGCGGGGTCGACCTTGTCGTTGGAGGCGTGGTCGGTGCGGAACGCGAGATCGGCCCAGAGGTTCTTGTGCTTCTTCAGCATCTCGGCTACGCGCTCGGGCCGGTCGAAGCCCGAGTGCGCCCACAGGATGCGCGCCTGCGGCCACTGCTTGAAGAGCCGCTCGACCGCGTCCACGTCCGAGTGCGCGTGGAGGAAGAGGGCGTGCTTGCGCGCGAGCTCCACCATCCTGCGCGGCACCGGAAGATCGGCGTCGGCGCCGTAGAGATGAAATTCGCCGATCCCGGCGTACTTGTATTTCCTCAGCCGGTCTTCGAGGTACGGGATGACGCTTTCGTCGCGGAACCACGTGCCGACGTCGGCACGCGTGCGGTAGGGGCGCAGCTCCGGGATGACGAGATCGGGCGCGGCCTGGTAGAGGCGCTGCTGGCCGTCGTCGCCGGCGCTCGAGATGAGCGCGCGCTTCAACCCCGCCTTGCGCATGATCTCGATCGCCTGCGGCACCGGCACGAGCTCCCATGCGTCGTGGCTGTAGTGGAGGTGCGCATCGAAAATCGGCAGCGGTTGCTGCGCATGCAGGCCTGCACCCATTCCAACGAACAGTAAGAAGAAGAGCGTCCGCATGTCGAGAGTGTAGCCCTAGCGGCCGACGAAGCGCGGCGTGCGCCGCTCGGCCATCGCCTTGACGCCTTCGCGGAAATCCTCCGTGCGGCGCAGCCGCGTCTGCTCCGCGAGCTCGTGCTCGGTCGCCTCGCGCACGCGCTCGGCGAGTCCCCGGCGCAGCGTCGCGCGCGTCGCCGCGACGCCGAGCGGGGAGCATGCGGCGATTTCGCGCGCCAGCGCGAGCGCCGCAGCGCGCACTTCGGCGAGCGGCACGACGACGTCGGCGAGACCGATGCGCAGCGCCTCCTCGCCTTTCACGCGCCGGCTGGTATAGAACATCAGCGCAGCCTCGCGCCTGCCGATGAGCTCGGGCAGCGTCACGGTGAGGCCGAATCCCGGGTGAAAGCCCAGGCGCGTGAAGTTGGCGCAGAAGCGCGCCTCGGGGCAAGCGACGCGGAAGTCCGGCACCAGCGCGAGGCCGAGCCCGCCGCCGACCGCAGGTCCATGAATCGCGCCGACGATCGGCTTCGCCGTGCGGAAGAGACGCACCGCTTCGACATATAGGTGGTGAACGCCGCGGTGCGCGGCGCCGGCGGCCTGCGGTTTCGCCTGGCCTTCGGCGTCGAGCGCCGAGCCGTCGCCAAAGTTGGCGCCCGCGCAGAAGGACTTTCCTTGCGCCGCGAGGACGATCGCGCGGCAGGCCGGGTCGGCGTCGAGGGCCTCGAACGTCTCGGCAAGCGCGCGGATCAGCGCGAGGTCGAAGAAATTGTGCGGCGCACGCCGGATCTCGACCGTGGCGACGTGGTCGGCGAGCTCGACGCCGAGCTCGTTCGTGGAAGGCAGGCTGGACATGGAGGCTCTTCAGCTCGGGGGAGAATCCTGCCGCTTTACGATCAGCGCGTCCACTGGCGAAGTGCCGCGGCCCGCCGGATGCACGATCGCGGGATTGAGGTCGAGCTCCGCGATGCGCTCGCCGTGGTCGGCGGCGAACTGCGAGAGCGCGACCACGAGCCCGATCAACGACTCCGTGTCTGCGCCCTCCAGCAACCCCTTGCCACGCAGGGTCGCGAGCAGCTTCTTCGCGTCGTCGCGCGACACCGGCACGGGCGCGAGCGCGGCGTCGCGCAGCGCCTCCGCATGGATGCCGCCCAAAGCAACGGTAAGCATCGGGCCGAAGGTCGCGTCCCGGTGGACGCCGACCAGCATCTCGACGCCCGCCGGCGCCATGGCCTGCACCAGCACGCCGCGGATTTCGGCGCCCGGAACGCGACGCGCCGCCGCCAGCACGTCGTCGTACGCGCGCGCGATCGCCCCGGCGCCTTGCACGCCGAGCGCCACCGCGCCCGCGTCGGTCTTGTGCGGGATCTGCGGCGACTGGACCTTGAGCGCCACCGGCCGGCCCAGCGCCGCCGCGGCTGCGACGGCTTCCTGCGCGCTTGCCACGAGGCGCGAATCGGCGAGCCGGATTCCGTATTCCGCGAGCAGTGGCGCCGCTTCGTGCTCGCACAGCACCGTGCCGGCCGAGTCCAGCAGCGCGCCTACGCGCGTGCGCTTTCCTTCATCAACCGGAATGCCTTCGGCTTGGGGAGCAGTGCTGGGAAGGACAAGCCGATCTCGGACCTCCGCGTACTCGGCGAGCGCGGCGAGCGCGCGGGCGCAATTGCGCATGTCGGTGTAGAGCGGGAAGCCGGCTTCGGCCACGATGCGCGCCGTTTCCGCGGCCGGGAGGGTATAGGACCACATCAGGATGGGCTTGCGCGTCGCGCGCGCCAGGCGGGCGAGGCTTTCGCGTTCTCGCTGGAATACGTCCGTAGCGCGCGCCGTGACGACCGAGACCACGGCGTCGACGCGCTCGGACAGGCCCACCAGGCGCGCCAGCTCGCCATAACCGATGGTGCGGATGGCCTGCGCGGTGCCGTCGACCGGATTCTGCGAAGTGCCGTACGAGGGCAGATGCACATCGATGCGCTTGCGCGCCTCGGGCTCGAGCTGCGGCACCTCCAATCCGGCTGCCGCGCAGGCGTCGGCCATCCAGCCGCCGGCGCCGCCCGAGGCGGTGGCGATGCCTACGCGCCGGCCGCCAGGCAGCCGATCGCCGAAGCGCGCGAACGCTGCAGCGATGTCGAGGAGCTCGTCGGTGTCGCTGCCTTCGACGAGCCCGAAGCGCCGGAACATCGCGCGGTAGCTCGCGCCGGTTCCGGCGAGCGCCGCGGTGTGCGAAGCGGCGGCGCGCCGGCCCGATTCGCTCTCGCCGATCTTCGCCACCACGATCGGCTTGCCGGCGGCGAGCGCCTTCGCGGCGGCGCGGCGGAAGGTCTGCGCATTTCGGATGCTTTCCAGAAACACCACGAAGACGTCGGCGTCCGCCGCGTCGAGCAGGTGCTCGACGACGTCGAAGCTCTCCAGGCAGGCCTCGTTCCCCGTGGTGACGACGTGGCTGAAGGCGAGCCCCTTCGGCCGGCCGCGGTCGAGGAACGAGAAGCCGACCCCGCCGCTTTGGGAGACGACCGCGATGCGGCCTTTCCCGCCGGGAGAATCCAAATGTTCATTCAATTCCTCGAGAACCGGGCTGAAGGTTGCGCACAGGCCCAGCGGCAGATTGGCAAAGCCTTCCGCGTTCGGCCCGCACACCGCCATGTCGTAGCGCCGAGCGGCCTCGACGATGCGGACCTGAAGCGCGGCGCCGTCCTCGTTCGCGTCTTCGGCGAAGCCGGAGGCGAGGACGAGCGCGGCCTTCACGCCGGCGCGGCCGCACCGCTCGAGCTCCTCGGGCACGAAGCGCGCCGGAATGATGAGCAGCGCGAGCTCGACGCGCTCCGGCAGCTTGTCGATCGAAGGATAAGCCCGCACCCCCTGCACGCTCGCATGGCTTCGGCTTACGGCGTAGATGCGGCCCCGGTAGGGGTGGCGCAGCATCACCTTGAGCGTGCGCCCGCGCAGGCCGGAGAGATCCGGCGAAGCGCCGATCACCGCCACCGAGCCGGGCGAGAAGAGCGCCGAGAGGTCGGGCACCGGAATGCGCGATGGGTCAGCGCAACCCGAGGCCGCGCGCGACAATGCCGCGCAGCACCTCGGTCGTGCCGCCCTGGATGGTGAGCTTCGGCGCGATCAGGGTCGCGTATTCGAGGCGCTGGTCGAAGCTCGTGCGCGCTGCGCCGTCGGCTGGCGCGAATGCGGCGAGCTCGCGCACGCGCGCGGGCAGCTTCTGCTCCCAGAGCGTGCCCAGATCCTTGACCACCGAGGCCTCGACGACCGGCTCGGCGCCGGCCGCGAGCATGCCGCTCACCGAGACCGACATGCGCCGCAGCGTATGAAGCTGCGCCACCAGCCTCCCCAGCCCTTCGGCGGCGCGCAGGTCGGGCTGCGGGCCGAGCAGGCGCACCAGCGCGACCAGCGCGTCGAGGGTCTCCAGGAAGCGCTCCGGGCCGCTGCGCTCGTAGGCGAGCTCGCTCGTCGCCTGCTTCCAGGCGCCGTCGATCTCGCCCAGCAGGTGGTCCTGCGGGATGAACGCGTCGTTGAACACCACCTCGTTGAAGTCGTGCTCGCCGCTCATCTGGCGGATCGGGTTGACGCGGATGCCCGGCGTCTTCATGTCGACGAGGAACTGCGACAGCCCGTGGCGGCGGTTGTCCGCGGCGGGCGGCGAGGTGCGGAACAGGCCCAGCATGTAGTCGGCCTGGTGTGCATTGCTCGTCCAGATCTTCGTGCCGTTCACGACGAAGCCGCCGCGCGCCGGCACCGCCCGCGTCTTGGCCGCGAAGAGGTCCGAGCCCGAGCCGGGCTCGCTCATCCCGATGCAGAAGCAGAGCTCGCCGCGGCAGATGCGCGGCAGCAGCTCGGCCTTGATGTGCTCCGGAGCGTACCTGAGCAATATGGGCCCGCTCTGGCGGTCGGCGACGAAGTGCAGCCGCACCGGGGCGTTGGCGGCGAGGAATTCCTCGGTGACGACGTAGCGCTCGAGGTGGCTGCGGCCGCGGCCGCCGTACTTCTGCGGCCAGGTCATCCCGATCCAGCCTTTCGCGCCGACCTTGCGGCTGAACTCGCGGTTGAAGCTCTCGCGCCGCCCCCGGCCCGGATCGAAGGTGCCGGCGGCGCGTTCGGCGGCGAGAAAATCACGCACTTCCTGACGAAGGCGTACGCAGTCCGCGGGTAGGCGGATCGGGTCAAAATGAAGAGCTTGGTTCATCGAGCGGCTATGAGCGGCCAGAGCGCGTCCGCGCCGCGCTCGGCGACTCGCTTGCCCAGCTCCGCGGCCCACAGGCTCTCGTTGCCGAAGTCCTCGCGCCAAGCGAGGAGCCGCAGCGTGAAGCGGTGCAGGGTGTGCTCCTGGGAGTAGCCGAGCGCGCCAAAGACCTGGTGCGCGATGGCCGCGCCTTCGTGGGCGGCTTCCGCGCAGCGGATCTTCGCGGCGGCGGCTTCGAGGAACGCGCCTTCGTCGAAGCGCGCGGCGCGCTCGATGGCGTCGGCGGCGGAGGCCGACGCGGCGAGCGCCGCCGAGGCTTCGCCGGCGAGCCGCGCGAGGTTGTGCTGCACCGCCTGGAAGCGTCCGATCGGCCGCTCGAAGGCGACGCGCTCGCCGGCGTAGCGCAGCGCGAGCTCGAGAAGCGCCTGGAGCGCGCCGGCGCTCTGCACCGCGCGCGCGACACAGCCCATGAGGAGGAGTTGGGTCGCATCGAGGTCGACGCCCGCGTGCAACAGCACTTCTGTTTTATTAAAACTAACATTACCAACTGAATCGCCGGCGAGGCTTCGCCACGGCTCCACCCTGCAAGCGCGCGCTTCCACCAGCGCGACCCGCGCGCTGCTGGTCCCTTGCGCGAGCACCGCGAAGTGCGCCGCCTCGGGGGCGAACGGCACGGCCCGGGCGCGTCCGCTCAGCGTGCCGTCGCCGTCGAGCCTGATCGAGTCTCCGGGCTGCGCCGGAGCGAGGCTCATGATGCCCGCCGGGCAGTTGAGTGCGCCGCGAGCGAGGCACCAGCCGGCGAGCAGCGTTTCGGCGAGCGGCGCGGCGAGCGCATGACGCCCGGCCGCGGCGAGCACCTCGAAGCCCTCGTCGAGGCTCGCGCCCGAGCCGCCCAGCGCCTCCGGCACCCAGGCGAGCGTGAGGCCCGCCTCCTCGAGCGCGCGCCAGAGCGGCGCCTTCCACGCGCCCGCGGCGTCGCGGTTCACCGCCTGCGGATCGGCGAGGTCGGCGAAGATGCGCTGCGCCGCCTCGGTGACGGGACTCGCCATGCGCGTACGTTAGCGCAGGTGGCAGGCCACGTGATGCCCGGGTTCGACTTCGCGCAGCCGCGGCGCCTCGCTCCTGCAGCGCGCCTCGGCGTAGGGGCAGCGTGTATGGAAGTGGCAGCCCGCGGGCGGATGCAGCGGGCTCGGCACGTCGCCCTGCAGCACGCGCTTCGCGCGCCGCGCCGCCGGATCGGGCACCGGCACCGCGGCGAGCAGCGCCTCGGTGTAGGGGTGCAGCGGCTTGCGGAAAAGCGTCGCCTTGTCGGTGTGCTCGACGATGCGGCCGAGGTACATCACGGCGATGCGGTGGCTGATGTGCTCGACCACCGCGAGGTTGTGCGAGATGAAGAGGTAGGAAAGCCCGAGCTCGCGCTGCAGGTCGGTGAGCAGGTTGATGACCTGGGCCTGGATCGAGACGTCGAGCGCCGAGACCGGCTCGTCGCCGACGATGAGCTTCGGGTTGAGCGCGAGCGCGCGCGCCACGCCGATGCGCTGGCGCTGCCCGCCCGAGAACTGGTGCGGATAGTTGTCCATCTGCGCCGCGGACAGGCCCACGCGCGCGAAGAGCGCCGCGATGCGCTCGCGCCGCTCGCGCGCCGGGACGGTGCCGTGCACCTTGAGCGGCTCGCCCACGATGTCGCCCGCTCGCATGCGCGGGTTGAGCGAGGAGAACGGGTCCTGGAAGATGATCTGCATCTCGCGCCGCAGGGGCCGCAGCTCGGCGCGGGGGAGGCGCGTGATGTCGCGGCCGCCGAGGCGGATGGTCCCCGACGTGGGCTCGATCAGCCGCAGCACGCTGCGCCCGACGGTGGTCTTGCCGCAGCCGCTTTCGCCGACCAGGCCGAGCGTCTCGCCGGCCGCGATGGCGAAGCTCACGCCGTCGACCGCGTGGACCTGGCCGACGGTGCGCCGCAGGAGCCCTTTTCGCACCGGGAAATAGGTCTTCAGGTCTTCGACTTCGAGGACGTCAGGCATAAGCAGGTCAGGTATGGAGACAGGCCGCCCAGTGTCCGGGCTGCTTCTCCTCGTAGGGGATCTCCATGCTGGTGCATTTCGGGCTCGCCCGCGGACAACGGGGCGCGAACGCACAGCCCGGCGGCAGGTTGGAGAGCGTCGGGACCATGCCGGGGATCTCCTGCAGCCGCGCTGCGCCGCGCGGGATCGAATTCATCAGCCCGCGCGTGTAGGGGTGGAGCGGCCGGGCGAAGAGCTCGCCGACCGGGGCTTCCTCCACTTTGCGGCCCGCGTACATCACGATGACGCGCTCGGCGGTTTCGGCGACCACGCCGAGGTCGTGCGTGATCATGATCATCGCCGTGCCGAGGCTGCGCTGCAGCCGGCCGATGAGCTCGAGGATCTGCGCCTGGATGGTGACGTCGAGGGCCGAGGTCGGCTCGTCGGCGATCAGCACCCGGGGACGGCAGGCGAGCGCCATGGCGATCATCGCCCGCTGCCGCATGCCGCCGGAGAGCTGGTGGGGATACTCGCGCGCGCGCTGCGCCGGCTCGGGGATGCCGACGAGCTGCAGCAGCTCGACCGCGCGGCCGAGCGCCGCGCGCCGCGAGAGGCCTTCGTGCAGCACCAGGGATTCGCCGATCTGCCGCCCGATGGTCATCACCGGGTTGAGCGAGGTCATCGGCTCCTGGAAGATCATCGAGATGAGCTTGCCGCGCACCCGGCGCATCGCCGCCTCGTCGAGCGCGAGAAGCTCGGTGCCCTCGAGGCGCACCGAGCCGGCGACGATGCGCCCCGGCGGGTCGGCCACCAGCCGCATGACGGAGAGCGCAGTGACGCTTTTCCCGCAGCCCGACTCGCCGACGATGGCGAGGGTCTCGCCGCGGCCGAGGGTGAACGACACGCCGTCCACCGCCTTCACCGTGCCCGCTCGCGTGTGGAAACGGGTCTGCAGGTTCTCGACCGCGAGCATCGGCGCGCTCATCGGCGCAGCCGCGGATCGAGCGCGTCGCGCACCGCGTCCCCCAGAAGATTGGTGCCGAACACCACCAGGCTGATCGCGAGCCCGGGATAGATCACCAGCCACGGCGCGGTGCGCACGTATTCTGCCGCCGATTCGGAAAGCATGCGGCCCCAGGAGGGATGCGGCTCCGGGATTCCCAGGCCGAGGAACGAAAGCGCGGACTCGACCAGGATCGCCGAGCCGACCTGCGCCGTGGCGAGCACGATGAGCGGGGCGAGGGTGTTCGGCAGCACGTGGACGAGCGCGACGCGCGCTTCCCCCATGCCGACCGCGCGCGCGGCCTCCACGAACGGCATCTCGCGCAGCGCGAGCGTGTTGGAGCGGATGATGCGCGCCACGTTCGGCACCAGCGGGATCGCGATGGCGACGATGGTGTTGGTGAGCGAGGGCCCGAGCGAGGCCGCCATCACGAGCGCCATGACGAGGAGCGGCAGCGACTGCAGGATGTCGATCAGGCGCTGCACCAGCAGGTCGAAGCTGCCGCCGAGGTAGCCCGAGGCGAGGCCGATCGCGACCCCGATGAGGCAGCCGAGCGCGGTCGCGCACAGGCCCACCGCGAGCGAGATGCGCGCGCCGTGGACGATGCGGCTGAAGACGTCGCGGCCCATGAAGTCGGCGCCGAGGAGGTGCGCGCCGCCGGGGCGCGCGAGCGAGGCGGCCGCATTGGTGGTCGTGGGATCGAAGGGCGCGATCGTCCCCGCGAACAGCGCGGTCAGCACGAACACCGCCATGATCGCCGCGCCGATCGCGCCGAGCGGATAACGCCGTATGAAGTAGAGCGTCGTCTGAATCAAGTCAGTTGCCGAACTTGATGCGCGGGTCGAGCGCCACGTACAGCATGTCGACGGCGAAATTGACCAGCACCACGACCAGCGCGATGAACATGACGAGGTTCTGCACGATCGGGTAGTCGCGCCAGCGGATCGCCTCCACCAGGAAGCGCGCCACGCCCGGGATGTTGAACACGGTCTCGGTGACGATCAGGCCGCCGATCAGGAACGCCGCCTCGATGCCGACGACGGTGACCACCGGGAGCAGCGCGTTCGCGAGCGCGTGCCGGTAGTTGACCGAGCGCTCGGAAGCGCCTTTCGCGCGCGCCGTGCGCACGTAGTCCTGGCGCAGCACCTCGAGCATCGAGGAGCGCGTGAGCCGCATTACCAGCGCCGAGCTGCGGAATCCCACCGCCGCGGCCGGGATGGCGAGCAGCCCGAGCTCCTTCCAGAAGCTCTCGGGCGTGCTGCGGTAGATCGGGATCCAGCCGAACCACTGCACGCAGGCCATGAGGATCAGCAGCCCCAGCCAGAACGACGGCAGCGACAGCCCGCTCAGGCTCACGATCCGCAGCGCATAGTCCAGGGCCGTGTCCTGGCGCACCGCGCTCACCACGCCGAGCGTGACGCCGAAGAGCGTCGAGAAGACCAGCGCGAGCCCCGCGAGCGTGGCCGTCACGGGGATGCGGGGAGCGATCTCGCGGATCGCCGGCTTCTCCGAGACGTAGGCGTAGCCGAGATCGCCGCGGGCAAGGCCGCCGATCCAGCGCGCGTACTGCGTGACGATCGGCTGGTCGAGGCCGAGCTCGCGCTCGATGCGCTGCTTCTGCTTCGGGTTCACGAACCCGGCCGAGTCGAAGATGATGTCGGTGATGTTGCCCGGCACCAGCCGCAGCATCACGAAGATCACGATCGAGATGCCGGCGAGCGTCACCAGCATCAGGAAGAATCGGCGAATCAGGTAGCCCGACACGTCGATCGCTTCCTTCTCATTTCAGCCGCGACCTAGCGGTCGAGCCAAACGTTTTCGAAGCGCCAGTTGTTGTAGATGCTGTTGTGGTGCAGGACGAAGCCCTTGAGGCGCGGCTGCCAGCAGGTGGCGGCGCGGTCGTAGTAGATGATCGGGCGCGCGAGATCCTCGGCCAGGCGCCGCTCGATCTCCCACACGATCTTCTTGCGCTTGTCGCGGTCGGGCTCCTGCGACTGCTGGTCGATGAGCTTGTCGACCTCCTTGTTGCAGTACTGCGTGAGGTTGCGCTCGGAGTTGCACGAGTAGTTCTCGTAGAGGTTGACGTCGGGGTCGTCGACCGGCACGCCGGTCAGGTTCATGCCGACGCTGAACTCCTTGCGCGTCACCTTGGCGTGCCAGATGCTGGTGTCGATCACCTCGAGCTCGCCCTCGATGTAGATCTGCTTCAGCTGGTCGATGAGCAGCACCGCCGGGTCGCGGTAGATCGGGATGTTGCGCGTCGAGATTTTGACCTTGAGCGTTTTCCCGGGCCCGTAGCCCAGGCCCTCCATGATCTTGCGCGCCTCTGCGCGGTTCTTCGCTACGTCGCCACCGTAGCCCGGCAGCTTGCGCAGCACATCCGGCGGCATTCCCCAATTCCCCTCGGGCGGCGGAAGCATGACGCCGCTCTGGTCGCTCTTGCCCTGGCTCAGGATGTCGATCATCGACTTGCGGTCGATCGCGAGCGCCATGGCGCGGCGGATCTTCGGGTCGTTGAACGGCGCGGCGCCCGGGTTGATGATGAGGTTGCTCGAGACGTATTGCGGCGCGATCTCGCACACCGCCTTGGGCGCCTGCGAGGTCACGTCCTTCAGGAGCGGGATCGACACGTCGGCGACGAAGGTGAGGTCGAACTCGTCGGCGATGAAGGCGAGGATGCGGGTCGAGCGGTTCTCGATCACGCGCCACTCGATCGCGTCGAGGTAGGGCAGGCCTTTCTTCCAGTAGTCGGGGTTGCGCACGAACTTGAGCGACTCGCCGCGCCGGAACTCGACGAACTTGAACGGCCCGGTGCCGATCGGGCTGGTGCGCATCTCCTTGGTCGACACGTGGCACGGGTAAACCGGCGTGTAGCCCGAGGCGAACATCGACAGGAACGAGGGCTGGGGCCGGTTCAGGTTGAAGGTCGCCTCGTAGTCGCCGTTGACGCTGACTTCCTTCAGGTTCTGCCACCACACCTGGCGCGGGTTCTTGCGGAACTCGTCCGGATCCTTGCCGGTGAGCCGGTTCCAGGTGCACTGCACGTCCTTCGCCGTGAACGGCTTGCCGTCGTGCCATTTCACGCCCTGGCGCAGCTTGAAGGTGAGCTTGGTGCGCGTCGGGTCCCACGACCAGCTCTCGGCGAGGTCGGGGATGATGGTCGAGTCGCTGTTCAGCTTCTTCGCCGGGTCGTAGAGAACCAGGTTGTTGAACACCGCCATGAAGGGCATGACGGTGGAGATCGTCGCCTCTTCGTGGATCGAGGCGCTCGGCAGGTTGTCGCGGTGGTAGATGCGCAGCGTGCCGCCCGACTTCTGCGCGAGCGCCGGGCACGGCGCGAATGCGAGCGCGGCAGCTAGCGCGGCCGCGCCGGCGGCCAGGCCGAATCTCTGGTTCATGTACAGTCCTCCTCCTGAATTCACTATAGTCGCTCCCGCCATCCAAGGGAAGATATGAGCAGCATCGTGCCGGTCGCGCCGCCGAAGACGCTGCGCGAGCTTTTCATGGGTTTTTTCTGGATCGGCGTGCGCTCGTTCGGCGGCGTGATGCCCTGGGCCTACCGCACCATGGTGGAGGAGCGGCGCTGGCTCACCCACGCCGACTTCACCGAGACCATCGGCCTGTGCCAGTTCCTGCCCGGGCCGAACATCGGCAACGCCTCGATCGTGCTCGGCAAGCGCTGGTTCGGCCTCTCCGGCTCGGTGGTCGCTTTCCTCGGCCTCATGGCGCTGCCGTTCGTCTGGGTGCTCGCGCTCTTCGTCGTGTACAGCGATCTCTCTTCGAACGCGACGCTGAAGGCCGTCGTCACCGGCGTCGGCGCCGCCGGGGCGGGCCTTTTCATCGGCACCGCGATCAAGCTCGGCCGCGCGCTCGCCAAGAAGCCGGCAGCGCTCGTGCTGATCGCGGCATGCTTTGCGCTCGTGGCGGTCGCGCGCGTTTCGCTGCTGATGGTGGTGCCGATCGCCCTCGGCGTCGCGGTGCTCGCGGCGCGGCGGGGGTGGCTGTGAATCTCGTCGAGCTCGGCCTCTACTTCGCGCTGCTTTCGCTCGTCTCGGTCGGCGGCCTGCCCTCGGTGATGCCGGAGCTGCAGCGCTACGTGGTCGACGTGAAGGGCTGGCTCACGCCGTCGGACTTCATCCAGGCCTTTGCCGTCGGGCAGGCGGCCCCCGGCCCCAACGTGCTGATCGCGAGCCTTATCGGCTGGAAGGTCGCGGGACTTCCCGGCGCCTTCGTCGCCCTCGGCTCGATCTGCTTTCCGGCTGCGGTGATCGCATGGTGGGTGGCCGAGCTTTGGGAGCGCTTCAAGGATTCGCCCTGGCGCAAGGCCATCCAGCGCGCCATCGCGCCGATCGTCGTCGGCATGATTCTCTCGAGCGGCGTGGTGCTCGCCACCCCCGGGTCGCCGGACTGGCGGCTGTGGCTGATCGCCGGCCTCGCCGCCGCCGGCATGCTCGCCACCAAGCTCAACCCGCTGTGGCTCCTCGGCGCCGGCGCCGCGCTCGGCGCGCTGCTTCTCTGAGGGCCGTCAGGCCCGCTTCCACACCTGCCGCTCGCGCGAGGCGAGGAGCGGCACCGCCTCGGCGACGTACTTCTTGAAGTGCGCCGTCTGCTGGTGCGTCTCGAAGGCCTTCTCGTCGTTGTAGATCTCGTAGAGCATCACCCGGGTCGCGTCCTTCGGGTCGACCAGCACGTCGAACTGCTTGCAGCCGGGCTCCTTGCGCGCCTCGCCGGCGTTCTCGAGCGCCTTCTTCATGAACGCGTCGACATTCTCGGGCTTGATCCTGATGTTGACCTGCAGCACGAACATTGATCGCTCCTTTGTAGGGCCTGCGAAGGACACGGCGCGGATTTTCCTATAAATTGCCGCCGCATAAGCCGTCAACCAGGGGGAGGAGGAGATGGAACAGGTTCAACAGAAGCTGCTGTTCCCGCAGTTGCAGTCGTTCTACCGGTGCGTCGAGCCTCTGTCGTGGGCGCTCATTCGCGTCACGGCGGGCCTGATGATCATTCCGCACGGCTGGCCCAAGCTCATGATGGGCGTCGGCGCGACCGCGCAGATGGCGCTGGTGAAGCGCGGCATCGCCCCCGCCGAGCCGCTCGCGATCGTCCTCATCGTCCTGGAAACGCTGGGGGGCCTGTGCGTCGCTCTCGGCCTGTTCACGCGCTTCTGGGCCGCGGCCATCACCATCGAGATGAGCGTGATCGTCTATCAATACCTGCCGAAATTCGGCTGGACCGGCCCGGGCTACGAATACCCGCTCTTCTGGGGCCTCGTCATGCTCGCCATCGCGCTGCGCGGCGGCGGGCCTTACTCGATCGACCGCTTGATCGGTAAGGAGCTTTGAGAAGGCGTGAGGGCGCGTTTGTTATAATCCGCCCCTCGCGCCCGTAGCTCAGTTGGATAGAGTACCTGGCTACGAACCAGGGGGTCGTGGGTTCAAATCCTGCCGGGCGCGCCAGTTACTTCAAGCGGTTAAGCGCGAGTGCGCTTAGCCGCTTTTTGCTTGCATGGGGACTTTTTGGGGACTTTTCCCCCGCGAAGCTTCCCGTGCAATCATCGCGAGGCTCCGGTTCGTGCGGTGGCGCTCGTCCGTGATGCGGTTGAGCGCCTCCACCAACTCGGCGGCCTGCGCCACCGAGTAGTGCGCCGTCATTCCCGGGCGGGTGTGCCAGAGAATGGCGGCGATCGTTTCCTCCCGAACGTCAGCCTCCCGCAACCGCATTCCCACGGTGTGGCGCAGATCGTGAACATGAAGGTCGGATAACCCGGCCTTCTTTCGCGCCCCTTGCCACGCCGTGTTGTTCATGGTCTCGATCCGTGCGTACTGCGGGTCCTTCACC
>DASXAO010000186.1:0-9199 GCA_036406675.1 Burkholderiales bacterium
CCCAATCCCCCTTTTCCTGGATCGGGACGAGCGAGGTGTACGTGCCTGGCTCGAGGATCGAGCTCGGCACGGCGGTGCCGCCGGAGATCTCGACCCGGTCGACGATCTTCAGGTGACCGCCGATCATGGCCGCGCCGCCGATGGTGCAGTGCCTGCCGATCTCGGCGCTGCCGGCGATGCCGACGCAGGCGGCGATCGCGGTGTGCGCGCCGATGCGCACGTTGTGGCCGACCTGGATCTGGTTGTCGAGCTTGACCCCGTCCTCGATCACCGTGTCGTCGAGCGCGCCGCGGTCGATGGTGGTGTTGGCGCCGATCTCGACGTCGTTGCCGATGCGCACCGCGCCGATCTGGGGGATCTTGATCCAGCGCCCGGCCTCGTCCTGCGCGCCGCCGAATCCGTCGGCGCCGATCACCGCGCCGGAATGCACGATGACCCGCTCGCCGAGCGTGCAGCCCTGATACACCACCACGCGTGGATAAAGGCAGCTGCCGCTCCCGATGGTCACACCGTCGCCGATCGCGCAGCCGGCGCCGATGGACACGTCCTCTCCGAGCTTCACGTCCTTTCCGAAAACTGCCGAAGCGTGGACGCCGGGCGGCTGGCTCGTGACCGGGTTGAAGAGCTGCGACACGCGCGCGAAGTAGAGATAGGGCGAGTCGCACACGATGCGCGGCAGCGCAGTCAGGTCCTCCGACTCCCTGGAAAGAATCACCGCCGAGGCGCGCGTCCCGGCGAGCTTCGCCCGGTGCTTCGGGCTCGCGAGGAACGTGATCTCGCCGGCGGCGGCGTGCTCGAGGGATCCGACCTGGCTCACCCGGGCGCCGGGATCGCCGGCCACGCGCCCGCCCAGGCGCTTGGCAATCTCGGCGAGCGTCAGCGCCCCCGGCATGCGCGTCACTTCGCCGGCGGCTTGCCCGAGTCGAGCGCCTTGATCACCTTGTCGGTGATGTCGATGCGCGGGCTGGCGAACACGGCATCCTGGAAGATGATGTCGAACTTCTCCTGCTCGGCGATCTGCCGGATCACCCGGTTGGCGAGCTCCACGACCTGGGCGAGCTCCTCGTTCCTGCGCTGGTTGAGGTCCTCGCGGAATTCGCGCTGCTTGCGCTGGAAATCGCGGTTCATCTCCTGGAACTCCCGCTCGCGGTTGCGCCGCTGGGTCTCGCCCATGGTCATCGAGTTCTTGTCGATGTCGTCCTGCATGCGCTTCAGCTGCTCGGCGATCTTGGCGAGCTCCTGGTCGCGCTTCTGGAACTCCGCCTCGATCTTCTTCTGGGCGCGCTGCGCCGGCACCGCGTCGCGCAGGATGCGCTCGGTGTTGACGAACCCCAGCTTGCCGGTGATGACCGTCGGCGGCTGTGGCGGCGCCGCCTGCTGCGCCGCCACGGGCAGCACGGCCGGCCCGAGCAGGCTGGCGGACACGATGGCAAGAAGCGCTTTTTTCATGTTCAGAATCCGGTGCCGAAGGTGAATTGTAGCCGCTGCACTTGGTCCCCGTCCTTGCGGTTTATGGGGTTGGCGAGCGAAAGCCGCAGCGGCCCGAACGGCGACAGCCACTGGAGCGCGAAACCGCCCGCATAGCGCAGGTCGCCAAGGCGGATCTGGGCGTCGGGGGCGTAGACCTGGCCGAAGTCGATGAACGCCCCCAGGCGCAGCGACTGCTCGGCGCTCGCCCCGGGCATCGGGAACAGGAGCTCGGTCGCGCCGATGACCTTGATGGTGCCGCCGGTGGAGTTTCCGTCGACGTCGCGCGGACCCAGCGAGAACGGCCGGAAGCCCCGCACCGAGTCCGGCCCGCCGGCGTAGTAGCCCTTGAAGAAGGGCACCGGCTTGTCGCCGAGGCCGTGGGCGTACCCGACGTCCCCGCGCGCGAGCAGCGTGTAGGTCCGGCTCAGGCGCCAGTAGTAGCTCTGCTGGAAGTTGATCCGGTAGTACTCGAGGTCGCCGCCGGCGACCTCGCCGCTCAGGCGCGTGAAGCCGCCCGTGTTGGGCGTGATTATGCTGTCGCGCGTGTCGCGCTGCCAGCCGGCGGTGAACGCCCCGTAGATGTAATCGCTGCCGAACTGGTTGACGAAGTCGATGTAGGCGCGCGGGCTGAGGTCGAACGTCGTGAGCGTCACGGACTCGAGGTTGAACCCGACGTCGACCGAGCTGATCTCCGAGACCGGGTAGCCGAACTTGATTCCCCCGCCGACGGCGTCGGTGATGTAGGCGCCGGTCGCGAGGCTCGAAGCGTCGGTCTTGCGCTTGTAGACGTCGAAGCCCTGGCTGACCCCGTCGACCGTGTAATAGGGGTCGTTGTACGAGAGCGCATAGACGGTGTTCACCTTGCCGCTGTTGATGTTGGCGGAGATGAACTTGCCGGTGCCGAAGGCGTTCGCCTGGCGGATCGAGGTGGAGATCGCGAACTTCTCCACGCTGGAGAAGCCGACCCCGAAGAGCAGCGCGCCGGTGGGGCGCTCTTTCACGGTGTACTGCACGTCGACCTGGTCGGCGCTCCCCTCGACCGGCTGGGTCTCGACCGTGGTCTCGCTGAAGTACCCGGTGCGCTCGATGCGCCGCCGCGACAGCTGGATCTTGGAGGCGTCGTAGAACGCGCCCTCGAGCTGGCGCATCTCGCGGCGCACCACCTCGTCGCGGGTCTTGGAATTGCCCGCGACGTCGATGCGCCGCACGTACACGCGGCGGCCGGGGTCGACCACGATGTTGAACGCGACGGTGCGCTTCTCCTTGTCGACGTTCGGGATGGCGTTGGCGTTGGCGAAGGCGTAGCCGTCGTTGCCGAGGCGCTCGCCGATCGCCTTGGTGCTCGCGGCGAGCTTCTCGCGCGAGAACACGTCGCCGGGCTTCAACTGCACCAGCTTCTCGAGCTCGGCCCGCGGCACCGGCGTCTGGCCGGAGAGCTGCACGTCCGACACGGTGTAGCGCTCGCCCTCGGTGATGTTCACCGTGATGTAGATGTCGTGCCGGTCGGGGGTGATCGAGACCTGCGTCGACTCGATCGCGAAATCCAGATACCCGCGGTTCTGGTAGAACGAGCGCAGCGTCTCCAGGTCGGCGGACAGCTTCTCGCGCGCATAGCGGTCGTGCTTGGTGTACCAGGTGAGCCAGCCGGGCGTGCGCAGCACGAACAGGCTCACCAGCTCGCTCTCGCTGAACGCCTGGGCGCCGACGATGTTGATGCCGCGGATCTTCGCCACCTCGCCCTCGGTGACCGCGATGTTGATGCCGACGCGGTTGCGCTCCAGGGGCGTGACGGTGGTCTGGATCTCGGCGCCGTACAGCCCGCGCGAGAGGTACTGGCGCTTGAGCTCCTGCTCGGCGTTCTCGAGCACCGAGCGGTCGAAGATGCGCCCCTCGGCGAGGCCGTTTTCGCGCAGCACCTTGCGCACCGCGTCGGGCTCGAACTCCTTCATCCCGGAGAAGTCGATCTGCGCGATTGCCGGGCGCTCCTGCACGAACACGACCAGCACGTCGTTCTCGTGCTCCAGGCGCACGTCGGAGAAGAAGCCCGTGGCGTAGAGCGCCCGCACCGCCTCCCGCGCGCGCTCCTGGTTCACGGTCTCGCCGACCTTGATTGGCAGGTAGCTGAAGACGGTGCCGGGCTCGGTGCGCTGCAGCCCCTCGACGCGGATGTCCTTGACGGTGAACGGCTCGAAGGACTGAGCGCCTGCGGCCCCGGCGAACGCAAGCGCGGCGAGGACCGCGGCGAGGCCTCGGCGGCTCATTCAGCCGGTGAACAGGCGCGCCAGCTGGCGATTCAGGTCGTTGTAGAAGGCGAACACCATCATGACGAGCAGCACCGCGAGCCCCACGCGCTGGCCGAGCTCCATCGCGCGCTCCGAGACCGGGCTGCCCTTCACGATCTCGATCGCGTAGTACATGAGGTGCCCGCCGTCGAGCAGCGGGATCGGCAGCAGGTTGAGAACCCCGAGGCTGATGCTGATGATGGCGAGGAAGCCGAGGTAATAGGAAAACCCCATCTGCGCGGACTGCCCGGCGAAATCGGCGATCGTCACCGGGCCGGAAAGGTGCTTCCAGGAGAGCTGGCCGGTCACCATCCGGCCCAGCATCTTCAGGCTGAAGATCGAGATGTCCCAGGTCTTCGCGAAAGCCTTGCCGATGCTGCCGAGGAAGCCGTGCCGCACCGTGATCAGCATTCTCTCGGCGTGGTCGCGCGGGATGTAGGGTCCCGCGCCGATGCGGCCGACGCGGGTCTCGCCCGAAGCTACGCTTTCGGGAACCACTTCGATCGCGCTGGTGCCGCCGTTTCTCTCGACGAGCAGCGCGAGCGGCTTTCCCGGGTGCGCGCGGATCTCCGTCACCAGGCTGTCCCACGAGTCGATGCGCTTGTCTCCGGCGCGCAGCACGCGGTCGCCCGCGAGCAGCCCGGCGCGCTCTGCGGGGTCGCCCGCGACGACCTGGCCGATGATCGGTTCGAGCGGCGGGCGGTAAAGGCGCAGCCCCACCCGCTCCAGGGCATCGGTCTCGACGTCGTCGGTCGGATAGCCGCGCAGATCGAGCGTCGCTTCGGCGATGTCGCCGCGCGCGGTCTGCACCTCGAGACGCAGGCTTTCGCGCTGCAGCGCTGCCTGCAGCACCCGCCAGCGCAGCTCCTGCCACGTGGCGATCGGGGCGCCTGCAGCCGCCTTGACCGTGTCCTCCGAGTGCAGCCCGGCAGCCGCGGCCGCGCTGCCGGCCGGCGGCTCTCCCAGGACCGGGCGCGCCTCGGGCAGGCCGTACATGAAAAGCCCCGCGTACACGAGCACCGCGAACGCGAGGTTGAACATCGGGCCGGCGATCACGATCGCGAGGCGGCGCCACACGCTCTGGCGGTTGAACGCGCGGTGCAGCTCTGCGGGCGCCACCGCTCCCTCGCGCTCGTCGAGCATCTTGACGTAGCCGCCGAACGGGATCGCCGCGATGACCCACTCGGTGCGGTCCGCGCCGCGCCGCCACAGCGCGAGCGGGCGCCCGAAGCCGACCGAGAACCGCAATACCTTGACGTTGCACAGGCGCGCCACGAGGTAATGCCCGTATTCGTGCACTACGATCAGCACGCCCAGCGCGACGACGAACGCGACGACGGCGATGAGAACGCTCATGTCCTAGGTTCCGAGATCGGCACAGACCACGTTTTAGCGTCTTTGCGGGGAAAAATCGTGGTCCGTCCCTGTTTTTGTTGTATCGAAAAGTTTCAGGCCGCCTCCCTGAGCGCGATGCGCTCGAGCGCCTTGCGCCGCGCGGTCTCGTCGGCCTCGAGGATCGCCGCGAGCGAGCTCGCCGGCCCCGCGGCGACGGCGCCCAGGGTGTCCTCGATCACCGCGGCAATGGCGGTAAAGCGGATGCGCCGGGAGAGGAACGCCTCGACCGCGACCTCGTTCGCCGCGTTCAGCGCCGCCGGCGCGGTGCCGCCGGCGCGCAGCGCCGCATACGCGAGCTCGAGGCACGGAAAGCGCTGCGGGTCGAGCCGCTCGAACGCCAGGCCCTTGAGCGCGGCGAGGTCGAGCGGGCGCGCGCCCGAGGCGATGCGCTCGGGGTGCGCCAGCGCGTAGGCGATCGGCACGCGCATGTCCGGATTGGAGAGCTGCGCGATGAGCGAGCCGTCGACGTATTCGACCAGCGAGTGCACGATGCTCTGCGGGTGGATCAGGACCTCGATGCGCTCGGCCGGCAGCTCGAACAGATGGCAGGCCTCGATCACTTCCAGCCCCTTGTTCATCATGGTGGCCGAGTCGACCGAGATCTTGCGCCCCATGACCCAGTTCGGGTGCGCGCACGCTTCCTCCGGCGTGACGGCGTCGAGCTTGTCGAGCGGCGTGGCGCGGAACGGGCCGCCGGAGGCGGTGAGGATGATTTTTCTGACCGAATCCCTGTCGGAAAAGCACTGGAACACCGCGTTGTGCTCGCTGTCGACCGGGACGAGCGCCGCGCCCGCTTCGCGCGCCGCGCGGATCACCAGGGCTCCGGCCATGACCAGCGCTTCCTTGTTGGCGAGCAGCACGCGCTTGCCGGCGCGGGCCGCGGCGAGCGTCGAGGGCAGGCCCGCCGCACCGACGATCGCGGCCATGACGGCGTCGCACTCTGGATGGGTCGCCACGGTCTCGAGGGCGCGCCGGCCGAACATGAGCTCCACGTTCAGCTCGCCGAAGCGCGCGCGCAGCGCGTGGTCCTCGGCCATCCCCGCGAGCACCGCGAAGCGCGGCCGGTGCGCCCGGCACAGCGCGAGCAGCGCGTCCGCCGAGGCGTGGGCGCTCAGCGCGAAGACCCGGTAGCGGCCGCGATGGGCGGCGACGACGTCGAGGGTGCTAGCCCCGATGGATCCAGTGGCGCCAAGAACTGCGAGATTCATTTGAAAATAGGCCATAGGAGGGCGGCAATCGGCAGCGTTGCTGTCGCGCTGTCGATGCGGTCGAGGATGCCGCCGTGGCCCGGCAGCAGATCGCCGCTGTCCTTGACGCCGGCCTGGCGCTTCGCCGCCGACTCGAAGAGGTCTCCCACAATGCTTGCCATGCCTAGCAGTAGCGCGGTTACGACGAGGGCGAGCCAGGCGCCCGGGTCGGTGAAAAACGCGATGATGATAGCGTACAGCGTGGCGCCGATGAGGCCGCCGGCGACGCCTTCCCAGGTCTTGCCCGGGCTGATGCCCGGCGCAAGCTTGCGCCGGCCCCAGGCGCGCCCGACGAAGTAGGCGGCGCTGTCGGCGATCCAGACGAGCCCGAGCGCGAGCAGCACCGCGAGCGGTTCCAGCGAGACCATGGCGACCCCCGCGGGGATCAGCACCGCGAATCCGGCCGCGCCGATCCAGACCGTCTGGTGCGGCTGCACGCCGCGCCGCATCCAGAGCGGCGCGAGCACGATCCAGAAAAACGCCGCCAGGGCGAACAGCGCCTGCTGCAGGCCGGCGCGCAGCAGCACGAGGAACGTGAGCGCCAAAGCCGCGGCGAACACCAGCCCCGCGGTGCGCCCGAGCCGGCAAAGGCGCGCCCACTCGTGCGCGGCGAAGAGCAGGATCAGCCCGACGAGAAGCTCCAGCGCGCGCGGCGGCAGCAGGAACAGCGCCGCGAGCAGCGCGGCGATGAGGACCGCGGCGGTGCCGAGCCTCGCGGCGAGCGGGCCTTTCAGGCGACCTCGGCCCGCTTCGCGGCGTCGAGCTGCTCGCTGGTGCGGCCGAAGCGGCGCTCGCGGCTGCGATACGAGCCGATGGCGAGGTCGAGCGCCGCGGCGTCGAAGTCAGGCCACAGCGTGTCGGTGAAGTAGAGCTCGGCATAGGCGAGCTGCCACAGCAGGAAGTTGCTGATGCGCTGCTCGCCGCCGGTGCGGATGAAGAGATCGGGCTCCGGCGCGTAGCTCATGGCGAGATGAGGGATCAGCATTTCCTCCCCGACCTCGCGCAGGCCGGGCTTGTCCTTCAGCACCTTGTTCATCGCCTGGAGGATGTCCCACCTCCCGCCGTAGTTCGCCGCGATGGTGAGCGTGAGGCCCTTGTTGTCGGCGGTGAGGCGCTCGCCGTTCTCGATGGCGCGGCGGATGTTGGCGTCGAAGCGGCGCGTGTCGCCCACGACCTTGAGCCGCACGCCGTTGCGATGCAGCTTCTCGACCTCGCTGGTGAGCGCCATCTGGAAGAGCTGCATGAGCAGCGCCACCTCCTCGGCCGGGCGCCGCCAGTTCTCGGAGCTGAACGCGAACAGGGTGAGGAAGCGCACCTCGCGCTCGGCGCACGCGCGCACCGTCGCGCGCACCGCCTCCACGCCGCGGCGGTGCCCCGCGATGCGCGGCAGGTGCTGGCGCTTCGCCCAGCGGCCGTTGCCGTCCATGATGATGGCGACGTGCTGCGGCACGTCGCCGTGCGCAGGAATCTCCTGCGTCGAGCTCGGATGGGTCACGACGCAGCCCTCCCTCTCTTCAACCTCATACGGCCATCAACTCCTTTTCTTTGTCCTGCAGGAGCTTGTCGATGTCGGCGACGTGCCGGTCGGTCATCTTCTGGACCTCGTCCTGCGCGCGGCGCTCGTCGTTCTCGGACACCTCGTGCTTCTTCAGCGACTCCTTGAGCTGGTGGATCGCGTCGCGACGCGCGTTGCGCACCGCCACGCGGGCGTTCTCCGCCTCGTGGCGCACCACCTTGATCAGGTCTTTGCGCCGCTCCTCGGTGAGCGCCGGCATCGGCACGCGCACCGTCTCGCCCTGCGCCGCGGGGTTCAGCCCGAGGTCGGAGTCGCGGATCGCCTTCTCGATCGCCCCGGCCATCTTCTTCTCGAACGGCGTCACGCCGATGGTGCGCGCGTCGATCAGCGTCACCTTGGCCACCTGGTTGATCGGCATCTGCGAGCCGTAGTAGTCGACCGTGATGTGGTCGAGCAGGCCGGTATGCGCGCGCCCGGTGCGCACCTTGGCGAGGTCCGCCTTGAACGCCTGGACGCTCTTGTCCATCTTCTGGTCGGTGCTCTTTTTCAGATCGGCGATGACCATAGGTAATACGACCTTTAAGCGGTTTCTCCGCGTACTTTAATCATACGTGAACGAGGGTGCCCTCATCTTCGCCCAGCACCACCCGCCGCAGGGCGTCCTTCTTGAAGATGTTGAACACGTTGATCGGCAGCTTCTGGTCGCGGCACAGCGTGAGCGCGGTGGCGTCCATGACCTTGAGGTTCTTGTTGATCGCCTCGTCGAAGCTGATCCTCGCATAGCGCTGCGCCCGCGGGTTGCGCTTGGGGTCCTCGGTGTACACCCCGTCGACCTTGGTGCCCTTGAGCACGATCTCCGCGCCCATCTCGCTGCCGCGCAGCGCCGCCGCCGTGTCGGTGGTGAAGAAAGGATTGCCGGTGCCGGCGGCGAAGATCACCACCTTGCCCTCCTCCAGGTAGCGGATCGCCTTGCCGCGGATGTAGGGCTCGCACACCTGCTCGATGTTGAGCGCCGACTGGACCCGGCTCGCGATGCCGGCCTGGCGCATGGCGTCGGAGAGCGCGAGCGCGTTCATCACCGTGGCGAGCATCCCCATGTAGTCGGCGGTGGCGCGGTCCATTCCCTCCGCGCCCGGGGCGAGGCCGCGGAAGATGTTGCCGCCCCCGATCACCACGCCCATCTCGACGCCCAGGCGCGAGACCTGCGCCACCTCCGAGACGATGCTCAGGATCGTCTGCCGGTTGATGCCGTACGGGTCCTCCCCCATCAGGGCCTCGCCCGAGAGCTT
>DASXAO010000187.1:0-6419 GCA_036406675.1 Burkholderiales bacterium
GGTCACCGTGATGAACGACGGCCCTTACGCCGTGACCGGCGGCGTCGAGCTCGCGGCGGTGGAATTCGGCGACGCCGCCTCGCGCGAGCACTACACCCTGTGCCGCTGCGGCGGGTCGAAGAACAAGCCGTTCTGCGACGGCACGCACTGGAGCATCGGCTTCAAGGATCGCTAACCGCCCGCCAGGGCGGAGCCCACCGCCGAGAACACCAGAAGGAGGACAAGAAGCAGGACCGGGGTGAGCATGATGACGCTTACCGCCTGCTGGGAAGCGGGTCGAGCGCCATCGATGAAAGGCACGTTGGCCGCTACGCTGTTTCGGAGCGTTTTTTCGCTGCGGTCGAGGTCGCGCATGACGCAGGTCCTTTCTACGCTGTGTCCAGGTGAAAGGAACAATAGTCCGGCGGGGCCGTGAAGGCGTGCCTCCGTACGCCATTTGCTTTCCCGCCGGCGCCACTCTCGTCAAGACATCAACGGCCCCCAGGCGCTTTCCGGTGCATGGCGCCGGCGATGAGCGCACCCGCGATCATCGTGGCGAGCGCACCAAGAAGCGTGCGATGCTCGGAAGCCCAGAGTTGGGCGCTGGTCCCGCGCGCGCGGGAATCGAAGCGTCCGTGCGCCCCGTGGTCACCCGGCACAGGCGCATAAAGATTGTCCTTCCGTCCGGGCGGCAGCGGCTCGTCGGTGTGCTGGCCCCGATACGCCTCTCTGGCGAGGATCCAATCGCCTACACGCGGCAGGAGCCGCGCCCCGAGGATCGCCTTGACGGCCGGCCAGCCGACCCAAAGCTCGCGCCGCCGGTGCGTCGCCGCGAAATAGATCGCCTCGGCTGCGACTTCGGGCTGGAAGATCGGCGGCAACGGCTGCGGCCGCTTCGCCATGCACGTGCGGCCCCAGTCGAACTGCGGCGTATTGAACGCAGAAAGCTGCACCATGGTCACATGCACCCGGCTTTTCGCGTGGATCAGCTCGGAGCGTATGGAGTTGGTGAAGCCGCGGATCGCGCTCTTGGCGCCGCAGTATGGAGCCTGCAGCGGGATCGACCGGTATGCGAGCGCCGAGCCGACCTGCACGATCGTTCCGCGGTTACGCGGCAGCATGCGACGCAGCGCGGCACGCGTGCCCCATACCGCCCCCAGGTAGGTCACCTCGGTCGCTCGGCGATAGTCCTCCGGATCGATCTTGACGAACTCGCAAAAGATCGTTGCCATCGCGTCATTCACCCAGATCTCGATCGGACCCCATTCGCGCTCGACGCGCTCGGCCGCGGCGTCGACCTGCTTCCAGTCCGCGACGTCGGTCGGCAACACGAGCGCGTCGCTCCCCGCCGCCTCGATCTCGCGCTTCGCGCCCTCCAAGCCTTCAATGCCGCGCGCGACAAGGGCGACGCGCCAGTTCTTGGTGGCGAAAAGCCGCGCGGCCGCGCGGCCGATGCCGGCCGATGCGCCGGTGATGACGACGATGGGGCGATCCCTCATTGCGACCTCACTTCGCGATGCGGATGAGCGCGAGGCCGCTCTCGGTGTCGTGCTCGCGCACGAGATGGGCGGGCGACTCGGTCAGCACGACCTCGAGCGTGGGCCGCACGCGCGCTTCGAGGAGGTGGCCGCCGTGCGCGCTCGAGTCGCGCTTGCCCAGCACGACGTGCGCATGGACCTTGGGCTTGCCCTGCGCGAGCGCGATGTCGCCGACGAGGGCGAGAACCTCGACCTGCTCGGCAATTCGCGTGCGCAGGTAGTCTTTCTTCTCCCAGTCGAAATAGCCGAGGGTCGCCTCGCTGAACGCGCCGATCGCGGTGAAGCTTGCCGCATGGAGGCGGTTCTGCTCGGCGAAGCGGGTGAGTTGGCCCACCGGCTCGTCGCCGGTGTCAAAAACGAGCGCGTAGGTGCGTCCGCCGCGGTCGTTCAGCAGCTTTGCTTTCATGTCGATGAATCCAGCAATCGACGTACCGCTCGAGCCGCTGGGTCAGCGGAGGGCGTTGCGCCGGGCCATTGCCTCGTCGAGCCGCGCCTGGGCTGCCCGCACGTCGAGCTCGAGCGCCTGGCGACGCTGAAAGTACTGCCGGCTCAGGTAACGGCCGGAACGGTCCCCGTCCTGGAGCTCGACGCCCTCGTCGCGGCGCGTTTCCGCCGCTCGGAGCGCATTGAACGCGTCGACGACATCCTGCGCGGCGCGGTCGAGGTCGGCCGAGCGGCGGTTTGCCGCTTCGAGCAGCTTCTTCTCCGCGTCGCTCTGACCTCTTGCGGGCGCCTGTACGGCCTGGGCGGGCTGAGGCGGCATTTCGAGCCGCTGGACCGTGTCGTTGCCCGCGGGCGGCTTGTCGGTGTAGACCGTGTTTCCCTGTGGATCCTTGTACCGGTATACGGCTTGGGCGAGAGCGCTGGTGGCCAACAGGGCGAGCGTGGCGACGGTCACGGCAGTCGCGTATTTGACGGCCATGGCGAACTATACGGGTCTTGAGAAGGCGCGGCCGCATCCCAACCTAGCGGGCGTGGATATCGCCCCGAAATTCCTTCTCGACCAGAGCGAGCCCGCGCCCCGCTCGATGCCGGCGCGACCCGCGGACGACGAGCTCCTCGACGCCTATTCCCGCGCCGTGACCGCGGCCGCGGAGCGGGTTGGACCCGCGGTCGCGCACATCCAGGTGCAGCAGGCGAAGGGCCGCGCCGGCTCCGGGAGCGGCTTCGTCTTCACGCCCGACGGCCTGCTTCTCACCAACAGCCACGTGGTCGCGGGCGCGCGTTCGATCCGCGCCACGTTTGCCGACGGGCTTTCGCGCGACGCGGACCTGATCGGAGAAGACCCGCACACCGACGTGGCAGTGCTGCGTATCGGCGCGGCGGCGTTGCCCGCAGTGGAGCTCGGCGTGTCCCGCAACGTGCGCGTCGGCCAGCTCGCCATCGCCATCGGCAATCCGTACGGCTTTCAGCACACCGTGACCGCCGGCGTGGTGAGCGCGCTCGGCCGCAGCCTGCGCTCGACGAGCGGGCGGCTCATCGACGACGTGCTGCAGACCGACGCCGCGCTCAACCCCGGAAACTCGGGCGGGCCGCTCGTCGACTCGCGCGGCGAGGTCATCGGCCTCAACACCGCGATCATCCCGATGGCGCAAGGCATCTGCTTCGCCACGGCCATCGACACGGTGAAGTGGGTGGCGATGCACCTCCTGCGCGACGGCCGGGTGCGGCGCAGCTATCTGGGGCTCGCTGGCGCGAACCAGCCGGTCGGGCGGCGCTTTGCGCGCCATTTCGAGCTGCCCAACGCGGCCGGCGTGCGCGTCGAGTCCGTCGAGCCCGGCGCACCGGCCGCGCGGGCCGGCCTGAAGCCGGCCGACCTGATCGTCGCGTTGAATGGGCAGCCGGTGAACGGCATCGACGACCTGCACCGCCTGCTCACGGCCGATTTGATCGGCAGGCGGGTGGAGATCGCCCTTCTTCGGGGCGTCGAGCTTCTCCGGCGTTCGATCGCGCCGGCCGAGGCGGTCTAGAACTTTGAAAATCAGAACTAATTTGAAAATCACATTTTCGTCTATAGCCGGGCACGGACCGGCGTACCATCATCTCCGAGGGGGTGCGTTTCGCTCGGAGGCCTCGATGAGAGAGGTCGTGGTACTTGTCCTGCAGATTGCCGGCCTGGCGATCTTGGTGGCCGCGGCGATCGTTTCGGTCGCGGCGCCCGATTGGGTCAAGCGCCGCTTGAAGGGCCCGCACTGGGGCTGATCGGCCGCAGGCTCTCTTAGGTTCGCGATTCCAGAGTTTCTTTCGCGCCGCACTCGAGCATGAGGCGTGCGATGTGCTCGCGGTCGACCGGCGAGCGCGCCACCACGGCGACGGTCTTGTCGCTGATGACGATGCGGTGAAGCGCGACGCCGGCCTCGAGCAGCTCGTCCTTCAGCTTTTCGGCGTCGCTTGGCCGGTCGAAGATTCCGGTGACCTTGCGGTTTCGCATCGCGGCCGCCGGCTCACGGGAACGTGCCGCGGTGGCCTTTCTTCATCTCGGGCGTCTTGTGGTCCGGGCCGACGCGCAGGCGCTTCTGGTTTTCCCTCTGCTTCTCGGGCTCGCGTCGCGCGTCGCCTCCGCTGCGCGAACCGCGCGCGCCCTTGCTCGTCCTCGTCTGGGTGTCTGGCATGGCAAGCTCCGAAGTGGATTTCTTCGTAGCGAGCAAGGGCCGTGCCGCGCGCGCCGGAGCTACAGGGGTTTTCTCGCTCCCTCATCCATCACGAGGTCGACGGCTTTCAGGAACACCTGCGTCGGCATGTTGTCGACGCCGGTCATCCACGCCGCGAGGCAGATTGCCGAGACATTCAGGTACAGCCTGAGCTGCGCCGGACCGCCGACGATCTCGGCCGCGCGCCGCAGCGTCTGCACGCGAACGCTTATGTCCATCGGGACGAAATTACCACCACGAGCTTTCAAAGACCTGAACGCGCGGGGCCGTGAAGAAAGAAGCGCAGCATCTCGCGCGTCGCGTCGGGTCCGCGCGCGTCCGCATACGACGCGGCCGCGTTACCGCCGGACCATGCGTGGCCGCCGCCGTGCACGAGCCAGTGCTCCACGGCGGCTTTCGCCGTGCGATAGACGGTGCGCGTGTACGCGCGCCCGCCGGCTTCGCCCGATTCCGACTTGTGCTGTGCGCCGGCGATCGCGTAATCGCCCTGGTGGTGGCGCACCGTCGTGTCCAGGTCGCCGTGAAACACGATCGTCGGCACGCTCGGCAGAAGCGAAGATGCGTCGGAGCGCTGGCCGCGCATCGCGGCGATCGCCGACACCGCGTCGCGCGCCGAAGCGTAAGGTAGGCCGGAATGAATTCCCGCAGCGGCATAGAGGTCGGGATAGGCTGCGGCCATGATCCCGGCCATCGCGCCGCCCGCGGAGAGCCCGGCGATATACACGCGGCGCGCATCGACGTTGTAGCGCGCAATGACGTGGTTCGTTATGCCGGCGATGAGCGAAGGCTCGCCGTCGCCGCGCTTCTGGTCGCGCGGCCGGAACCAGTTCCAGCAGCGCGAATAGTTCGCGGTCCAAGCCTGCGCGGGGTAAGCCACGAGGAACTCGAGCTCGTCGGCGAGCTGGTTCATGCCCGTGCCGACCGCGAAATCGTCCGGCGTCTGCCTGCATCCGTGCAGCATCACGACGAGCGGCAGCGACTGCCCGCTGTAGCCCGCGGGAAGATAGATCTTGTAGGTGCGCGCGCCGGCCGCGTTGGCGTAGGAGCGCTTGATGAACCGGCCTGGCGCGTTGTTTCCGCGCCAGACGCGCCATGCGCGCGCCAGGGCCGAGCCGATCTTCTTGATCACGTGATTCTCGATTCTTTTAAGACGCTATCCCACCGGATTTGACGCTGCGCAACAATGTATTTTTTATCGAAATCGGGACGATTCGGATAGGTGAATTCGCGCCTGCGTCGCGTCGCGCGCTGCCGACACCACGCACATTCGTTGTGCTTGCGCGCGGGCGCCGATCTAGAACACTGGATGGCGGTGCAACATGAGACAATCGGCACACCCGTGGCACGCCAGGCACCGAACGTCTACCGTCGCACCCTCGCCAGGGCGATCGAGATCGCGGGCGGGGAAGAGCCTCTCGCGCGCTTTCTCGCCTGCACCCCTGCCGAGATCGCGAAGTGGACCACGGGCGAGTCAAACCCGCCGATGCCGTTCTTTCTGGCGATGGTCGACATCGCCGCGGCCAACGCGCTGACCGCGATGGCGCTCGAGAATCTGCCGGCCGCGCGCGCCCGCAGGAGCACCTGGATCCCCGCGCCGGATTCCCGCTAAGCGTCTCTGGCGCTTTCTTCCTTGGCGTGGGCGAAGAGGCACAATACTGCGCCATGGACAGCCGCCGCACCAAGCTCGAAGCGCTCGTCGACAACCTGAACGTCGAGGCGATGGCGGAAATCCCCTCGCCGCAGGACGTGCAGGAGCGCCTGCCGCTCACCGAGCGGGCGGCGCAGACGGTGCTCGGCGGCCGCAACGCCGTGCGCGCGATCCTCGAGCGCAAGGACGCGCGGCTCTTCGTCGTGGTCGGGCCGTGCTCGGTGCACGATCCCGCCGCGGCGCTCGACTACGCGGGGCGGCTGCGCCGCCTGGCGGACGAGGTGCGCGACACGCTGGTGCTGGTGATGCGCGTGTATTTCGAGAAGCCGCGCACGGTCACCGGCTGGAAGGGCTTCATCAACGATCCCGACATGGACGATTCGTTCCACATCGGGACCGGCATGGCACGCGCGCGCCAGCTGCTGCTGGATATCGGTGCACTCGGTCTGCCCGCCGGCAGCGAGGCGCTCGACCCGCTGTCACCGCAGTATCTCGCCGACCTGATCAGTTGGTACGCGATCGGCGCGCGCACCACCGAATCGCAGACGCATCGCGAGATGGCGAGCGGTCTCTCCACGCCCGTGGGTTTCAAGAACGGCACCG
>DASXAO010000188.1:0-9632 GCA_036406675.1 Burkholderiales bacterium
AACTGGAAGCTGATGCTCGAGAACCACCTCGACGGCGCGCACCCGGCATGGGTGCACGCGTCTTCCGTCGCGGTGGCGCGCAATGCACCCGAGCCGGGCAAGCCGGGCGAGGAGCACTACCACGACATCGCCGTGCGGCAGATGCGGCAGAACGGCGCGCCCGAATCGGTTTGGGAGGCCACCGGTATCTGGACGACCCCGCGCGGCCACGGCTACATGGGCGACTACCACGACGACTCACGCCTGGTCGCCGGCCTCGGCAACCCGGCGTTCGAGGAGTACCGGGCGATCCTCGCCAGCGAGCACGGCGAGGAGAAGGCCGATCGCATCCTGCGCGTGACGCTCTGGAACACGATCCTCTATCCGAACGCCTCGTTCATGAGCCAGTTTCGCCAGCTGCGGCTCATCCATCCCCTCGCGGTCGACCGCTCGGTGGTCTACACCTATTCGTTCCGCATGAACAAGGCGCCGGCGCGCATGTTCCGCGACACCGTCGCCTTCTCCAACGTCGTGAACGGCACGGCTTCGTGGGTGCTCACCGACGACCTCGAGGTCTACGAGCGCATCCAGCGCGGCTTCGCCTCGGGCGCGGTCGAGTGGGCGCACATCGGAAGGGGCGCCGGGCGCGACGTGGCCGAAGCAGGCGCCACGCGCGGCGCCACCGGAACGAGCGAAGTCTTCATCCGCGGCCAGATGCGGGCCTGGCTCGATTACATGACGGCGACCCCTTCGACGGCCAAGGGGTCGCGGCAATGACCCCAGAGCAATTCCTCTTCCACGAGGCGCGGCTCCTCGACACCCAACGCTACGAGGAGTGGCTCGAGCTTTTCACCGACGATGCGACCTACTGGGTTCCGCTCGAGCAGAACCAGACAGACCCGTTCGAGACGTCCTCCATCGTCCACGACGACCGCACGCTCCTCGAGCTCCGCGTCAGGCAGGCGCGCCACCCTCGCGCGCATGCCCGCCAGCCGCTCGCGCGGACCGTGCATCAGGTCGGCAACGTGATGGTTTTCGGGGAACAGGCGGGCGAAATCACCGTCGGCTCTACGCTTCAGCTCATCGAGTTCCGGAACGAAAAGCAGCGTCTGTACGGCGCGCTGGTCCAGCACCGGCTGCGCCGCGTCAACGGCGGCTTCAAGATCGCCCGCAAGCGCGTGGATCTCGTGAATTCCGAAGGCGAGCTCGACGGCATCGCGGTGCTTTTCTGACGGAAGCGCCTACCATGCCCGCAATGAAGCCGAGGAACGCAGCTCGCAACGATCGGCCGGTGATCATTGCCGGCGGCGGCATCGGCGGGCTCGCGGCCGCGCTTGCCCTCGCGCGCAAAGGCTTCCGCTCGATGGTGCTCGAGCAGGCGCCGCAGTTCGGCGAGATCGGAGCCGGCATCCAGCTCGCGCCGAACGCCTGGCACGCGCTCGACGCCCTCGGGGTCGGGGGCCTGGTGAAGAAGGAAGCGGTCTTCATCGAGCGCCTGCTGATGATGGACGGCGTGAGCGCCGAGAGGGTGATCGACATCCCCCTCGACGAGCGTTTCGCCGAGCGCTTCGGCAATCCGTACGCCGTGACGCACCGCGCCGACATCCACGGCTCGCTCCTCGACGGCTGCAAGGCGCTCTCGGACCTGATCGAGCTGCGCACGAGCACGCGCGTCACGGGATTCCAGGCCGACGACGGCAAAGTCATCGTCGCCACGGCGAACGGCGAAACGATCGAAGGCGCGGCGCTGGTGGGCGCCGACGGCGGGCGCTCGGTGATCCGCGAAAGCATCGTCGGCGACAAGCTGCCGCTCATTACCGGGCACATGTGCTATCGCGCCGTCCTCGACGCGAACGACGTGCCCAAGGACCTGCGCTGGGCCGCAGCGACGCTGTGGGCGGCGCACAACACGCACATCGTCCACTACCCGCTGCGCGGCTGGAAGCTCTTCAACCTGGTCGCCACGGTGATCGGCAAGCACACCAGCGGCGGGCACAACGAGCTCGCCATGCCGGACGAGGTGCTGCCTTTCTTCGCGCATTACTGCGACCAGCCGCTCAAGCTGATGCGCACGCCGCGGGAGTACCGCCGCTGGATGCTGGTGCATCGAGAGCCGGTGGAGAACTGGACGCGCGGGCGCGTGACCCTCCTCGGCGACGCGGCGCACTTCATGCTGCAGTACATGGCGCAAGGTGCCGCAATGGCGATGGAGGACGCGGTGTGCCTCGGCGCCTGTGCGGACGCGTTCGACGGCCAGTTCGAAAAGGTCTTCCAGGAGTACCAGAAGCGGCGCGTAGTGCGCGCCTCGCGCGTGCAGGTCTCGGCGAACCGCCTCGTCGGCATGATCTTCCACGTGCCCGACGGCGTCGAGCGCGAGATCCGCAACGACATCTACCGTGGCCGAAGCGCCGAGCGTTACTACGACACGCTCGAGTGGCTGTTCACCGCGCCGGACTACGTCCGCGGCTTTAGGTGAAGTCGCGACATTTTGTCGCAGCCACGGGCGCATCCTCGGCGCACCGAGGCTGCGGCTGCTGTTGAAGTAACGTCGCAGTCGAAATTACGTCCAGCGTTCTAGTCGGAGCTGCGACGTTTTGTCGCACCTCGAGAAAATTCGCGGCCGGCGCGGCCATGCGGCCACTTGTTAGTAACAAAAAGTTCTTTCGCCGGATGACGGGATAAGGTACAACATCGTGGTCGGAGGAACGACGCGGCGTAACAACAATCGGCCGCGCAGCGCTTCTCACCTGCGCTTCTTTCCTATTTTTTTCGGGGATAACTGGGGGTGGGAGGTAGTATGAAAATCAGGGATGCAATCCCGTTGGTCCTCACGTCGGTCGTAGGTTTCTTCTTTTTCCATTCGCAAGTAGCAACGTCGGTCGATTTCGCCGCGCGCGATCCGGGTGTGCGCGGCGGAGGGCCCGACGCCGGTGGTCCGCTTCCGGGGCTGACCGCGAACCAAATCGCGTTCTTCAACCAGGGCAAGGAGGATTTCAACGAGATCGAAGACGTCCCCGACGGCCTCGGTCCGACGATGAACCTCGACTCCTGCGGCGGCTGCCATGCGCAGCCTGCGACCGGCGGCACCAGCCCGAAGTTGAATCCGCAGTTTGCGTTCGCCAGCTTGCGTGGCGCCGACAACAAGCTGCCTTCGTTCATCCGGGCGAACGGCCCGGTGCGCGAAGCACGCTTCGTGAAGAACCCGGACGGATCGCCTGACGGCGGGGTCCACGCGCTGTTCACCATCCAGGGCCGCGACGATGCGCCCGGGTGCGTGCTCGCGCAACCGGACTTTGCGACCGCGCTCGCCAACCGCAACGTGATCTTCCGCATCCCGACTCCGGTCTTCGGCGCGGGGCTGATCGAAGAGATCCAGGACACGACGATCCTCATCAACGCCTCGCGCGATTCATCGACGAAAGCGTCGCTCGGCATCAGCGGACGGGCGAACCGCACCGGCAACGACGGCACGATCACGCGCTTCGGCTGGAAGGCGCAGAACGCGTCGCTGATGATCTTCTCCGGCGAGGCCTACAACGTCGAGATGGGCATCTCCAACGAGCTGTTCACGCAAGAGCGCGACCAGACGCCTTCGTGCGTCAAGTTCGCCAGCGTGCCGAACAGCGTACAGAACACCGACGCGGCGGTCGGCGCGAACACCCGGCTTGACGCAGCCCTGGCGGCGACCACGGCGGTCCAGAATTTCTCCAACTTCTCGCGCTTCCTCGCGCCGCCGAAGCCGGACCCCGACACCCCGGGAGGCTCGAACTCGATCGGCCGCGGCAGGAACACGTTCTCGAGCATCGGCTGCGCGCTCTGCCACACGCCCTCGATGAGAACCGGCAACGCCACCGCCGAGGCGCTGCGCTTCCAGACCGCGAACCTGTTCTCCGACCTGCTGATCCATGACATGGGCACCGGGCTCGCCGACAACGTGTCTCAGGGAGGGGCGAACGGCCGGGAATTCCGCACCGCGCCGCTATGGGGCCTCGGTCAGCGGATCTTCTTCCTGCACGACGGACGCACCGACGACCTGAAGGATGCGATCCAGGCGCACTCGAGCAACGGCTCGGAGGCGAACGCGGTGATCTCCAAGTTCAACGGTCTCTCGGAATTCCAGAAACAGGACCTGTTCAACTTCCTCCGTTCGCTGTAAGGGGAGGCGCGCGGCACTCGAGCACCCGTCGCCATGTGCGACGCGGTGCTCGAGGTCGCCGCCGCCTAGCGGGCGCAGACCAGCTCGGACGTAATCTCGGCCGCCGCGCGCACGCCGCAGAGCTGCATCGCGCGCACGAGCTCGCTCGACAGGATCTCGAGCGCGCGCTTCGCTCCCGGCTCGCCACCGGCCATCGCGCCGAAGAGCGTCGCGCGGCCCGTGAGCACCGCCTGCGCGCCCAGGGCGCGCGCCTTCAGGATGTCCACGCCGCGGCGCACGCCGCCGTCGAGCAGCACCGTCAGCTTGCTCCCGACCGCTCTCGAGACGTGCGGTAAAGCGTCCAGGGTGGCGCTCGCGCCGTCGAGCTGGCGGCCGCCGTGGTTCGAGACCACGACGCCGTCGCAGCCCACCGAGACGGCGCGCTCCGCGTCATCCGGGCGCTCGACGCCTTTCAGGAGCAGCTTGCCCGGCCACTGGTCGCGCAACTTCCTGATGTAGTCCCAGTCCAGCCCCGCGTCCATTTCGCGCCCGACCGCCGTCACGATGTCGGTGCCGGCGGCCGCGCTGAAGCGGTAGCCCTCCATGTTCGCCATGCCCGGCAGGCCGTTGCGCAGCATGTCGAGCGCCCATGCCGGCTTGAAAATCACGTCCCTGGAATTGCGCCAGTTCGGGCTGTAGGGCGTATGGAAGCCGTTGCGCGGATCGCGCTCGCGCTTGCCCGACACCGGAAGGTCCACCGTGACGAGGATCGCCTCGTAGCCTGCGTCCCTGGCCCTGCGGACGAGCTTCGCGCGGAACTCCAGGTCCCTCACGCAGTAGAGCTGGAACCACAACCGCCCGCCCACTTCCTCCGCCAGACGCTCGATCGAGAACGCCGAAGGCGTGGCCATGGTGAAGGGCACGCCCCAGGCCTTTGCCGCACGCGCAAGAATGAGCTCCGCGCCGTAGCGCCCGGCGCTGATACCCCCGGTCGGCGCGATCGCAAGTGGAAGGTTTGCTTTTTGATTGAACAGAACTACCGCGGTGTCGACTTTCGACACGTCGACCAGCACTTTCGGCAGCAGGCGGACGCGCTGGAACGCGGCGCAGTTGTCCCGCAGCGTCGTCTCGTCCTCGGCACCGCCGTCGAAGAAGTCGAAGATCGCGCGCGGCAGGCGGCGCTGCGCGATGCGTCGCAAATCGGCGATATTCACCGCCCGGGCGAGGTCGGCCATAATTGCGGGTCACTCTACCTTCGAAAGGCATCCCAGTGTCGCGTCTGTTCGCTGTCGTCGTCTCGTTCGCCCTCTCGGGCGCCGCCTTCGGGCAGGCGTTCCCGTCCAAGCCGATGCGCATCGTGGTGCCGTTCACGCCGGCCGGAGCGGTCGACATCGCCACCCGGGCCACCGCCAACGAGATGACCAAGATCCTCGGCCACCCGGTGGCCGTCGAGAACAAGCCCGGCGCCGGCGGCAACCTCGGCGTGCTCGACGTCGCGCGCTCGGCGCCCGACGGCTATTCGATGGTGATGAGCACGAGCGGCATCCAGGCCATCAACCCGGCGCTCTACGCGAAGATGCCGCTCGATCCGAACAAGGACCTCGCGCCGGTCGCGCCGATCGTGTCGCTTTCCAACGTGCTGGTGGTGCACCCATCGGTGCCGGCGAAAACGGTCCAGGACGTGATCAACCTGGCGAAGAAGGAGCCGGGCAAGCTGACTTACGCCTCGAGCGGCGCCGGCACCAGCATCCACATGTCGGGCGCGATGTTCACCCAGCTCACCGGGACCGACATCGTCCACATCCCCTACAAGGGGAGCGCGCCGGCGGTCACCGACCTCCTCGCCGGCCAGACCAACATGATGTTCGACAACATCCCGTCGTCGCTCCCGCACATCAAGTCGGGGAAGCTGCGGGCGATCGCCACCACCGGCGCCAAGCGCGACCCGGCGCTTCCCGACCTGCCGACGATCGCCGAAGCCGGGGTCAAGGGCTACGAGTCCGGAGTTTGGTTCGGCATCATGGTGCCGGCCGCGACGCCTCGCGACATCATCATGAAGTTGAACGCCGCCGCAGTGCAGGCAACCAAGTCGCCCGAATTCGTGAAGCGCATGCACGACCTCGGCTACAACATCATTCCCGGCTCGCCCGAGCAGATGGCGGCCATGATGAAGGAAGAGGTGGCGCGCTGGGCGCCGATCGTGAAGGCGTCCGGAGCAAAAGTCGACTGAGACGAGTGGACTGACATGAAACCGGCCATGACGAAAGTAAAGCGCATCGAGGGCGTGCTCGCCCCGGTGATCACGCCGTTCCGCAAGGACTACGCGCCCGACGCGCAGCGCTTCGTGCGCCACTGCCGCTGGCTCCTGAAGAGCGGCTGCGCGGGGCTCGCCGTGTTCGGCACCAACAGCGAAGCAAACTCGCTCTCTGTTTCTGAAAAAAAATCTTTGCTTGAGCAACTCGTGGCCGGCGGCGTGCCGGCCTCGGCACTGATGCCCGGCACCGGCCATTGCGCGCTGTCCGATTCCATCGAGATGACGCGCGCCGCGGTCGAGCTGGGCTGCGCCGGGGTGCTGATGCTGCCGCCCTTCTACTACAAGGGGGTCTCGGACGAGGGGCTGTACCGCAACTTCGCCGAGGTGATCGAGCGTGTCGGCGACGAACGCCTGCAGCTTTACCTCTACCACATCCCGCCGGTTGCCCAAGTCTCAATTACTTTGGGATTGATCGAGAGGTTAATTACGAAGTACCCGGGGATCGTCGCCGGCGTGAAGGACTCGTCGGGCGACTGGTCCAACACGAAGGCGATGCTCGAGGCCTTCGCGACGGAAGGGTTCGACGTCTTCGCCGGAAGCGAGGTGTTCCTGCTCGACAACATGCGCCACGGCGGCAAGGGCTGCATCACCGCCACCGGCAACATCAATCCCGGGCCGATCGCCAACGTCTACCGCAACTGGCGCTCGGCGGACGCCGAGCGGCTCCAGGGCGGCATCAGCGCGACGCGCAAGATCGTGCAGAAGCAGCCCATGATCCCGGCGCTAAAGGCGGCGGTGGCGCACTTCGGCAACGACCGCGAGTGGAGAACCTGCCGGCCGCCGCTCGTCGAGCTGACCGCGCAGCAGGAAGAAACGTTGATCACCGAGCTCAAGGCGGCCGGGTTCGACATGCCCGGGCTGGCGTCCGCGTGAAGACCGCCCTCGTCACCGGCGCCGGCCGAGGGATCGGCCGCGCCGCTGCCGAGGCGCTGGTGAGGTCGGGGCTGCAGGTTTTCGTTCTCGACAAGGAATTCGCTCAACCCGCGGCCGGCACCGAGCCGATCCAGTTCGATCTCACGGACCTCGCGGGGATTCCCGCGCTGATCACGCGAATCGGCAAGCTGGACGTGCTGGTGAACAACGCCGGCATCCAGGCCGCGCTGGCAATCGATCGCTATACCGACGAAGCGCGCAGCCGCATGCTGCGCGTCAACCTAGAGGCGCCGGTCGAGCTGATCCGCGCGGCGTCGAAGGGCATGGCGGAGCGCGGCTCCGGGCGCATCGTCAACGTGGCTTCGGTCGCCGCATACATGGCGCACACTGACCTGTGGTACGGGGTCACCAAGGCGGGCGTGGTGAGCTTCACCCGCAGCTTCGCTTCCTATCTCGGGCCGCAGGGGATCCAGGTGAACGCGGTGGCGCCGGGTCCGATCGACACCGAGCTCCTCAAGAACGCCCAGCCCGAGCGCATCGCCCAGCTCATGCGAGCGGTGTACACGAAGCGGGTTGGCCGGCCGGAGGAAGTGGCCGAGGCGATCCGCTGGCTAGCTCTCGATGCGCCGGCGATCCTGAACGGCGCGGTGATCGACGTCACCGACGGCTGCTTCCTGCGCTGAGGCCCCAAGCGGCTTGTCCGCGCTACCAGTTTCGCGGGTCGCCTGCACCGGCACGTACGACGGGATGAGCATCTGCACGAAAAGGCGGATCTTCTCGCTCGCCTGGCGCGTGACCGAGGTGAACTCGACGCCGCAGAACCAGCGGCCCTTGTCCTCGCGCACGTCCACGATCCTGCCGTAAACGTCCTCGGCGCGGTAGCCTAGGCTGACGAGGTTCACCGCAATCTTGATTTCCGCGTAGAGCGGCAGCGGGCGCTCGATCTCGATCAGCACGCCGTCGTAGCCGATGTTGTGGATGGTGCCAGTGTCGACCGTCGCGAGCACCGTCTTGCGGCTCACGATCTGGTAGGCGAAGGGCAGCAGCACCTCGACGCGCGCCGAGCGGCGCAGCTCCCTGCGCGGCACGAATTTGCCCAGCGCGGGAATGCCCTTTACCTCGCGGATCAGCACGCTTTCGGCCTTGCCTTTCATGTACACCTGCACCGGCGCGCCGCAGTCGGCGAAGTCCTGGCACAGCTCGTAGGTGGACTGGCTGCAAAGCACCTGGCCGCGCAGGCTGAACGCCTCGATGCGCGAGGCGAGGTTGACCTCGTCGCCGATGACGGTGTGGGCCCGATAGAGGTCGGAGCCGATGAGGCCGGTCATCACCTTGCCGGTGTTCACGCCGATGCCGAGGAACATCTCCGGCACGTTCTCGGAGCGCTGCTTCTGGCGCAGCTCGTCCATCGCGATCTGCATCTGCACCGCGCACAGAATCGCGCGCCGGGCGTGGTCGTGCGCCGTGTCCTGGTCGCCGGGAAACACCACCATGATCGCGTCGCCCATGAACTTGTCGATGATCCCGTAGTGCTGGACGATCACCTCGGTCAGGGTGGCGAAGCAGCGGTTCAGCGTGTCGAGCACCACGCGCGCCGGGTAGGACTCGGCGATCGAGGCGAACCCGCGCAGGTCGGCGAGCAGGATCGAGACTTCGCGCCAGGAGTAGGCGTCGCCTACCGAGGCAATCTCGCTCGCGGCGACGCTCTGGACGATGTGCTCGAGGCGCGCGCCGACCACGCCGGGAAGGCTCCGGCCCATGGCTTCGGCGACGAGATCCTGGATCCGCCTGACCGCGTCCTGGACGATCCAGCGCTGGCTCAAGCGGCTTTTCTTGTTCTTGTTCTCACCTTTCTATAAATAGCACATCGGGCGCCGTCGGGCTATGCCGACACGAGCTTGCCGTCCTGCAGCCTCACCTTGTCGCCCTGCTTCCATGCCGGCGGCGCGGCGAATTTCACAATTCTTGACTGACCGTCGCTCATTTGCACGCGGACTTCGTAGTGCTTGGTGCTGCGCACCTGGCGCTCGATCTGATGCCCGGCGAAGGCGCCGCCGGCGGCCCCGACCACCGTGCCGACGTCCCGGCCGTGCGTGACCTCGTGGCCGACCACGGCGCCCGCGACGCCGCCGACCACCGCGCCGAGCCCCGTGCCCTCGCCCTTCTGCTCCACCAGCCTCACGCCCACCACCACGCCGCATTCGGCGCATTCTCTCTTCGCCGCCGGCGGCGGTGCCTCGGCCTTCTCCGCCTGGCTGCGCGGCAGAACTCCGGTCATGGCCGCAACGCCCACACCGCAGGCCACGATTACGCTCGCGGCCGCGCCTGCTA
>DASXAO010000189.1:0-40708 GCA_036406675.1 Burkholderiales bacterium
CGCGCGCTTGTTGTAGCTCTCGAGAAAGAAGCCGCGCTCGTCGCCGAAGACCTTCGGTTCGAGAATCAGCACCTCCGGAATCTCCGTCCGGATGATTTTCATCAGAACAGGCGCTCGGTGAGGATGCGGCTCAGGTATTCGCCGTAACCGCTCTTCGCGAGCTGGCGCGCGAGCTCGCCGAGCTGGCGCGCGTCGATGAAGCCTTGCCGGAACGCGATCTCCTCGGGACAGGCCACCTTCAGCCCCTGCCGGCGCTCGATCGTTTCGATGAAGTGAGAGGCCTCGAGCAGCGTGTCGTGCGTCCCGGTGTCGAGCCAGGCGAAGCCGCGCCCCATCGGCATCACCTCGAGCTCGCCCGCTTCGAGGTAGGCGCGGTTGACGTCGGTGATCTCCAGCTCGCCGCGCGCGGAGGGCTTGAGCCGCGCGGCGATGTCGACGACGCGGTTGTCGTAGAAGTACAGCCCGACCACCGCGTAGCGCGACTTGGGCTGCTTCGGCTTTTCTTCGATGCCGATGGCCTTGCCGCGCGCGTCGAACTCGACCACACCGTAGCGCTCCGGGTCGTTCACGGGATAGGCGAACACGGTCGCGCCGCTGGCGCGCGCGGCCGCGCGCTCGAGCAGCCCCGAGAGCTCGTGGCCATAGAAGACGTTGTCGCCCAGCACCAGAGCGACGCGATCCCGCGCGATGAACTCGCGCCCGATGAGGAAGGCCTGTGCGAGCCCTTCGGGACGGGGTTGCACCGCGTACGAGAGCCGGATGCCCCATTTCTCGCCGCCGCCGAGGAGCGCCTTGAAGCGCGGCGTGTCCTCCGGCGTCGAGATGACCAGGATGTCCCGAATGCCGGCGAGCATCAGTGTCGACAAGGGGTAATAGATCATCGGCTTGTCGTACACCGGCAGGAGCTGCTTGGACACGACCTGCGTCACTGGATAAAGCCGCGTGCCCGAGCCGCCGGCGAGGATGATGCCCTTCATCGTGCGCCTCGACGAGCGTCGCCTTTCACGCCGCACCTCGGCGACCATAGTTCGTCTCGACCCAGCTCCTGTAGGCGCCGCTCGTGACCTCCTCGACCCAGTCCGGGTGATCGAGGTACCAGCGCACGGTGCTCGCGAGCCCGCTCTCGAAGGTCTGCGCCGGCGCCCAGCCGAGCTCGCCGCGCAGCTTCGAGCCGTCGATGGCGTAGCGCCGGTCGTGGCCGGGACGGTCCTTTACGAAGCGCATTTGTTCGGCGTACGAGCCTGACGGTTTCGGCCGCTGCTGATCGAGGATCGCGCACAGCGCGCGCACTACGTCGATGTTCTTTCGCTCGCTGTTACCGCCGATGTTGTAGGTCTGTCCGACGCGTCCGCGCTCCAGGATGCAGCGCAACGCCGCGCAGTGGTCGAGCACGTACAGCCAGTCGCGCACCTGCAAGCCGTCGCCGTACACCGGCAGCGCCTCGCCGGCGAGGGCGTTGCGGATCATGAGGGGGATGAGCTTTTCCGGAAACTGGTACGGGCCGTAGTTGTTGGAGCAGTTGCCGGTCAGGGTCGGGAGCGAGTAGGTGTGGTGATAGGCGCGCACCAGGTGGTCGGCGGCGGCCTTGGAGGCGGCGTAGGGGCTGTTCGGCGCGTAGGGCGTGGATTCGGCGAACGCCGGGTCGGAAGGGCCGAGGGAGCCGTAGACCTCGTCGGTGGAGACGTGGAGGAAGCGGAAGGCGTCGCGCTCCGCTGCCGGCAGCGCCGCCCAGTAGGCTCGCGCCTCCTCCAGCAGGTTCCAGGTGCCGACGATGTTGGTGTCGATGAATTCGGCCGGGCCGAGGATCGAGCGGTCGACGTGGCTCTCGGCGGCGAAGTGCACGATGGCCCGCGGCCGATAGCGCTCCAGCGCCTGCTTCACCACGGTCCGGTCGCAGAGGTCGCCGCGCAGGAAGACGTGGCGGGCGTCGCCGCGCAAAGCGTCGAGGTTGTGCAGGTTCCCGGCGTAGGTGAGCTTGTCGAAGTTGACGACCGGCTCGTCCGCGATCTCGAGCGAAGAGAGGATGAAGTTGGAGCCGATGAAGCCGGCGCCGCCGGTGACGAGAAGCATCAGCGTTCCTCGGGCGTGTTCAGCAGGCGCCGCTCGGAGTGCCACTCCTCGGCCATCGCCTCGTCGGCGAACTCGCGGAAGCACGGCGCGCCGAGCGTCCAGTGCACGAGCTTCGCGCGCTGGTTTTCTCCGAACTCGTCGGGCAGCCAGTTCCATTCGATCGGCAGCGAGCCGATCTGCTCGTCGCCGAGCCAGGTGAAGCGGTGCAGCTGGGCGCCGGTCGCGCCCTGGATGAATTCCGGGGTGAGCGCGCGGTTGGCGGGATGGGCGCAGTTCCACAGCATGACGCTCGACCAGTTCTTTCGCGGATAGTCCTCGTTCCTCGCGCCCAGGTACTTCTTCCGCAGCTTCGTCTTGTAGTCGTGGTGGACGCAAAGGACGGCCTTGCTCTCGTCGCGCAGCTTGAAGATCTCGGCGATGTCCTCGCGCAGCAGCATGTCGCCGTCGATGTAGAGCGCCCATCCCGTCCAGCCGGCGAGGTGGGGGACCAGGAAGCGGCTGTAGGTGAACTGGTTGCTGCCGTCGCGGTGGCGCTCGGTGTAGCTCGCCAGGTTCTTCAGCGCGAGCGGCGTGATCGCCACCGGCTCCGACGCCTGCCGGACGATGCTGTTGACGCACGCGTGGAAGACCACGGCTTCGCGGGGGTCGTAGCCGATGAAAACGCGAATCATGGAAGGAGATTCTTGTAGATGCGCTCCATCTTGTCGAGCATCGCCTCGTAGGAAAACCCGGCCTCGCAGTGCCTGCGCGCGGCCTCGCCGAGCCGCGCTCGGGTTTCCGGGCTCATCAGGAGTCTCAGAATTGCATCGCGGAGCGGCGCCACCTGCTGCGGCGGCACGACGAGCGCGGTCTCGCCGTCCTTCGCCAGCTCGGAGATGCTGCCGACCGCGGTCGTCACGCACGGCAGGCCGGTGAGCATCGCCTGGATGAGCGCCTGCGGCACGCCTTCGTTGGCGTACGACGGCAGCGCGAAGACGTCGAGCGACTGCAGCCAGGGCACGACGTCGGCCTGGTTTCCGGCGAAGCGCACGCGCTCGCGCAGACCGAGCTTCTCCGCCTGCGCCTCCAGCCGCTCGCGCATCGGGCCGTCGCCCACGATGACCAGGCCGACGCTCTCCGGCAGGCCGGCCGCCGCCTCGATGAGAAACAGGTGGCCCTTCCAGCTCCGCAGCGTGGCGACGATGCCGATCAGGGTCTGGTCCTGAGGCAAACCCAGGGCCGCTCGCGCGGCGGCGCGCTCGCCAGGACGAAACCGCCTCGGATCGATGCCGGTCGGCACGGATTCGATCCGGCCGGCGGGATAGCCGTTGCGTTCGACCAGCTCCTGCTTCAGGAGCTCGCCGGTCGTCACGATCCGCGTGGTCGCGCGCGTGTAGAGCCAGCGGCTCGCGGCGTTCCGCGGCACGGGCGCCGAAATGTGGCGCGTGCGGACCATCGGAAAAGGATGCCGCAGCCAGAGCAGCGTGAACGCGGTCAGCCAGGAATCCGTGGAGCTGTGCGTGCTCACCACGTCGCAGCGGTTCCCCCTGAACCATCGGACGAGGGCGCAAACGCCCTTGGGCCGCTTCTCACCGATCGGCAGCGCGATCGCCGGTACCTTCCAGGCGGGCGCTTCGCGGTAGATCCGCGCTTCGGCGGGGCAAAGCAGCACGACCTCGTGGCCGCGGCCGATCAGGCCCTTTGCCTCGGAAAGGATCCGGATCTCCTGCCCGCCCCAGCCGAGCGACGCTTCGGTGTGGACGATCCTCATGAGCGCGTAAGGCGCCGCGCGGCCATTAGCTAGACGCCTTCGGGCGCAAGCAGCGGTATGACCCGTCGGTTGTGCTTGCGGTAGACGCGGAAATCCGAGTCGAACGTCATCACCACCGCGTCGTCGAGCAGCTCGGCCATCCGCACCAGGCAGGCGTCGGTGAGCGACATGGGCAGTGTGGCATAGCGCCGCATCAGCGCCGCCAGATGAGCAGCCTGATCCTGCAATGAAAAGGCAATGCGCAGCATGCCGCGCTCCACGAGCGCGGGCACGGCATCGGGGTGCCCGCCCGCACGCTGCACGATGAACGCAGCCTCCAACAGCGCCGCCTCGCAGGTAAGCAGCGGCGGACGCATGCGGGAAAGCTCGTCCCGGGTCCAGGCATGGTGCGCGTCGCTCGCGACCAGCGATGCGACGATGGGACCGGCGTCAACGACGACGTTTCTTGCCGCCATGCCTGGAATAGTCCGCCGTCATCGCCTCCTCCAGATAGCGCTTGTTCGTCGACGCGTCGCGCGGCCCCGCCATCGAGCCGATCAGGTCGGCGGCGAGATCGGCGCACGAGAGCTCGCCGCGCGCCCGGGGACGCTCGACGAGCGCGGCTTCGAGCGACTCGCGAACGACCGTCGACTGCGACACGCCGCGGCGGCGCGCCTCCTGCGCGAGACGCCGGCGCAGGCCCGCCGGGACTTTAATGGAGAGGAGGTCCATGCGCTCATGGTATTACCAATCTGCCATATCGGCAATACGACGCCTGCCCGGGCCGCGAAAACGTGGTCCGTCCCTGGTTGTGCGTTGTCTGTGCGCCTTGTCCTTTGTCCGGCGGCCTATGCCGCGGCGCGCTCGGCCGCGTACTGGATGCGGTAGAGGCGCGCGTACGCGCCCTCGCGCGCGAGCAGCTCCGAGTGCCGGCCCGCCTCGACGATCGAGCCCCGCTCGAGCACCACGATGCGGTCGGCGCCCTCGATGGTCGACAGCCGGTGGGCGATGACGATGGTGGTGCGCCCGCGCATCAGGGTTTCGAGCGCCGCCTGCACCTGGCGCTCCGACTCGGAATCGAGCGCCGAGGTCGCCTCGTCGAGGATGAGGAGCGGCGCGTTCTTGAGCAGCGCGCGCGCGATCGCGAGGCGCTGGCGCTGGCCGCCGGACAGGCGCAGGCCGCTCTCGCCGATCTCCGTGGCGAGGCCTTCGGGCAGCTCGCGGATGAAGCTCATCGCGTGCGCCGCCTCCGCCGCCGCGATCACGTCGCTCTCGGGAGCGCCGTTCATCGCGCCGTAGGCGATGTTGGCGTAGATCGAGTCGTTGAAGAGCACGATCTCCTGGCTGACGAGCGCGATGTTGGCGCGCAGCGACTCGAGCGTGAGGCTCTGCAGGTCGTGCCCGTCGAGGAGCACGCGGCCGAGCGTCGGCGTGTAGAACCGCGGCAGCAGGTTGACGAGCGAGGTCTTGCCGCCGCCGGAACCGCCCACCAGTGCGACGGTCTCGCCGGGCCGGATCTCGAGGTCGAGGGCGGAGAGGGCGGGCTCGGTGCGCGTCGGGTAGGTGAGCGATACCTTCTCGAACACCACTTCGCCGCGCGCGCGGCCCAGGACCACCGTGCCGCGGTCTTCCTCGACCGGCGTGTCGATCATGCCGAACACGCTTTCGGCCGCGGCGAGGCCGCGTTGCAGCGGCGCGTTGATCTCGGTGATGCGCTTGAGCGGCGCGAGCAGCATCAGCATCGCCGTGAGGAAGGAGGCGAACTCGCCCACCGTGGCGCGGTTGGCGAGCGATTCGTGCATCGCCACATAGATGATGATCGAGAACGCGACCGCGGCGAGCATGTGGGTCACCGGCGTCGTGAGGGCCTCCGGAATGACCAGGCGCATGTAGAAACCCCGCAGGAGCTGCGAGGCGCGCGCAAAGCGGCGCGCTTCGTACTCCTGCCCGGCAAAGACCTTGACCACCTTGTGGCAGGCGATCGTCTCTTCCAGCACGTGCACCATGCCGCCCATCGCTTCCTGCGCTCCGCGCGACATCCTGCGCAGGCGGCGCGACAGGATTCTCACGAACCATGCGATCGCCGGGCCGACGAGGAGCGCGATGAGCGTCAGCTTCCAGTTCAGGTAGAGGAGCCATGCGAGCAGCCCGACGATCGTGATCGTGTCCTTCACCGCCACGGTGATCACGTTCGTGGCGGCAGACGTGACGTTGCTCACGTCATAGGCCACCTTGGAAAGCAGCATCCCCGAGCTCTGGTCGTCGAAGTAGCGGGTCGGAAACCGGATCAGGCGCGAGAACATGACCCCCCGCAGGTCGAGCACCAGGCGGTGGCTCACCCATTGCAGGCAGTACGACGAGGAGAACGTCAGTATCCCGCGCAGCAGGAAAATTCCGAGGATCGCGCCGGCGAACAGGGCCGGAGAGAGCGTAGTCGCGCCGCGGCTGCCGAAGCCGCCGTCGAGCAGCGGCTTGATCAGCGCGGGAAAAAGCGGCTCCGTGGCCGCGGCGAGCATCATGCCGACGACGGAGAGCGCGAAGATGTGCGCGTGCGGGCGCAGGTGTCCCAGCAGGCGGACGTAAAGCTGGCGGCTCTCGAGATTCAATTCGGCCTCATAGCGACGCGTAGAGCTCCGCGAGTTGCTGCGCCATCGCCTCGATGGAGAAGCGCTCGGCGGCGGCGCGCGCCGCCTCGCCCATGCGTGTGCCCCCGCGCAAGGCTTCATCGGCTTTCGCCAGAAGGCCGGCGAGGCCGTCGGGGTCGTCGGGGCGGCAAACCCAGCCGTCGACGCCTTGCGAGATCACCTCGGCGGCGCCGGTATTCGAGCTCACGATTGCCGGGAGTCCCATCGCGAGCGCCTCCAGCGCGGTGTTGGGGAAAGGGTCGTAGCGGCTCGGAAGGATAAAGCAATCGGCGGCGGCGTAGAGCGAGCGAACTTCCTTCTGCCCGCCGACGAAGCGCGTGCGTCCCAGAAGGCCGCGGGCGTGCGCCCGCTGCCTGAATCTCTCCAGGTGGCGGTCGCGTCCCGCGACTACGAGCCACCACGAAGCATACGGGGCGGCGGCGAACGCATCGATCGCCGCGGCGAGGCCCTTGCGCTCGAACCCCGAGCCCACGAAGAGGAACACCGTGTCGCGCGGACGGCAGCCGAGCTCGGCGCGCGCCGCGCCGCGGCGGCTCTCGCGCTCGCGCGGATGGAAATGCTCGAGGTCGACGCCGTTGTAGATGACCCGCAGCTTCTCCGGCGCGATGCGGAAGCCGCGCCGGATCTCGTCGCGCACCATCCCGGAGTTGCAGATCACGGCGCGCAGGCGCGGGTGCTCGAACATCGCCTTTTCGGCCTGGCAGATGTAGCGATGATGGGGATCAAGAAAAATTCCAGCCCTGGTAGACAACGATGCCGTTTCGCGCCGAATCTCGAGCCAGCGCCGGTGCACGCCGTCGCCCGCCCGATAGAGGTCGCACCCCGGAATGCGCTCGTGCGACTGCACCAGGTCGAAGCCTTCGCGCCGCCAGGCCGCGCGCGCGGCGTGCGCGAAGGACCAGTCGCGCCAAAGGCTGCCCGCGTGAAACGGGTTGACCTGCAGCACGCGGCGCGCGCCCCATCCTTCGGCGCTGCGCGTGATGAGGGTGACCTCGGCGCCCTTCTTCTCGACGTACGGCAGGGCGCGCGAGATGATCCGCTCGGCGCCGCCGTACGGGTTGTAGCGCTGGCGCACGATGGCCAGCTTCACTTCGCGAGCAGCTCCTGCGCGGCCGCGTACACCGCGTCCACCGGCAGCGTGGCGAGGCAGTCGCTCACCTTGCCGCCGCCGCAGCCGTCGAGCCCGCACGGGCGGCAGGAATGAGCGCTCGTCACGACGCGATGCGCCACGTTCCACGGCCCCCACTCGGTCTCGCCGCTCGGGCCGAACAGGGCCACGGTGGGCGTGCCCATCGCCGCGGCGAGGTGCATGGGCATGGAGTCGACGCCGACGAAAAGCGCCGCCCTCCCGGCAAGCGCGCCCAGCTCCTTGATGGAGAGCTTTCCGGCGAGGTCGAGCGGTTTCGATCTTGCCTTTCCCAGAATCAGTTGGACAAAAGCCATTTCTTCGGGATCAGGGGCAGCGGTGATCACGACCCGGCGACCGTCCGCGGCGAAGCGGTCGATGAGCGCGGCGTTCCTCTCGGGCGGCCAGCACTTGAAGCGCCAGCGCGATGCGGGATGGAGATGGACGAACGCACCGTCGACCAGGGCTTCGACTTTCCTTTCCGCTTCCGCTCCCGGGACGAACTGGACCTTGCGCTCGCCGGGCTCGGGCTGCACGCCGATGCGCCGCAGGGCATCGAGGTTCACCTCGACCATGTGGCGGCGCGGCGCGATCGGGAAAAGGTGCGTGAAGCTCTTCGCCCAGAGCGCGCCGCGGTCGGCGATCTTCGGCGCGACGCTGTAGCGCGCGCCGAGCGTGCGCGCGAGCCAGGCGCCGCGCGGTTGCTCGGACAGATGGACGATGAGGCCGTAGCGCCTTCCTTTCAGATCGGAAAAAACCCGTCTTTCCTTCGCCAGGCGGGCGAGCGCGCCGTCGGCCTTCCACTTGCGCCCCACGAAGTGCAGCTGCGAGAGCGACGGGTGTCCCTGCAGCATCGGCGCGGTGTCGTCGTAGACCAGCGCATCGACCTCGACGCCGCGCGCCTTCAGCGCCGAAAGCACCGGCGCGACGAGCAGGACGTCGCCGTGGTGGCGCAGCTTTATGACCAGCGCACGCCCGCATTCCCCGAGCGGGACCGCGTCTTTCACCATTCGGCCGAAGATAGCAGAATCGGTCCATGCGGTTCCTGACGCTCGCTTGGCTCGGCGCGGCGGCGAGCGCCTTCGCCGGGGTCTCCGCCGTGGACAGCGACGGCCGGCGGCTCGAGCTGGCGCAGCCGGCGGCGCGCATCGTCAGCCTGGCGCCGCACGTCACCGAGCAGCTTTTCGCCGCCGGGGCCGGAGCCAAGCTCGTCGCGGTGTCCGAATACAGCGACTACCCCGAGGCGGCCAAGCGGCTGCCGCAGGTGGCGAGCTCGGGCTCAGTCGACCTCGAAAGAGTGCTCGCGCTCAAGCCCGACCTCATCGTCGCGTGGCGCCTGGAGGCCACGGCGCCGGCGCTGGCGCGGCTCGAGGCGCTTGGCGTGCCGGTGTTCTACGACGAGCCGCGGCGCCTCGCCCAGATCCCGGACAGCATCGAGGCCCTGGGCGAGCTCGCCGGCACTGCCGATGTTGCCCACCGGGTCGCTACCTCGTTAAGAGAAGAGTTGAACCGTCTCAAGGCGCAATACGAGGCCAAACGCCCGGTCGGCGTGTTCTACCAGATCTCCGAGCGGCCGCTCATGACGCTCGGCGGCCGCCAATTCGTGTCCGACGCGATCGAGCTCTGCGGCGGCCACAACGTGTTCGCCGATTCGCCGGTCATGGCGCCGCAGGTGAACATCGAGGCGGTGCTCGCGGCCGACCCGGAGGCGATCATCACCGCGAGCGCCCACCCGACGGACCGCTCGTGGCAGGCGCTCTGGCGGCGCTTTCCCGGGATGCGCGCGGTGCGCTCGGACAACTTCTACGTCGTGCCGCTGAACGAAATGCACCGCCCCGGTCCGCGCGCCATCGGCGCCACGGCGCTCCTCTGCCGCGACATCGACGCGGCGCGGCTCAAGGCTGCCAGCCCACGTTGAGAAAGAACCCGCGCGGCGCAGTGTTGAAGCCGTGGGCGAGCTGGTACTCCTCGTCGAACGCGTTTTCCAGCCGCGCGGCGACATAGAGGTGCTTGTTGTACTCGAACCGGGCGAGCAGGTTCACCACCGTGTACGAGGCGAGCTCGGTGCGCTCGAAGGTCGCGATGTCGGTGTCCGGCCGCGGCCCCGAAGCGAGCAGCTCGCCGCCGAAGCGCCAGCGGCCGGAAGTCCGGAACACGGCGAGCGAGCCGTACGCCTTCGCCCGGCGCACCGCCTGGAGCTCGACGTCGCCGGGCTCCTGCTCGACCGGGTCCTGCAGGGTCAGCGCCGCGCGCAGGTCGAGCCCGCCGACCCGCCCGCTGTACGAGGTTTCGACGCCGGTGACCTTCATCTTGCGGATGTTCTGCGCGGTGAAAGTCGCGTTGTCGAAGGTGATCGCGTCTTCGTAGTCGGTCTGGAACGCCGCCACGCGCACCCGGTTGGTCCCGCGCGCCCATTGCAAGCCGAGCTCGTTGGTGCGCGCGCGCTCGGGACGCAATTGCGGGTTGCCGCCGAAGCCGAACAGGTCCTGGAAGGTGGGCGCACGGAACGCGGTGCTGGTGCTCGCCGTGAACCGCCAGGCGTCGGTGAAATCGAAGCCGTAACCCGCGAAGTACGTGTCGGCATCGCCGAAATCGGAGTACCTGTCGTTTCGCCAGTTGAGCTGCAGCGAATGCGCGCCGAGCCGGCCGAGGTAGCCGAGCCGCACGCTGTTCGCGTCGCGCTTCTTCTGCCCGAAGGTCGAGTTGTCCATCTCCTGCTCGAGGCGCTCCAGCGAAAACGAAAGCCCGTGCGCCGGCGCGAGCTGCACGTCGTTGTTCCAGATGAGCTGCCGGCTGCGCGTGTTGGAAAGAAACGCGAAAGCGCCGTCCAGGAAGTCGGTGCGGTAGTCGGTTCCCTCGGCCGCCGTGATGCGGCTTCGCCAGCGCTCGAAAAAGCGCGCATCCCAGTAGAGCTGGGTCATGCCGAGGTCCTGGTCGGCGGTCTGGATCGAAGTGGGACCGGTGAAGCTGTCGTCGTAGTCGATCTTGGCCCGCGTGCGGAGGAACCGCACGCCGACCTCGTGGTCGGCGCCGAGCCGCTGCGCGAGGCTGCCGTTGACGCTTTCGTTGCGGTAGCCGTCGTCGTCCGGGTTGGCGAGCGGCGCAAAGCGCGGATCGATGGCCGAGAAGCCGCGCGTGTCGAGGCGCAGCGCCGAGATATTGAAGCGGGTGTCGCCCCTTTCGCCCAACTGTCCGCCGTAGCCCGCGAGGAGCTTGGTCGTGTCGCGGCTTCCAGCCGTCGCTTCGCCGTAGGCCGCGGGCGCTCCCGAGCCGCGGCGCGTGAAGACCTGCACGATGCCGCCGATCGCGCCCGAGCCGTACAGGCTCGAGACGTTGCCGCGCGCGATTTCGATGCGCTCGATGTCGTCGAGCATCAGGTGCTGGATCGCGGTGGTGCCGAAGCCCGCGTCCTCGACGCGCACGCCGTCGATCAGCACCAGCGTCTGCGCGCTGCGGCCGCCGCGCATGAAGAGGCTCGCGTTTCCGCCGAGCCCGCCGTTCTGCGACAGCTCGATTCCGGCCTCGCGCCGCAGCAGCGTCGGCAGATCCACCGCCTGCGAATCGCGGATGTCCTGTCGGGTGATCACGGTGGTGTGCGGAATGGCGTCGCGGATGCGCTGTTCGGTGCGCGAGGCGGTGACGACCACGGCGTCGTCGTCGGTCTGGGCGAAAGCAAGCGAGCAGAAGGCGAGCAGCGGCGCCGCACGCCAGAGGCTAGGTGCCAACATGGAAGCGATCTCCCCTTTTCCCGGCGCGCGTCCCCGCATGCCGGCAAAACATCACGCGGCCGCGCGTTGGCGGCCGACCTGTCGGCCGGTATCCGGGCTGGCGCCTTCTCCGCATCGCCTTCCCGTGGAGGAATCCACAGTGGCCGTTGATGCGGCTTCACGCGCTTACCGTTGCGGGGGCAGCTCAGGTTGCCGAGAGCGCGCGGACTTGCGCTTCAGGGTTCCTGCTTCCCGTTTAACCGTCCGGCTTGGAGCGCCGGGCGGGCACCGACTTGGCCGCGCGATTATAGGAGAGCGGCTCCACCCCGCAAGATCATGAAACACATGCAGAATGTGTCCTTACTACTTGACGCATCATGAAATTTGCTTGATATTCGTGCCCGTGGAGGCGGAGTTCAATTCGCTGGAAGAAAAGATCGCGCAGTTCGTCACGCTGTGCGAGCGCCTGCGCGCGGAAAACAACGACCTGAAGAAGCAGCTCGCCGCTGCCCACAGCGACGCGAAGCGCCTGCACGAGAAGATCGACACTGCGACCGCGCGAATTGAAGGCCTGCTCGCGCGTTTGCCGGGCTGAGATGGCCGACGGCGCGAACACCATCGAGGTCAACCTGCTCGGCCGCAGCTACCGCGTCGCCTGCGAGGAAGGCGAGCGCGAATCGCTTCTGCAGGCCGTCGCGTATCTCGACGCCAAGATGAACGAGATCCGCAAGGCGGGCAAAGTGATGGGCGCCGAGCGCATCGCGGTCATGGCGGCGCTCAACGTGGCGCATGAATTGCTAAGCGTGCGCCTGGGCGCGGGATTCGACGTCGGCAAGGCAAAACGCCGCATCAGCGCGATCGAGTCAAAGATCGATGCGGCGATTGCAAAGCAGGAGGACTTGTTTTAAAAAGGTCCTGTTCCCTGCGGTGAGCGACCGGGCTTAATTTTTCCGAACCGATAGCTTCCTTAGGTTGCGGACTCGTTCGTCACTGTTGTGATCGTCCCCTGCCTTGGGCAGGCCGGACGAACCTGATGTGACCGGAAAGCGACCACCCTGTTTAGAGCCAGGGTTCGGGAGCCAAGCCCACCGCCACCGGCGGGGAACCTCACCTTCGAAAAAAAGGGGTCAGAGGAATTTTCCTGTAACACTTAAGCTACGCGTGTGCGTGTTACAGGAAAATTCCTCTGACCCCTTTTTTATGAATTACTGGTTGATGAAGAGCGAGCCCGACGAGTGCTCGATCGACGACGTGCTCGCGGCCCCCAACCGCACCACGCCGTGGAGCGGCGTGCGCAACTACCAGGCGCGCAACTTCATGCTGAAGGACATGAAGGTCGGCGACGGGGTGCTGTTCTACCACTCGAGCTGCCCCGAGCCGGGCGTCGCCGGCCTCGCCGAAGTGGCGTCGGCGGCGTATCCGGACGCCTCGCAGTTCGACGCGAAGAGCGACTACTACGATGCGGCGTCGAAGCGCGAAGCGCCGCGCTGGTTCAACGTCGATGTGCGCGCGCTGAAAAAAACGCGCCTCCTCCCCTTGGACGAGATGCGCAAGCAGAAACCACTGAAGAAAATGGTGACGCTGCGGCCCGGAAACCGCCTGTCGATCACGCCGGTGACCGAAGCGGAGTGGAAGCACATCACCACCCGGCTTCTTTGAAGAACGATACCTTCCTCCGCGCGCTCGCGCGCCAGCCCACCGAGCACACGCCGATCTGGCTGATGCGCCAGGCGGGCCGCTACCTGCCCGAGTACAACGCGACGCGCGCGCGCGCCGGCAGCTTTCTCGAGCTGGCACGCACCCCGGAGCTCTGCGCGGAGGTGGCGCTGCAGCCGCTGGCGCGCTTCGCGCTCGACGCCGCGATCGTGTTCTCGGACATCCTCACCATCCCGGACGCGATGGGTCTCGGCCTTTCGTTCGGCGAAGGCGAGGGCCCGCGCTTCCGCGCGCCGCTGCGCGACGAGGAAGCGATCCGCAAGCTCGCGCCGCCCGATCCTTCCGCGGAGCTGCGCTACGTGCTCGAAGCAGTGCGCGCCACCCGCCAGGCGCTCGGCGAGCGCGTGCCCCTCATCGGCTTCGCCGGCAGCCCTTTCACGCTCGCCTGCTACATGGTCGAAGGCGGCGGCAGCGACGACTGGCGCATCCTCAAGACCATGCTGCATGCTCGTCCCGACCTCCTTCGCCGCATCCTGGAAGTGAATGCCAAGGCGGTGAGCGACTACCTGAACGCGCAGGTCGATGCCGGAGCCCAGGCGGTAATGCTCTTCGACACCTGGGGGGGCACGCTCGCGCACGACGACTACGAGTTGTTCTCGCTCGCCTATTCGCGCCAGGTGCTGGACGCGGTTACGCGCGTGCCACGGATCCTCTTCACCAAGGGCGGCAATCCGTGGCTCGCCGCGATGATGGCGAGCGGCGCTCAGGCGGTCGGGCTCGATTGGACGAGCGATCCGCGCGAGGCGCGCCGCCTCGCCGCTGGCCGCCTCGCGCTCCAGGGAAACCTCGATCCGGTAGCGCTCTTTGCGCCGCCCGATGACGTGCGTGCGGCCGCGCGGCGGGTCGTCGACGCGTTCGGGCCCGCGCCCGGCCACGTCTTCAATCTCGGCCACGGCATCCTGCCTGGAACGCCGATCGATTCGGTTGCTGCCTTGGTAGACGAAGTACGCACTTACAGCCGCTCAGCTCGCGCGCAGGCTCGCGGTTCCGCTTGACTTATGCACATTTTTTTTTGGAAGCGGGGATTTTCCCGGCGGCGCGGTTTCAAACGCCCTGCGCTCGCGTAAGTCACTGACCTGCCAGCCTAAAAGCCGCGGCCTGCCATACTCGGGGGCGACAGCAGGGCCTCCGTGGGGCCACATTACGTGGGCGTGATGCGCTTACCCACAGCTTTATCCACAGCTAAGTCCTTATCGCACCGAAAAATTTCATGCGCGAGGATCGCGCTCGCGGTGCCGCTGGCCAGGCTCTTCGACTATGCAGTGCCCGAGGGCCTGTCCGTGCAGGTGGGCGATCGCGTCGTGGTCCCGTTCGGCGCGCGCCAGAGAATCGGCGTGGTGCTCGAAACCGAGGCCGAATCGGAGTTGCCGCCCGAGCGGATGAAGCCGGTCGTCGCCGTGCGCGACGACGCGCCGCGTCTTTCCACCGACTGGCTCGAGCTGATGCGGTTCTTGTCCGGGTACTACCAGCGCCCGCTCGGGGAGACCATCGTATCCGCGCTTCCGCCGCGGCTGCGCTCCGTCAAGCCGCTGCCGCGCAAGTCGCTGGCGCCGCCGAAGGAAGCGTCGTCCGGGCAATTTGTACCGAACCATGAGTTGCGCCCGGAACAAAGGGACGCGGTGCAGCGCATCGCCGGCGCGGGCGCCCGGTTCGACGCCTTCCTCCTCCATGGCGTGACCGGAAGCGGCAAGACGGAGGTGTACCTGCATCTCATCGCGGGCGTGATCGAGCGCGGCGCGCAGGCCCTCGTCCTCGTGCCCGAGATCAGCCTCACGCCGCAGCTCGAGGAGCGCTTTCGCCACGCGTTTCCGCAGGCGAGGCTCGCGGTGCTGCACAGCGGCCTGGAAGACGTCGCGCGCACCGCCGCATGGCTCCAGGCCGCGCGCGGCGAAGCCGCGATCGTGCTCGGCACCCGCCTGGCGCTGCTCGCGCCGTTGGCGGCACTCGGGTTGGTCGTCGTCGACGAAGAGCACGACCCCTCCTTCAAGCAGCAGGAGGGCCTGCGCTACTCGGCGCGCGACGCGGCGGTCTATCGGGCGCGGCTCGCGGGATGTCCGGTGGTCCTGGGGACCGCGACGCCGTCGCTCGAGACCTGGCACAACTGGCGCTCGGGGAGATACCAGCGCCTCGAGCTTTCCGAGCGCGCCGTGCCCGGCGCGCGGCTGCCGGCCATCCGCGTGCTCGACATGCGATCCGAGGGCGTCGAGGGCGGCTTCACCGCTTCCCTGCTCTCTGCGATCGGGAGGCGCCGCGAGCTCGGCGAGCAGAGCCTCGTTTTCATCAACCGCCGCGGCTATGCGCCGGTGCTCGCCTGCGAGGCGTGCGGATGGACCGCCGCGTGCACCCGGTGCACCGCGCGCATGGTCCTGCATTCAGCCGAGCGCTCGCTGCGCTGCCACCATTGCGGCGCGCAGGCTGCAGTGCCGAGCGCGTGCCCGACCTGCGGCAATGTCGACCTGCGGCCTCTGGGACGCGGCACGCAGCGCATCGAGGAAGCGCTGCAGGCGCGCTTCCCGGGCGCGCGCGTCGTGCGCATCGACCGCGACAGCGCGCGCCGGCGCGGCGAGCTCGTCCGAACGCTCGAAGCGCTGCGGCGCGGCGAGGGCGACATCCTCGTCGGCACGCAGCTTCTCGCCAAGGGCCACGATTTTCCCAACCTGACGCTGGTCGGCGTGCTGAACGCCGACACGGCTCTCGTCTCGAGCGACTACCGGGCCGCGGAACGGCTCTTCGCCGTGCTTGCGCAGGTGGCGGGACGCGCGGGCCGGCGCGAGCGTCCCGGCGAAGTTCTGGTGCAGACGCGCTATCCCGATCATCCGCTCTTCGCCGCCCTCGCCCGGCACGACTTCGCGAGCTTCGCCGAATCCCAGCTCGAGGAGCGCCGCAGCGCCGGCTTCCCGCCTTTCGTGTTCGAGGCTGCCCTGCGCGCGGAGGCAACGAAGCTCGACACGGCGATGCGGTTCCTCGGCGCCGCCGCGACGCTCGCCGAGGCACCGGACGGCGTGCACGTCTATGACCCCGTGCCCAACGTCCTCACCCGGCGCGCCGGCCTCGAGCGCGCTCAGCTCCTCGTCCAGTCGCACTCCCGGCCCGCGCTGCAGGCCTACCTGGGGGCGATCAGCGCGCGCCTCTTCGAGCAGGCCGCGCGCGACGTGCGCTGGCACCTCGACGTCGACCCGATCGAGTTCGACTAGAAAATCGGGTCGGACCGACAAATCACGGACCGACAAATCGGGGACAGGCCACGATTTCCCGGGCCGGAGCAAGCCCCCGCCTTAGAATGCTGGCCCCATGGCGACGGACCCGAAGGCCTTGATCGAAGAATTGCTGCGCAAGGCGTTGCAGGAAAAGGCGCCCCAATCGGCCAGCATGCCCATCTTCATCGAGCGCCCGAAGCAGGCGGACCACGGCGATTTTTCCACGAACGTCGCGCTGCAGGCTGCGAAGTCGGAAAAAAGGAAACCGCGGGATCTCGCGATCGAGCTACAAGCGTCCGTCACGGCGCAAGTATCGGCATCGGCCACGCTGAGCGCCATCATCGAAAAACCGGAAGTGGCCGGACCAGGGTTCATCAATTTCAAGCTCAAGGCGGGCGCGAAGACCGCGGTCATCCGTCGGATCCTCGAGGAAGGCGCGGGTTTCGGCCGCACGCGCGAGGGCCGGGGCGAGAAGGTGCAGGTCGAGTTCGTTTCGGCCAATCCGACCGGCCCGCTGCACGTCGGTCACGGGCGCCAGGCGGCGCTCGGCGACGCCATCGCCGCCCTGCTCGAATCGCAGGGGTATGCGGTCACCCGCGAGTTCTACTACAACGACGCGGGAGCGCAGATCGAGAACCTCGCGCTCTCGGTGCAGGCCCGCGCCCGCGGAATCGGCTCCGGCGAGCCGGGCTGGCCCAAGGATGGATACAACGGGGAATACATCCAGGAGATCGCACGCGATTTTGTCGGTCAGAGCGGCGAGCTCGCGGATCTGGAAGCGGTTCGCAGGTTTGCCGTGGCCTATCTGCGCGCCGAGCAGGACGCGGACTTGAAGGCCTTCGGTGTCAGGTTCGATGTCTACTACCTCGAGTCGAGCTTGTACGCGGACGGCAAGGTCGACCAGGTGGTGAGAACCTGGGCCGCGCACGGCAAGACCTACGAGAAGGACGGCGCGCTCTGGCTGCGTACCACCGAATACGGCGACGACAAGGACCGCGTGGTCCGCAAGTCCGACGGCACCTACACGTATTTCGTACCGGACGTGGCGTACCACGTCACCAAGTGGCAGCGCGGCTTTCGCAAGGTGACCAACGTGCAGGGAACCGACCACCACAGCACGGTCACGCGCGTGCGGGTCGGCCTGCAGGCGCTGGCTCTGGGCATTCCGCCCGGGTATCCGGACTACGTGCTGCACAGCCTCGTCAAGGTGATGCGCGGCGGCGCGGAAGTGAAGATCTCGAAGCGCGCCGGCTCGTACGTGACGGTCCGCGACCTCATCGAATGGGTGGGACGCGACGCGGTGCGCTTTTTCCTCGTGTCGCGCAAGGCCGACTCCGAGTTCGTGTTCGACATCGACCTCGCTCTGGCGAAGAGCGAGGAAAACCCGGTGTATTACGTGCAATATGCCCACGCCCGGGTGTGCAGCGTGTTCGCGCAGGCCGGCGGCGCGCCAAAGGACGCAGCCGGCGCGAACCCGGACCTGCTGCGCGGCGAGCGGGAGATGGCCCTGGCGGCGCGGCTCGCGGAGTATCCGGAGGTTCTCGCGACGGCGACGCGCGAGCTCGCGCCGCACGCCGTGGCTTTTTACCTGCGCGAACTCGCAGGGGAATTCCACAGCTACTATAATGCCGAGCGTATCCTCGTCGAAGACGAGGCGCTGCGCGCTGCGCGGCTTGCGCTTTGCGCCGCGGTGCGCCAGACGCTCGCCAACGGCCTGTCGCTCATCGGAGTCAGCGCGCCGGAGAAGATGTGAGCATGGCTATCCCAAAACCGAGAAAAATTTCCGCCACGCGCAAGCATTCGGCGGGCGGCTTCATGCTGGGCATGTTCGTCGGCCTCATCGCCGGCCTCGCGGTGTCCCTCGCCATCGCCTTCTATCTGAACAAGACCCCGGTGCCGTTCCTCACCGCGAAGACCAAGCAGCAGGCCGAGAAGGACGCCGCCGGCAAGACCCCGGCCATCGCCGGCCTGCCGGCGGGCCCGGTGGCCGCGGTGCCCGTCGAAAAGCCCAAATTCGACTTCTACAAGATCCTGCCCGGGCAGGAGGAGCCCGTCTCCGAAAGGGAGCTGCGCGACCGGATGAAGTCGGGCCGCGGTCAACAGGATGGGCCGAAGGACGTTTATTTCATTCAGGCGGGCTCGTTCCAGAACCCGGCGGACGCCGACAACCAGAAGGCCCGGCTCGCGATCCTCGGCTTCGAGTCGAGCGTCGAGCCGGCGAACCTTCCCGACAAGGGAACCTGGTACCGCGTGCGCCTGGGGCCGTACAACAAGCTCGACGAGATCAACCGTATCCGCCAGGCGCTGGCGCAGGCGAACATCGACGCCAGCCTGGTCAAGATCAAGGAGCAGCCGTAGGCATGAAAAGCGTAGCCGCAATAGTCCTTGCAGCCCTCCTGGCGCTGCCGCTCGGCGCCGGCGCGCAGCAAATCCAGTACAGCGAGCTGAACCCGCCGCAGCCGGTCGAGAACGACGGCAAGATCCAGGTGATCGAGTTCTTCTGGTACGGCTGTCCGCATTGCTACAGCCTCGAGCCCTACATCGAGGCCTGGCTGAAGAAGCTGCCGCCGGACGTCGAATTCCACCGCGTGCCGGCCGTCTTCAACTCGCGCTGGGGCCACGACGCGGCCATCTTCTACACGCTCGAGGCCATGGGGCTGCTCGAGAAGCTTCACCGGCCGCTTTTCGACGCCATCCACAAGGCGAGCCTGCGCACCGACAACGAGGCCGCGTTCGGCGAGTGGCTGCAGAAGAACGGCGTCGATCCGAAGAAATTCATGGACACCATGAAGTCGTTCGGGGTGCAGAGCAAGGTCAAGCGCGCCGTCCAGCAGACGGTGGCCTACAAGATCGACGGCACGCCGGCCATGGCCGTGGCCGGCCGCTATACCGTGAGCGCCGACCAGGGCCGCACGCAGCAAGGCCTCCTGCAGTCGGTCGACGGGGTCGTGGCGCTCGTTCGCAAGCAGAAATAGTCTTCGCATGCGGGTCGTGATAACCGGCGCCTCCTCGGGCATCGGTGAGGCGCTTGCCCGCCACTACGCCTCGCGCGACTCGGTCCTCGGCCTGATTTCCCGCCGCGAAACGGGCGCCGGGCTGCCGGGCATCGTCGTCTCCTATCCGCTGGACGTGACCAATGTTTCGGGCCTCGAGGCGGCAGCGAGCGATTTCGTGGCGCGCTTCGGAGCGCCGGACCTCGTGATCGCCAACGCCGGCGTGGGCGTCGGCACGCACTCGGACGAAATCGCCGACGTGGAAAAGCTGCGCCGGGTGCTCGAGGTCAACCTCACCGGCCTCGCCGCCACGCTCGCCGCATTCGCGCCGGCGATGCGCAAGGCGGGCCGTGGAACGCTCGCCGGCATCGCCAGCGTGGCCGGATTCCGCGGACTCGCCGGAAACGGCGCCTACTGCGCCTCGAAGGCCGCCGCCATCACCTGGCTGGAGAGCCTGCGCACCGAGCTCTACGGCAGCGGCGTCTCGGTAGTCTGCGTCTGCCCGGGGTACATCGATACCCCGATGACCCGCGTCAACCGCTACCGGATGCCGTTTCTACTTCCTGCCGACGAGGCGGCGCGCCGCATCGCGCGCGCCATCGCCGCGCGCCGGCGCCTGGCGGTGATCCCCTGGCAGATGGCCGCCGTCTCGGTGTTGCTGAGGGCAATGCCCGGATGGCTCTACGACCGCCTCGCGGCTCGCGCACCGCGCAAGCCACGCGACTTGCAGATCTGAAAATGGTGACTGTCACCATTTTTATTTAGCGATGCGCAGCATCGCGTAGCTGCCGGGTGCGTCCTCCAGGACGTTCTGCGGCACGCGCGCCGGCACCTTGGCGCCGCCGTTCAGCCGCTCGATCCAGGCCTCCCAGTCGTCCCACCACGAGCCGGGAATCTTGCTGGCGCCGGCGAACCAGGCGTCCGGCGTGGCGGGCAGCTCTTCGTTCACCCAGTAGTGATATTTCTTGGCCGCCGGCGGATTGACGATGCCGGCGATGTGGCCGGAGCCGCCGAGCACGAATCGCACCGGTCCCCCCAGGTACTTCGCGCCCTTGTACGTCGTCTTCCAGGGAGCGATGTGGTCCTCGACGGTGGAGATGAAGTAGGCGGGCATGCGCACCGCGCCGAGATCGATCGGCACGCCACCGAGCTCGATGCCGCCGGGCTCGGCGAGCAGGTTCCTGATGTACATGTTGCGCAGGTAAAAGCTGTGCATCCGCGCCGGCATGCGGGTGGAGTCCGCGTTCCAGTACAGGAGGTCGAAAGGGAACGGGTCCTTGCCGAGGAGGTAGTTGTTGACCACGAACGACCACACGAGGTCGTTCGCGCGCAGCAGGTTGAAGGTTCCGGCCATCTCGGAGCCCTCGAGGTAGCCGCGCTGGTTCATCTTCTTCTCCAGGTTCGCGACCTGTGCTTCGTCGATGAACACGCCGAGCTCGCCCGGCTCCGAGAAGTCGAGCAGGCTCACGAAGAACGTGGCGCTCGCTACGCGATTCTGGTTCTTGTTACTCAGGTATCCCAGCGTAGCCCCGAGCAGGGTCCCGCCCAGGCAGTAGCCGATGGCGTTGACCTCGCGCTCGCCGGTGATCTTCTCCACCGCCTCGAAGGCGGCGAGCGCTCCTTCGCGCATGTAGTCGTCGAACCCCTTCTGCGCGAGTCGAGCGTCCGGATTGACCCACGAGATCACGAAGACGGTGTGCCCCTGCGCCACGGCCCAGCGGATGAAGGAGTTCTTTTCGCGCAGGTCGAGGATGTAGTACTTGTTGATCCACGGCGGAATGATCACCAGCGGACGCTTGTGTACTTCCTTCGTGGTCGGCTGGTACTGGATAAGCTGCATCAACGGGGTCTGGTGAACCACCTTGCCCGGCGTGGTGGCGACGTTGCGGCCGAGCTGGAAAGCGCTCTCGTCGGTCATCGAGATGCGCAGCTGTCCGCCGCCCTTTTCGAGGTCGGCGAGCAGGTTGTTCATGCCGCGGACGAGGTTCTGGCCCCCTGTGCGCAGCGTCTCGCGCAGGACCTGCGGGTTCGTCATCAGGAAGTTGGACGGTGCCAGGGCATCGACGTACTGGCGGGTGAAGAACGCCACCTTCTTCTCCGATTCGGCCGGCAGCCCCTCCACGTCGGCCACGGCCTGCTGGATGTGCCGGGCGGCGATCAGGTACGACTGCTTGATGTGGTCGAATACGAAGTTCGAGGACCAGTCCTCGTCCTTGAAGCGGGCATCGCCGGCCGCGGGCTCGGCGACCGGCGGGGCTTGCAGCCCCAGCATCTTCAGCCAGGTCGACTGCCACAACCGCATGTAGTCGGCCCACATGCTCATCGAGGTGTTCGCGAGAAGCGCCGGATCGGCGGCCATCTTCGCGTAGAGCTCCATGAAGGCGCGGGCAATGCCCATCTCGTCGCGCACCGCCGACGAGAGGCTCGCGGCCTGCTTCTGCGCGAAGTCCGCGAGGAGCCGCGACGAGCGCTGGGCGACGCTGCCGCAGATTGTTGTAAGTTCGGGAGGATTCTGGGTCATGCGCTAGCGTAGCGCATGACGCCGTCCGCGCCGATACCTCGCTGCGCGCGGCCGGCATAGTACAGATAGTGCAGATGGGCGATCGCCTCGCCCATGGCGAAGAAAGTCTGATGGGTATCCAGCGGACGGCGGAACAGCACGCTCAGCAGGTCTCCCGCGCTCTTCGGCTCGCCCGCGAGGGCGTTTTTCAGCTCGGCGAAGCGAGCCTCGTGGTGCTCTTCGAGCTGGCGCACCCGCAGGTGCGCCCCGCGGAACGGCTTGCCATGGGACGGAAGCACCAGGACATCCTGCGGCAGGCGGCGGTAGCGATCGATCGACTCGAGGAACAGGCGCAGCGGATCGCCTTCCGGGTCGATCGACCACACGCTTACGTTAGTGGAGATGGTGGAAAGCAGCATGTCTCCCGCAATGACAGTATTCAATTGTTTCGAGAAAAGGGAGAGATGTTCTGGAGCATGGCCATGGCCGACGATCGCCTCCCAGTCGTGCCCGCCGATGCGCACGCTGTCCCCCTCGATGATGCGCCGGTAGGAGAACGGAAACTCCGGCACCAGCGCCGAATAGCGGTTGTTGCCGCGGATCGCCGCCATGGCAGCGGACTTTTCGGCCGGCAGGCCGTTCTTCTTGAACACCGAGAGAACCGCATCGCTGGTATAGCCCGCTGAGGAGGCGCGCACCGCGTGGGCGGTGAGATATTCGCCCTGCGTGGTCCACATTTCGACGCCGAAACGCTTGCAGATCCACTCGGCGTTGCCCGCGTGATCGGGGTGATAGTGCGTGAGGATCACGCGCTTCACCGGATCGAATTTCGCGAACAGTCTTTCCCAAAGAGCGCGGGTCTTTTGGTCCCCTATGCCGGTATCGACCACGGTCCAACCACCGTCGTCCTCGACCAGCCACAGGTTGATGTGGTCGAGCTGGAACGGCAGGGGCATGCTGAGCCAGTGGATTCCGGGCGCCACCGCAATGGTTTCGCCCGGCGGCGGCGTCTCCGGCCAGGGATACTGTAGGGAATCCATCGGGATAGAATCCAGCGAACCCTAGCATGGAAACCGAGATGGAAACCGACCGTGGCGAGTTCTCGATCAGCGACCTGGCGCGCGAGTTCGACGTCACGCCGCGCGCGATCCGGTTCTACGAGGATCAGGGCCTGCTCGCGCCGCGCCGGGAAGGCCAGCGCCGCATCTACACCCCTCGCGACCGCACCCGGCTCAAGCTCACGCTGCGCGGCAAGCGCCTGGGGCTCTCGCTTTCCGAGATCCGCGAGCTCATCGACATGTACGAGCCGGGGCGCGACGAGCGGCCGCAGCTCGAGCGCTTCCTGAGCGTGCTGGAGGCGCACAAGGCCACCCTCCTGCAGCAAAGGGCCGACCTCGAGGCGCAGCTCTCCGAGCTCCAGACCTTTGAAAGACGGGTGAGAAAGCAGCTCAAACGAGGTTGACGTTTACGTAAACGTCAAGTACGCTTGCGCGGCCATGAACGCACCTGCCGACCCCGGGTTCGCCCGGCGCTGCCACGAGAGCTTCGCCCGCCAGAAGGCGATGGCGCTGATCGGCGCCCGCCTCACGGCCGTCGACCCCGGCTACGTCGAGATCGAGCTTCCCTGGCGGACGGAGCTGACCCAGCAGAAGGGCTACGTCCACGGCGGCATCGTGGGAATGATCGCCGACACCGCGTGCGGCTACAGCGCGTTCTCGCTCATGCCCGCCGATTGCTCGATCGTCACCGTCGAATACAAGATGAACATCCTGAACCCGGGGCGCGGCGCGCTCGTGGCCAGGGCCGAGGTGGTGAAGCCCGGACGCACGCTCACCGTTGCGCGCGCGGAGGTGTACGCTGACGACGGTACGCATGTCGCCACCATGCTGCAGACCCTGATGATGCTCGCGGGCATCCCCGACACGCCATGAAGCTGCGCCTGTGAATTACAACCTGCTTCGTTTCGACCATGGCGAGACCATCGCCATGCTGCGCGAGAGCGTGCGCGAGTTCGCCGCGCGGGAAATCGCGCCGCGCGCCGCGCAGATCGACCGCGACAACCAGTTCCCCGCCGACCTGTGGCGCAAGCTGGGCGAGCTCGGTTTGCTCGGCGTCACGGTCGAGGAAGAGCACGGCGGCACGGCGATGGGCTATCTCGCGCACATCGTCGCGATGGAGGAGATCTCGCGCGCCTCGGCTTCCGTTGGACTCTCCTACGGCGCGCACTCGAACCTCTGCGTGAACCAGATCCGCCGCAACGGCTCGCCGGCGCAAAGGAAGAAATACCTGCCGCGGCTCGTCTCCGGCGAGCACGTCGGCGCGCTCGCGATGTCGGAGCCGGGCGCCGGGTCCGACGTGGTCGGCATGCGGCTCAGAGCAGAACGCCGAGGCGAGCGCTACGTTCTCAACGGCAACAAGATGTGGATCACCAACGGGCCCGATGCGGACGTGCTGGTGATTTACGGGAAGAGCAGCGACCAGGGCATCACGGCTTTCCTCGTGGAGAAGGGAACGAAGGGCTTCTCCACCGCGCAGAAGCTCGACAAGCTCGGCATGCGCGGATCGAACACCTGCGAGCTCGTGTTCCGCGACTGCGAGGTGCCTTCCGAAAACGTTCTTGGCAGAGAGGGCGAAGGGGTCAAGGTCCTGATGTCCGGCCTCGACTACGAGCGCGCGGTGCTGGCAGGAGGGCCGCTCGGCATCATGGCCGCCTGCCTCGATGTCGTGGTCCCGTACGTGCACGACCGCAAGCAGTTCGGCCAGCCGATCGGCGAGTTTCAGCTCATGCAAGGCAAGCTCGCCGACATGTACACCACGTTCTCGGCCTGCCGCGCCTACGTTTACGCCGTAGGCCAGGCCCTCGATCGCAACGAGACCACGAGAAAGGACGCGGCCGGCGCCATCCTCTACGCCGCCGAGAAGGCCACCTGGATGGCGGGCGAGGCGATCCAGGCCCTCGGCGGCATGGGCTACATCAACGAGACGCCCGTGGGCCGCCTGTGGCGCGACGCGAAGCTGTACGAGATCGGCGCGGGCACCTCCGAGATCCGCCGCTGGCTGATCGGGCGCGAGCTCTTCGCCGAATCGCAATGACCCTGAAAACCAAGCTCTCCGAGAAGCTCGGCCTGCGCCTGCCGATCATCCAGGCGCCGATGGCGGGCGGACCGAGCAGCCAGGAGCTCGTGGCCGCGTGCTCGGCCGCCGGCGCGCTCGGCTGCTTCGGCTTCGCCTATACGCAGCCCGAAGAAATGGAAAAGCAGGCGGCGTGGGTGCGCACGAAGACGCCGCAGCCTTTCCTCGTCAACCTGTTCGCCTCGCCGCAACCCGGGGAGATTCCTCCGGACGCGCAGCGCTCGGCGCTCGAAGCGGTTGCGCGCTACTACGCCGAATACGGCATGCCCATACCGCAGCCGGCGAAGCCGCCGTACGCGCCGGACTTCGAGGCGCAGCTCGCGGCGGTCGGGCGGATCCGCCCCAGGGCTTTCACCTCCCATCTCGCGGGCGTGGCACCCCAGTGGCTGAAAAAGTTCCAGGCGCTCGGCATCGTCATCGGCGGCAGCGCCACCAACATCGCCGAGGCCAAGGAGCTCGAATCGCTCGGCGTCGATTTCATCATCGCGCAGGGCGGCGAAGCGGGCGGCCACCGCGGCACGTGGCTGCGCGATCCCTACGATGCGCTCACCGGAACGCTGGCGCTCACCCGGCTCATCGTGCGCGAGGCGCGCGTGCCGGTCGTGGCCGCCGGCGGGATCATGGACGGGGCGGGCATCGCCGCGGTGCTGGCGCTCGGCGCGCAGGCCGCCCAGCTCGGCACGGCTTTCATTCCCTGTCCGGAAAGCGGCGCGTCGCAAGTGCACAAGCAGGCGCTCCTCGCGGCACGCGAGGACGATACCCGCATCACCGAGAAATTCAGCGGCAAGCCGGCGCGCGGCCTCGTCAACCGCTTCATGACCGAAATGGCGCAGGCACCCCAGCTCCCGTTTCCCGCCCAGAACAGCATCACCGGAAAGCTGCGCCAGGCCTCCGCCAAGGCCGGCAAGACCGACTGCGTGGCGCTGTGGGCCGGACAGGGCGCGGCGCTCTCCCGCGCGCTCCCGGCGGCGCAGCTCATCGAGCGCCTCGAAGCCGAAACGGTGGAGGCGATTCGCCGTGCCGCCGCGCTGGCCGGATTGGGAGCGCCCTCATGACCCACGGCGGCGAGCTGGTCGAGACCTACCGCGGCATGATCTATCCGTGGCACTGCGACCACATGGGGCACATGAACGTCATGTGGTACGTGGGCAAGTTCGACGAGGCGACCTGGAACCTGTTCGCCGCCGTCGGCGTCACCACCGCCTTCCTGCAAGAGAACCGGCGCGGCATGGCAGCCGTGCAGCAGAACATCACCTACCGGCGCGAGCTCCTTGCCGGCGACACGGTGGCGGTGCGCTCGGCCTTCCTGGAGGTGCGCGAGCGCGCGGCCAGGTTCGTGCACGAGATGCGCAACGCCGCGACCGGAGAGGTTTCCGCGATCTGCGTCCTCACCGGCGTGCAGATCGACGCCCAGACCCGCAAGTCCTGTCCATTCCCGGCGCAGGTCGCCGAGCGCGCTCGCGGCCTCGTGCGTCCCTACGAGCTGCCGGGCTGAGCCTCGTCCGAAGGAGATTTCAATGCAGAACGACCCGATCGTGATCGTCTCCGTCGCCCGCACCCCCATGGGCGCTTTCCAGGGCGAGCTGAAGAGCTTCGCCGCGCCGGAGCTCGGCGCGGCCGCGATCCGCGCCGCCGTCGAGCGGGCGGGCATCCGGCCCGAGCATGTGGAGGAAGTGATCATGGGCTGCGTTCTGCCCGCGGGCCAGGGCCAGGCGCCGGCGCGCCAGGCCTCGCTCGGCGCCGGGCTCCCGCTCGCCGCCGGCTGCACCACGGTGAACAAGATGTGCGGCTCGGGGATGAAGGCGGCGATGTTCGCCCACGACCTGCTCGCGACGAATTCCTTCGACGTGGTGGTGGCGGGCGGCATGGAGTCGATGACCAACGCGCCCTACCTTCTGCCGAAGGCGCGGAGCGGCCTGCGCATGGGCCACGGCCAGGTGATCGACCACATGTTCTACGACGGCCTCGAGGATGCCTATGACAAGGGCCGTCTGATGGGGACATTTGCCGAGGACTGCGCCTCGAAGTATTCCTTTACCCGTGAAGCACAAGACCAGTTTGCAATAGCTTCCTTGGAGCGCGCACAGAGGGCAAACAAGGAAGGCTGGTTCGCCTGGGAAACGACGCCGATCGCCATCAAGGCCGGCAAGGAAGAGAAGTTCGTCGAGACCGACGAGCAGCCTTTCAAGGCGAACCTCGAAAAAATCCCGACGCTCAGGCCGGCATTCCGCAAGGACGGAACGGTGACGGCGGCCAATTCGAGCTCGATCTCCGACGGCGCAGCCGCCCTCGTGATGATGCGCCGCTCGACCGCCGAAAGCCGCGGGCTCGCTCCGCTCGCAGTGGTGATGGGACACGCCACGCATGCGCAGGCGCCAAGCGAGTTCACTACGGCACCGGTTGGCGCCATTTCCAAACTTCTTCAAGGTACAGGGTGGAAGGCATCCCAGGTCGATCTCTACGAGATCAACGAAGCCTTCGCCGTCGTCACCATGGCGGCGATGCAGGAGCACGGCCTGCCGCACGAGAAGGTGAACGTCCACGGCGGCGCGTGCGCTCTGGGCCATCCGATCGGCGCCTCGGGGGCGCGCATCCTCGTCACGCTGGTCGGGGCACTGCGCAAGAACGGCCTGAGGCGCGGCGTCGCGAGCCTGTGCATCGGCGGCGGCGAGGCGACCGCCATGGCGCTCGAGCTCGCTTGAAGCGCGAATTGCAGCGACTGCTCGACGGGGCGCGCTTTCTGCGCCCCTACGGCTTTCGCGTGGTCGCGGCCGACCGCCGGAAGTGCATGCTCGAGCTGCCGCACAAGCCGGCGCTCGAGCGCCCCGGCGGCATCATCAACGGCCCGGCCCTCATGGCGGCGGCGGACTGCGCGATGTGGCTCGCCATCAAGGTGCGGCTTGGGGTCGAGGGCGACGCGCTCACCTCGGAGCTGAACACCGCTTTCCTCGCCCCGGCCAAGGGCGAGCACGTCTACTGCACCGCGCGCATCCTCAAGATGGGCCGGCGGCGCATCTACGGCGTCGCCGAATGCCACGGCAAGAACGGCACCCTCTTCAGCCATCATACGGTGACCTATGTCCGCCCGGCCTGAGAGCGAGCTGGTCGAGATCCGTGAGGCGGTGCGCCGCTTCGCCGCGGCCGAGCTCGCGCCGAACGCCGCTCGCTGGGACCGCGACAAGGAGTTTCCGCGCGAGGCGCTGAAAGGCCTCGCCGCCATGGGTCTCTACGGCGTGGCCATCGCGGAGGAGTGGGGCGGCGCCGGTCTCGGCTACGGCGCGCTCGCGGTCGCCTGCGAGGAAATCGCCGCCGGCGATTGCGCCACGGCCACGATCGTGTCGGTGAACAACCTCGTCGCCGGAATCCTGGCCGGCTACGGGAACGCGGCCCAGAAGGAGCAATTCCTGCGGCCGCTCGCACAGGGCAAGCTGATCGGCGCCTTCATGCTCACCGAGCCGCAAGCCGGCTCCGATGCGAGCGCGATCACCACCCGCGCCGAGCGCCAGGGCGCTCATTACGTCCTGAACGGCGTGAAGCAGTTCATCACTTCGGGCAAGAACGCCGACATCGCCGTCGTCTTTGCAGTCACGGGCAAGGACGCCGGGAAAAAAGGGATCAGCGCCTTCCTGGTCCCGACCAAGACGCCCGGCTATATCGTCGCCCGAGTCGAGGAGAAGACCGGACAGCGCGCATCCGATACCGCACAGATTGTGTTCGAAAACTGCCGCGTGCCCACAGCGAACCTGCTTGCAGAGGAAGGCGCGGGCTACCGCATCGCGCTCGCGAATCTCGAATCGGGGCGCATCAACGTCGCGGCCCAGGCGACCGGGGTGGCAAGAGCGGCACTTGCAGCGGCGCTCTCCTATGCGCGCGAGCGCCGCAGCATGGGCAAGCCTCTGATCGAGCACCAGGCGATCAATTTCCGGCTCGCCGACATGGCGACCGGAATCGAGGCCGCGCGCCAGCTCTACCTCCATGCCGCGCGGCTGCGCGATGCGGGCGAGCCCTGCATCAAGGAGGCGTCGATGGCCAAGCTCTTCGCTTCCGAGACAGCCGAGCGCGTCTGCTCCGACGCGATCCAGATCCACGGCGGCTACGGCTATGTCGCCGACTTTCCGGTGGAGCGCCTGTGGCGCGACGTGCGCGTGACGCAGATCTACGAGGGCGCGAGCGACATCCAGCGCCTCGTCATCGGCAGAAGCCTGCAAGACCACGCGTGAAAACAGGGACAGACCACGTTTTTTTCAGAGCGGCAAACCACCGAAAAACGTGGTCCGTCCCTGATTTTGGGTTGGCATGAGCACGATCAAGAGCCAGCTCAATACGCGCTCCGCCGAATTCAAGGGCAACGGCGAGCGGATGCGCGCCTTGGTCGACGACCTCAAGGAGAAGGTCGCGCTGGTCTCGCTCGGCGGAGACGCCGAGGCGCGGGAGAGGCACCTCAAGCGCGGCAAGCTGCTGCCGCGCGAGCGCGTGAGGAGCCTGCTCGATCCCGGCTCGCCGTTCCTGGAGATCGGGCAGCTCGCGGCGTGGGGCATGTACACCGGCGACGTGCATTGCGCTTCGATGATCTGCGGGATCGGCCGGGTCTCGGGCCGCGAGTGCGTGATCGTGGCGAACGACGCCACGATAAAGGGCGGCACCTACTACCCGATGACAGTGAAGAAGCACCTGCGCGCGCAGGAGGTCGCGGCACAGAATCGCCTGCCCTGCGTCTACCTCGTAGATTCGGGCGGCGGCTACCTGCCCGAGCAGGACGCCGTGTTTCCCGACCGCGAGCACTTCGGCCGCATCTTCTTCAACATCGCCAACATGTCGGCCGCAGGCATCCCGCAGATCGCCTGCGTCATGGGCTCTTGCACCGCGGGGGGCGCATACGTGCCCGCGATGTCCGACGAGTCGATCATCGTGCGCGGGCAAGGCACCATCTTTCTCGGCGGCCCGCCGCTCGTGAAGGCGGCCACCGGCGAAGTGGTGACGCCGGAGGAGCTGGGCGGCGCGGAAGTCCACACTCGGGTCTCCGGCGTCGCCGATCACTACGCGCAGAACGATGCCCACGCGCTCGAGCTCGTCCGGCGCATCGTTTCGAACCTGAATTACCGGAAGACCGTGTCCCTCGACGTGCGCGAGCCGCGGGAGCCGCTGTACGCGGCCGAGGAGATCTACGGTGTGATCCCGTCCGACACCCGCAAGCCCTACGACGTGCGCGAGATCATCGCCCGGCTGGTCGACGGCTCCGCGCTGGACGAGTTCAAGCAGAACTACGGCACGAGCCTCGTCACGGGATTCGCCCACCTGCACGGCTACCCGGTGGCGATCCTCGCTAACAACGGCATCCTCTTCTCCGAGTCCTCGCTCAAGGCGACGCACTTCATCGAGCTCGCGGCGCAGCGCGGCATCCCGCTCCTATTCCTCCAGAACATCACGGGCTACATGGTGGGAAAGAAGTACGAGGCGGGGGGCATCGCCAAGGACGGCGCCAAGATGGTCACCGCGGTGGCCACCGCCCGGGTGCCGAAATTCACCGTGATCCTCGGCGGCTCCTTCGGCGCCGGGAACTACGGCATGTGCGGCCGCGCCTATTCGCCGCGCTTTCTGTGGATGTGGCCGAACGCGCGCATCTCGATCATGGGCGGCGAGCAGGCGGCAAGCGTGCTCGCCACGGTCAAGGGCGACTTTGCGTCGAAGGAGGCGGAGGAAAAGTTCAAGGCGCCGATCCGCGAGCAATACGAGCGCCAGGGCCATCCCTACTACGCGAGCGCGCGCCTCTGGGACGACGGGGTGGTCGACCCGGCGGACACGCGCAGGTTGCTCGGGCTTGCCATCTCCGCCTCTCTGAATGCGCCGGTCGAGGACACCCGCTTCGGTGTCTTCAGGATGTAAATGTCAGAGCATCGCGCAACTGTGGAATGGAATCGTACCGGCGAGTTTCGCTACGAGACTTATTCGCGCACCCACGAGCTGCGCTTCGACGGCATTGCCGTTCCAGGCAATGCTGCGGCCGCGAATATCCCCAACACCGTTCCCCCACGCGAAGGGGTCGATCCCGAACAGGCCTTCGTCGCGGCGCTCTCGTCTTGCCACATGCTGTGGTTCCTGCACATCGCGTGGCAGGAGAAGTGGGTCGTCGATCGCTACGTCGATCGAGCGGTCGGCATCCTGGACAAGACCTGGATGTCGCGGGTCACGTTGCGCCCGAGCGTGACGTTCTCGGCCAGGCAGCCCAGCGCAGACGAGCTTCGCGCGCTGCATCACACCGCTCACGAGAAGTGCTACATCGCCAACTCGGTCAAGACCGAAATCGTCATCGAGCCATGCTGAAAGTCGACGTCCAGGCCGGCGTCGCCCGCGTCACGCTCGACCGCCCAGAAGTTCGCAATGCGTTCGATGATGTTCTCATTCAAAAGTTGAAGAGCGCCTTTGAAGCCTTGGGAAACGACGGATCTGTGCGCGCAGTGGTGCTCGGCGGCAACGGGCCGGCGTTTTGCGCGGGCGCCGACCTCAACTGGATGAAGCGCATGGCCGGGTACGACTACGAGGAGAACCTGGCCGACGCGCAGGCGCTCGCGACGATGCTCGCAACGCTCGACCGCATGCCGAAGCCCACCATCGCACGCGTTCACGGCCCGGCCTTCGCCGGCGGCACCGGGCTCGTCGCCGCCTGCGACATCGCGGTCGGCACGCCGGAAGCGAAATTCTGCTTCTCGGAGGCCAAGCTCGGCCTCTCGCCGGCCACGATCAGCCCCTACGTCATCCGCGCGATCGGCGAGCGCATGGCGCAACGCTACTTCCTGACTGCCGAGGTGTTCGACGCCACCGAGGCTTACCGCATCGGCATGCTTTCGATTCTGGTTCCTGCACCGGACCTCGACTCCGCCATCGAAAGCCTTGCAAGACACCTCCTTGCGGGCGGTCCCGAGGCCCACCTGAAGATCAAGGACCTGATCCGCGCGGTCAGCCGCCGGCAGATCGACGAAACGCTGAGCGCCGAGACGGCGAAGCGCATCGCCGAGATCCGGGTCTCGCCCGAAGGAAGAGAAGGCATCGCCTCGTTCCTCGAGAAGCGCAAGGCGTCCTGGTGCTCGCCAAAATCCTGATCGCGAACCGCGGCGAGATCGCGTGCCGCGTCATGCGCACGGCGCGGCGGCTGGGCATCCCCGTCGTGGCCGTGCATACCGACGCGGATCGATCGGCCATGCACGTACGGCTCGCCGGCGAGGCGCGCAGGATCGAAAGCTACCTCGACATCGACTCGGTCATCGCCGCCGCGCGCGCGGCCGGCGCGGAAGCGATCCATCCGGGCTACGGCTTTCTGTCGGAAAACGAGGATTTCGCCGCGGCCTGCCGGAAGGCCGGGCTGATTTTCATCGGCCCTCCGGCCGAGGCGATCGCGGCGATGGGCGACAAGGCGGCCGCCAAGCGCCTCATGGAGAAAGCCGGCGTGCCGCTCGTGCCGGGCTACCACGGCGAGGACCAGGATCCCGCTCTCCTGGAAAAGGAGGCCGCGCGCATCGGCTTCCCCGTGCTGATCAAGCCCTCCGCCGGCGGCGGCGGCAAGGGAATGCGCGTGGTGTCAGCCAAAAAAGACTTCTTGGGCGCGCTGGACGCGGCGAAACGGGAAGCAAAATCGTCCTTTGGCGACGACCGCGTGCTGATCGAGCGCTACCTGGATCGACCGCGCCACATCGAGATCCAGGTTTTCGGGGACAGCAAAGGCGACGTGGTCTATCTGTTCGAGCGCGACTGCTCGGTGCAGCGAAGACACCAGAAAGTGCTCGAGGAAGCTCCCGCGCCCGGCCTGGATTCAAAGAAGAGAAGCGCGATGGGTGCGGCCGCGGTCGCGGCCGCCAAAGCCATCGGCTACACGAACGCGGGCACGGTGGAATTCATCGCCGAGCAGGACGGGCGTTTCTACTTCATGGAAATGAACACCCGCCTGCAGGTCGAGCACCCCGTGACCGAGATGGTGACCGGCCTCGACCTCGTCGAGCTGCAGATCCGCGTCGCCGCGGGAGGGGCTCTGCCGTTCTCGCAGAAGGACCTGCGGCTCGCAGGGCATGCCATCGAAGCGCGCATCTATGCGGAGGATCCCGAGCGCGAGTTCCTGCCGTCGACCGGCCGGCTGGTCCGCGTCGCCTTTCCGGCCCAGGGCGCCGAGGTCAGGATCGACGCCGGCGTCGAATCCGGCGACGAGATCACGCCTTGGTACGACCCGATGATCGCCAAGCTCATCGTGCACGGCGCCGACCGCGCCGCGGCCCTCGCCCGGCTGCGGCAGGCGCTCGCCGAAGTCGAGATCGCGGGTGTCAGGACCAACGTCGCCTTCCTGGGCCGGGTCGCGAGCTCGCGCGCGTTCGGCCGCGCCGAGCTCGACACCGGACTCATCGAGCGCAATCGGGCCGAGCTCCTTCCCGAGCGCCAGGCGATCGGCACCGACACGCTCGCCGCCGCCGCGTTCGCCGAGCTTGCGTACGAAGAGCGCGGCGCGCGCGAAAGGGCACGGGCCTCGGGCGATCCCCATTCGCCGTGGCATCGGGTCGACGGCTGGCGGCTGAACGCCGACTCGCACCACGACTTCGTGTTCGTCGAAGGGGAAAGCGCGCACCCCGTTCGCGTCCACTTCAGCGAAGACGGATTGCGCCTGGCAGTGCACGGCAAGGAGCACGCTTTTGCGGGAGAAACGCTCGAGAGCGGAGCGCTTTCCATCCGGCTCGATGAGCGCGCGTATCGCGCCCGCGCGGTGCGCGACGAAGACGATTGGCACGTCTTCTCGGGGGGCGACTACCGCCGCCTGACGCTGAGGCGCGGCCTGCCCGGGCAGGAGGACGAAGCGCACCCCGGGTCGCTCGCCGCGCCCATGCCCGGCAAGATCGTCCAGGTGATGTCGCGGCCCGGCGAAGCGGTGAGGAAAGGACAGGCCCTGCTGATTCTCGAGGCGATGAAGATGGAGCACACCATCACCGCGCCGGCCGACGGGGTGGTGAAGGAAATTCATTTCGCCGCCGGTGAGCAAGTGCTCGAGGGTACCGAATTGATCACCATGGAATAGACGGAATAGGCCTTTGAATTCCAATCTCGTAAGACTCGTCGAGGTCGGACCCAGGGATGGCTTGCAGAACGAGCCGCGCGAGGTGCCGACCGAAGTCAAGCTGGAGCTGATCGAGCGATTGGCCGCGGCCGGGCTGACCTCGGTCGAAGCCACGGCGTTCGTGTCGCCGAAGTGGGTGCCGCAGATGGCGGATCACACGGAGGTGCTCGAGCGGATCCGCCGCAGGCCGGGCGTGTCCTACCCGGTGCTGACGCCCAACCTGAAAGGCTTCGAGGCCGCGCGCGCCGCCGGCGCCACCGAGGTGGCGATCTTCGGCGCCGCCTCGGAAGCCTTTTCGCGCAAGAACATCAACTGCTCGATCGCAGAATCCCTGGACCGTTTCCGGCCGGTCGCCGAAGCGGCCCAGAAGGGCAACGTGAAGGTGAGGGGCTATGTTTCTTGCGTCCTCGGGTGCCCGTACGAGGGCGAAGTGGCGCCTCGGCGTGTGGCCGAAGTGGCGGGCGAGCTCTACGACATGGGCTGCTATGAAGTCTCGTTAGGCGACACCATCGGCGTAGGTACTCCGGGGAAGACCAAGGCGATGCTCGAGGCCTGCGCGCGCCGCGTGCCCATGGATCGCCTCGCCGGCCATTACCACGACACCTACGGCCAGGCGCTCGCCAACATCTACGCCTCGCTCGAGGTCGGCGTGCACAGCTTCGACGCCTCGGTCGCAGGTCTCGGCGGCTGCCCCTATGCGGCCGGCGCCTCGGGCAACGTCGCGACCGAAGACGTCGTGTACATGCTTCACGGGCTGGGGATGCAGACCGGTGTCGACCTCGATGAGCTTGTGGGGGTAGGTACTTGGATTTCCGGGGTCTTAGGCCGCGACTACGCGTCCAAAGCCGGGAAAGCGCTCGCCGCGAAGCGAGCGAAAAAGTGAAGACCCCGTGCATCCGGGTGTGCACCATGGACCCGCGGCGCGGCGTCTGCCTGGGATGCTGCCGCACGCTGGACGAGATCATGCGCTGGAGCGCGATGAGCGACGCCGAGCGCGACCATGTCATGGCCGCACTGCCGCAGCGAAGGCAAGCGCTAGATATCCGCGAAATCGCCGTGCCGCCCCTTGCCTGAAGCGAAGCGCGCGGCGCCGGCGGCGCCGTCGATCTCGAAGGCGGGGAAGCCGTTGTACCACTCCTTTCGCATCGCCTCGCGCAGGGGCAGGCCTTGCTGCATGTAGGCCGAGCGCCGGTCGGCGCGCATGCAGGCCTGCGGAAAGCGCGCGATCTCGTGCGCCATCGCCTCGGCGAAGCGACGCGACTCGCCGTCCGGCACCACGTGCTCGCAGGCGCCGATGCGCAGGGCTTCCTCCGCCGCGACCTTGCGACCCGTGAGGATGATCTCCATCGCGCGCCCCATGCCGACGATGCGGGGCAGGCGCACGGTGCCGCCGTCGACGAGGGGCACGCCCCAGCGCCGGCAATACACGCCGAAGTATGCCGAGCGCTCCATGACGCGCACGTCGCACCAGAGCGCGAGCTCGAAGCCGCCCGCCACCGCCGGCCCCGCCACCGCGGCGATCACCGGCTTGTCGAGCTCCAGGCGCGTCGGGCCGAGCGGACCGCGCGGAATCGCCTTGCGGTCGTCGAGCGGGTAGTCGATTTCATGCAGCTCACTGGAATCCTTTATGAGAGAGGCGCAAAACTTCAAGTCCCATCCCGCGCAGAAGGCGCCGCCTTCGCCCCAAAGCACCGCGACGGCGGCGTTCGGGTCCTTGTCGAAGGATTCAAAAGCAGAGACCAGGGCCTCCGCGCTCTCCGGATCCATCGCGTTGCGCGCCTGCGGGCGCGAATGAACCACCGTCCAAACCTTGCCGTTCTTCTCGATCCTCACCGCCATGCCCGTCTCCGTTGATTGGTACTTCGATTTCGTGTCGCCCTACTCGTACATCGCGCTCCACCGGCTGCAGGAGCTGCCGGGTCCGGTAACCCTAAAGCCGGTCCTCTTTGCCGGGCTGCTCGACCACTGGGGGCAGAAGGGGCCGGCCGAGATTCCGGCCAAGCGCCGCTGGACGTACCGCTGGTGCACCTGGTGGGCGAAGAGTCTCGGCATCCCCTTCCGCTTCCCCTCCGCGCATCCGTTCAATCCGCTGCCGCATCTGCGGCTCGCGCTAGCCTGCGGCAGCCGTCCCGAGGCCGTCAAACGCATTTTCGGCTTCGTCTGGATGAGCGGCGAGCATGCGGACGACCCCGGACGCTTCGCCGCGCTCTGCCGCGACCTCGGGGTCGACCCGGCGCGACTGAGCGACACGCAGATCAAGGACCGGCTCCGGCGGAACACCGAGGAAGCCGCGCAGCGAGGCGTCTTCGGCGTGCCGAGCCTCGTGGTCGACGGCGAAGTGTTCTGGGGCGCGGACGCGATCGACTTCGCCAAGGCCTTCATTTCAGACCCGGCCGCGGTGCGGAACGACGAAATGCGCCGCCTCGACGCCATTCCGGTGGCCGCGGCCCGGAAGGCCTAAAGGACCAAAAGACAAAAAGGGTCAAAGCATGTACGGCGCCGGGGGCCGCGCGTAGAGTTGGGAGGGTGCGCGCTGCGCTTCTTTCCGGCCTGACAGCTTTGCTCGCTGGACCTGCCGTGGCGCTCGCACAGGACCGCACTTTCGATCCCCAGTCGGCTTACCAGGAGCAGTCCATCCAGGGCTTTACGGTGCTCGTAAATGCCCAAGTGCTGGCGCAGGCACGCGCGGCAGCCGAGGTCCGCGCCGAGCTGGCACGGCAGTTCGGGGAGGTGATCGAGGTGGTTCCGCCGCCCGCCCTCTCGGCGCTGCGGAAGGTCAGGGTCTGGGTCGAGTGGAGCAAGCGGCCGGCCGCGGGGGCCGAGTTCCACGTTTCGCAGAGATGGCTGGAGCAAAACGGCTATAACCCGGCGAAGGCCGGCGGGATCGAGATCGCGAACAGTCTCAATTTCGTGAGCTGGTCGCGCGCAGAGCAGCCTTGCATGGTGCTGCACGAGCTCGCTCATGCGTACCATATTCTCGTCCTCGGAGAGAGCAACCCGGAGATCGCGGCGGCGTATCGACACGCGGTGGAGCACAGGTTGTACGAGTCGGTCGACTACGCCGGCGGCGGGAAGAGGCGAGCCTACGCGCTCGTCAACGAGAAGGAGTACTTCGCCGAGCTTTCGGAGGCGTACTTCGGCCGCAACGACTACTACCCCTTCACCCGAGCCGATTTGCAGCGGCATGACCCGGTGGGATACGCGCTCATGGAACGCCTCTGGGAAAAAGCGGCGACCCGCGAATCCGTCGCGCTCGCCAGCGAAAAGCGCTAACCGTAGCTTCGCTTGTCTTCGATCACCTTGCCGTCGTTCGGCAGGCTGCCGTGCGCGACGAGCTCGACCTCGCCGCGCAGCTTGGTCACTTCCCTGATTGAACCGACGATGGCTTCGGCAAAGCCGGGGGGCGGTGATCCGACTTCGCATTTGAGCGTCATGCGGTCGTTGCCCGCCTCGCCTTCGACTACGAGGCGCGCACGGCGCACCTCGGGATGGCGTCGCAGCACCTCGGCGACCTGGCCGGGCGTCACGAACATCGCCCGGACCTTGGTGCTCTGGTCGGCGCGGCCCATCCAGCCCTTGAGCCGCACGTTGGTGCGGCCGCAGGGGCTCGCGCCGGAAAGGACCGCCGAAAGATCTCCGGTGCCAAAGCGGATCAGCGGGTAGTCGCGGTTGAGGGACGTGATGACGACCTCTCCCACGTCGCCGTCGGGCAGCGGATCGCCGGTGCCAGGACGCACGATCTCGAGAATCAGCGCCTCGTCGAGGATCATGCCTTCGTTGACCGTGCCGTCGGCCATCGCCGATTCGTAGGCGATCAGGCCGAGGTCGGCGCTGCCGTACATCTGCGTGACCGCGATCCCGCGCTGGCGCATCGCCTGCCTGAGCGCCGGGGGAAGATATTCGGCGCCGACCTGCGCCTTCCTGAGGCTGGAGATGTCGCTCTTCGTCTCGTCGGCCTTCTCGACGATGAGCTTCAGGAACGACGGCGTGCCGATGTACCCCTGCACGCGCAGATCGCGGAGCGCCGCCACCTGCATCTCCGTCTGCCCGGTCCCGGCCGGAATCACGGTGCAGCCGAGCGCGAGCGCGCCCGATTCGAGCATCGACCCGGCCGGGGTGAAGTGGTAGGCGAACGTGTTGATCACCAGCTCGCCGGCGCGGAACCCGCCCGCGAACAGGCCGCGCGCCGTGCGCCACCAGTCGCTGCCGCGGCCTTCGGGATCGTAGATCGGCCCGGGCGAGACGAAAAGCTTCGCCAGCTTTTCGACCGGCGTGGCGTTGAGGCCCCCGAGCGGGGGTTGCGCCTTCTGCAGCGCCTGAAGGTCGCTCTTTCGGGTAACGGGAAGCCGGGCAAGCGACTTGCGGCTCTTGATGTCGTCCGGGTCGACGTCCTTCAGGATTCGGGCGAATCCGGACGCGTTCGCCTTCGCGTGCGCGATGTGCGCCGGAAGCGCCGCCATCAGCGCCCCTTCGCGGGCTTCCGGCTGGCGTGCCTCCAGATCATCAAAAAACCGGCTCATCGAGGAAATCGGGCTCTGACCCCGATTCTCATAACCAGCGCTTGCGGCGACGATAGGATTTCACGTCGCGGAAGCTCTTGCGCCCGGCGGTGGAGAAGCCGAGGTAGAACTCCTTCACGTCCTCGTTCTGGGCGAGGGCGCCTGCCTCGTCATCCATCACCACCCGGCCGTTTTCCAGGATGTAGCCGTAATCCGCATAGCGCAGGGCGATGTTCGTGTTCTGCTCGGCAAGAAGAAAGCTCACGCCCTCCTTGCGGTTGAGCTCCCGCACGATCTCGAAGATCTCCTCCACGAGCTGCGGCGCGAGGCCCATCGAGGGCTCGTCGAGCAGGATCATGCGCGGGCGCGCCATGAGCGCGCGCCCGAGGGCGGTCATCTGCTGCTCGCCGCCCGAGGTGTAGCCCGACTGCGAGGCGCGGCGCTCCTTGAGGCGCGGGAAATAGCTGTACACCTTCTCGAGCGCTTCCTTCACCCCCGAACCCATGTATCCCCGCGTGTAGGCGCCCGCGAGGAGGTTCTCCTCGACGGTGAGGTGCTGGAAGCAATGCCGGCCCTCCATCACCTGGCAGAGGCCGCGCTTCACCAGCTCGGCGGGATTGAGCTGGTCGACGCGCTCGCCGCGGTAGAGGATGCTTCCCTTCGTCACGTCGCCGCGCTCGGCGCGCAGCAGGTTCGAGATCGCCTTGAGCGTGGTGGTCTTGCCGGCGCCGTTGGCGCCGAGCAGCGCGACGATGCGGCCCTCCGGCACGTCGAGCGAGACGCCCTTCAGCACCAGGATGACGTGGTCGTAGATCACCTCGATGTTCGCCACCGAGAGGATCGGCTCGGGCTTGCTTTCCGCTACGGCAGCCATCAATCGATCATGACAAAAAAGAACGGCGGACCCGCGTCCGCCGTTCTCGCGCGCGATGCGCGGCGATCAGTTTTCCTTGGCGCAGTCGCGCGGCTCGATGCTCTTCTCCTTCGCGTACTGCCTGGCGTCTTCCTCGACCTTCTGGCGCACGAGCTTGCGGTCGGGCTCCATCCAGTCGGTGATGACCTTCCACTTGGCGCCGTCCCACTGCTGGAACTTCACCAGCCCGGAGCCTTCGTGGTCCATGCACGAGACCCTGATCGGCGGCATCATCCCGACCGCGCCGAGCTCCTTCAGCCGCTTCTCGTCGATGTTGAGGTTCTCGATGCCCCAGCGCATCTGCTCGCCGGTGATCGGCTTGCCCTTGCCGAAGCGCGACTGGGCGACGCGGATCGCCTCGGCGGTCACGATGCCCGCCACCACGCCGCGCGTGTGGTAGATGGAGCCGAAGCGCGACTTGTCGTCGAACTCGCCCTTGCCCTTGGCGTAGACGTACTTCTGGATGTCCTTCATCACCGGGAAGTCCGCGCCCGGCGCGTTGAAGCCGGCCGAGATGAAGCCCTTGGCCGCGGCGCCGGCGGGGATCACGTCCTCCTCGGCGCCCGACCACCACACGCCGACCATGCGGTTGCGCGGATAGCCGACGCGCGCCGCGGCCTTGAGCGCGGTCGGGTTCATCACCCCCCAGCCCCACAGGATCACCCAGTCGGGGCGGATCTGGCGCACCTGCAGCCACTGCGACTGCTGCTCGTTGCCCGGATGCGGCACCGGGATGGCGGAGAGCTGGTAGCCGTACTTGCCGGCCAGCTCGGTGAGCACCGGGATCGGCTCCTTGCCGTACGCCGAGTCGTGGTAGAGCAGCGCGATGCGCTTGCCGCGCAGCTTGCCCAGCCCGCCTTCCTTCTCGGCGATGTAGCGCACCATCACGGCGGCCTGGTCCCAGTAGGTGGTGATGAGCGGAAACACGTACGGAAATACGCGGCCGTAGGCGGCGTCGGCGCGGCCGTAGCCGATCGACACGATCGGAATGCGGTCGGCGGTGCCCTTGTCGATCAGCGAATAGGTGATGCCGGTCGAAAGCGGATGCACCACGGTGGCGCCGGTCGGGCCTTTCTTCTTCGAGCGCTCGTAGCACTCCACGCCGCGGTCGTTGCGGTATTCGGTCTCGCACTTCTCCCAGGTCAGCTTGACGCCGTTGATGCCGCCGTCGCGCTCGTTCAGCATGGCGAAGTAGTCGATCATGCCGCCGCCGAACCCCGAGCCGCCGGGCGCGTACGGCCCGACCCAGTAGAAGTTCGCGGGGATGAACTGCTCGTTTTGTGCAGCTGCCGGGCTAGCGGCAGTGCCGGCCGCGAGGGCGAACGCCGCCGCGGCAATTGCCAGAGTTCTGGTTGTCATCTCCTATCCTCCTCAGGAAAGAGGGGGTCAGTAT
>DASXAO010000190.1:0-15634 GCA_036406675.1 Burkholderiales bacterium
TGTGTCTAATCTCTGAAGAATTTGCGCTTGCGCGCCCTGGGATCAGGAACCTTCGATCACGCCCATGATGTCTTCCTCGCGCATCACGAGGAGCTCATCGCCCTTGACCTTGACGGTCTGGCCCGAGTACTTGCCGAAGAGCACGCGGTCGCCAACCTTGACGTCGATCGGAATCAGCTTGCCCTGGTCGTCCTTCTTGCCCTTGCCGACGGCGACGATCTCGCCCTGGTCGGGCTTCTCGGCGGCGGTATCGGGAATGACGATGCCCCCGGCGGACTTGCGCTCTTCCTCAATGCGCTTGACGATCACGCGGTCGTGCAGCGGACGGATATTCATGCGATCTCCCAAATCAAAAAAGAGAAAAACGGTGTATTACAATGGCTTAGGGTTGAACTCAGGTTGGAACCTGTCTTCCCACAGCCGGGATAACCGGGACTTCAGCCTCCTGCTAGCACTCAGTCCGGACGAGTGCTAATGATAAGTACGATGGCTAGGGTTTTCAAGACATTCGCGATTCTTTTCGCCCTGGCGTGGTCCTGGAAGGCCTGGGGCGAGCTGCCGCAGCCCGTGCTGCAAGCCCTCCGGACGGCGGGAATTCCCGCCTCCGCCGTCGGCGCAGTGGTGCAGGAGGTCGGCAGCGCTCGCCCCGAGCTCCTGCACGAGTCCAGGGACAGCATGAACCCGGCTTCCGTCATGAAGCTCGTCACGACCTACTCCGCGCTCGAGCTGCTCGGACCCGCGTATCGCTGGAAGACCGAGGTCTACCTGGACGGCAACGACGTGGTGCTCAAAGGCTACGGCGATCCCAAGCTCAACCTCGAAAGCTTCTGGATGCTGCTGCGCGCCCTCCGGGGGCGCGGGCTGCAGGATATCCGGGGCGACCTGGTGCTCGACCGCTCCTGGTTCGGCCCCGTGGCCGATGGGCGCATCGACGACGACGCGTTCCGCCCCTACAACGTCGCCCCCGACGCGCTGCTCGTCAATTTCAAGTCGTTGCGCTTCTCCTTCCTGCCCGCCGAATCGGCGGTGCGCGTGTTCGCCGAGCCGGCGCTGCCGGGGCTCGAGCTCGTCAACTCGCTGAAGCTCTCGGAAGGGAGCTGTCCCGAGGGCAAGGCGTTCCGCAGCCTGATCGGGGCCGATTTCCGCTCGAAGCCGCCGCGCGCCGCGTTTACCGGCGCCTATCCGCTTTCTTGCGGCGAGAAGGAGCTCAACGTCGCGCTCTACGAGCCGCAGGAATACGTCGCGGCGATGGTCAAGCAGCTTTGGGCCGAGATGGGCGGGACCTGGGCCGGCGTGGTGCGGCAGGGCACGGCTTCGCCGAGCGCGCGGCTCGTCTACACGCACGAGTCCGACCCGCTGCCTGAGATCGTGCGCGACATCAACAAGTTCTCCAACAACGTGATGGCGCGCCAGCTCTATCTGACCCTGGCAGCCGAAATCGGCGGCCCGCCGGCGCGGCCCGAGCTCGCCCTGGTGGCGATCAAGCAGCTTCTGGTCCAGAGAGGCATCAAGGCGCCGGAGCTGGTGATGGAGAACGGCTCCGGGCTCTCGCGCATGGAACGGGCTAGCGCGGCCACCATCGCGGCGGTGCTGCAGGCGGCGTGGAAAAGCGCGGTGATGCCCGAGTTCGTGTCTTCGCTTCCGGTGGTCGCCGCCGACGGCACGATGAAGAAGCGCCTGCTCGGCCAGGGCGTCGCCGGCCACGCGCACATCAAGACCGGCCTGCTGCAGGACGCGCGCGCGATCGCCGGATACGTGCTCGACCGCAACGGGCAGCGCCACCTCGTGGTGATGCTCATCAACCATCCCCGCGCCAGCTCGGAGGGCGAGCCGGCGTTGAATGCGATGCTCGAGTGGGTTTACGAAGGCGCCGGCGGGCGCGCTACAGGCCGAGCTGCTGCCAGATCGAATCGACCTTCCGGCGGACCTCAGCGTCCATGACGATGGGGCGACCCCAGCGGCGCGACGCCTCGCCGGGCCATTTGTTGGTGGCGTCGATGCCGAGCTTCGAGCCGAGCCCGGCGAGTGGGCTGGCGAAATCCAGGTAGTCGATGGGAGTGTTCTCGACCAGCGTGGTGTCGCGCGCCGGGTCCACCCGCGTGGTGATCGCCCAGACCACCTCTTTCCAGTCGCGCACGTCGATGTCGTCGTCGCAGACCACGATGAGCTTCGTGTACATGAATTGCCGCAGAAAGCTCCACACGCCGAACATCACGCGCTTCGCGTGGCCTGGGTACTGCTTCTTCATGCGCACGACCGCGAGCCGGTAGGAACAGCCCTCCGGCGGCAGGTAGAAGTCGAGGATCTCGGGAAATTGTTTTTGCAGCAGGGGAACGAAAACCTCATTGAGCGCGGCGCCAAGGACGGCCGGCTCGTCGGGCGGCTTGCCGGTATAGGTCGAGTGGTAGATCGGGTCGCGCCGCATGGTGATGCGCTCGATCGTCATCACCGGAAAGCGCTCGACCTCGTTGTAGTACCCGGTGTGATCGCCGAAAGGCCCTTCATCGGCAGTTTCCGAACCAATGTGTCCCTCGAGAACCATCTCCGCGGTCGCGGGAACCTGCAGCTCGCTGCCGAGGCACTTGGCGAGCTCGGTACGCGCCCCGCGCAGGAGGCCGGCGAACTGGTATTCGCCGAGCGTGTCCGGCACCGGCGTGACGGCGGCGAGCGTGGTGGCGGGATCGGCGCCCAGCGCCACGGCGACCGGGAAGGGCGATCCCGGATTCGTGCGCAGGTGGTCCTGGAAGTCCAGCGCGCCGCCGCGGTGCGCGAGCCAGCGCATGATCACGCGGTTCGCGCCGAGCACCTGGAGCCGGTAGATGCCCAGGTTCTGCCGGGGCTTCGACGGCCCGCGCGTCACCGTGAGGCCCCAGGTGATGAGCGGGCCGGCGTCGCCGGGCCAGCAGGTCTGCACCGGCAGCCGCGCGAGGTCGACTTCGTTCCCCTCGAGCACGAGCTCCTGGCAGGGCGCGCCCGAGCGCACGCGCGGCGCCATGTTGAGCGCCTGGCGGAACAGCGGAAACTTGTCCCACAGGTCGCGCAGGCCCTTCGGCGGCTCCGGCTCCTTGAGGTGCGCGAGCAGCACGCCCATCTCGCGCAACCCGGACGCATCGGCGACGCCCATGGCGGCGGCGATGCGCCGCACGCTGCCGAAAAGGTTCGTGAGCACCGGGACGCGGTGTCCGGCGGGACGCTCGAAAAGCAGCGCCGGCCCGCCGGCGCGCAGCACGCGGTCGGAGATCTCGGTCATCTCGAGCCGCGGCGAAACTTCGGCGCCGATGCGCTTGAGCTCGCCCGCGCCCTCGAGTTGCGCCAGGAACCCGCGCAGGTCGGCGTAGCTCACCGCCGCGCCTACCTTTTCAGCGACATCAGCCGCTCGCAGACCGCCTCGGAAAAATCGATCAGGCCCGGGCTGCGCCCGCGCACCGGGTAGGCGCGCTGCGAGCCGGCGAGGTCGAGCACGAGCGTGGTGGCGCCGATCCAGCCGAGCACCCCGAGCGCGATGCCGCCGAGGGCGATGAGGGCGCCGACGAACGGCAGCGCCTTCGCCACCGCCCTGAAGAACAGGAACAGGCCGTGCAGCGCTTGCGTGACGGCGTTCGCGTCCGCTTTCACCATGTCGGCGGCGCGATTGCCTGCGAAGTCGGCGAGCGGCCCGGACACCGCGAACAGCAGCAGCGCGACGATCAGCAGGGCGACGCCCCAGCCGATGCGGCGCGTGTTGTGCTCGTAGCCGACCCGGAGCGACGCAATGGCGGCGAGCGGCAAGGTCTCGAGGTGGTTGTCGCCGCGGTGGGTCAGGCAGGTGGCGTACAGCGTGAAATGCGTTCCGCGCAGCAGGCCGCCCGTGAAGTCGTAACGCGTGATGGCGGGACCGGCGTCGCTCGTCATGCCGGCCAGCGCAGCGGAAGACTGCAGACGATGCCGGCGAACACGGCGCCGCCGACCCAGTTGTTGTTCATGAAAGCCTTGAAGCAGCCGTCGCGGCCGCGGCCGCGGATCAGGGTCCAATGGTAGACCATCATCACGCCCGCCGCCGCAAGTCCGGCGTAGAAGGGCCATCCGAGGCGCGCGCGCACGCCCACGCCGAGGAGGAGCAGGAGCATCGCGCCATAGCTCGCCATGACCGCGGCGACATCCCAGCGCCCGAGGGTGAGCGCGGAAGTGCGGATGCCGAGCTTCGCGTCGTCGTCGCGGTCCACCATGGCGTACTCGGTGTCGTAGGCGAAGGCATAGAACACGTTCGCCGCGAGCAGCAACCAGCATTCGAGCGGCAGCTGCCGGTGCACGGCCGCGTACGCCATCGGGATGCCGAAGCCGAACGCGATGCCGAGGTAGGCCTGAGGCAGCGAAACGTAGCGCTTGCTGTAGGGATAGGTCGCGGCGATCCCGAGCCCCAGGAACGAAAGCAGGATGGCGAAACGGTTGAGGAACAGCACCAGCGTGAACGCAGCGAGCGCCAGCACCGCCGCCACGACGAGCGCCTCGCGCGGCTCGATCTCGCCCGCCGCGAGCGGCCGCAGCCGCGTGCGCTTGACGTGCGGATCGAAGTTGCGGTCGGCGTAGTCGTTGATGGCGCAACCCGCCGAGCGCATCAGCACGGTGCCGACGAAGAAGATGAGGAAGTACTCGAGCCGCGGCGTGCCGCGCGAGGCGAGCCACAGCGCCCACAGCGTCGGCCAGAGGAGCAGCAGCGTGCCGATCGGCTTGTCGAGGCGGATCAGGCGCTCGTAGGCGTCCAGTCTCTTGGCGACGCTGGCCCAGGTCATGCCCTAGAGAATAGCCTATGCATCGAGCAGGTCCCGTTTCGCGCCCAGCCAGCGCTCGACGTGAGCGCGCGCTGCCGCGGGGTCGGCTTCGATCAGCTCGGCGGCAGCGCGGTTGGCGGACTCGATCAACGCCCCGTCGCGGCCGAGATCGGCAAAGCGGAAGAACGGGTCTCCGCTCTGGCGCACGCCGACGTGGTCGCCGGGTCCGCGCAGATCGAGGTCCTGGCGCGCGATCTCGAATCCATCGCCGTTGTCGCGAATCACCTTGAGCCGCGCCTTGGCCGTCTGCGACAGGTCGTCGCCGAAGAGCAGGATGCAGACGCTGTCGCGCATGCCGCGGCCGACGCGGCCGCGCAACTGGTGGAGCTGGGCCAGCCCGAAACGCTCCGCGCTCTCGATCACCATCAGCGAAGCGTTCGGCACGTCGACGCCGACCTCGATCACCGTGGTGCACACCAGCAGCTGGACCCGGTTTTCCTGAAACCCCTTCATCACGGCGGCCTTCTCCGCCGGCGGCAGCCTGCCGTGCAGCAGGCCGACGCGAAGCGTGGTGAGCTCCCTTTTCAGCCGGTCGAAGGTGTCGAGCGCGGTCTGCAGGTCGCCGTCCCTGGACTCCTCGATGACGGGGCACACCCAGTAGCACTGCTGTCCTTCGACGCAAGCGTCCTGCACCCGCGCAAGCACCTCGTCGCGGCGCGCCGCCGAGAACGTGCGCGTGGCAACGGGCCGCCTGCCGGGCGGCAGCTCGTCGATCACCGACACGTCCAAGTCGGCGTAACAGGCCATCCAGAGCGTGCGGGGAATCGGCGTCGCGCTCATCATCAATTGATGCGGCCAGACCTTGGCCGCCTTGTGCCGCAGCTTCAGGCGCTGGCTCACGCCGAAGCGGTGCTGCTCGTCCACGACCGCCAGCGCGAGGCGCGCGAAGTCCACCCCCGACTGCACCAGGGCGTGGGTGCCGATCACGATTTGGACCGAGCCGTCGGCGGCTGCGTCGAGCACCGATTTCTTCTCCTTCCGGGCGAGACCGCCATGCAGCCAGCCCAGACGGACCCCAAGCGGCGCCAGCCAGTCGCTGAACTTGCGCCAATGCTGCTCCGAGAGGATTTCGGTCGGCGCCATCACCGCGGCCTGGTGGCCGCCGTCCACTGCGGCGAGGCAGGCGATCGCAGCCACGATGGTCTTTCCGCTGCCCACGTCGCCCTGCAGGAGGCGCTGCATCGGCCGCGGGGTCGCGACATCGCTCAGCACCTCGCCCACCGCACGCTCCTGAGCGTGCGTCAGCCTGAACGGAAGCCGTTCCATGAAGTGACGCACCAGCCCACCCTTCGACGGAAGCGCGTGCGCGCGGCGGGTGCGCCGCTTCTCATAGGCGAAGCGCATCGATAGCTGCTGGGCGAGGAGCTCGTCGAACTTCATGCGCTGCCAGGCCGCGTGGGTGCGCTCGGCCAGCGCCGCGAGCTCGATCCCGGGCGGCGGCCGATGGAGGAGGCGCACGCTCTCGGCAAAGCCGTTGACGTTGTAGGTCGTCTTCAAGGTCGCCGGCAACGTGTCGCCGAGGTCTGCGCCATCGAGCTCCGCGAGCACCCGCGCGCGCAGCTCCGCTTGGGAAAGCCCCGCAGTGGTCGGATAGATCGGCGTCAGCGTATCGGGCAGCGGCTCGCCCGCCGGCACGATGCGGTAGCGCGGGTGAGCCATTTCGGCGCCGAAGAAGCCCGGCCGCACCTCGCCGTAGGCGCGCACCAGCAGGCCCTGCTCCGCGGCGCGCTGAAACTGCTTCAACTGGCTCGGATAGAAATTGAAGAAGCGCAGCACGAGGCCTTCGGCGTGCACGACGAGCTGCCGCTTGGGGCGGTACATGACCTGCGCCTTGAGCAGCCTCGCCTCGACGCTCACCGGCCTGCCCGGCGGCGCGGACTGCGGCGCAGTGAGCGCCGTCTCGTCCTCGTAGCGCAGCGGCAGGTGCAGGACGAAGTCGAAGCCCGAGCGCAGCCCGAGCTTTTCGAACTTGCCTGCGGACTTCACCCCCGGTGCAGGATGGCGTCGATCTCGACCAGGGCGCCGCGCGGCAGGCCCGCCACGCCGACGGCCGCGCGCGCCGGGTACGGCTCGCGCACGTACTGCGCCATGATCTCGTTGACGCGCGCGAAGTGAGCGAGATCCGTCAAGTACACGGTCATGCGCACCGCGTCGTCGAGTCGCATGCCCGAGGCGTCCGCCACGGCGGCGAGGTTGCGGAACACCCTGTGCGTCTGCGCCTCGATTCCCTCGGCCATCTGCATGCTGTCCGGGTCGAGCCCGATCTGGCCGGAAAGGTACACGGTGTCGCCCGCGCGCACGCCCTGCGAGTAGGTGCCGATGGCGGCCGGCGCACCCTTCGATTGGATCGCGTTCTTCATGGGGGTATCTTAGCCCAATGATTTCCGCGCTAGAGAAGCTCCTCGGCACGCCGCGCGACGGCGCCCTGCTGCGCTACTCCCTCGGGCTCGAGTACCAGAAGGCGGGGAATCCGGAAAAAGCGCTCGAGCATCTGCACGAGGCGGTGAAGCGCGACCCGCAGTACTCGGCGGCCTGGAAGGCGCTCGGAAAGACCCTCGCCGAGCTCGAGCGGCCCGCCGAGGCGTTGGCCGCGTACCGCGACGGCATCGCCGCCGCGCAGGGGAAGGGCGACCGCCAGGCCGAGAAGGAAATGACGGTGTTCGCGCGCCGGCTCGAGAAAAAGCTAGGCGGCGCGGCCTAGGCGCGGAGCGAGCTGCGCCGCGCTCATCGGCGCGTCGAACAGGAACCCCTGGCCGAGATCGCAGCCATGGCGGCGCAGGAATGCCACCTGCTCCTCGGTTTCGACGCCCTCGGCGATGACGGTGAAGCCGAGGTTGTGGGCCATGTCGATGACGGCCCGCACGATCGAAGCCGATTCGCTCCGCGTCGCCACGTCGCGCACGAAGCCGCGATCGATCTTGAGCGCGGTCAGCGGCAGGCGCGTGAGGTACGAAAGGCTCGAATAGCCGGTGCCGAAATCGTCCACCGAGATCTTGAGACCCGCCTCGCGCAGGCTCGCTAGCAGGCGCACCGCCTCCTCGGGCTCGTCCATCAGGCAGCTTTCGGTGATCTCGAGCTCGATCAGGCCCGGCGGCACCTGCGTGGCGGCGAGCACGCCGCGGATCAGCGCGTCGAGATCGCGGCGCCTGAACTGCTTGGCCGAGAGGTTGACCGCGACCGGCACCGACGCGAAGCCCGCGCAGCGCCAGGCGCCGACCTGGCGCGCGGCCTCGCCGAGCACCCATTCGCCCACGGGCAGGATGAGCCCCGAGTCCTCCAGCGCCGGGATGAAGTCGGCCGGCAGCACCATGCCGCGCTGCGGATGGTTCCAGCGCAGCAGCGCCTCGACCCCGTGGATGCGGCCGTCGCGCAGGTCGACCTTCGGCTGGTAGTGCAGCACGAACTCGCCGCGCTCGATGGCGCGCCGCAGGTCGGTGTTGAGCTGGAGCTTCGCCACCGAGCGCTCGTTCATCTCGGCGGTAAAGAAGCAATACGCATTGCGCGTGAGCTCCTTCGCGCGGTACATCGCCATGTCCGCGTTCTTGAGCAGCGTCTCGGCGTCGGTCCCATCGGCCGGGAACACCGAGATGCCGATGCTCGCGGTGACATAGGCCTCGTTGCCGCCGAGATCGAACGGCTGCGACAGCCCGTCGAGGATCTTCTGCGCCACGAGCGCCGCGTCGTCGGCGAGGGCGAGATCCGTGAGCACCACGCCGAACTCGTCGCCGCTCACCCGTCCCACCGTGTCGCCGCCGCGCAGGCATTGCCGGATGCGGCGGCCGACTTGCGCGATCAGGCGGTCGCCGACGTGGTGGCCCAGCGTGTCGTTGATCAGCTTGAAGCGGTCGAGGTCGATGAACAGCACCGCCCCGTGCCAGTGGCGCCGCCGCGCCTGCGCGACGCTCTGGTTGAGGCGGTCCTGCAGCAGGTTGCGGTTCGGCAGGCCGGTCAGCGCATCGAACTCCGCCATGTACGCGAGCCGCATCTGGGCGTGGTGGCGGCGCACCGCGGTGGAGAGCACGTGCGCGATCGCCTCGGCGAAGGAGAGGTCCTCGGCGTCGAACGCGGCGTCGCGCAGCGATCCCATCATCAGGATGCCGAAGGGCCCGGTTTCCGAGCGGATCGGCACGTACACGCCGCTGCCGAGGCGGCGCAGCCAGAACGACCACGGGCGGTCGGAATCGCGCGCCTCGAAATACTTGCGGTCGTGCTCGACCGCGCCCGCGGCCGAGTCGAGCATCGCCGACCACTTCGAATGCGCCGGCAGGGCCTTGCTCTTGCCGACCGAGGCCTCGGCGTTTTCGCCGCACGCGGCGCGCACCAGGAACTCGTGGCCGCGGTCGCCGACGCGCTCGATGATCGCGGCGACGTCGCAGCCGCCCGCGCGCAGCACCCGCGCCGCTTCCGCGAACACCTGCTCGAGGTCGGCGCCGCCCAGGGCGAACTGGCCGAGGCGCGCGATGATCTCCTGGCGCTGGGCGTGCAGCGCGAGCTTGCGCTCGGCGCGCTTGCGCTCGCTGACGTCGACCATGGCCCCGATCATGCGGACCGGCTGCCCCGCGCTGTCGCGCAGCGGCAGTCCGCGGTCGAGCACGTTGGCGTACGAGCCGTCCTTGCGGCGGAAGCGGTATTCCGCGGTCCACACCTGGTCGCCGCGGTCGATCGCGCTGCGGATGTCCTGCCGCACGCGCGCCACGTCCTCGGGATGGATGCGGCTGGTCCAGGCGTCGACGTAGGCGCCGACTTCGGCGCTGGCGTAGCCGAACACGGAGCAGAAATTGTCGTTCAGCCAGAGCTGGTCGGTGACCAGGTTCCAGTCCCACACCACGTCGTTCGTGGCGCGCGCCACGATCTCGAAGCGCTCCAGGCTCTGCTGCAGGCGCTCCTCCGCGCCAATGCGCTCGGCGACGCTCTCGCGCAGCTCGCGCTCGGCCTCGAGCCGGCGCGCCTCGTGCGCGAAGTTGGCGAGGGCGAAGGACATGTTGTCGACCAGGCGCTGCAGCAGCAGCGTGAGCTCCTCCGAGAAGGCGTTCTTCTCCGAGTGCAGCAGCGAAAACACGCCGACGCGCTCGCCGTCCACGAAAAGCGGAAACACGGCGCCGGCGCCGAGGTGGTGCGGGTAGGGCCGCGGTTTCTCGCGGCGGCGCCGGGTGCGCGGGTCGCTCTGGTAGTCGTTCGCGATCATGAACTCGCCGCTCTGCCACGCGGCGACGACGAAGGAATCGTAGACCGGGGTTTCGGTCAGCGGATAGGCCGTGGCCGGGCCGCTCTTCGCCACGCGCTTGAGCGCGCCGCTCGCCTGGTCGAACAGGAATACGGTGCCGAGGACGAAGCCGCCCGCGGCGACCGCGATCTCGCAGGCGCGGCTGAGGAGCTCTTCGGGCGAGGCCGCGCGCAGGATCGCCTCGTTGGCCGAGCTCGAGGCGGCGTGCAGGCTCGCCAGGTTCCTGAAGCGCGCCTCGCTGTCGCGGATGCGCCGCTCGGCGTCGAGCCGGTCGAGGGCGTGGCCGACGTTCGCGGCCATGCGCTCGACCAGCGTCACGAGCTCGGGGTCGAAATAGCCGGTCTCGGCGGCGTACAGCGCGAGCATGGCGACCGCCGCCCCCGCGCGCCGCAGCGGCACGCAGGCGACCGAAGCGAAGCCGAAGCGGCGCGCGCCGGCGTGCCAGGGCGCAAGGCGCGCCTCGGCGACGAAGTCGTTGCACACGATGGTGCGGTTCTCGCGCATCGCCGGGCCGCCCAGCCCCCCGCCCTCTGGGAGCGAGGGATCGATCGAGATGCGCGCGTCGACGAGGTAGCTCGCGGCGGCGCCGGCATAGGCGCAGGCGTCGAGCCAGTGGCTGCCGGGCCTGGGCAGCCTCACGGACGCAAGCCGCATCCCGCCGAACTGCACCGCGATGTCGCAAATGCGCTGGTACAGATGGCGCTCGTCCTTCAGCTGCGCGGAGGCCTCGTTCGCCGCGCTGAGCGCGGCGTACATCTGGCTCACGCGGCGCGCCTGCGCGACCGCGTCCTCGCGCTCGCTGAGATCGCCGAACGGCAGCTCGGCGGCGTTGCTCATGCGGTGAGCTCCGCGGGGAAGAGCCGCGCGAGAAGCTGCGTCAGGTCCGACACGAACCCCTCCTTGCCCACGAGGCCGACGGCGCCGGCGTCGACCGCCGCGGCGGCGGCTTCGGGCGAGCGGAAGAGCGTCATCGCCACCACCACCGGCGCGGCCGGAAGCGCCTTCACGCGCCGCAGCAGCTCGAGGCCGCGCGCGGGCGCCGCGCCGAGGTCGAGGAGCAGGATGTCGGGAGCCGAGGACTTGACCAGCGTCAGGGCATGCGCGGTGGCATGCACGGTGCCGGCGAGGTCGTATCCGGGAAGGGCGGCGACATAGCGTGCCGCCGCGTCGACGAAAGTCGGGCTGTCGTCGGCGATCGCGATGCGGCGCGCCCTGCCAGGTTGCATGCCGGGAGCGTAAGGTGGCCCCGGGACCCGGGGTATCGGGGTTCCCCTGAGGGATATTCTAGGGAATCCCCTTAGGGACTCTTAGCGACTAATTGGTCACCCTTCGGGCGGAATCAGGCCCGTGCGCAGGGCATAGCGCACCAGCCCGGCGACGTCGCGAATGCCCAGGCGCTCCATGATCTGGGCGCGGTGGGTTTCGACGGTCTTCACCGAGAGATTCAAGGCGAAGGCAATCTCCTTGGTGCTCTTGCCGCCCGCCACCAGGCGCAGCACCTCGCGCTGGCGTGCGGTAAGCACGTCGGGACCGGCGTCGCCGCCCACCCGCTGGACGTAGCCCTCGACCACCTGCCGCGACACCGCCGGACTGAGCCAGCTCTCGCCCCGGATCACGGTGCGCAGGGCAAGCTCGAGCTCGCCCGTGGCGGCGTCCTTGAGGAGATAGCCCATGGCGCCGGCGCGCAGCGCCTGCAGCACGTATTCCTCGCCGGAGTGCATCGACAGGATGATGACGCGCACGCCGGGATGCTGCTCGCGCATTCGCGCCGCCGCCTCCAGGCCGGTGATGCCCTTCATGGCGATGTCCATGAGGACGACGTCGGGCCGCTCGCGGCTCGCGATCTCGAGCGCCTCCTCGCCGCTCGCGGCCTCGCCGACGACCTCGACGTCCTGCATCGCGTTCAGGAGCGAGCGGATGCCCGCGCGCACGAGCGCGTGGTCGTCTGCGAGCACGACGCGGATCAACTTGCGCGCTCCTTTTCGCCGGGGGCCAGCGCGAATGTTGCCAGCAATACCGTGCCCTGTCCGGGCGTCGAGCGCAGCTCGAGCGAGCCGCCGGCGAGGGCCACGCGCTCCTCCATGCCGACCAGGCCCAGGCTCGCGCCGGCCGCGCCGCGACGCTGCGCCGCTTCCAGGTCGAAGCCCGCGCCGTCATCGCGCACCGACAGCGCGAGGTGGCCTCCCGCGGTGAACAGGCGCAGCCACAGGTTGCGCGCGCCCGCGTGGCGCAGGACGTTGGTAATGGCCTCCTGCGCGACGCGGAAGCACGCGGTCTCGACTTCGGCGCTCGCCCCCGCGGGCGCGTCGCCGGCATCGAAGTGCGGCGTCAGCGCGCCGATGCTCGCCTGCCGATCGAGGTGCGAGCGCAGCGCGGCGACGAGGCCCAGGTCGTCGAGCTGCAGCGGCCGCAGCATCAGCGAGAGCTGGCGCACGCGCTCGAGGGTATGCCGCGTCGTCTCGACGCATTCGTCGACGCGGCCGGTGATCGGCCCCGCGGCGCGCGCGAGCGACTCGAGCTGGATCTTCAGCGCCGTGAGCGCCTGTCCGACGTCGTCGTGCAGGTCGCGCGCGAGGCGCCCGCGCTCCTCCTCCTGGACCCCGAGGAGGCGCCGCGACAAGGCGCGCAGCCGCTCTTCGGACACTTCGAGCTCGCGCTGCGTGCGCTTGCGCTCGGTGATGTCGTTCAGCACGACCAGGCGCGCGGCGCGCCCTCGCCAAATGACGAGGTGGCCGATGGCGTCGATGTCCATCGGCTCGCCGCCCTTCTTGAGGTGGCGGAACGTGCCGCGGATCACGGCGCCCGAGGTGCGACGCAGGAATGTCCTGAAGGGCTCGCGCTCCTGCGGCACGCGCACGTCGTCGGCCGACATCGCGAGGAACGCCTCGCGCGCATAGCCGTAGAGCCGCACCGCCGCCTCGTTCACGCCGAGGAAGCGCTGCGTCTCGACGTCGACCACCCACATCGGCAGCGGACTGTGCTCGAAGAGCATCCGGTAGCGGCCCTCCTGGGGGTCCATCCGGTCGACCAGCCGCTGCAGCGCCGACGCCAGGAACCGAAGCGCGCTCATAGTCCGGATGGTAGCGTGGCACGCCGATTGCAGCCGGCCCGGCCATGGCGCTCGCCAAGCGGGTGAACGGCAATTCTTACGACTGTGCGCGTGCAGCGGGGCTGCGATACGTCTCCGACGCCGCGCCGGGCATCCTGCGGCGGCGCCGCGGCAGGGCGTTTCGCTACAGCCGCGCCGACGGCGCCCCGGTGCGAGATCCGCGTACGCTGGGCCGCATCCGCGCGCTCGCCATCCCGCCCGCCTGGCGCGACGTGTGGATCTGCAGCGCCGACGACGGGCACCTCCAGGCGACCGGGCGCGACGCGCGCCAGCGCAAGCAATACCGCTATCACCGGCGCTGGCGCGAGGTGCGCGACGAGACGAAATACGGGCGGCTGATTCCGTTCGCGGCGGCGCTGCCGCGCATCCGGCGGCGCGTCGCGCGCGATCTCGCGCGGCCCGGCCTGCCGCGCGAGAAAGTGCTCGCGACGGTGGTGCGGCTGCTCGAGACGACGCGAGCGCGCATCGGCAACGAGGAGTACGTGCGCGAGAACGAATCGTTCGGGCTCACCACGCTGCGCGAGCGGCAGGTGCGGGTGCACGGCTCGAGGCTCAAGTTCCGCTTTCGCGGCAAGAGCGGCGTCGAGCACGCGATCGAGCTCGACGACCGCCGGCTCGCGGCCATCGTGCGGCGCATGCAGGATCTGCCGGGCGAGGAGCTGTTCCGCTACGTCGACGACGACGGCGAAACGCGGCGCATCGAGTCGGACGACGTGAATGCCTACCTGAAGGACGTCTCGGGCGAGGATTTCACCAGCAAGGATTTCCGCACCTGGGCCGGCACGGTGCTCGCCGCGCGCGCGCTCCATGCGCTCGGCCCTTGCGGCGGACAGAACGAAGGCAAGCGCAACATCGTTCAAGCCGTCGCGGCCGTGGCCGGCGCGCTCGGCAACACCAAGGCTGTCTGCCGCAAGTGCTACATCCACCCCGAGATCCTCGAGAGCTACCTCGAGGGTCAACTCGGCGACTTTATGCAGCGCGAGAACGGAAGCAGGGCGGCTGAAAAGGCGGTCGCGGCACTGCTCAAGGCGCGGTCGCGCCAGGCCGCCGTCGCGGCGAGGCGTAGCGGGCCAGGCCGAAGCCTCGTCCCGGCGCTGGCGCGCTCGCTCTCCCGTCAGGCACGCCGGTTGCAGCGGAGTCCTCAACTACTCGCGAGAGGCGCCCCATGAAACTTCACCTCCCTGCAATCGCACTCCTGGCAGCCTGTACTGCCGCATCTGCGCAAACTCAATCGGGCTCGAACATCGGCACGGGGAGCCCCGGCGTCGGCGGCAACGTGCAGCCGCGACCGCTTCCCCCTACGCTTCCCTCGACCAGTACCAGGCCTGGCACGGTAGGGGTGCCAGCCACGAGTCCGCGCACGCCGGAAGAAAGCAGCGTCAGCACCAGCGGTGCGACCGCAGCTCCGCTGCCCGACCGCTCGAGCGGCCTCTGCGACACGCTGACGGGGCAGGAACGCCGGCAATGCCAGCGTGAGCAGGCGAGCACTGGAACCGCGGGCACGGGCAGCGCCGGAGGCGCGGGCGGTGGCCTGAGATAGTTTTGCAAGGAATTTTGTGAGCTTGTGTCCGGACCTCCAAACCGGCCATAGCGGGGCACGCGCCTGCACTCCAGCATAGGCGGCTGGCTCAGGGGAGAACCCCGGGGGGAACGATGGATCTCGAATTCTATTGGTACGAAATCTCGCCGTTCATCTACACGGTCGCGGGCGGCTTCTTCCTGGGCCGGGCCGATGCGGCGCTTCCGAGCATGTCCGCCATCCTGCTGCTTACCGCGGGAGGGACGATCCTCTTCCTGCGCAGGAGCCACGCCCTGCGGATGAGGCAGCTTGCGGACGTGTCGGCGGCGCGCCTGGCGGCGCGCCCGAGCTCGGCTAAGGCTTAACCACTGCAAGGCTGAACCGCGGCAGGGAATCTGGTGGAGTGGAGGGACTTCGAACCCCCGGGGTCATCCATAGGGCAAACGCGGCGCGTGCTATCGTCGCGACCCTGCGATACCCCCATCGATACCCCCATCGATTATCCACGCCTTGGCAACCTAAGCCGTCAGGGCTAAGGCATTGGGCGCCCGGCACATAACGTTTCCTACCGTTAATCAGGAGCGACCGCATGCTCGGAGACCATTAAAATCGCCGCTCGCACCTTACCTATCGAGGCGACCTATGGGCATCTTCAAGTGGCTCAACCCCGGACCTAGCCAGCAGAAAGGTGAATCTACCTGGGACTTCAATCAGCGCCGACACGAATCCCGAGTGGACCATTGGGTCGAGGAGAAGAAGCGCGCAGGGGAATGGCTGCCGAAAGAGGAATACGAGAGACAGACGGGACGCGAAGGCCGAAAATAGGGTTGTAACCGCCCCTTTCATTCGACGTTGGGGCCGGTCCCCGTCTCCTCGCGCGTTCAGAGGCCGGCCTGTAGGGCACCTTTCGAAACGCGCCCACTTGCCGCCTCCCGACGCGCGCGGCCTTCGCTCTCACCGGTTCGGTGGGTCCG
>DASXAO010000191.1:0-12160 GCA_036406675.1 Burkholderiales bacterium
GTGGCGGAAGTAATCCACCCCCCCGCTCATCGGCCCGAAGAATTCCTGGTAGCCGCTCTTCAGCGGGCCGAAGTGCGGCGGGAATCCGAGGTGCCACTTGCCGACGAGCGCCGTGGCGTAGCCGGCGTCGCGCAGCAGCGATGGCAATGTCGGATGCGAGGGGGGCAGACCGAGGTCCGGGCGGCCGCGCCCGATGCGGCTGGCGATCGGCTCGTCGGCGGCACCGCGCAAGCGGTATTGCCAGCGTCCGGTAGCGAGCGCGAAGCGCGTCGGGGAGCACACTGGCGAGTTGGCGTAGCCATCGCTGAAACGCAACCCTTCGGCCGCCATCCGGTCGAGGTTCGGCGAGCAGCGGCTGCGTCCGCCGTAGCAGCCGAGATCGGCATAGCCGAGGTCGTCTGCGACGATGAAGACGAAGTTCGGCCTCATGTCAGTCCAGCTTCAAGCCGATGCGCCGCACGACCGGCGCCCACTTGGCGGCGGCTTCTTTCAGCACCTTGCGCGCGTCTTCGGGCGATCCGCCGAGCGTGACGACGTCCATCGCCGCGGCGCGATCCTTGACCTCTGGGGCCTCGAGCGCCTTGGCTGTCTCGACGTTCATGCGCTCGACGATGGCCCTTGGCACGTGGGCTGAGGTAAAGAGCACCAGGTAGAACGGCGCGTCGAATCCGGGGGCGCCCGCCTCGGCCGCGGACGGAACGTCCGGCGCGAGCGGCGAGCGCTTGGCCGTCGATACGGCCAGCGCGTTCAGCCTGCCTGCCTTGACGTGCGGAAGCACCGTGGGCGTGGCGAGAAAGCCGCAATTCACCTGCCCGCCGATCACATCGGTGGTCGCTGCCGCCGGCCCCTTGTAGGGGACGTGGAGCATGCTGACCCCGGCGGTGGAAAGCAGGAGCTCGGCCGCGAGGTGACCGGGCACGCCGGGCCCACCCGACGCGTAGGTGAGGCGCTCCCGCTTCGCGAGCTGAAGCAGCTCGGCCAGAGTCTTCGCCTGCACCGAAGGATTGCACACCATCATCTGCGAGAAGCTGCCGAGCAGCGTGACCGGAGCCAGGTCGTTCCACGGATCGAACTGCATCTTCCCGAAGACCAGCGGATTCACCGTGAAAAGCGTGTCGGTGGTGATCCCGAAGACATGGCCATCCGGCGGCGCCTTCGCCACCGCGTCGGCGCCGACGTTGCCGCTCGCGCCCACGCGGTTCTCGACGATGAAAGGCTGCTTCAGCACACCCTGCAGGCGCTCGTTCACCATGCGCGTCACGATCTCGGACGGCCCGCCGGGCGGGAAGGTGACGAGCATGCGCACGGGCTTAACCGGCCAATCCTGCGCGCCTACGGCCGGCGCGGCGCAGAGCGCCGCGCAGGTCAGCGCCAGTTGAATCGAGCGGGGGATCTGCATCCCGCCGATTCTATTGGCTTCGGCCGGTTACTTGGGCTTCGCCTCGTACTCGGAGATGGCCTTCTTCAGGTCGGCGAACTCCGTGCACGGGAAGAAGCAGATCTTGTCGAGCGAGCTCAGGTGCTCCTTGGCCTTCGCCACGTTGCCGACCTGGAGGTAGGCCTCGCCGATGTACTCGTGCGCGCCGCGGTGGCGCGGATCCAGGCGCAGCGCCTCGTTGTAGTGCTGGAACACGAGGCTCATGTCGGGATTGACGCCCTTGCGGATCGAATAGGCGTACAGGTTGTGATAGTCGGCGTTGTTCGGGTTGCGCGCGATGGCGTCCTTGAGGAGCGCCTGCGCCTGCGGCCAGTCCTTGGCGGCGATGGTCTTGGTGGCCTGCTCGAGCACCGGGTCGGTGCGCACGGTGGGCTGCGAGTCGGCCGGCAGCGCTGCCGCCGGCAGAATGAGAAGAACGAAGAACGCAATGGGAAGCATCGAAGATTTCATAGCCGATCCCTGGTGTGTCGCTTAGGTTTGGAGGAAACTCCCTAGTGCCTTCATTGTAAAACCACCGGGCGCCGCCGGAAGCGAATTTACCGCCTCGTTACGAAGCAAAATGCGCCGGATACAAATGCTGCTTCTCGTCGCGCTAACATCGCTCGCCGCGGCGGCATTCCCGCAGGCGCCAGCCTCGCGTCAGGAAGCGCTGGCTGCGCTCGCGAGCGCCGACGCTCCAAAGCGCGCCGCCGGCGTGGTGTGGATCGCGGAGCACGGCACTGCCACGGATGCCGCACCCCTCTATGAGCGGCTGCGCGACGAGCACCCGATGGTGCGCAGCTTCGCCGAGCAGGCGCTCTGGCTGGTGTGGAGCCGCTCCGGCGACGCAGCGGTCGACCGCCTGCTCGAGCGCGGCGTCGACGAGATGCAGGCGGGCCGCCACGCCGAGGCCATCGCCACCTTCTCGGAGGTGATCCGGCGCAAGCCCGAGTTCGCCGAAGGCTGGAACAAGCGCGCCACGGCGCTCTACCTCTCGGGCGACTACCAGCGCTCGCTCGCCGACTGCGCCGAGGTCATCAAGCGCAATCCGCGCCACTTCGGCGCGCTCTCCGGCGCCGGCCTGGTGAGCCTCGAGCTCGAGCAGCAGCGGCAAGCGCTCGACTGGTTCCGGCGCGCGCTCGAGGTCAATCCCAACATGGGCTCGATCGAGGCCCAGGTGCGCCGCCTGGAAGCGCTGCTCGGCAGCCGCTCGACCTAGCCAGGCTAGCTAGACGAAATCCTTCGCCGCGGCGTCGGCATCGAGCGGCGCGCCGGTGAGATGGCCCTGGATGAAGTCGCAGCCGCAGCTCGCGAGAAACGCGCGCTGCTCCTCGTTTTCCACGCCCTCGGCGATTACCTGCAGCTCGAGCGCGTGGGCGAGCGCGACGATGGCGGACACGATCGCGCACTGGTCGGAGTCGGCGGGCAGCTCGGTCGTGAACGAGTGGTCGATCTTCAGGCAGTCGACCGGGAAGCGCTTCAGGTACGAGAGGCTCGAGTAGCCGGTGCCGAAATCGTCGATCGCGATCGACACGCCGAGCGCCTTCAGGCGGTTGAGGGTCGCGAGCGTCACGTCGGTGTGCTGCATGGCGGTGGACTCGGTGATCTCGAGCTGCAAGAGGCGCGCCGGCAGCCCGGATTCGCGCAGCGCGGCAGCGACCGTGTGCACGAGCTTGGGATCGTTGAACTGGCGCGGCGACAGGTTCACCGACACCGGCAGTCCCCGCTCCGCCCCGATGAAGGTGGCCCAGCGGCACGCCTGGCGCAGCACCCATTCGCCGAGCTTGAGGATCATGCCGCTCTCCTCGGCGAGCTGGATGAACTCGCCGGGCTCGACCAGGCCGCGCTCGGGGTGCTGCCAGCGAGCGAGCGCCTCGTGGGCGGCGACGAGGCCGGTCCTGGCATCGACGATCGGCTGATAGAACACGCGCAGCTCGTCCCTCCCGAGCGCGCGCCGCAGGTCGGCCTCCAGGGCGAGCCGGCGCGATGCCGCCTGGTTCATCTCGGCGGTGAAGAACTGGTAGTTGGCGCGCCCCAGCTCCTTGGCGTGGTACATCGCGGCGTCGGAGTTGCGGATCAGCGTCTCGGCGTCGCGCCCGTCGTCGGGGAACACCGCGATGCCGATCGACGGGGTGACGATGAGCTCGCGCTCCTCGACCATCAACGGCTGCGAAAGCTGCTCGAGCACCTTGCGGGCGACCTGCGCGGCGTCCGCGGGGCGCTTCAGCTCGGGAAGCACCACCACGAACTCGTCGCCGCCGATGCGGCAGATGGTGTCGCCCACGCGCAGCTGCCTGACCAGGCGCTGGGCGACGTCCTTCAGCAGAATGTCGCCCACCGCGTGGCCGAGCGAGTCGTTGACCGCCTTGAAGCGGTCGAGGTCGACGAACATCACCGCGGTCTGCTTGCGGTTGCGGTACGAAAGCGCGAGCGCCTGCGTGAGGCGGTCCTCCAGGAGCCTGCGGTTCGGCAGCCCGGTGAGCGCGTCGTGGTCGGCGAGGTGCCGCGCGCGCGCGTTCGCTTCCCGCAGCTCGGCGGTGCGCTCGGCCACGGCGCGCTCCAGCGCGTCGCGCGAGGACTGGAGCCACTCGCGCGCCGCGTGCTCGGCGGTCACGTCCTCCAGGCTCCAGATCCATTCCTGCTCGGTCTCGCCGAGATCGATGCGCCGGCCGCGGGTGCGGCAGCGGAAGGTCGAGCCGTCGCGGCGCCTGAAGAGCCATTCGCCGTCGTGGGTCTCGCCGGGCGCAGTGTGCTGATAGGCGAGCCGGCCGGCTTCCTCCCAGTCCGCCTGCGATGCGAACAGCACCGCCGAGCTCTTTCCGACCAGCTCGCCCGGCTCGGCACCGACCATCTCCTCGAGGAAACGGTTGCAGCGCTGGATATCGCGCGCGCGGACGAAGGCGATGCCCACGGCAGCGTTGTCGAGGATCAGCTCCTGCTCGCCGAGCGCGCGCTGCACGCGCTCCTCGCTCTCGTGCTGCTCGCGCATCAGCCGGCGCAGGTCCTCCTCCGCACGGCGGCGCTCGGTGACGTCCTCCACGATCCACACCGAGCCGCGGTGCGGATCGAGCGGATCGACCGCGCGGCCCTCGACGCGGCCCCAGAACGTGGTGCCGTCCTTGCGCCGCCGCGGCTCGACGCGGCGCGAGGTCTCGCCGCGCGCCAGCGCCTCGTAGACCGCGCTCGCCTTCGCGTGCTCCGAAATGTCGGTGTACAGCAGCGCGGTGAGCTTGCCCTCGAGCTCGCCCGGGCCGTAGCCGTACATCTCCTCGTAGCGCCGGTTGCAGCGCACGATGCGCCGGTCCTTGATGAACACCATGCCGATCGAGGCGGTGGCGAGAATCGCCTCCTGCTCGCGCAGGAGCCGCGCCAGCTCGTCGGCGTCGCGGCGCTTGTCGGTGATGTCCTCGACGATCCACACCGTGCCCTGCTGCGGGCTCGCGGGATCGAGGGACTTCGCGATCAGGCGCGCGACGAAGGTCGAGCCGTCCTTGCGCCTGAGCTCCCATTCGACGTCGAGCTGGCCGCCGCCCGAGATCAGCGGCCCGGCGATCTCGCCCAGCGCCGCGTAGCTCTCCGGGCTCGCGCAGATGAGCTCGCCGGGATGGCCGATGAGCTCGCCGGGCTCGTAGCCGAGCATCGCGGCGAAGCGGGCGTTGCACAGGAAAAAGCGGCGCTCGCGGGTGAACGCGATGCCGATCGAGAGATTGGCGAGAAGCGCGTCGTACTCGAGCTGGGTATAGCGCGTGCGGCCGGCGTAGCCGGCCGGGGGCGACTCGGCGAGGTCGGAACGGTCGGGCGCGCCGCGCAGCGGGGCGGGTTCGGTCACTTTCGCGGCGGCTCGGCGCCCGCGCTGCGCGCGAGAACCCTGAAGTCGTCGGCGTAGCGGCGGAAGTTGGCGACCACCCGGCTGCGCTGCTCGGGCGCGAGCGTCCTGTCGAGCTCCTGCATCAGCGTCAGGAACTCCTGATGGAAGCGCTCGCTCGCGGAGGCGTGCGCCGGATCCCGCCCGCGCTCCCAGTTGGCGATCCAGTCGGGCAGGCGCTTCTGCGCTTCGCGCTTGCGGATCATGTCGACGAATTCGGTCTGCATGCGTTGGCGGTCTTTTGCGCGCAGCTCGTCGTAGAGCGGCGCGCGCTCGGAAAACTGCCTGACTTTTTCCGCCTGAAGCGGCGACAGGTTCCCCACCCAGTCCTCCAGCCTTTGCTCCCACCGCTTGGCGCGGCGCTTGCGCCGCTCGGCTTCGTTTCCGCGCAGGTACTCGCGCGCGAACTTTCGGTTGTCGTCCGCGAACCGCTTCTCCATGTGCGCTACCTGCTGCGGCGTCAGGCGATCGAGCAGCGGTGCCACCCGCTCGGCGGCGTAGCGCAGGCTTTGCCGCGCGCTCGCCACCAGGGAATCGTAACCCCAAACCACGTCCTCGCGCGAGAGTCCTTTCGCCACGCGCCTCGCCGCCTCGTCGGCGACGCGCGCGTACTGCGGCAGCGCGGTGCGCCTGTGCCAGGCGAAGAACTCGTCGATGCGCGCGTCGAGCTCGTCCGAGCCTCTCGCGTCGAGGTCGAGATAGCTCTGCGCCCGGAAATGGAAATAGGTGTCGGCGTTGTCGTAGGCGAGCCGCAGCGCGGTGCAGCCGGCCGCCAGCCAGGCCAGCGCGAGCGCAGCCGTGACTTTCGTCGCGGCCTTCACCAGAAGCTCTCCACCGTGATCTGACCCGGCGAGCGGCGCCGGTTCTTGCGCAGGCCGCGCTCGGCGAGCGCGGCGTTCGTGTCCTTCAGCATGTCGGGGTTGCCGCACAGCATGACCTGGGAATCCGCCCGAGCAAGCTTGAGGCCCGCCGCGGCTTCGAGGCGGGCGTCGCGGAGCAGCGCGGGGATGCGGCCGCGCAGCGCCGGCGCGGCGTCTTCCCGGCTCACTATCGGGACATAGCGGAAGCGCGCTGCGTGCTTCAGCCGGGCTCGCTCGACATCGTCGCGATAGACGAGCTCGTGCGCATGGCGAACCGCATGGACCAGGACGACGTTCTCGAACCGCTGCCAGGGAGTCTCCGCGCGCAGCATGGAGACGAACGGCGCGATCCCGGTGCCGGTGGCCATGAGCCAGAGCGTCTCGGCGTCGGGAAGCTCCGACAGCACGAGAAAGCCCGCCGGGTTCGAGGCGACGAAGAGGCGGGCGCCCGCCTCGAGGCGCGCGAGCCGAGGCGAAAGCGGCCCCTCCGGCACCACGATGCCGTAGAACTCGAGCAGCGGCTCCCCCGGCGCGTTCACCATCGAGAAGGCGCGCGCCACGCGCTCGCCGCCGATATCGAGCGCGATGCGCACGAACTGGCCGGACTCGAACGCGAGCGGCGCCCCCTTCACGCGCAGCGAGAACAGCGCGTCGGTCCAATGCCGGTTCTCGACGACCTCGCCTTCGAGCCACGCGCTCATTGGACCGGGTATGGCTCCATATGAAGATCCTGCACCTCGGCGCCGAGCATCACGATCGCGCCCTGGCGCCGGTTGTTGCCGGTATCGGAAAACTCGAACGTATACGTACGGGCGATGCGCAGCTCTCCGTCGCGGTTGCGGCCAAGGCGCATGCGGGCGAAGGAGACCGTGTCATCGAGGAACTGCAGCCGGTAGCGCTCGCAGGCCGAGCGCCCGGCGCGCACGGCGCGCTCGCGCGCCTTCAGGCTGTCGGCCCAAAGCAATACCCCTGCGGCGATGACAACAATCGCTGCGCCTTCCCACATGGAGGACGTGATTTTACTGCCCGGGGCGGGCGCGGCCCTTTTCCGTCCTAGCTTCTATCCAGCGTGATTCAACCCGCGTGCTCGGCGAAATACCACATGGACCGCGCCGACCAGATCCATTCACCTTCGGGGGTAAGGCTCAGCTGCTGCTGGTTGCGGGTCGCGGCGGCCTGGGGCGTGCCGCCGGCGCCTTGCCGCACGGCGGTCTCCAGCTCCGCGATGTCGCTCAGGACGCGCTTGGCGTGCCGGTAGAAAACCTCGCCGCTGCTGTTCGGCCGGATGCCGTGCGGCAGCCGGGTGAACAAGCGCGTGCCCGCAAACCGCTCGAGCCGCTGGATGCGCGTCGAGACCTGGGATTGCGCGGTATCCATCGTGTCGGCAGCGCGGCTGAAGCTGCGCAGTTCATAGACGACGACGAAGCACTGCAGGTCGTTGAGGTGAAGGATCGGAGTCATCCCCTGCATCCCATTCGTGTCCGACTGTACGCCCGATCTGCGAATCAAGATATCGCCTCTCGCTGATTGAGCGCAAGGAATTCCGCGTGCTATCGATATGGCGTCGACTCGCGCGTGCGTCACGCGTGCGTCATTTGGTCGCAGGAGTCCGCTACGAGCAACTTTGCGTCAGGCAGCAGCAAGGATCGCAACGAGTCCCGGCGGCGAAGCATTGTCGGCCGTGCCTTCGATCCCGCCATGCTGTGCCGGGCCCAGACCACCGCCGCGCTGCAGGCAAGAGCGGCGCAACGCGTTCAATCCGGGAGAAAGCCATGACCGCGATCATAAGAAAGCACCGACTCGTCATAAATATTCTCGTACTACTGCTGTTCGCCGCAGCGCTCACATCGCCGATGTGGTGGCGGTGGTCCCCGACGCTGGTAGCGGCCACCTCTTCCGGGCTGAGAGCGCCGATCGTGCACCACCAGCACCGAGACACGCCGCATATGCACGTGAAAGACTGGATGAAGCAGCCGACCGGGATTCCGGACGTGGAGCCCCTGGATCCCAATACCGTCCCGAAGTTCGTGAATCAGTTGTCCAGACTTCCGAGCTTCGTGCCCGTCGGGACGAAATTCGACAAGTCCCTGGGACGCAACGTCCCTCTTTACGAGGTCACGGAAAATATCGTGTTCCAGCAGATCCTGCCGCCCGGATTCCCCAAGACCAAGATCTACGCTTACGGCGGCAGGGTCAACACCGCCGCGCCCGGCCAGCCGGAGAAGATCGACACCGTGTTCTCGACGCCCGGACCGACGTTCGAGGCGCAAAGCAACCGGCGCATCTTCGTTCACTACGTCAACAACCTGTCCGGCCCCCACATGTTCCCCGTCGATCCGACGATCATGGCGGCCAACCCCAACAACGCGCCGATACCCACCGCTCCGTTCAAGCCGTTCCCCGGGGGCTACCCCGAGTTTCAGAGCCCGATCGTGACCGTGGCTCACCTGCACGGCGGCGTCACTCCCTCCGATTCGGACGGCTTTCCGGAGTCGTGGTTCTCGAAGGGTCTGACGAAGAAAGGCCCGACGTTCACGGGAACCACGTTCGAATATTTCAACGGGCAGTTGCCGACGATGCTTTGGTATCACGACCACGCTCTCGGAATGACGCGCATCAACATGGCCGCGGGGCTGGAGGGCATGTACATCATCCGCGACCCGCGCAACGACGACGTTGCGCCGCTCCTTCCCTCGGGTGAGTTCGAGATGCCGCTCATGCTGACGGACAGGGCGTTCAACACGGACGGATCGATCCATTTCACCACCGTCGGCGACAATCCCGACGTACACCCGTATTGGGATCCGGAGTACTTCGGCGACCAGATCATGGTCAACGGCAAGGTGTGGCCGAACATGAACGTGAAGCGGCGCCAATATCGCTTCCGTATCGTCGACGGCTCCAACGCGCGCTTCTACAACTTGAGCTTCTCGAACGGCATGTCCTTCACACAGATCGCCGGCGACGGCAGCTACCTGCCCAAGCCCGCCACGATGACGTCGGTTTTCCTGGCCGTCTGCGAGCGAGCGGACATCCTGGTCGACTTCTCGCAATTCAAGCCGGGAACGAAGATCGTGCTGCGGAACTCCGCCAATGCTCCCTTCCCGGGCGGAGACGCTCCGGATGCGAACACCAGCGTCGTCATGCAATTCACGGTTCAGGACTCGCCGGCGGTGCACCCGAGGCCCCTGCCCGACACGCTGATCGCCATTCCCACGCTGGTCGAGACTCCGAACATCGGGAATCCCAAGCTCTTCACGCTGAACGAGCAGGAGCATCCCGTTAGCGGAGATCCGGTGTCCGTGCTCATCGACGGACGTCATTTCGACGAAGACATCACCGAGCTGCCGAGGGTCGGCACCACCGAAACCTGGTACATCCAGAACCTGACGGAAGACGCCCACCCCATCCACATTCACCTGGTCGAGTTTCAGCTCGAAAGCAGGCAGGTCATCGAGAGGGACCGCTTCAAGGCGTACTGGGAAAGCCTGAATGGTGCGGATCTTCCGCTCAATCACCCGCCCGTCAGAGCCAATGTGGAGATAGCGGTTGATACCGGTGACGGTACAGGCCCCCGTGATTTCCTGTTCGACCAAGAGACGGGCTTGCCGACTCAGCCGATTCCTCCCGCGCCAAATGAGGCCGGCTGGAAGGACGTTTTCATCGCCCCGCCGTTCATGATCACCCGCCTGACGATCCGCCTCGCGCCGCAGACGGTGGCCGAGGCAGACCTGTTCCCGGGAAAGAACACCTTCCCGTTCGATCCGACCAAGGGCCCGGGGTACGTATGGCACTGCCATATCCTCGACCACGAAGACAACGACATGATGCGGCCGATGGCGATCGTGAACGACGACCGACCGAGCCTGAACAGCTGCAACGAGTGCTTTGGAGCGTACCTCGCGTCGCGCTCCCCGACGCCAGCCGTTACCAAGCCGACGGGGCACGCTCATATGGCGACCAAGCGCACGACACCGGTGGTGGCCGACGTAGCCGATTAGGGCGGCGCGTCAGCGCGTCTCGGGCGCCGACCTGATCAGGTCGGCGCCTTTTTCCGCCACCGCGAGCACCGCGGCGTTGATGTTGCCGGAAGGCACGGAAGGCATTACCGAGGCGTCGACGACGCGCAGGTTCGACACGCCCTTCACCCGCAGCTGCTCGTCGACCACGGTGCCGATGCGGCAGGTCGAGGTCGGGTGGAACACGGTCGAGCCGGCCTCGCGACAGAAGGCGAGCCACTCCGCGTCGGTCCGCACCTTCGGCCCCGGAAGGTACTCGTCGAGGACGTAGCCCGAGAGCGGCGGCGCCGCGGCGATGCGCCGGAGCACCTTCAGCCCTTCTACCATCACGCGCCGATCGTTCTCCGTGGCGAGATAGTTGTACCGGATCACGGGCGGCGCCGCGGGGTCGGCCGAGCCGACGTGCACCGAGCCGCGCGACTCGACCTGGAGCTGCGACACCGAGGTGGTGAATCCGGAATGCGCGTGCAGCGCGCCGCCGCGCTCCGCGCTCGAGAAATTGATGAAGTACAGCTGCGCGTCCGGCCGCTTCGACTCGGGCCGGGTGCGCACGAACGCCGCCGCGTGGCCGGCGGCGACGGCGAGCGAGCCGCGGCGGAACAGTGCGTACTGCAATGCCATGCCTGCCTTGCGCCACCCGCTCGCCAGCTCGTCGTTGATGGTGATCGGCCGCCGGCAGCGCCAGAACGTGCGCACGTAGAAGTGGTCCTGCAGGTCTTCGCCGACCGCCGGCAGATCGCAAACCACCGGGATTTGATGCTGTCGAAGCCTTTCTCCGCCACCGACCCCCGACAATTCCAGCAACTGCGGTGAATTGAAGCTGCCGCCGCAAAGCAACACCTCGGCCGCTGCGCTTGCCTTGCGCAGCTTCCCGCCCTGCAGAAATTCGACGGAGGTGGCGCGTTTCCCATCGAAGAGGATCCTCGTGGCGAGCGCGTTGACCTCGACCGAGAGATTGGGCCGGCGCTCGGCCGGCCTGAGATAAGCGACGGCCGCGCTGCGGCGTCGCCCGCGATGGCAGGTGGCGTGGTAGTAGCCGGTCCCCTCCTGCGATGCGCCGTTGAAGCCTTCGCGGTTCAAGGGAATGCCGAGCGAGGCGGCGGAGGCGATGAAGGCGTCGCAGAGCTCGTGGCGCTCGAGGCACGAGACCTTGAGCTCGGCTTCGGCCCTGGCGAAGTAGGGCGCGAGCGAATCGAAATCCCAGCCGGCGACGCCCCACCCGTCGAAGTCCTCGCGCTGGCCCCGGATGTAGACCAGGCCGTTGATGGACGAGGAGCCGCCGAGCACCTTGCCGCGCGGCGTAAACACGCGCCGGCCGTTCAGCGCCGGCTCGGGCTCTGACTGGTACGCCCAGTTGACGTCGGTGCGCGCGAAGAGCTTGCCGTAGCCGAGCGGGACGTGGATCCAGGGATTGGTGTCGCGGGGCCCCGCCTCGAGCAGCAGCACGCTGACCTTCGGGTTTTCCGTGAGTCGACTCGCGAGCACGCAGCCCGCGGATCCCGCGCCAACGATGACGTAGTCAAAAATCAATCAGCGCGGCACGGCGATGTGCATGCCTCCATCGACGTAGACGATCTGGCCGGTGACGCGGCGCGCACTCTCGATCAGCCAGGCGATCGTCTCGGCGGCGTCCTGCGCTTCGGCCGCGGCCTTGAGCGGCGCGCGCTCGGCGAAGCGGCGCTCGAGCTCGGCGGCGCCGTCGGCGCCGTGCGCCGCGATCTGCCACGGCGTGCGCACGAAGCCCGGCGCCACCACGTTCAGGCGGACCTCCGGCCCGAGCGCGCGCGCGAGCGAGAGCGTCATGGTGTCGAGCGCGGCCTTGGATGCGGCGTAGGCCACCGAGGAGCCGGTGCCGAGGCGGGCGGCCACCGAGGACATGTTGACCACGCAGCCGTGCGCTTCCTTGAGCGCCGGCGCGCAGGCCCGGATCATCTGGTAGGGGCCCACGACGTTGATGCGGAAGATGCCGAGGATGTCCTCGGCCGAGAGGCCCTCGAGG
>DASXAO010000192.1:0-8544 GCA_036406675.1 Burkholderiales bacterium
GTACAAAGGCACCGGACAGGCACTCACCGACCTCCTCGCGGGGCAGGTCGATCTCCTCTTCGCGCCTTCGCAAGCGGTGATCCAGCACGTGAGGGCGGGCAAGCTCAGGGGCCTCGCCACGACCGGCGCGAAGCGCACCGAGACCCTTCCCGACCTTCCCACCGTGGCGGAATCCGGCCTTCCCGGCTACGAAGCGCTCGGCTGGTTCGGCCTGCTCGCCCCCGCCGCCACGCCGGCCCCGATCGTCGATCGGCTGAGCGGCGACGCCAACCGCGTCCTCGCCGATCCGGAGGTTCGATCCAGGATGCTCGCGCTCGGCGCCGACCCGCGCGGCAACACGCCGGGGGAGTTCGCCCGCTTCATCCGCGAAGACCAGGCGAAGTGGGCGAAGCTCGTCCGCGACGCCGGGATCAAGCTCGATTAAATGCTTTGTAAAAAATCGGCCCGGGATCAACGATCGGCTCGTCGGAACGCTAGACTTCGGCCACCTGTGAGGAGGATTAAGAGGAAATGCTCGCTTTAGGGTGCCCTGATTAGGGCCCTCGTGCGTTGGTGCGTCGTCGCGCTGCTCGTCTGGGCCACGGCGGCCCACGCGCAATGGCGCGATTTCACCTGGGTCGATCCTTCGCTTCGCTGGCGCACGCTCGAGACGGCGCACTTCGAGGTTCATTTCGCCGAGGCGCGCCGCGCGCAGGCCCGCGTCGTGGCGGGCCTGGCCGAGACCGTCTACCCGCGCATCACCGGAATGCTTGCCTGGCGGCCGGAAAAGCGCATCCACCTGGTGCTGCTCGACTCGGCGGATTTCGCCAACGGCTTCGCCTCGCCCCTGCCGTTCAACAATTTCGCCATCTTCCTGGCGCCCCCGGACGAGGGCGAGCTGCTGCAGAACCGCGAGTGGCTGGAGCTCGTCCTGACGCACGAGTTCACCCACATCGTGCACCTCGACAAGGCGCACGGCGCTCCCTATTCGGTGCGGGGGATCTTTGGCCGGCTGGCGCTGCTATTTCCGAACGCGCTCGAGCCGTACTGGATCACCGAAGGCCTCGCGGTATACGCCGAGTCTGACGCGAGCCGGGGCTACGGCCGCCTCGGCCAGAGCGAGTTCGAGGGCATGATGCGTGCCGAGGCCGGCCGCGGCTTCCTCTCGCTGCGCGAAGTGAACGCGGAAGGACGCGGCTTCCCGCTCAACCGCGACTATCTCTACGGCAGCTACTTCTTCGAATTCGTGCGCGAGCGCTACGGGCCTGCGGCGGTGGTCCGCCTGGTCGAGACCTACAGCGGCAACATCGTCCCTTTCAGGGTCGACAGCAACCCGGTGCAGACCACCGGCAAGCCGATGGACGCGCTGTGGCTCGAATACCAGGAGTGGCTGCGGGCACGCTTCCCGGTGAAGTCTCCCTCCTCGAGCGCGGGGGAGGAAACCGGGACCGCGATCGCTCGTGGGTGGGCGATCTCCAGCCCGGTGCTCGCGCCATCAGGCGTGCGCTGGTACGTCCGGGCCGACGGCTACACCTCGCCGAAGCTCGTGCGGCAGGCGCGCGACGGCGCGCCCGAGGCGGTGCGCAACGTCGAGCAGGAGGCGCGGCTCGCTGCGGTTCCCGGCGGCTCGCTGGTCATGGCCGGCCCCGACATCTGCCGCAACTACGACTTGCTCTACGATCTGTATCAGATCGGCCCCGACGGAGAGTCGAAGCGCCTCACCCAGTGCGGACGCTTTCGCTTCGCGGCCCCGCTCGACGACGGCCGGATCGCGGCGCTTCGGGTCGAAGCGGGCACGACCGAAGTCGTCATCCTCGACCGGCAGGGGGCCGTGGAACGCTCGCTCTACCGCGCGAACGAAGGAGAAGCGCTGAGCGGGCTGGCCGCGCGCGGGCGCACGGTCGTGACGACGAGCCTGAGCGGCGGGCGCTGGTCGCTGATCGAAGTCGGCTCCGGCCAGCCGAACGTGCTCGTGTCGGACGAAGCCGTCAAGCATTCGCCGCGCTTCGGCGAGTCGGAGGACGAGATCTACTTCGTCGCCGACTACGGCAAGGTCTACAACGTGTGGTCGCTGCGGCGCGGCGAGCGCAGCCTGTCGCGCTGGACCGCCGCGCCGACCGGGGTGAAGGAGATCAGCGCCCCGAGCGGCGGCGAGATGCTGCTGACGACGATCGAAGCCGAGGGCGACACGTTGCGGCTGCATCGGCTGCCCGCCGCGCCCTTGGAGCGGCGCGAGCTGCCTCCAATCGCCGCGGCGAGAGCGCCCGAGCCGAGGGCGGAGCTGGATGCCCCGGACCGGCCCTACTCGCCCTGGTCGTCGCTCCGTCCGACCTCGTGGCTTCCCGTCATCGGTCTCGCCGACGGCGCGATCGAGCTCGGATTCACCGTGTCCGGGCAGGACGCGCTGGGCCTGCACAACTACGTCTTCACCCCCCGCTACGAGTTCACCCAGGACGAGCCGCTGCTCGACGCGCAATACGTTTACAACGCCCGCCATGGCCTGCTGGTCAGCCGCTATATGACGGTGAAGGGGCAGGACGATCAAAACGAGATCACCGCTTTCAGCATCCACGAGCGGGCGCAATGGGTGTCCACGTGGCCTACCCTGTCCCTCAACCGCCGCTACTACTGGGGCCTCGGTGCGGCGACGGAGCGCGAACGCCTGCACCAGCTCGGCTTCGATACCTCATCGGTGCACGATAAGCGCGTGGTAGGGCTCGTGGGTGGGCTCGATACGCGCCGCGACCGCTTTCTGTCCGAAGGGCCGAGCCAAGGCATGTGGCTGCAGCTCTTCGCCGAAACGTCCAACGGCCTCGGCGGCGACTTTTCCGGCAACGTCTACCGGGCCGACTGGCGCGGCCACCTCGCGCTCGGCAAGAGCGTCCTCTCCCTGCGCTGGAACGAAGCCTATGGCCAGGACAAGGCCGAGCCGTTCCAGCTCGGCGGCAGCTTCTCGGACGACCAGTTCATCCTGCCGGTGCTCAACCAGCGCGAGTTCGCCCTGCGCGGGTACGGCAGCGGCGAGCCCAGCCTCATCGGGCATCGGGCACGCCTGGCGACGGTCGAATGGCGCACGCCGCTTTCGGACGTCGACCGCCATTTCATGGTGCCTCCTGTCGGGCTGAACCGGGTTTCGCTGAATCTCTTCGTCGACGTCGGCGCCGCGTGGGAGCACGACAGCTCGCCCGACTATCACCGCGGCGTCGGCGCGGAGCTCATGACGGAGCTGCGCATCGGCTACCTGATCGGCATCCAGGCCCGCGCCGGGATCGCCCGAGGCATCGACGACCCCGGCAGGACGACCGCCTACCTGAGGGTCGGGCGATCATTTTAAGGAGGAGGACTTCATGAATGTGCCTACGCTGAATCGCCGCACGACTCTCAAGCTTGCACTCGGCCTGGCCGCGGCCGGCATGGCCCCGGTACGGCTCTTCGCCCAGACATCGAGCGCGAGCCGGGCAGCGAAGCCGCTGCCGGCTCGTGGAGAATTCCTGATCCGCGGCGCCACCGTGCTTACGATGGACGCGAAGCTCGGCGACTTCGAGCGCGGCGACGTGCACGTGCGAAACGGCGCCATCGTGGCGGTGGCGCCGAGCCTCGCCGCGAGCGGCGTGGAGGCGCTCGACGGGCGCGGCATGATCTGCATGCCGGGGTTCATCGACACGCACTGGCACCTGTGGACCACGGCGTGCCGGCCGATCATCCGCATCGACGATCCGAAGCGCGGCTACTTCCCGGTGACCAGCGCGCTCGGGCGCCATTTCACTCCGGAGGACAGCTATCGCAGCGTTCGCCTCGGCCTCGCCGAAGCGCTGAGCGCCGGGGCGACGACGGTCCACAACTGGGCGCACAACGTACGCACCCCTGCTCACGCCGACGCGGAGCTGCGCGCCATGCGCGACACGGGCGTGCGCGGGCGGTTCAGCTACGGCCAGGCGCAGGGCATGCCCGACGACCAGCCGATGAATTACGACGACGTCGCCAAGGTGAAGCGCGACTGGCTGCCGAACGACGGCATGCTGACGCTCGGGATGTGCTCGCGCAACTTCGGCCCGTCGCAGACCGCGCTGCGCGGCACGATCTCCCTCGACATGGCGCGGAAAGACTGGGGCGGCGCGCGCGCGCTCGGCCTGCCGATCACGCTGCACACCTCGGGGCCGAGCCCGATCAAGGCCCTCGACGAGGCGAAGCTCCTCGGGCCCGACGTGCAGCTCGTGCACCCGCTCCTCACCAGCGCCGAAGACCGCCGGATCCTGCACGAGCGCGGCGCGAGCTACAGCATGGCGCCGATCGGCGAGTCGCGCCGGCCGGCAAGCGCCGGCGTCATCCAGCTCGGCGAGCTGCTGGAAGCGGGCGTCAAGGTGAGCCTCTCGATCGACACTACCGGCACGTATGGCTGCGACTACTTCGAGGCCATGCGCATCCTATACAACCTGCACCAGCATCGCATCGGCGAGCGCGTGCGCCTCACCGCGAAGCGGCTGGTGCAGCTCGCCACGCTCGACGGCGCAGTCGATCTCGGCATCGCCGAGCGCGCCGGCTCGCTCACGCCCGGCAAGCGCGCCGACCTGATCCTGGTCCGCACCGGCGACGTCAACATCGCGCCGATAGGCGACCCGTACGAGGCGCTGATCTCGTTCGGTCAGCCGCGCAACGTCGACACGGTGATCGTCGACGGGCGCGTCCTGCGCCGCGGCGGCGAGTTCACCGCGCTCGACTACGCCGAAGTGCTGAAGGAAGCGAGCGAGACCGCGTCGGCGTTGCGCGCGCGCGCCAATTGGACCTGAAACCGGCGTCCTCTCGGACAGTTGGATAAAACACCGGCGCGCGCCGAGCGCCGGTTGATTCCCCGCCGCCGCGCTGGCATGGTAGCGTCGTCGCCCAACGGGGGAGATCAGCATGGTGGTCATCGTGTTTCGTTCCCGCGTACGCGCCGGGACCGAGGAAAGGCTCGTGGCCGACGGCGAGCGCATGTACCGGCTCGCCTCCGCGATGCCCGGGTTCGTTTCCTACAAGGACTTCGTCGCCGAGGACGGTGAGAACGCCACCCTCGTCGAGTTCGACACGCTCGAGCACCTCGCCGCCTGGCGCAACCATCCCGAGCACAAGAAGGTGCAGCAGAAAGGGCGCGAGCAGTACTTCTCCGAGTACCGCATCCAGGTGTGCAGCACCGTGCGCGATTACGACTTCAAGCTCGAGGGCGGCATTTGAACGAGAAAGCGATAGCGGCCTGGCAGAGGAAGCTCGACTTCCTGATCCTCCAGCAGGCAAGGATCGCCGACGCGGCGGAGAAGTTCAAGCTCCAGGAGGACATCGCCGAGGTCGAGGAGAAGCTGCGAGCGCTCGGGGCTCGCGCAGGGAGCAGCACGCCGGCTGCGCCGCAGGCGGCCGGCGCGGTGTTCCTGTCCTACAACCACGCCGACGCGAGAACCGCTGGCGTCATCCGCAAGGCGCTGGAAACGGGCGGCATTGCGGTTCGCATCGACTCGAAAGACATGGATCCGGGGGAGCAGATCCGGGAGTTCATCCTGAAGTCGGTCGGTTCGACCAGCGCAACCGTATGCCTCGTTTCCAGCGCCAGCCTGCTCTCGGGATGGGTCGCGCTTGAATCGCTTCTCGCGCTGACCGTCGAGGAGCTCTGGGGCAAGCGGCGCTTCATCGCCTGCTACCTGGACGAGGACTTCCTCGATCTGGGCTTCAGCGTGAAGGCGACCGACATCGTGGACCGCAGGATCGCGGCGCTCGACAAGCTGATGGAGAAGCACCGCGCCAAGCGCATCGACACCGCCGAGCTCAACGACGAGAAGTCGCGCCTGTTCCGGTTGCGCGGCGGCCTGGGCGAGGTTCTTGCGAGGTTGCGCGGCGGCCTTTGCCTTGACGTGCGTTCGCGCAAGCGCGCCGCGAGCCTCGAAAAGCTGGTCGAGAGCCTGCGTCCCAGGAACCCGGGAGCCGAGCCGTGAGCGAGGAAACGATCGCCGCGTGGCAGAAAAAGCTCGATTTCTTCCTGCTGCAGGAAACGAGGGTTACCGACTCGGCGGAGAAGTTCAAGCTCCAGGAGGACATCGCCGATGCGGAAAAAAAGCTCCGGGAGCTCAGAGCGTCGCAGCACACGTCCAGCGGGCAGGCCCGCGGCCACCCGTGGCTGGAAGAACTGTTCTCGGACACGGTGTGCTCGAAGATCAGCCGGGCGGTGCGGCCGTACGCGGCCCACAGCCTGGTGTCCATGCTGCGCGAGCGCATCCCCGCCAACGATGCGGAGCTGATCCGGGCGGGACGCTTCCTCGTCGAGCACCAGCTGCTCGCGACCGCGCAAACGCCGTATTGCGCCTTGACCGGCGAGCGCAGGGCCTTCTTCCCCGAGGGCGAGGACGCGCTGTGGGACGCGGTGGACAAGAAGCAGTACGCGCGTCCCAGCCGCACGCTCGCCCCCGGCGAATTTCTGCAACGGACCCTGGAGCGGACGCGGGACTGGTATGAATACTTCGATGCGCTGAGGCAGTGCCATGAGCCGAAGCTCGAGCCCGGGGAAATCCAGACCCTTCATTCGATCGAAGTCAGTGGCAAGGGCGGCGCCATCGCCCCTCAGTACCTGATCGCGGGACTGATGTCGTACTTCCACGAGGAGTGGTCGCCCGTGATCGGCGGCTACACCGACGTCGGGACGAAAGCCGGAATGCTCGATCGGCTCAAAGCATCGCAATGGATCTGCTGGCTGGTCTGGGGACCGAGCATTCCGCTGTGCGAATGCGGCCAATGGCAGCCGGCCCTGGCCCACCAGTTCGGCTACGGTGACGAAAACAACTCGCTCCCGGTGTATTTCCTGGGTGACCCGGCGCCGGTGCTGAAGTCGCTGCGCGGCGCAAGCCAGGGAGACAAGCGCGCCATTCACGTCAGGAACGTGGCCGGCCGCCTCACGTGGGCGCCGTTCGCCTTCGGCGCCGCGTCCAGCTTCGCTCCCGCGCAGGCGCGCTTGACCGCGCCGACTCCTTCCTCGGCCAACGGCGCGAGCGAGCCGGAAGCCTGCGGGCTGCTGCTCAAGCTGGAGCGAGCCGTGCCGCGCAATGCCGATCCGAAGGAGCCGGCCTACTTTACCTCGTACATCTGGCTCATGTTCTGGGTGACTCGCGCGGGACGCGGCAAGTCGCTCCAGCGCCTCGATGGGGAACAGCTGCCTGCTCCGACGGCCGACGCAGCCGCCAACCGCGAGCTCATGAGCGCGGGCATGTTGTGGCAAGACCTGCTGCCGGTCTTCGTGCACGCCAATATCTTCGATGCGGTGGTGCTGGGGCTGCAGAAGGGAACCCTGGTCGAGAATGCCTTGCAGCTGCTCCGGCGCGCATGGGAGAGCGAGGACAAGAGCCTGGAGTTTCACCTGGTATGCGCCTCGGACTACTCGGGCTGCGGGCACGAAATCAAGTTTCCCGCGCCTCGAGGGGAGTCGTTGCTCGAATTGCTGCGTGCCCGCGTGGCGACGTTGCGCAAGGATGACCCGAAATTCGCGAAGTCCCTGTGCCTGCCCGATCCGGGCGCGGGCGGCAAGCGGCCGGACGAGTTCGCGTGTTTTTTCTCGGCGTGCCATTTGCCCGAGATGGTCGAAGGGTACTATCAGTTCCTGAACGACAAGCAGAGCCAGTAGACCGAGCGCTTGAGCGCTTCGAAGCAGGTGCAATTCAGGGAACTCGACGCCTCCCCGGGCGGGCTGGCGGAGCTCGCCCGCTTCTATCGCCGCGCGTACGTGCGCGAGTTTCCCGATTCCGACGAGCGCGAGTCGCTCGCCAACATGAAGCGCTACCTGCGGCTCAAGGCGCAGGGCTGGTATGGCAGGAACAACTATCACATCGTGCTGGCCGAGCTCGACGGCGAGCCGATCGGCGGCTCGGTGCTCGACTACCTGGCCGAACCCAATGCCGGGGTCATCGAGTTCCTCTTCATCGGCGCGGCGCAGCGGCTCAAGGGCTTCGGCCGGTCGCTGCTCGACGAGACCGCGCGCATCCTGGAGCGAGACGCGCGCGCGGCGGCCGGGAAGCCGCTCGCCGCGATCGTCGCCGAGATGAACGACCCGTTCCGGCCGAGCGAAACGCCGGACAATCTCGATCCGTTCGAGCGCTGCGCGATGTGGGGACGATGGGGCTTCGGCAAGCTCGGCTTTCCCTATGTCCAGCCCGCCCTGTCGCGCGGCCAGAAGCCCGTCGAAGGCCTGGCCTTGATCGCGAGGCCGAGCGACGGCGCGGACGCGGTCGACGCCTCCTGGGTCCTGAGCGTCGTCGGGGAGTACATGCGCTGGGCCATGCGCATCGACGAGCCGTCGCGCAACCGGCAATACCAGGAGATGGAGCGGTTTTTGGGCGAGTACGTGCGCGTGCCGCTCATCGCGCTTCAGTCCTACGTGGGCCGCGACCCCGGCAAATTCCTCGAGGTGCGGGAAGTGGGCGCCTCGGATAGCTCCCTTCAGCGTGTATTGGAACTCCTCCGTCTTGAAATCAAGCAGCCGGCGCGCATCGCTTCGCCGCGCGACTTCAGGCGCGCCCTGTCCTGGCCGCGCACCAGGCGCGGCAGCTATCGCTT